>CAYYFL010000012.1:0-63779 GCA_964471325.1 uncultured Planctomycetia bacterium
CGCCCGGCGAGATGTGAGCCGGGCCGGTGGCGCAGAAGCGCCGCAGCTAAACTTTAGGCCGGACAGGCAGGTGCCGAAGACAAAGCCTGGGTGTCGAGAACAAGGAGGAACATGTCCTACGTACCATTGGAACGTCTTATTGATAAGAGCCACGGAAGTATGTTCAAGCTTGTGATGCTGGCTTCCAAAAGGGCCCTGGAGTTGGCAGAAGGATCATCGAAGCTCGTCGAAGCGCCGCAGGACACCAAGATCACGACGCTGGCGATGCTGGAGATTGCGGAAGACAAGGTCGAACTGGGGGCACCTAAGGCTGAGGCGAAATGAAACAGGCGAAATGCGTTGTCTTGGGAGTGACAGGCAGTATTGCGGCGTTCAAGGCGGCGGAGATCGCCAGCGTCCTCGTCCGCGCAGGCGCGTGTGTCCACGTCGTCATGACGCGCGAGGCCGAAGAATTTGTGACGCCCCTGACAATGCAGACGCTCTCGCGCAACAAGGTATATCGCGGCATGTTCGATATGCCCGAACGCTGGGACGTGGAACACGTTTCGCTCGCCGACGAGGCTGATTTGGTCCTGGTTGCGCCAGCCACGGCCAATGTGATCGGCAGGCTTGCTTCGGGAATTTGCGACGATTTTTTAAGCTGCATCGTAATGGCCACAAAAGCCCCCGTCCTTTTGGCGCCGGCGATGAATGACGGCATGTATCGCCATCCGATCACCCAGGAGAATATCGCAAAACTTAAGAAGATCGGCTATGCGTTCATCGGCCCGCGGGAGGGCCGCTTGGCCTGCGGCCGGGACGGGGTGGGCCGCATGTGCGAGCCGCAAGAGATCGTGGCCGAGGCCCTGCGCCTCCTGAACAAAAAAAGATAATGGCGCGATAGCCAAGCGGCTAAGGCGGAGGTCTGCAAAACCTCTATTCGTCGGTTCAATCCCGACTCGCGCCTTTGAAATTTGTGAAACAAATTTTGTCCCAAGCTGCCGTCGATTGAAATACCGCAACAAGGAAAAAAGTACCGCCGGGATGATGAAATTGGCAAACATAACGGACTTAAAATCCGTCGGCCGCAAGGCCTTGAGGGTTCAAGTCCCTCTCCCGGCACCAAACCAGATTAGAATGGAAGGGCCTGGGATTAAGATGTAAGATAGGTCTGGAGGAGGCTTTTCCAGTTTTTGATAACGTGGATTTCGGGCGCGTGGTTCGACAGGCTCACCACTTGCGCATGCAGGTAAAAATTAGGGCGCGTAGCTCAGTTGGTTAGAGTACTTCCTTGACATGGAAGGGGTCACAGGTTCGAGTCCTGTCGCGCCCACGAATCTTTGCGAAGCAAAGATGAGTCCCGAGCAGCCAGCTGAAAGAAAATTCGCCGCGAGGGATGGGGTTAAAATGTGGTATGTGTATTTGTTGCGATGCGCAGACGGTACTTTATATTCCGGTTCGACAACCGATTTGACAAAAAGATTGAAACGCCACTTAAGCGGTCGGGGTGGATCAGCACCTCTAGTGAAACGTGTCCGGGGCCGACTTTCGGTATGCGACACAAGATTTCTTGGTTGCTGTTTTTTCTGACGACGGCCTGTGCTGTAGCGCAGGCGCGGCAAGGGCAAGAGTCTGCGGTGCCGCCACAGCTTCCAGGAAGTGCCGCGGCGGCATCCGCCAAAGATCAGTGGCTCCTTTGCAAAAGTATGTGGCTCGACCATCAGAAAGGGTCCGAGGGCGCCGGCGAGTGGAAGCACATTGTGATACAGGACGTCAGCCTTTTTGGGGGATTTTATGCGAAGGGCCGCGTCGATAACGATCCCGCGCTTCCCGTGCATATTATCCCGAACGAGGAAAAAATAGACGCAGCTCTCTTGAGACAGCAGCTCAAGGAAGGGGCTTTAGTGGATATCGCCGGCACGTGTGTCGGCATGACGCAAGACGGTGAAGTGATCTTAGAGGTTGATCGGGTGGATTTGTGCAGATGAAAGGGCCGCTTGTGTCGCAGCATTGAAAGAAAATATGGACCTAGATATTCTCAGGCACTCCTGTTCGCACGTTATGGCCGCAGCCGTCAAGTCTCTCTGGCCCGAGGTAAAGTTGGGCATCGGCCCTTCGATTGAAGATGGATTTTATTACGACTTTGACAAGAAGGAGCCGTTTGCTCCAGAGGATTTAGAGAAGATCGAGGCCAAAATGAGGGAGCTCATTGCGGCCGGTCTGCCTTTTGTCCGCGAGGAGTTAAACAAGAAAGAGGCGCGGGAGCTTTTCAGCAAGCTGGGCGAGACCTACAAGCTGGAATTGATCGACGCCATCCCCGACGAGAAAGTCTCGATTTACCGCACAGGCAGGGATTTCGTCGATCTCTGCCGCGGTCCGCACGTCGCCCGAACGGCCGAGATCAAGGCCTTTAAGCTTTTATCGATCGCCGGCGCCTATTGGCATGGGATTGAGACCAACCCCATGCTCCAGAGGATCTACGGCACGGCCTTTGACAAAGACGCCGATCTCGAAAAATACCTGACGGTCCTCGAAGAGGCCAAAAAACGGGACCACAGGAGGCTCGGCAAGGATTTGGGGCTCTTTGATATTTACCACGAGGAAGCGGGATCAGGGCTTGTTTTTTATCATCCCGCCGGCGCGGTCTTACGTAATATTTTAGAGACATACGAGAAGCAGGAACACGTGCGACGCGGCTACGAGATGGTCGTGACCCCGCATGTGTTGAAATGGGACCTATGGAAGACGTCCGGTCATGCGGATTATTACGCCGAGAACATGTACCGGTTCTCGATCGACGGCCAGGATTATGCCGTCAAGCCCATGAATTGCCCGGGCCATATTTTGATCTATAAGTCCCAGACGCGCAGTTACCGCGATCTGCCCCTGCGGTTGTTCGAGCTGGGGACGGTGTATCGCCATGAAAAAAGCGGTGTATTGCATGGTCTTTTGCGCGTGCGCAGCTTTACGCAGGACGACGCGCACATCTTCTGCCTGCCCGAACAGGTCAAGGCGGAGATCAAGGATGTGCTGGATTTTGTCTTCGACACGATGAAGCTGTTCGGCTTCAAAGATTTCCATATCGAGCTTTCAACGAGGCCCCAAAAATCCATCGGGACGGATGAGGATTGGCAGCGGGCAACGGACGCGTTGCGCGCGTCACTCGACGAGAAAAAGCTAGGCTATGACATCAACGAGGGCGATGGCGCTTTTTACGGCCCCAAGATCGACATCAAGCTGAAAGATGCGATCGGCCGGCTCTGGCAGTGTGCGACGATCCAATGCGACTTTGCCCTTCCGGAGAAGTTCGACCTGGCTTACGTCGGCGCCGACGGGAAAAACGCCCGCCCGGTCATGCTGCATCGCGTGATCTTCGGGAGCCTGGAACGCTTCATCGGCACGCTCATCGAGCATTACGCGGGGAATTTTCCTCTCTGGCTGTCTCCGCGCCAGGTCGTGGTCGTGCCAGTCAAAGCGGAGCACGAGGCTTACGCCCGCGCCGTCGAGAAGGAGCTGAGGGCCCGAGACATCCGTGCCGTCTGCGACACCGCGTCCGAAACATTGAACAAAAAAATCCGCAACGCCGAAGTGAACAAGGTCCCCTACGTGGCGGTGGTCGGCGGCCGCGAGGCGGCCGGGCATACCGTCTCTGTGCGCTCCAAAAAGAAAGGCGACCTGGGGGCGATGTCCGTCGAGGATTTTATCGGCCGCATGGAAACCGAGATTAAAAACAAGGACATCTGATCAACAGCGTCCCCGGCCGGGGACTAAACAAGGAGGTGCTGCATCAAAAAGTACGTCAGAGTCAATGAGAAGATCCGTGCTCCGGAGATACGTGTGATCGGGCCGAACAGCGAGCAGTTGGGGATCGTTTCCGTTAAGACCGGCCTGGATTTGGCAACAAAATATGAGCTGGACTTGGTTGAGGTGGCGCCGCAGGTGAAGCCGCCTGTCTGCCGTATCATGGATTTCAGCAAGTATAAATACGAGCAGGAAAAACGAGAGAGAGAGGCCAAGAAGCACCAGAAGCATTTTCAGCTCAAGGAGATCCGGGTCAAGCCGAACATCGAGGAGCACGATTATCATATCAAACTCAAGCATATGCTTGAGTTTTTGAAGGAAGGCAATAAGGTGAAGGTGACGCTGATGTTCCGCGGCCGCGAGATGGCGCATAGAGAGATCGGCCGCCGCGTGGTGGACCGTTTCGTTGCGGATGCACAGGAGGCCGGTGTCGTCGAAAGCGGGCCGACCTTCGAGGGACGCTTCATCACGATCGTCGTCGCACCCAAGTAAAAAAGCAGACAGGAGTCAGTAGATAGTAGACAGTTTTGGGAATTTTTGCCGACTACCGACCTTAAGCAAGGAGAAGGCATGTTAAAAACAAATAAATCCGTCGCAAAAAGAGTCAAGATGACGGCCAGGGGGAAGCTGAAAAGGACCCGGGCGTTCAAAGGGCATATTCTGACAAAAAAAACACGCAAGCGCAAACGTCACTTAAGACGTTCCGCCCTCGTCAGCACCGTTGAGGCGAGGCGCATAAGGAGGATGTTGCCATATGGCTAGAGTGAAACCGAACGTGGCCTCACGGGCCCGCAAAAAAAAGATCATGAAAGAGGCCAAGGGGCGCCGAGGAGACCGCAGCCGGCGTTACCGTATGGCCAAGGAGGCCGTTGACAGGGCCAGAAGCTATGCCACGCGCGACCGCAGGGCCAAGAAGAGAGAGATCCGGAGTCTGTGGATCGCCAGGATCAACGCGGCATGCCGCCAGGCCGGCACGACCTACTCCAGACTCATCAATGGCCTGCACAAGGCCAATGTTTCCTTGGACCGCAAGATCATTGCCGAGATGGCGGTGAATGATAACGCGGCGTTTTTGAAACTGGTGGAAATAGCCAAAGGATAGATACGATATTCAATGGGATGGAGCGCAATAACCAATCACCAAATTCAAAAAGCCAAACTTTCAAGTGTTTGATGATTGGTTATTGGTATTTGTTTGGAATTTGTATCTTGGTCATTGGTGATTTCGTGATACCTTTGTTCTAAGGCGGTGTAACATGTATGTCGTCATTGTGGGATGCGGCCGGGTGGGCGCACAGGTGGCCACGCTCCTGTCCGATGAAGGGCACAATGTGGTGGTGGTGGACAAGAACCCCGAGGCCTTTAACAGGTTGGGATCTTCTTTCAACGGCCTGACCATCGTCGGCAACGGCTTTGAGCTCGATGTCCTCAGACAGAGCGGCATCGACCGGGCCGACGCCTTTTGCAGCCTGACGAACGGCGATAACACCAATATCATGGCGTCCCAGGTCGCCAAGAAGATTTTCAAGGTCAAGCGCGTCATTGCCCGTGTCTACGATTCGGCCAGGGCCCATATCTACGAGACGCTGGGTCTGGAGGTTTTGAGCGGCACGGTCCTTTTTGCCTCCATGATCCGCGACAAACTGATGGACAAGCGGCTGTCGAGCTTCCTGATCGAGACAGGCGACCTAGGCGTCATCGAGCTGGATGCAGACGAGAAGATGGCCGGCAAGGTCGTCTCCGACATCACGCTGCCCAATGAATTCCTCGTTTGCACGATTGTCAAGATGTGCGATCAGCACGGCAGGGATATCATCATGCCTTTGCCGGACACTCATATCGACAAAGGGGACAGGATTTACGGGATTGTCAGGACCGGGAGCATCGACAAGGTCAAAAAGATGTTCGGGGCCGATCAGGCGTAGTGCGCTGCAAAAGTAGTTTTTAATAGGACAGCGCACAGAGCCATTGAGCAATGGATAATAGAACAATAGACGAACAGAAGCTCAATGGCGGTCTATTTTCGATTTTCTATTGCTCTTCAAGCGCAGAGAAGCGTTAGCAACACCATACCAAGTTCATTGAGGATCTTTATGTATATTGTCGTGGCGGGAGCGGGGAAGGTCGGGCATTTTCTGGCGCAGAGGCTTTTGGAAGACAAGCATACGGTCGTCGTCGTTGAAAAAAATAAAGACGTCTGCCAGAAGCTTTCCCAGACACTTAATTTGATCGTCGTCAACGGCGATGCCTGTGAGCCGCGTTTCCTGGAAGAGGCGCATATCGAGCGTGCCGATGTCATTGCGGCCGTGACCGGGGAGGATGAGGACAACCTCGTCATCTGCCAGCTGGCCAAGGAAAAGTTCGGCATCAAGCGCACCGTCGCCCGTGTGAACGATCCGGCCAACGAACATACGTTCAACGAACTCGGCATCGACGTCCCGATCGACGCGACCAAGATCATCGCCAAGATGATCGAAGAAGAAGTTTCGTTCACGGATTTCGTCAACCTGATGAGCTTCAAGCGCGGCAAGCTCGCCATTGTGCGCGTCGACCTTACCGACGATTCCCCGGCCATACACAAGAATTTGAACGAGCTCGTCCTGCCGCCGGATTCGGTCCTTGTTTCCATCATCCGCAAGGACGAGGTTGTTGTCCCTAAAGGCAATACGGTCCTGGCGCCCGGAGACGATATCATCGCCCTGACCCTTGTTGAGAACGAACAGCAGTTGTTGCAGGCGCTGATCGGAGATCTGAAGTGAGCAGACTCAAAGGGATATCGAATATCATCCTCGGCATGTTGAGCGAAACACTGTATGCTCTTCTCGTTATCCTTGGGGCGTCTCTGGTCGGTGTTTGCGCTCTTCTCATTTACCCATGATTCTCAGACCCCAGATCCAAGATGCGCGCATCATTGCGCATTATTTAGGGAAGATTGTTTTGGCCTATGGCGCGACCATGGTTGCGCCGATCCTCGTGAGTCTTGCCTTCCGTGAATTTGTTCCCGTCGTTGATTTTGCCATCGGCTTCCTTTTGTCGCTCTGTTTCGGTTTTTTTCTGCTTAATCTCGCCCATCTCCCCGAAGCGACAGAGGCTTCGTGGATGCACGGGATGGTCGTGGCGTCAAGCGCTTGGCTTGTCTGCATGCTTTTGGGCGCGGTTCCCTTGTTTTTGAGCGGTCACTTTGCATCGTATCTGGATGCATGTTTTGAGGTGATGTCAGGTTTGAGCACGACGGGGCTCGTTTTGGTTCAGGACCTGGATCATATCTCCCATGGCGCGAATTTCTGGAGACATTTCGGGCCGTTCGTCGGCGGGCAAGGCATTGTTGTCGTTGCGCTGGTATTTCTTGTCCGCAGCGGCGCCGGTGCCTTTCGTCTTTATGTTGGAGAAGCCAGAGACGAGAAGATCATGCCTAATGTCATCGAGACGGCGAAGTTTATCTGGAAAGTCAGCCTCTTTTATCTTGTGGTCGGCACGCTGATGCTTGCTGTTTGCGGGATATGGGCCGTCGGCATGTCGGTTCCCGAGGCCTTCTTCCACGGCGCCTGTATTTTCATGGCCGGTTTTGATACGGCCGGATTCGCACCCCAATCCCAGAACATCATTTATTATCAGAGTTTTATTTTTGAGATCCTGACCATGATTACGATGGTGTGGGGTTTTTTCAATTTCAACCTCCACTATTTTATCTGGACGGGCCGACGGGCGGAATTGTGGAAGGACATCGAGACGAGGACTTTTGCGGCAGCCCTGTTTTTGGCCGCAGTTGTTGTCTGTGTGGGCCTGGCGCAGACACATACCTATGGGAACGGCATAGCGATGGTCCGTCGAGGAGTATACCACGTCGTGTCGGCCCATACGACCACAGGTTATGCAACGATTTATTCTCCGCAATTTGTTTCAGAATGGAGCCCGTTTGCCGTTCTCGGCATTTGGGCCGCCATGGCCTTAGGCGGTTCCATTTGTTCGACGGCAGGAGGCATAAAGATGTTGCGCGTAGGTGTGATCGCAAAGGCCTTCCGGGAAGATATCAAGCGGTTTTTGACGTCCGAGGCGGCTGTTGTCACGACGAAATTCCGCCATCTGCGCGATCTTTTCCTGGAAGACAAGCTCGTGCGCTCCGTCTGTTTGATCACTCTGGGTTATATCATGGTGTATTTCATCGGCGCGCTCATAGGGTGTTTTTACGGCCATCCATTTCTTTATTCTCTTTTTGAATCGACATCGGCCGCGGCTAATGTGGGGCTGTCTACAGGGATCACGCAGACCTCCATGCCGGCAGTTCTTAAGGTGACATATATCATTCAGATGTGGGCGGGCCGCCTTGAATTCGTTTCGGTGCTTGTTCTGGGTGGTTTTATTGTTTCTTGCATCCGGGGGAAGTGATGAAGCGTTGTCTTGGCTTTTATCTGGTTGCGGTCGTGATTTTTCTGGCGATGGGGCGGTTGTGCCACGCCGCCTCCTCACAGGAATTGATCGCCGAGGCCAAGCTTTTCGACGGCGCCCACGTGCTCTACGGCGGCGAGATCATCGGCGAGGCCTTGCGGCGCGGCGACCACGCATGGATCAATGTTTACGACGGAGATAATGCCATCGGCGTCTGGGTGCCGACGGCGTTGGCGGAGAAGATCGAGCATACAGGCAGCTATAAATGTTCCGGCGACCGTATCCGGGTGCACGGCATTTTTCACAGGGCCTGCCCCGAGCATGGCGGGGGCCTGGATATCCACGCGCAGGATCTTTTGGTCGTCGAGCCAGGCCAGCCGATCATCGAAGACCTGAGCAGCAGAAAAATCCTTATCCTGGTTGCTTTGTTGGGAGTCTTGATATGTCTTTTGACGGTGCGCATATTCTTGAAGAAGCGCGTGCGCAGATAGAAGCGTGCACGGAGAAGGAACCGCTCGACGCCCTGCGTATCAAATACCTGGGGCGCAAAGGCGTTGTGCAGGAGCTGATGGGCCGGATCCCGACGCTGTCGGCCGAAGAACGCCGCTCTTTCGGCGCCGGGGTCAACGAGCTTAAAAAGAACCTCGAGACGCTTTTTATCGAAAAAGAAACCGGCCTTGCCGCCGCCGCGGCAGGCGCGGCGAAAGACTTCGTCGACATCACGCTTCCCGGCAAGGCCCCTTTGTCGGGAAGGCTCCATCTGTTGAGCCAGGTGGAGGGTGAGATTTGCGGGGTTTTCTCGCGCTTGGGCTTCGGGGTTTTTAAGGGGCCCGAAGCCGAGACAGAATTCCATAATTTCGAGGCCTTAAATATTCCGTTGGACCATCCTTCGCGCGACGCCTTCGATACGTTTTACCTGCGGCCTTTCGACGCGTCGCGGCCGGGTTTCTCCGGCCGCGACAAGAAACTTCTGCGCAGCCACACATCGCCCGCGCAGATCCGTGCGCTTAAAACCTGTCCGCCGCCCATGGCGGTCGTCGTCCCCGGCAGGGTCTATAGGCCGGACGCGGTGGATGCGTCGCACTCGTTTATGTTCCATCAGGTCGAGGGCATTGCCGTCGACAAAGGCATCCGTTTTTCGGACCTCAAGGGGGTCTTGATCGCCTTTGCCAAAGAGATGTTCGGCGCCGACACCCGCATGCGCTTCCGGCCGAGTTTCTTTCCTTTTACCGAGCCTTCGGCCGAGGTGGACATCTCGTGCTTTGCCTGCAAAGGCGGGGGGTGCTCCGTCTGCAAAAAGAGCGGGTGGCTGGAGATTTTGGGGTGCGGCATGGTCCATCCCCACGTCTTTAAATCCGCCAGCCTCGACGAAAAGAAGTGGCGGGGGTTTGCTTTCGGGATGGGTGTCGAGCGCGTGGCCATGCTGAAATACGGCATCAATGACATCCGGCTGTTTTTTGAGAATGACATAAGGTTTTTGGAACAGTTTTAATTTTGTAAGGAAAATAACCTATTATAGGCAAAATCAAGGAATAAGCGTTGACTCCTTGCTTATACGCTTGTAAATTTTTCCACGGCGAGCCGGAAAAATTTACGGCGCAAGCTGCGGAGTTAATTTTGTAAGGAAAATACCTAATTATAGGCAAAATTAATGAGAGTTACATATTCCTGGCTCAAAGAATTCGTCGACATCAAGATACCGCCGGAAAAGCTCTCGGAGCGCTTGAGCATGGCGGGGCTGACGGTGGCCTCTCTTGATCAGGTCGGCGGAGACTGGGTCTATGACATCGAGGTGACGTCCAACCGTCCCGACTGGCTTTCTGTGCGCGGCATCGCGCGTGAGGTGGCGGCGCTTCTGGAAACAAAGATGCGGCTGATGCCGCACAAGGCGATCAAAGGGCCTTCCAAGACAGACGATTTTTCCATCGAGATCAAGGATGAGGCCGACTGTCGTCTTTATTACGGCGCCCTTGTCCGCCAAGTCAAGGTAGGGCCGTCTCCGGAGTGGCTGCGCAAGCGGCTGGAGACGCTGGGTCTGCGCAGCGTCAACAATGTCGTCGATATCACGAATTATTGCCTGTTGGAATACGGCCAGCCTTTGCACGCTTTTGATTTTGCAAAGATCCAGGGCGCCTCTATTGTCGTGCGCCGGGCCGGAGACAAGGAAGAGCTTTCCCTGATCGACGGCACCACAAAGAAACTGACCCCGCAGGTCCTGGTGATCGCCGATCGCCATCATGCGTTGGCCGCGGCCGGTATCATGGGCGGCAAGGAGAGCGAGGTTTCCAGCGCCACCAGGGATATCCTTCTGGAAAGCGCTGTTTTCGATCCTGTGCTCATCCGGCGCGGCGCGCGCCTTTTGGGTGTTGCGACGGATTCCTCCTATCGTTTTGAGCGCGGCGTCGATATTCCGACGGTGCGGCTGGCGGCGGAGAGGGCTGTCCAGATGCTCTGCGAGCTTTGCTCGGGAACGTTTGTCGCTGTCAAGCAATCAGGCAGCGCCAGGGCCGGGGTTTTCCAGAAGATTTCTTATGATATCCGGGACGCGCGGGAGATCCTAAGCCTGGATATTAAGGACAACGAGGCCGTCCGGATCCTGGGGCATCTCGGGTTCGGTGTGCGCCGCGCCGGCCGCGGCAAGCTTGCGATTGAGGTGCCGGGATTCCGCCGGGATGTCAAAAGCAAGGAGGATATCACCGAAGAGATCGCCCGTATCTACGGTTACGACAAGATCCCTCTCACGCATCCATCGATCAGGCCTTTTGCCATGGAGAAGCCCGCTGTATGGCGCCTGGAGGCTCTTGTCAAAGAACAGCTGGTGCGCATGGGGCTCAAAGAGGTCATCACTTACAGTCTGGGCAGCCCGGAGGACTACAAGAAAACGTCTTTGGAGATTGCAAAAGATGCGCTGTGTCTGGAGAATCCCTTAAGCCAGGACTGTTCGCTCTTGCGTTCGACGCTCGTTCCCAGCTTGTTGGCGTGCGCGGCGTCCAACTTGAACAAGGGGAATGTTGATTTCGAGATTTTTGAGTCCGCCAGCGTCTTTGAGGGGCATCGGGAGACGGTGAGTCTCGGTGTTTTGCTGTGCGGCAACCGGCGCTCGGCCTGGAGCAAGGAATCACAGCGCTACAGTCTCTACGATCTTAAGGGTATCGTGGAGGATGTCATCAGGATTTCCGGGGCCGGATCCCCAGCTTTAGAAAATGCCTCTCGCGCTTATTTTGAGCCGCAGACAGGCGGCCATTTTGTCGTCGGACAAAAGACCGTGGCTTGCTTCGGGAAGGTCGCGGAAACCGTGCGACGCAACTGGGGCATCAAAGCCAAAAAAGACATTTATCTGGCAGAGGTGGATATCGCGGCGCTGGCGTCTCTGGCGTATTTCAGGAAACTGTTTAAGCCTTTGGCGCAGACGCCGTCGATCTTGCGCGACATCAGCGTCTTGGCCGGCCCCGGCGTCCGCTACGGCCGGATTGAGAGCCTGATCCGCAAGAAAGCCGAAGGGTTTTTGCGCCGCGTCTGTCTGGCGGATCTTTATCAGGGGAAGGAATTGCCGCGTGCCAGCGCCGCATTGACGATTTCCCTGGAATACGGCTGTGATGACCGGACGCTGACGGATGCCGAGATCAACCCTGTCCATCAATCCGTCCTGGACGGCCTGACAGGCGAGCTTTCTCTGACGTTGCGCTGAGGCGGGTTTAGACCCGTCGTAAAAAAGGATTATTTCGCCGAAAGCGAAGCCGGGGGGGTTGAAGCCCGGCCGGCTCTATGGTATAATCATAGATGCGAAAGATATGGGATAATAAATCCCTGCGGTGCTCGTCGGCGATTGATGATTGTTGAACCAACACCAATCACACGGGAGTCCATATTCAGGCGTGCCTGTGGGCCGCTTCTGAGGACACCCACCTGAACGTTGGGTTCAGACCACCTAGCTGACGGCAAATGCGGGGATTTTTTTTGAGCCGACGACTTGCGTCATCTGAAGATGACGCAAGTCGTAGCCTCGGCGAAGGTGAGGCGTCTGCGAAAAACCCAGTTTTTTGGAGGCGGTCCGCATCCAAAAAACTGCCCGAAGGGCCGACCGCTGAAATCTGGAAGATTTCAGCACGGTTGTCGGGCGGCCTTCGGCCGTGATGGCACAGATTGAAAGACAGATTACACAGATAGCCTCTTCGCCGTTTAAGATTGACATAGATATGCCTAAGAAACAGAAGAATCCCACCACGACCTCCGACCTTTTCTTTAAAGCGAATTCCGGCGTCCCAACAAACGAACCTTTGCCTCACGAGCCCTTGCCCAGCCGCATGCGGCCTGAAAGCCTTGAGGAATTTGTCGGTCAGGAGCACATCCTGGGCCCCGGCTCTCTTTTAAAGAAGGCCATTGAGGCCGACAGCCTTTCTTCTGCGATCTTCTTCGGGCCGCCGGGGACGGGAAAGACGACGCTGGCCCGCTGCATCGCCCAGGTCACGCACGCTCATTTCGATCAACTCAATGCCGTCGCTTCCAACGTTGAGGAATTGCGGCGCGTCATCAAGCAGGCCAAGCTGCGCCGCCAGGCCAGCGGCCAGAAGACGATTCTTTTTGTCGACGAGATACACCGTTTCAGCAAGTCCCAGCAGGACGTCCTCATGCCGGATATCGAGGACGGCAGCGTGACCTTGATCGGCGCGACCGTGCAGAATCCGTTTTTCGCCCTCACGACGCCCCTGGTTTCCCGTTCGCTTATTTTTGAGTTTAAGTCGTTGACAAAAGACGACCTTTTAAAGATCATGGATCGCGCTCTGTGCGATCCCCGGCGGGGATTGGGGCTTTTTCGCGTCAAGGCCGATCCGCAGGCGCTTGAGTTTTTGGCGGACATCGCCGGCGGAGACGCGCGGCGGGCGTTGAACGCTTTGGAGATCGGCATCAAAAGCAAACGTCATGCCGGACCCAGGGGCATGACGTTCACGCTCAAGGATGCCGAAGAGTCCGTCCAAAAAAAGTCGATTCTCTATGACCGCGGCGAGGACGAGCATTACGACACTATTTCGGCGTTTATCAAATCGATGCGCGGCTCTGATCCCGATGCGGCGCTTTACTGGCTGGCCAAGATGATTTACGGCGGGGAAGACCCGAGGTTTATCGCGCGGCGGATCTGTATTTGCGCGGCCGAGGATGTGGGGAACGCCGATCCACAGGCGCTTGTCCTGGCCGAGGCGGCATTCGGCGTCTGCGAATTTATCGGCATGCCGGAAGCGCGGATCCCTTTGGCGCAGGCCGCCGTGTATGTCGCGTGCGCGCCTAAGTCCAACGCCGCCTATCTGGGGATCGAGAAAGCCCTTAAGGAAGTCGCCTCAAGGCCGGTCCAGCCCGTGCCGGCGCACCTGCGCGATGCGAATTATTCCGGGGCCGGCAAGCTTGCCCGCGGCCAGGGCTATAAATATCCGCACGACTATCCGAAACACTACGTTCGGCAGGAGTATATGGTCAGAAAAATCAGGTTCTATGAACCTCAGGACACGGGCTACGAGAAAAAGATCAAAGAACGCCTTGAGAATCTGCGAAGAGAAGGCGAAAATTCCCTGCCTGTCCGGCAGGCAGGCAAGCCCCAAGGTTCACTAAAATCCAGGGATTCGGGGATAGCTTAAAAAAGAAATGTCTAATGCCGAAATCCCAATGACGAATAAAGCCCCAATGTCTTAATGACGGAATTTAAAAAGTTTTTGACATTATGAATTTGGCATTTTAGGAGAGGCCATGATTGTCACCAGACGGAAAAAAGAGGAAGAGGTCCTGAAAGCCCTCGCCGGGAAAAAACGCATTTTCATCGTCGGCTGCGGCGACTGTGCCGCGGCATGCAAGACGGGCGGTGAGCCTGATGTGAAGGTCATGGCGGACGTCTTGAAGGCCCATGGCAAGGAGGTCACGGGTTTTGTCGTCCCAGAGACGGCATGCGTGGCCGCCCAGGCCAAGACCGCTTTTGCCAAAAACAGGGCCGCCCTGAAGGCGAGCGATGCGATTTTAGTTTTGGCATGCGGTTCAGGCGTCCAGTGCACGAAGGACAACGATCGGCTTGGCTTGGATGTTTTTCCGGGGTGTGACAGCCTCTTTGCGGCGCTTGTCAATCCCGATGGATCTTTCCGGGAAGTCTGCAGCACCTGCGGCGAATGCGTTCTCGACCTGACGGGTGGGATATGTCCGGTCACGCGCTGCAGCAAGTCTTTGAGAAACGGCCCTTGCGGGGGCTCAATTAAAGGCAAGTGCGAAGTCGACCGCGATCGTGATTGCGCCTGGGTTTTGATTTATGAACAGCTCAAAACCAAAGGCAGGCTGGATGTTATGAAAAAAACCATGGGACCGAGAGACTACAGGAAATCCCTCAAGCCGGCCAAGGACGTCTGTGTCTAAAAAAGCCGCCGCGATAGACTCCCCCGGCCTGTCCCGGCGTGGTGCACGGCAGGATTTGACAGCCGGCGGCGGATGTGTTACTTTAATAAAATACGCCCCGGATAAGCCATGGACAATACTCAATATAGTGAAAAGGTGATGGAACACTTCCTCAACCCGCACAATGTCGGGGAGTTGCCGGACGCCAACGGTATCGGCAATGTCGGCAATCCCGTGTGCGGAGACATTATGCGCCTGTACATCAAGGTCCAGGACGGCCGGATCGTCGATGCGAGGTTCAAGACCTTTGGCTGCGGCGCTGCGATTGCGACCAGTTCCATGGTGACGGACCTGGTGAAGGGCAAGACGCTTGACGAAGCCCTGCAGATCTCCAACAAGGCCGTGGCTGAAGCCCTCGGCGGTTTGCCAAAGGTCAAGATGCATTGTTCTGTTCTGGCGGAGGAAGCCCTGCGCGCCGCCATCGAAGATTACCGCAAGAGGCAGGGCAAGAGCTAGGGGGCGACTCCTTGCTTAAGCGCTTGTAAATTTTTCCAGGGTAGGCCATCGGCCTGGCGCAGCCGGCCAGGACGGCCATCCGGCAAAAATTTCCTGCGCAAGCTACGGAGTTAACCCCACAAGGGGGTAGGCCTTCGCAATTCCAAGTAAGCGAAGGGCCTAATTTTGTAAGGAAGACCACCTGTTGAAGGCAAAATTAATGATCCAGGAAAAAAAGAAAAGAATACGGCTGGAACTTTTAAAAAAGCTGAAAAGCCATAAGGAGGAAGACAGGTTTAGGAAGAGTGCGGAAATCGCCAAAAAGCTTTTTTCGCTGAAGAACTACTTAAAAGCAAAGACGGTCCTGTTTTATCTTTCTCTCGACGGAGAAGTAGACACCGTGAGCATGATCAGAGATTCCATGAAGCAAGGCAAAAGGGTCGCAGTGCCCGTGATCCGCAAAGAGACGCGCGATATCGTGCCGTCCCTCCTCGTGGATTACGATACCGAATTGACGGGCGGTCCGTTCGGCATCTGCCACCCCAAAGAAGAATATATCCGACCTGTTGGGTTGAACGATATTGACCTGGTGATCGTGCCGGGCTTGGCCTTTGACAAGGCGGGCAACCGGCTGGGCCGGGGCCACGGATATTACGATAGGTTCCTGAGCCGTCTTCCCAAGGACGTGCCGACTGTCGGTCTTGCCTTCGCTTTTCAGATCCTCGAGGATTTCCCGCCTCTCGAGCCTCACGATCTTTCCGTCACGACGGTCCTTTTTGCTTAACTTGAGGTGCCGGACATCATGAATCCCGGCCCGACAATCCCGCGTGCATGTTTGTCAAAGCGGGTTCGTGATAGGAGGGGCAAGCAATGTCCACAGGAAATAACGTATTCGTCATGGCAGCTGTTTTTCTCGTCGCAGGTTCGGTCCTCGTTTTTCTGTATTTTATCCTTCGCCGGGCGATGGGAGAGCAAAAAATAAAAAACGCCCACCTCGAGGCGAAGGCGATCATCGACGGCGCCAAAAAAGAGGTGGAGACGATCCGCAAGGAAGCCGACCTGAATGCCAAAGACCAGCTTTTGCGGATGCGGCAGGATTTTGAAAAAGAGACCAAGGAACGCCGCGAAGAAATTGCAACCCTTGAGAAACGCATGGCGCTTCGCGAGACGAATCTCGAGCGCCGCGTGGATCTTTTGGAGAAGAAGGAGCGGGAGCTCGACGATAAGACGCACCAGATCAAAAACCAGGAGGGGGCGCTCAGGGCCAAGGAAGACGAATTGAACAAGCTCCTGGCCGAGGAAAAAGAGAGGTTGCACAAGATTTCCAATATGTCTCCCGAAGAGGCGAAGGTGCTTTTGTTGTCCCGCCTCGACGGGGAGCTTAACAGGGAGAAGGCCGTCCTTATCAAGAAGGCGGAAGACGAGATCAGGGAAACGGCCGACAAGAAGGCCGGCGAGATCGTTGCGCATGCGATCCAGCGCTGTGCGGTCGAGCACGCCGTGGAGTCCACCGTAAGCCTTGTGTCTTTGCCTTCCGATGAAATGAAAGGGCGGATCATCGGCCGGGAAGGCCGCAATATCCGCGCCTTTGAGATGGCGACGGGCATCGATGTGATCATCGACGATACACCGGAAGCGGTCATGCTGTCGGGGTTTGACCCCGTGCGCCGCGAGGTCGCCAGGATCTCGCTGGAACGCCTCATCTCCGACGGCCGAATCCATCCGGGCCGCATCGAAGAGGTGGTCGAGAAGGTCAAGAAGGAGATGGAGGTCAAGATCAAGGAAGAGGGTGAAAAAGTCCTTTTTGATATCGGGGTGCACGGCGTCCATCCGGAGCTGGTCAAGATGATCGGCCGCCTGAAATACCGGACGAGTTTCGGGCAGAACGCCCTGCAACATTCCAAGGAAGTGGCGCTTCTCATGGGCGTCATGGCCGACGAGCTGGACCTTGATTCCAAGGTCGCCCGACGCATCGGCATCCTGCATGATATCGGCAAGGCACTGGATCAGCAGGTCGAAGGCACGCACGCCAAGCTCGGCGCCGAGATGGCGCGCAAGTTCGGCGAGACGGATATCGTCGTGCAGGGCATCGAGGCGCACCACGAAGAGGTCGAGAAGACCAGCCTCTACGGTGTCCTGGCCGCCGCCGCCGACGCCATCAGCGCGGCCCGTCCGGGCGCGCGGCGCGAGACGCTGGAGACCTACGTCAAGCGCCTGGAAAAGCTGGAATCCATCGCCAATGTCTTCAAGGGCGTTGAGAAGTCTTTTGCGATCCAGGCGGGGCGCGAGATCCGCGTCATCGTGCAGCCGGAAAAGATCAACGATACCGACGCTACGGTCCTGGCGCGCGACATCCGCAAGAAGATTGAGGAAGGCATGGAATATCCGGGACAGATCAAGGTCACAGTGATCCGCGAAACGCGCGCGATCGAATACGCAAAATAACTAAAGTTTATTGAGTTTGTAGAGTCAGACCCAAAGAACTTAAGAAACCCAAGAAACTCAACAAATATATATAATTTTCAAATGAAGATTCTCTTTATTGGCGACATTGTCGGTTCGCCGGGCCGCACGGCGGTCAAAGGGCTCCTGCCCGGCTTGCGCAAGGCCCGCGGCATCGACGTGGTCATCGCCAACGCCGAGAACGCCGCCGGCGGCTCCGGCATCACGCAGCGCGTCGCGCGCGACCTGTTCCAGTCGGGCTGCGATGTCCTGACGTCGGGCGATCATGTCTGGCGCCGGCCCGAGATCGTGGATCTCTTGCATACCCAGACCAATATCCTGCGGCCGCTGAATTTTCCCAAGATGACGCCGGGGCACGGCAGCACGGTTTTCAAGACCGAGGCCGGCGCCAAGGTGGGCGTCGTCTGTCTTTTGGGCCGCGTTTTTATCGACGCGATGGTGGAATCGCCTTTCCGCATCATCCAGGAAGAGATCAAGGCTCTCCGGAAAGAGACGCCTGTGATCATCGTTGATTTACATGCGGAGGCGACGTCGGAAAAGGTCGCTATGGGCTGGTTTCTGGACGGAGAGGTCTCGGCGGTCCTGGGCACGCATACGCATATCCAGACGGCCGACGAAAAAATCCTGCCCCGCGGCACAGCGTATCTCACGGACGCCGGGATGACCGGACCGTATGATTCGGTCATCGGCCGCAGCAAAGACAAGATCATTGAGCGTTTTCTCACAGGGATGCCGACGAGATTTGAGCTGGGCGCAGGCGACATCCAACTGCACGGTGCCGTCATCGAGATCGACGCGGCCACGGGTAAGGCCGTGCGCATCGAGCGCATTCAGGAACATTTTGCCCCCAGGACCGAAGATGCCCAAGATCCTGACGATCAGTGAACTGACGCATGATTTGAAAGAAGTCCTGGAGAATATTTTCCAGGATGTATGGGTGGAGGGGGAGGTTTCAAATCTGCGCTCTCCCGGTTCGGGCCACAGCTATTTCAGCCTGAAGGACGCGCAGAGCACCTTGCGCTGCGTTTTGTTCCGCCATGCGGCCGTGCGCTTGAAATTCGCCCTCGCAGACGGCCTGCACGTGGTCGCGTCGGGCCGCATAGGCGTTTACGGACGCGACGGCCAGTACCAGCTTTATGTCGACACCGTGCAGCCCAAGGGGGCGGGCGCCTTGCAGACGGCCTTTGAACAACTGAAGGCCAGGCTTGCCCAGGAGGGTTTGTTCGACGAGGCGCGCAAAAAGCCCCTGCCTTTTCTGCCAGAGACGATCGGCGTTGTCACGTCGCCGACAGGCGCGGTTATTCGCGATATCCTTCAGGTTTTGGAGAGGCGTTTTCCGCGGGCCCACGTTGTCATCAACCCTGTGCGCGTGCAGGGGGAGGGCTCGGCCGAAGAGATCGCCCGGGCCGTTGAGGAATTCAACGCATGGGGTCAGCCGGATGTAATCATTTTGGCGCGCGGCGGCGGGAGCCTCGAAGACCTTTGGAGCTTTAACGAAGAACGGCTTGCGCGCGCCATCGCCGCCTCCGGCATTCCTGTGGTTTCGGCCGTCGGCCATGAGACGGATTATACGATTGCCGATTTCGTGGCCGACAAAAGGGCGCCGACGCCTTCAGCAGCGGCAGAGATGGTGATGCCCGCCGAGACGGAACTGCGGGAGCACATTGATCAGCTGGTGAAACACCTCTGGCGCAGCCTCGTCGACGTCGTGCCCCAGCAGAGCCAGCACATCGACGATCTTTGCGAGGAGATGCGGCGCGCCCTGCAGAACAGATTTGAGGAAAAGCGGCTCGAGGTCGATGGTTTTTGCCGCGAGCTGGAGGCGCTCAATCCCCTGGCCATTTTGAGGCGGGGATATAGCGTGACGATGGCCGAGGACGGCCGCACGGCCATACGGCATACAGGCCAATTGAAGACAGGAGATCGGTTGAAGACGCGGCTCGCAAAAGGGGAGTTCCTGAGTCGTGTGGAAGAGATCCTTGCATAAGCATGGAACAATAACACGTCGAGGGTGCTATGGGATTCGAAGAGAGCCTCAAGAAGCTGGAGAAGATCATTGACGACCTTCATTCCGAAAAGATTTCTTTGGAAAAGTCCATTGAAAAATTTGAGGAAGGCGTCAAGCTGGCCGACCATTGCCTCAAGACCTTAGACGGTATGAGGAAGAAAATTGAGGTCGTTGCCAAGACAAAAGACGGCAAGCTCAAGATCAAGCCGTTCGAAGAGAAAGCCTAAGGCCCCATGCTTTTGGAAACTATTCGTTCACCGCAAGATTTAAAGAACGTCCCCCGGGACAAGCTGCCGGAGCTGGCTGCGGAAATCCGCAGCCGCATCATCGGCGTCGTCTCCAAAACCGGCGGACACTTGGCGTCGAGCCTCGGCGCCGTCGAGTTGGCCATCGCCGTCCATTATTGTTTTCAAGCGCCCGAGGACATCATCATCTGGGATGTCGGCCACCAGGCCTATGCGCACAAGATCCTGACGGGACGCAACGGGCGTTTCGATACCCTCAGGCAAAAGGATGGCCTGAGCGGTTTTCCCTGCAGGACGGAATCCGTTTACGACCCGTTCACCACCGGGCACAGCTCGACGGCCGTTTCCCTGGCGTTCGGCTGCG
Organism: uncultured Planctomycetia bacterium; assembly: GCA_964471325.1. Taxonomy (GTDB): domain Bacteria; phylum Omnitrophota; class Gorgyraeia; order Velamenicoccales; family Velamenicoccaceae; genus Velamenicoccus. The sequence goes on from CAYYFL010000012.1 coordinate 20,108, forward strand.
CCGCCGCGCGCGACCTGCGGGAGACGCACGAGAAGGTGGTCGCGATCGTCGGAGACGGCGCCCTGACAGGAGGCATGTGTTTTGAGGCCCTTAACCACGCCGGCCATCTCGGCAAAGACATGTTCGTCATCCTCAATTCCAACGATATGGCGATCGCCCCCAGCGTGGGCGCCTTGAGCACGTATCTCAACAAGATCATCTCCAAGCCCATCTATAACCGTTTCAAGGACGCGCGCGACGCATTTTTAAAACAGCGCCTCGGCCGGATCGGCCCGAGGCTCCAGAAGCTCGCCGACAAATTTGAAGAACTGCTCAAAGGCCTCATCGTTCCCGGAATCTTTTTTGAAGAGATGGGGTTTAAGTATTTCGGCCCGCTCGACGGGCACAATACGACCCTTTTGATCGACACCCTTCAGAATATCTCCCATCTCAAGGGACCGCTTCTTTTGCATGTCATCACCAAAAAAGGCAAGGGGTTCGCCCCGGCTGAAAACCAGCCTGTCCGTTTCCACGGGACGACTTGTTTTGACATCGCTTCCGGCGAGGTGACCGCGCAGGAGGAGAAGCCCCGGGCGAGTTTTACGGATGTCTTCAGCGCCGCGCTCCAGGCGTTGGCGCAAAAAGACAAAAAGATCGCGGCGATCACCGCCGCCATGCCTGAAGGCACGGGGCTGACGTCTTTTGCCAAGGTTTTCCCGGAGCGGTTTTTCGACGTCGGGATCGCCGAGCAGCATGCCGTGGGGTTTGCCGCAGGGCTGGCCCGGGCCGGCCTCAAGCCTTATGTCGCGGTCTACTCGACATTCCTGCAGAGGGCTTACGACCAGATAGCGGAGGAAGTATGTCTTCAGAATCTTGGCGTGGTTTTGTGTCTCGACAGGGCGGGAATCGTCGGCGAAGACGGCCCGACGCATCACGGCATCTTCGATATCAGCTACTTGAGGCACCTGCCCAACATGACGGTCATGGCGCCGGCGGACAAGGAAGACCTGGAAGCGATGCTGGCGTTTGCCTCTGAATGTCCGACGCCGGTGGCGATCCGTTACCCGAGAGGGGCAGCGCCTTGCCGGAGGGAAAATTTTGCTGTGGCCCCTGTCCGTCAGGGCCGGGCGGAGATCCTCTTGGACGGCGGGGTGGCCGCTATCCTGGCCTTGGGCAGCATGGTCGATGCGGCCGTGGATGCCGCGGACATTCTTTCGAAAGAAGGCATCCGCGTGACGCTTGTCAACGCTCGTTTTGCCAAACCCATCGACGAAGGGCTTGTCCTGAAGCTTTATGACGCGACAGAAGCCCTTGTGACTGTCGAGGAGGGTGTTATGACTGGAGGTTTCGGCAGCGGTGTTCTGGAAGCCTTGCGCGCCGATGGCCGTCTCTTCACGTCCGCCAAGAAAGTGAAATGTCTGGGTTTGCCTGCGTCCTTCATCACATTCGGCAAGCGCAAGGACCTTTTGAAGCAATACGGGCTCTGTGCGGAAGGCATTGCGGCGGCAGTCCGGGAAGCCCTGGGGAGATAGCGGTTATGGCTAAAGTGAAGATCAACAGGCAAAGGTGCAAGAGCTGTCAGCTTTGTATCGTCTGGTGCCCCAGGAAAAATCTGAAGCTCGACGAGACTTTAAACGAGGCCGGCGTCTTTCCGGCCGTCGTCATCGACCCGGCCAACTGCACGGGCTGCGGCATGTGTTTTGTGATGTGCCCGGATGCCTGCATCGAGATAGAGGGATAGGATGAAAAAGACGATCCTGTGTTCCGGCAACGAAGCGATAGGGGAGGCGGCGATCCGCGCCGGCCTGAGATTTTATGCGGGTTACCCCATCACCCCCCAAAATGAATTGACCGCTTACATGGCGGACCAGCTGCCTCAGCGCGGCGGCATCTTTATCCAGTCGGAATCGGAGCTCGCTGCTATCAATATGATTTATGGGGCGTCTGCCGCCGGCGCGCGCGTCATGACAAGCTCCTCGTCGCCGGGCATCAGTCTTAAGCAGGAAGGGATTTCTTATATTGCCGGGGCCCAATTGCCTGCCGTGATCATCAACGTCATGCGCGCTGGCCCGGGGTTGGGAAACATCTGGCCGGCGCAGTCGGATTATTTCCAGGCAACCAAAGGCGGCGGCCACGGCGATTATCGTATGATCGTCCTGGCGCCGGCCAGCGTGCAGGAGTCTTTTGACCTGACCCGATTGAGTTTTGAGCTGGCGGATCGTTATCGTATCGCGGTCATGGTCCTGAGCGACGGCTTGCTTGGCCAGATGATGGAGGGTTTGACATTTGACGAGGAGCTGGCTCCGCCGGCTGCCGTCGAAAAACCATGGGCCTTGACCGGCGCCAGGGACCGCAAGCCGAATGTCGTCCGGTCGCTCTTCATGAAGCGGCCCGATGTCGAGAAGAACAATCTTGTCTTGCAGAAAAAGTACCGCCGGGTCGCCGCGCGGGAAGTCCGTTACGCCGAGACATTCATGGAGGATGCCACGATGGCGGTAGTCGCCTACGGCTCTGTGGCGCGCATTGCTGAGGCCGTTGTCCGGCGCCTGCGTGCGAAGGGCCGCCGGGTCGGTTTGTTCAGGCCTGTCACGCTTTGGCCGTTTCCGTCAAAACGTCTGGCAGACCTCAGCCGTCGCGTCAAAAAATTCCTTGTTGTCGAGATGTCCTATGGCCAGATGGTCGAAGATGTCCGCTTGAGCGTCGAGGGCCGCACTGCCGTTTCTTTTTACGGCCGGTCCGGCGGCGGCGTCCCGACGGAATCCCAGATCGAACGGGAGATCCTTAAATGCCTGTCGGCGCCTTTGAAGAAAAAAGGACGTTGTTAACATGGGGAAAAATTACTCCAGACCACAGACATTGACCGATGTCGTGACACATTATTGCCCCGGCTGCGGCCACGGCATTCTGCACCGCCTCGTGGCAGAGGTCATCGACGAGCTGGGCATCCGGAATTCCACCATTGCGGTGGCGCCTGTCGGGTGTGCGGTCGTGGCCTACGATTATTGGGACATTGATTGCGCGGAGGCGGCGCACGGCAGGGCTTTGGCCGTGGCGACGGGTCTCAAACGCGTGCAGCCCGACAAGATCATCTTCACGTATCAGGGGGATGGCGATTTGGCTGCCATCGGGACGGCGGAGACGATCCATGCGGCGAACCGCGGAGAGAATCTGACAGTTGTTTTTGTCAATAACGCTGTATACGGCATGACAGGCGGGCAGATGGCGCCGACGACGCTCTTGGATCAGAAGACGGCCACAACGCCGCGGGGCCGCCAGGCTGCGACAGAGGGTTATCCCCTGAAGATATCGGAGATGCTGGCGCTCTTGAGCGGTGTGGTGTCCGTCGAGAGGACCGCGGTCAGCTCGCCCAAAGAGGTTCTCAACACCCGCCGGGCGATCAAAGACGCTTTCATGAACCAAATGGAACACAAAGGGTTTTCTATTGTCGAAGTCCTGTCCATGTGTCCGACATACTGGGACAAGAGCCCGGCGGATGCAGCGCGGTGGATTTCCGAAGAGATGGTAAAATATTTCCCGCTGGGAAAGCTTAAATAGGCGTGTTTGCGGTGAGGTCATGACAGAAAAGATCATTTGCGCGGGTTTTGGAGGGCAGGGTATCATGGCGATGGGCAAGATCCTTGCCATGTCGGCCCTGAGGGAAGGCAAGAGCGCGACCTGGCTGCCGTCATACGGCGCGGAAGTCCGCGGCGGCACGGCCCACTGCATGGTGGCGTTGTCAGACGGGCCCATCGCTTCTCCTTTGTTTGAAAAGGCGGATTCCTTGATCGCCATGAACGACCCGTCCCTGAAACGTTTCCGCACGGCCTTGAGGCCCGGCGGGCTTTTTTTGGTCAATGCGACGCTGGCGCAATGCCTCGGCACATCCAGGCGCCTGCGGGTGGTCAATGCCCCTCTGACACAGATGGCCATTGACCTGGGCCTGGAAAAAGTGGCCAACACGATCGCCATCGGCGTTTATTTGGGGCTCAAAAAGATCATTGCCCTCTCGACGATGGAGAAATCCATCGAGGAGGTCCTGGCGCACAGGCCGAATTTAGTCGCGATCAACAAGAAGGCCTTGGAAGAGGGCTTTTTCTTTGCACAAAAACTAAACAAATCCCGTTAGAAAACAAAGTTCTCTGGCGGGACGAATGCGTCTTAACGAACGGAGCGATTGTCATGCGTGTAAGATTTGCACCGAGTCCGACGGGATACTTGCACATCGGCGGGGCGCGGACTTGTTTGTTTAACTGGCTTTATGCCCGAGCGCAAGGAGGGTCTTTTGTCCTGCGCATCGAGGATACCGATCAGGCGCGGTCAAAAAAAGAATATCTCGAAGAGATCCTTTTCTCCCTCAAATGGCTGGGTCTCGATTGGGATGAGCTGCATTACCAGAGCCAGCGCTTCGAGATCTACCGCCAGGTGGCCCAAAAGCTGCTGGATGCCGGCCTCGCCTACAAGGCCGAAGACGGTTCTGGGGCGGTGATCTTCCGGATGCCCCCAAAGACGCTTGAGATCGACGACATGATCCACGGCAAGATCACATTCGACACGGGGCTCATCAAGGACCAGGTCCTGATCAAGTCCGACCAGTCGCCCACCTACAATTTCGCCTGCGTCGTGGACGACGCCGCCATGCAGATCACGCATATCATCCGCGGAGACGACCACATCTCCAATACGCCCAAACAGGTCGCGCTCTATGAAGCTTTAGGGTATCCTTTGCCGAAGTTCGCCCATATCCCCATGATCCTGGGCGCTGGAGGCGGCCGCATGTCCAAACGCGCAGGCGCCACCGCCATCAGCGAATACAGGTCCATGGGGTTTCTTTCGGGGGCCCTGGTGAATTATCTCATGCTTCTGGGTTGGTCTCCCGGCAACAACCAGGAGATCATTGCGCTCAAGGACGCGATTGCGAAATTTGATATTCAGGACGCCAATAAGACCGCCGCGACATTTGACATGAACAAGCTCCTGTGGCTCAATAGCCAATATATCAAGAGCTGCCCCATTGAAGAGCTGGCCGAGCTCGTCAAGCCGTTCTTGAAAGAACGTAACCTGATTTCCGGCAACAATTTTGATGGAAAATATTTAGAGGATGTATTACAATTATTCAAAGAACGGGCGTCGACGCTTGCGGAGTTGAGCGATGCCACGGCTTTTTTCTTTGTCAGAGATATCACCATGGATCCCGCGGCCGCTGAAAAGTTTTTTGCCCAAGACATGAGTGCCGCCTTCGGGGCTTTGCGGTCGCGGTTCGCCCAATCGCCTGATTTCAGCCCATCACGCATTGAAGAGGATTTCCGGCGGACGGCGGCAGAGATGGGGTTGTCGACCAAGCAGTTGATCCATCCTCTGCGCGTGGCGCTTTCCGGCAAGACCGTCGGGCCGGGTATGTTCGAAATGATCGCGACCCTCGGCCGTGACAGGACATTGGAGAGGATAGAGCGCGCGATACAGCTCTACAAAAACAAATCCCGTTAGAGATAACGGATAACCGTAAATATCTATCACCTGACGTTGATGGAAGCGAAAGTTGTTCCGTCGGGTTTGCAGAAAACAAGCGGTCGCCCCGGGGCGACCTATCCCGTTAGAAATCGTGATTCTTAACGGGACCTATCTCTAACGGGACAAATCCGTATGAAGACGCGAAGAGCTTTCAGGCTGGTCCCTTTGGTATGCGCGTTGTTTTTGATGTTATTCTGCCTGGGCTGCGAAACGGTCAAGGGCATGGGCCGGGACATCAAGAACGCCGACCAGTGGGTCAGAGACCATACCTGGTAACGCAGGAGAACTCAAGAAGAACCCGGTATTCCGGGACTTCCCTCGCGTAGTGTGTCTATGCCCGGCGCGTGGCGTGCGCGGCCGGCCGTGACGCCCCCCATGGCCCTTCTTCGCCCGAATTTAATCCCTTGGCCGGAATTCCCTGCCCGCTTTGGGCGGGCGAGGCTACGCCCGTGGATAGGTAATGCCTGCGGCTTTGGCCGCTAGCATAACCATGGCGGTTCGGGACGTCGCCCCACCGGGGCGGACAGGAAAGGACCTACGGGTTATACCCGTGGGGCTCCAGATACCGCAACACAGCTGGACCCCGGTCTTCGCGGATAAGAAGCGAACAGACAGATCATGCTGGACCAGGCCCCAAGAGATATCCTCACCGGATTTTACCAGAGAGACGCCTTGGAACCATATCTGCGGCAGCTGATGGCAGATTCCACGGCGCAAGGCAAACCGTTTTCCCTCGCCCTGATCGACATCGATCGCTTTAAGAAATACAACGACAAATACGGCCATCTTTTCGGCGACGAGATCCTTAAATACGCCACCTCGACGCTGCGGTTGACCTTTTTGGAAGGGCCGTCTTTCTTCTTGCGCTATGGCGGCGACGAATTCATCGTTATCTTCCCCGGCAAGACCGTCAGGGAGGCCTTGTCGGCCATGCGGCAATGCCAACACAACTTGCGCCGCAGGCCGTGTCTTTACGGAAACCGCTTCTACCGCGTATCGGTGAGCTGCGGGATCGCGGGTTTTCCCCAAGACGGCCGGACACCCGACGAGATGATCCGTAACGCCGACGAAGCGATGTATTTTTCCAAAAAGACGGGCCGCAACAGGATCATTCCCTACGGCCGCATCGGTCTTTTGAAATTCCGGCGTATCGCGATGTTTTTGGCCGCGGCACTCTTCGCTGCAGCGGCTGTCACCCTCCTTTATCGCCTTACCTATCAGCAGATCATCCGTCCGAGGCTGGAACAGCTCAAACACATGAAGATCGTGACCGAGCCCAGGAATCTCGATACGGTCATCCTGCGCAACGGCCTGGTCTTCAAGGGCAGCATCCTGACGGAAAATAATGGCGGGGTGGTCCTTCATCTGTATTTTGAAAACGGCGGCGAAGGACAGATGACCATCAGGCGTTCTGAGATTTCCCAGATCAAATATGGCGGCGCCCCCTGATTCATCCCATTTGCCAGAATTTCCTGTCCGCCGTAAGCGGCGGGTGAGGTTCGCGGGGTTTCAGTTCTTCGACGTTTTTTCGTCAATGACATCTTGCGACAGCCGCAGGGACCCCATGGTTATTAGATCCAGGTCATGGCCAATATGGACGGGCAGCAACTTTTCCCTCGGAAGGTGGTCGTTATGATGGACCCTTTTTCAGGCCGGACAATAGATCCGAGAAGGGCGAGATTCCAATATTCCGCGGCCTTTAAGGCGTTTATCAAGAATAAAGGAAGATTGCGTTCGTTTGTTGCGGCCGCCGGCACAGGGCACAGAAGCTTCAAGGTCTACGAGATCACGCGGTTCTTTATTTCCCGCTCGATCGACGGCGACGGGGCGATCTTGGATATCGGCTGCGCCAACGGGTTTTTGCTGCGGTGCCTGCAGGAGTGGTCGGGGCGGTCCTTGGTGCCTTACGGTGTCGACAAGGACGCTTCGCTTGTCCGCAAGGCGAAGCTCCTGTTTCCCCGCCACGCCGCGAATTTCGTCGCCGCCGATCTCTCCATCGAACCGGATTTGGCCAGGATATGGCCGCAGACGCGTTTTGATTACATCTATTGGAATGTCTGGGATAATTATTCCTTCGAGACGCAGAAGGAGACAGAACTTTTGGAGGCATGTTTGCGCCGTCTCAAGGCCGGCGGCCGCCTCATCCTGGGATTTTACGAGTCAGACACGAATAAATCCGCCAAGGTCAGGTATTTGTTGGGCCACGGCTTCAGACAATCCCTCAGAAATTCTTGCCATCGCCGCCAAGGCGAGGTTATTGTCTGGAAAGACGTGAAGTGAGTTTTCGTCGCGGCATGGAGATTTTCCGCAATCGCTAAGGGTGGCGCCGGATGTTTTCCTATGGTTGGCTGTTGTATTTTATTTTCCTTTTGGCAGCTTTTATAAAATTTGTTTTTCACAGCCTTCCGGTTTTCAGGGGTCAGTTCAGGGAAGCGGCGTGGCGGGATGTTCTCCTTGTGGGCCTTGTGACGGCCGCCGGGCTTGTCTTGAGAGTCCGGCACACCTTTCACATAGACCTGGATCCTTACGGCTGGGGATATATCGAGGATGCACTGGCCATCAAGGACATTTTTTTGCTAAAGTTTCCCGCGCGATTCGACCTGGCCGCCGCCTTGCATATACCCGGTTATCCGTTTTTTATATCCCCGGTGCTCGCTGTTGCTGAAAACCTGACAGCGGTTTCATCGTTCAATCTTGCCGCAAGCGTTTTGTCCGTAGGCCTTTTGTATTTCGTCGGCTACGCCTTGACCGCCGATCGCATCGTTTCCTTCCTGGCCGCAGGGCTGCTTGCCGTTTCGCCGCAGCACCTCGTTTACAGCGGGTATGAATTTCCCATGTCGCTTTCCGTATTTCTCGTTGTCCTGGAGTTTTTGTTCTTGATCTGCTTCCTGAAGAGCAAGAGCCGGTTTATCGGCCTGGGCCTTCTTTTCCTTTTTTTTATCACGATCAACATCAAACCGGAAAACATCGTCATGCTTGCGCTGTTCTTGTTCGTCCTTCTCCCAGAGGCGAAGAAAGACGATGCGCTCCGGGAGGCGCTCAAAGGATATCTCGGGATGGCCGTCCTGTTGGCTATTGCAACGTTGTTCTTCTGCCTCCCTTTTATGGTCAACTGGAACGGGATTCAGTCTGCCTGCATCTCTGCCGCCTATCACGGCCGCAATGCCCCCTTTGCCGCGGTTTATTTCATCAAGAACTTTAATCTTTTCCTCTCGCGGACGGGAGGCATGGCGCTGTGGGCGGTCGCAGGCCTGGCCTTGATCCAGATGTTTCACAAGAAAGAACGGATGATGAACGTGGTTGTGGGGTGGTTGTTGGTCAGCCTTATCCCTCTGGCTTATTATGCGCCGGCCAATGCCGAGTGGCAGATATTGCAGATCCTGATCCCTGTTTTTCTTGTGATGGGTTACGTGGTCTCCAAGACGATCGAGCTATTTATCCGCCGCCGCTGGGCGAGGTTTGTCCTGGTTTTCTTTTTGCTGGCCGCGGCCGGTGCGAAGGCTGATAACGATCTGGGGTCTGTCAAGGCGTTCTCATGGAAAGATATCCAAAAGGATTTCCCCGCCTGCCCGGCCCAGGACTGTGTCGTGTCGTTTAAGACCAGCACATCCAAGACCGCGCTCGAATTCTTGTTCCCGCAGGACCGCTGGCTTTTTATCAATGACGCCGGTTTTGAGGATTCTCTGAAACAGTGCAGGGGGGCGATGTATTATTTCAATCCTGTCGTCTATGGTTTGCTGGAAGAGACCGATCGAGAGACCCTTTTGGATGCGCAAGCCGGCCTGTCGCGCAGGTTCGAGGTGGGCAGGAGGGTCGGTCCCCTGGAAATTTTTGAGCTCTATCCCCGCCGCAAGTGAGCGGCGAAGTTGACAAGGCTTGGCAGTCCATAATATAATCCTTGGCAGGCAAGACAATGGCGTCTTGCCGGAGAGCGCGTTGTGCCTGGATCAAGAGAAGGCACAAGAGCATGACGATGAAGTCATCCAAGAAAACAAAGCCGCAGGGGTATCTGTGCCCTTCTTGCGGCGCTCCGACGACGTCGAAGGGGCACCTCTGCGCACCCATGAATGTCCCAGGGACGCCTCGCTGCGGATTTTGCGGAGGCGTTCTGGAGAATCTGCGTCATTCCTGCGCATCCAAATCCGAAAGACCCTCATTTGTCTGCGGCTGTTGCGGAAGGACATCCGCGTCCGAAACAGAGATATGCCATCCGATCAGGATATGACGGCGTCTGTCCTGTGCCCGCCTGAGCTTCTTTTTAAGAAAGACAATCTTAGACCATAAACAGATTGCGGGAAGAGAATTGGCCGTCCGAGGTGAGGTTGATACCCAGCTTGTTGAGGCCGATCTGGTCGCCGGGAGTGGGGATGTGGGTCATGTGCATCTCGCAGTTGCGTAGTTCCGTCAGCTTCTTCATGGCCAGTTCGGCCGTATGATTGGTCGTCGCGCCGATCGAAAGGGCGATGAGCGTTTCCTGAAGATCCAGACTGGTCGATTCCTGCCGTAGGGCCCCTTGTTTGAGTCCCGAGATCTGGTGGATGATCTGAGGCGAGAGCAGGAGGATCTCATCGGGTATATTGGCGAGCGTCTTGATGGCGTTGAGGATCACGCTCGAGGCCGCGTGCATCAGCTGCGAGTTTTTCCCCGTGATGATCCTGCCGTCGGCGAGTTGGATGGCCGCCCCGCAATAAATGCCTTCGTTGCCTTTGCCGCCGGTCTCGGCCTGGCGGGCCGCTTCCCTCGCCGGCTCGACGGCCGGCCGGCCGGTCACCTTCAGTCCCAGCTCTTCCATCAGGGACATGGCGCGGTCCACCGTCGATTTCTTTTCGACCCCCAGGGCGTATTCGGTATTGTAGCGCAGATAGCGCCGTATCAGTTCCTGTTTGGATGCTTCGCGCACGACGTCGTCCTGGACGATGCCGAAGCCCGCCCGGTTGACGCCCATGTCCGTCGGCGATTGATACAGGACAGGATGTGTTTGTCCTTCGAAGATCCTCTCCAGGATCAACTTGAGGATCGGGAAGCTCTCGACGTCGCGGTTATAGTTGATGGCGACTTTTTTGTAGGCGCCCAGATGGAACGGGTCGACGAGGTTGAAATCCTGGATATCTGCGGTCGCCGCTTCGTAGGCGATGTTCACCGGGTGTTTGAGTTCGATGCTCCAGATGGGGAATGTTTCGAATTTGGCGTACCCGGCGTTAATGCCCCGGCGGTGCTCATTATAGAGTTGGGAGAGGCAGGTTGAGAGCTTTCCGCTGTTCGGCCCCGGGCCTGTCACGACTACGATAGGTTTGTTTGTCTCAATGTAGTCGTTTTTGCCGAAGCCTTTGTCGCTGACAACGGCGTCCACGTCTACAGGATAGCCCTCGATGGGATAGTGGAGGTAGACCTTGATCCCCCGGCGTTCCAGCTTGTTTTTGAAGACGACGGCGGACGGCTGGTTGTTAAAGCGCGTGATGACGACGGCCAGGATGTCCAGGTTCCATTTTCTCAGGTCGTCGATCAGCTTGAAGGTGGCGGCGTCATAGGTGATGCCGAAATCCCCCCGCAGGCGTCCGCTTTCGATGTCCCCGGCGTAAATGGAGAGGACGATATTGATCTTGTCCGAGAGCATCTGCAGGAGGCGCAGCTTGACATTGGGGTCATAACCTGGCAGGACCCTGGCGGCATGGTAATCGAAGCAGAGCTTGCCGCCGAACTCGAGATACAGCTTATTGTCGAACTTGCGGACTCTTTCGGAGATAGCCTGGGCTTGTTCGCGGAGGTATTTTTCGTTGTCGAAGCCGATCCTTTTCATGGTGGGGGGAGCGCCTTTGGTCCCGATGCATTATCATAAAACAGTTGGAGGGGATTGTAAAGGACTATAAGAGGTTTCTCCGGGGCCCAAAAAATAAACTTGTCATGCAAGGGCAAGGATATTACAATAATCATACCGATTTTGCCCTTTTCCCGTCGTTGGGCCTGTAGTAGGGCTTGAGGATGTGAATATAAGCAAGTTTTAGGATTGCTCTGTCCTCGGCCCAGGATGTTATCGGGCCTCGGCACGGGCAAAATGTAAGGATGTACCCTGAATTGTAGTCATTTTGCCCTGTAGTGCAATCGGTAGCACGACTGGCTCTGGACCAGTTAATCTTGGTTCGAATCCAAGCGGGGCAGTGGTTCGACGCGCCCTTCGCTGCGCTCGGGCTTGCTCACCATTCTGCCGAGTGGAAGCACAGCTTGAGTCGCGGCGGAGGGCGCAGTCATTTCTGGATAAGTCGAACCACTCGTCCTTCACAAAGTGCGAAGGGCAGTCATCCTCGCGCCCCTGCGATCAAATAACCGCAGGGGTTTTCTTTTGTCTTGACGACCCGCGGCATAAATGTTATTATTGGCATATGCCAATAACTAACAGGACGGGACATGCCCAGACCCTGCCGTTGTAGACGCATAAGATGCAGTCCAGATACGAGCTACTTCAAGCCCCGCGGCATCCCGGTGGGCGACTTAGAGGAAGTCCGTTTGACCCTGGATGAGCTGGAGGCGATAAGGCTTGCAGATTTTGAAGAGCTGTATCAGGAAGACGCGGCCAGGAAAATGAACATCTCCCGCCAGACATTCGGCAATATCATCCAGGCGGCCCACAGAAAGATTGCGGATGTTCTCATCCATGCCAAGGCATTAAAGATAGAGGGCGGCGTCGTCAGGATCGACAAAGGAGGACGGTGATGAACAAGTCGGTTAAAGGGTCGAAGACGGAAAAAAACCTTCTGGCGGCATTTGCCGGAGAATCCCAGGCCAGGAATAGATATACGTATTTTGCCTCGGCAGCCCGAAAAGAGGGTTATGAGCAGATCGCCAATATTTTTATCGAGACGGCGGAAAACGAAAAAGAGCACGCCAAGGTATTTTTCAAATACCTGGAAGGAGGAGACGTAGAGATCACGGCATCCTATCCCGCCGGGACGATCGCGGGCACCAAAAGCAATCTGCAGGAGGCCGCGGCCGGCGAGAACCTGGAATGGACGACGCTTTATGCGGATTTCGCCAAGACGGCCAAAGACGAAGGCTTTCCGGAGATAGCGCGTTCTTTTGAGCAGATCTCAAAAGTAGAAAAATTCCACGAGGCCAGATACAGGAAACTCATCAACAACGTCGCCCACGGTGAAGTCTTTAAGAGACAGGCGGCGCTCAAGTGGCATTGCATCAATTGCGGTTATGTCTTTGAGGGCCCCGAAGCCCCCAGGGAGTGCCCTGCGTGCAAACACCCGCAGGCGTTTTATGAAATTCTAAGCGAAAATTTCTGAACAAAGGGGATTCAATGAAAATCTGTATACCGACGGAAAGCAGGGAAGGGTTGCATGCCAAGGTGCACGGTCATTTCGGCAGCGCGCCTTTTTTCACGATTTACGATACGGAAAACAAAAGCGTCCGCATCGTCGATAATACGAATGCCCATCACTCCCATGGGGTGTGTCATCCGATCGGCGTCCTGGGGACCTCGTCGATAGACGCCGTTGCGTGCCTGGGGATGGGGGCAAGGGCCGTGCAGAAGCTCAAGGAAGCCGGCCTCAAGGCATTTCGCGCGAGCGCCGAAACGGTCGCAGAGACCATAGAAAAGTTTAAGGCGCAAGAACTGGAAGAGATCACGGTCGAGAACGCCTGCGCGCAGCACGGCTGCCACCCGCATGAATAGGATCGTTATGATTGACGAAGAACGCTGCATCGGCTGCGGGGCTTGCGCATCGCTTTGCCCGAAGAAAATCTTATATATCGATACCAAAAGCGGAAAATGCAAGGTGACCGATGAATCGAAATGCGACCGTCTGCGCGGTTGTGTCAAGATTTGTCCGGTTCAGGCCATGAAGATCGCTTAAACCGGGAGGTTTGGATGAAGATCGGGATTATCATCTCAACCAACGATGCGGAAACTTGCTGGAATGCGTTTCGCTATGCCAATTTCTGCCGCGGCCAAAAAGATGCAGTGAAGGTGTTTTTGAGCGGCAAGGGCGTGGAATACCAGAAAATCAGCACCGAGAAGTTCAACGCCGTTGAGCAGGCAGAGAAGTTTCGTCGGGGCGGCGGCAGGATCCTTGCCTGCGGCGCGTGTCTTAAATCCCGCAATCAGGAAGGTTCCGAGGCGTGTCCGATCAGCACCATGAAAGATATGTATGACATCATCAAGGAAAGCGATAAAATCGTTACTTTTTAGCAGGCAGCGGACAAGAACGCAAGCCATCGCTGGATAATCGTTTTCAGCACCCGTTCTGCAGGCTGTCTGTTCCCTCACAGCGAAATACGTTGTGGGGGTTTTTGTTTTGGGGTAGAATAAAAAAACCGTATTCCTCAGGGGTCAACCGTTGCCTTCAGCGAAAAAACATATGCCTTCTCTGGTCAGCGTCATCATTCCTACATATAACCGGGCCGCCGTCATTACGCGCGCGATCAAAAGTGTCTTGGCGCAGGATCATGAACCTTTGGAGATCATTGTGGTCGACGATGCCTCCGCTGACGAGACACACCGTGTGGTCGGCGGCCTGCGGGATGCGCGGATCCGCTATATCGCCCGCAGCGAAAACAGGGGCGCGGCGGCGGCGCGCAACACAGGCATCAGGGCGGCCCGGGGGGCCTTTATCGCCTTTCTCGATTCCGACGACGAATACCTGCCGGGGAAGCTGGGCGCGCAGGTGCGCGCCTTTGAAACGCTGGATGCGGCGACCGGCTTTGTCTTTGTGAATTATTGCGAGATCGGCCGCAACAAAAGCGCCAGATTCCCTCCCGAAGTCAAATCCGGATACGTCCGTATCGGCCGGCATTTTCCCGCTTCGATCTATTGTAATCCTCCCAGCGCCTGGATGGTCCGCAAGAGTTGTTTTGATGCCGTAGGACTTTTTGATGAGGGGCTCTGGACCTTGGAAGACCTCGATATGTTCGCGCGGCTGGTGCGCAAGGTCCCGGCGTATTTCCTGGCCGACATCCTGCTGCACAAACATGTATATACCTGCCAGAAGGGCAAAGTTCCCGACAAATACGCCGAGCAGACAGGGGAACGCATCCTTCAAAAGTGGTTGCCGGAGATGCGGCGCGACAGGCGTTTTCTTTTTAAATTCTACACCATGATGGCCAAGGACATGGCGCGCGCCGGCAAGACACAGAAGGCTTGTCGTTTCCTGCGCCAGGCGTACTTTCTTGATCCGCTGAGATTTGATATACTGGGGCGGATGATGAAACTGATCCGCCGAAAATAGGCCCTATCGGCACCTTGCGATCCACGGGTCGCTGCGGAGAAAGTGCCGATACGTTTTGAAGGGATGTCCATTTCCTTGTCAGGATTCCCTGGCCTCGGCCGCCGGCCGGGCGCGCGAGAACAGCCCCGTTCTTGACAAAACAATCCATTTTTTTATAATTAAAAGGATGATTGCTTCCAAAAATCTTTCCATGTATTACGGCTCGACCATCGCCCTCGATGACGTCTCTTTCGACGTCAACGAGAAAGAGATCGTGGGCCTGCTGGGGCCCAATGGCGCCGGCAAGACCACGCTCATGCGGATCCTGACAACCTTTATTTATCCCACCCGCGGGACGGCTGTTGTGGACGGCCACGATGTGACGCAAGACCCTTTGGCCGTCCGCAAGATCATCGGCTATCTGCCGGAGACCCCTCCTTTGTATATGGACATGCGCGTCGATGAGTTTATTGATTTTGTCGGCCGTTCGCGCGGGTTATCCGGCCACGAATTAAAGAAGAGGATAGACTGGGTCGTTGAAGCGACAAAAATAGCCGGTGTCTGGAAGCATGTGGTCTGCGAGCTTTCCCTGGGATACCGCCAGAGGGTGGGCCTGGCGCAGGCATTGGTTCATGACCCCCGCGTGGTGATCCTCGATGAACCGACATCGGGCCTGGATCCGATGCAGATCATCGGCATTCGTCAGCTTATCAAAGAACTGGCCAAGACGAAGACGATCATTTTTTCTACCCATATCCTTCAGGAGGCGTCGGTCGTCGCCGACAGGCTTATCATCATCGATCGCGGCAAGATCATCGCCAGCAATACCCCCGCTGAATTGAAGAAGATCAAAGGCAAGGACAGCCTTGTCTATGTGACGCTCACAGCACCCAAGAACGAGGCGTTTGTGGTTTTGAAGTCCACCCCCGGCGTCAGAGACATCAAGGTTGCCGGCGAGTCTGGCTCCAGCGTAAGATTTTTGTGTGCGGTTTCTTCATTCGACGAAGTCGGCATTTTTGTCAATCAGGCGGTCAAGCAAAGAGGATGGGTTTTGAAAGAACTCGCATTGCAGGAGCCTTCCCTGGAGGAGGTTTTCCTGAGCCTTTTTAAGACGGCGGACAAATGAACATCGCAAATATCGGGACCACTTTCAGAAGGGAAACGGGCGCTTATTTCAATTCCGCGATCGCCTACATCTACCTCGTTGTGTTTGTGGCGATCAACAACGGTTTGTTCATGACGCAGTTTTTCCTCCTGGGCAAGGCGGACATGAGGTTGTTTTTCAACAATCTGCCGTTCACCCTTTTTATTTTTATCCCGGTGATCACCATGCGCCTATGGGCCGAGGACCGCAAAGAGAATACGTTCGAGCTCCTCATGACCTTTCCGATGAATCCCCTGGAGCTGGTGATCGGGAAATTCTTGGCAAGTCTCGTTTTTTACGCCGTCGCATTGCTGAGCTCCTTCGCCATTCCCGTCGTGCTGTTGATGACCGGAAAACCCGATATGGGCGTGGTCTTCAGCGGCTATCTGGGGGCGCTTTTTGTCGGAGGACTCTTTCTTTCGATCGGCATTTTTATTTCCGGGCTGACAAAGGAACAGATCGTGGCGTTTGTCCTGACGGTCTTGAGCTGTTTTATGGTCTATTTTCTCGGCACGGATCTTTTCGCTTCGTTGATCGACGGATGGGTCGCGGGCGCGGGAACGTTCATCATGAATACCCTTGGCGCCGCCTCTCACCTTGATGGTTTCCATAAAGGCGTTATCGACATCAAGGACATCATTTACTTTGCCGTGGGTTGCGGCATCTTCATTTTTCTTAACAGCCTGTTCTTTGAGGGCCGGTATCGTCCGAAATCACGGCTTGTTTTCGGCACCGCTGTTGTCGTCTGCCTGGCCATCATGGTTGTCTTCAATTGGCTGGTCCATGATCTCCAGTGGGGCCGTTTTGACTTGACGGAAGGAAAGATTTATACCGTTTCCCCGGCCTCCAAGAGAATTCTCGATCAGCTGAAGGCATCCGTGGAGATCAGGGTCTATCTGACGCCGCCGGCTAAAATGCCGACCATGATGAAGACGATGGAGGAAGAGATCGCCGGAAGACTTAAAGAGCTCCAGCTTGTTTCCGGCAACAAGCTGGATTACAAGATCATCCATATCGACGCGGCCAAGTTGATCGAGCAAGCCAAGGGACCGGACGAGAAGGCCGCCGCTGTGACAAATAAGCAGGAGGAAGGTTCCCTCGAGCGTTCTTTGGAAGAAAAGGGCATTGTGCCGTTCCAGGTGGAGAGCATTGACAGGGACGAGGTGGGCGTCAAGCTCGTCTATGCCGCCATGACCATCGATTATAAGGAAAAAGGCGAGGAGCTTCTGCCGCGCATCGTCCCGCAAACGCTGCCGGACCTCGAATATCTTCTCTTGTCGCGTATCGTCAAGATGACATTCGACCACAAGCCGAAGATTGTGCTGTTCTCGCCCTTGAGGGGGGCCGACGTAACCCCGGAAATGAACCAGCTCTTGTTCAAGCTCGGCAAGGCCTCACCGCAGTACGAAGATGATTACAAGAACATCGCGCCGTTGGTCAGCAATAACGGCTATGATTATCAACGCGTCGCCCTGACCGAGGGAGATCCTCTGCCGCCGGATGTGACCGAGCTTCTGGTGATCAATCCCGGTTCCCTCAATGCCCGCCAGTTGTATGAGATCAATAAATATCTCTACCAGGGGGGATCGGTCATCGTTGCCGCCCAGGGATATGATTATGCTTTCCAGATGGTGCCGCCGCGGGGTGTCCAGGTCCAGCCGTTCAAGCTCAGCCTCGACATCAATAATCTTCTCGGTAAATGGGGGATAAAGATCGACGGAGACATGCTGATGGACGAGAGCAGCGATATCGTCAATGTTTCGACGGAGCAGCGGGTCGGCCCGTTTGCCGTTTCGATACCCGTCAAGGTGCCGAACCAGATCCTGGTGCGGCAGGACACGATGAATTCCAAGCTGCCTTTGATGCGCCGTCAGCCCGCTTTCCTGTATATGTGGGGATCGGCTTTGGACGTGGCCGACGAAGTGGTCAAATCTTTGAATTTGAACCCCACGGTCTTGTTTACCTCCAGCGCCGAGAGCTGGAAGGTCCCTTATACCGGCGGATTACTGAAGCCGGATGCCCTCGGATTTTTAAAAGCGGACACAGGGGAAAAATTTGTTCTAGGCATGATTTTACAGGGTCAGTTTACGAATACATTTGTGGATCAGGGCGTGCCGCCGTGGCCCAGCAAGATCGATGTGTCGTCGAATGCTTCTCAAGCAGAGGCGGTACCGCCTCAGAAGGCAGAAGAAAAGCTTGAGCCCAGGCCCGGTAAGCTTGTTGTCGTGGGTTGCTCCAAAATGTTCTCGGACAGCCTGATCGGCCATCCGGCCAACCTGAGTCTTTTTGCCAATCTGGTGGATAGCCTTGCGTTAGGAGAAGATGTGGTCCAGATCCGCTCCAAGACCGAAGTGAGCCGCGATATCAAGAAGCTTTCCGATGCGCAGAAGCTGGGGCTAAGGTTCATGGCAGTCGTTCTTGTGCCGATCCTGTGGATCGGTTTTGCATCGTTGAGGCTTTTCCTGCGCCGTAAGGAAAAACAGTTCTATCTCATGGCGCACAACCGTTAGCCCGTAACGGATGCCGAATCCTATGAAGTTTAAAAAGCTGATCATCCTGCTTGTTGTTCTAGGGGCCCTCGTTCTCCTGGCCGTTGTGAAAAAGACGGTCGTCAAGTCGCGGGCCATCCCTTTTGAAAAAGCCGAAGAAGCCACTCTTTCCGAGTTGACGCCGAAGATCACAGCAGATTTTATTTCCAAGGTCATTGTGTATCAGGGAAGAAATGAAACCGATAAGGTCGTTTTTTCCAGGAACGCGGCCCAGGAGTGGATCGTTGAGGACAAATTTTCCGCACCGGCCAGAAAGAACGTTCCTGAAGATCTGATCAAATATCTTTCCGGGCTTAAGGGAGAGTTGCGCACGGATTCCAAGGGCGTGTTTTCTGATTTCCAGATTGGCGATAACGAAGGCCTGCACATCATTCTTGTGAACACGGCCGGCAAAGAAGCCGTTCATATGGTCGTGGGTCTCACAAGGGCGGCATGGAACGAGAGCTTTGTCAGGGCATTCGGCGCCCAGAAGGTTTTTCTTGTTGAAAAGAATTTTTTGATGGTCCTCGGTTTGTCGTCGGACCCGAAGGCTGAGCTTCGCGCCCCATCATACCTGGACCTTAAAATATTTCCCGGCGATCTCGCGGCGGCGGCGGACCGCCTCGAGATCAAGGCGGCGCCGGCGGCGCGTCCCTTTGTCCTGAAAAAATCAGGAGAGGCACCGGCCCCCGGTTGGCAGCTCGATCCGCCGGATCCCCGCGTTCCGGTCGACCAGGCCAGAGTGGACGAGTTTCTGCGCACAATCTCCGGTCTCCAGGCCCTGGATATCATAGACCCCCATGCCGCGACCTACGGTTTCGATAAGCCGGTGTCTACGATCGTTGTGGACGCCAAAGAGAAAGAGACCGTGATTTCGTATCGGCTGGAGATCGGTAATTTTGATGCAGCGCAAAAATCATATGATGCCAGGCTTGTGCCCGGAAATATCGTTTACCGCCTCCCTGAAAAGACCGCTATGTTTTTACGGAAAGACAGATCGTTTTTCCTGCAGCAGGCGTCCAAAGGAAAACAGAAGGGTGCCGCCGCGGGTTCTTGACGAGGCGGACAGTGAGACCGGCTGGTCCATTCCGGAAGCCGTCCTGGTCTTCTCAACCCTCTGCCACATTTTCATGGCAGAGGGTTTTTGGTGCGGCCGGCATTGAAAAATCGATATCCCCTTGTCTCTTCAAAAAGAACGGGCATCTCGCTCTGGGCACGACGGGGCCTGTCGGACGCGAGTCAAAATAAACAATGATGTATATGAATATGCGATAGGATGCTAAAATAGAGCCGATCATTCCGGCAATAACAAGCGGGCATCATGCCCGGCTTAAGGCCAAGGTGTTGGATGAACAAAAAATATCTCATCGCAATCATTGGCGCCGCCCTTTTGATAAAAGCCTTTTTGCTTTATTATTCCGTCGTCCATGTTCCCCAGGCCAGGCTTGTGCGTGATTCTTACCAGTATCTGGATACAGGAAGGACGATCGTATCAGAGGGGGTGTTTGCCAGCCATGGAGCGGACGGGCAGCTGGAACCCAATTTTTTTATAGCCCCCGGCTATCCGTTTTTTCTTGGGGTTTTGCACTGGTTGTGGGGGATCCCGCTGGCGGGGGTGATATCGATCCAGGTGTTTCTGACAGTTCTTGCCGCCCTCATTACCTATAAAACAGCCGTGGAGATAGACCCTCGGCTGGGCTTCCTGGCTTTAGCGATCTTTCTCTATTCGCCGGCCATCACCATGTTTTCTTTGCTGATCTTGACGGAATCGCTGTTTTTGCTTTTTATCACGTCGGCGATGTTTTGCTTTATTAAATACCTGAAGACCGGCAGGATGAAATTTCTGGTGTTCACCGGCTTGACATTTGCCGCTGCTGTGTATGTCAGGCCCGGTCCTTATTTTCTTGGGATAGTCATGGCGGCCTTCGTTATATATGCCAACGTAACGCACAAGATGAAGACGGCTGTTTTTCACGCCTTTATTTTATTGGCCGTGATTTACGGTTTGCTGGGATTATGGCAGATAAGAAATTACCTCGTTTTTCATAAGGCCGTATTCAGCAGCATTATTTCCATGGACGTCGTTACTGGCGGGGCTTTTGAGGGACTGATCCATAGTTATTCAAGGAATCGCGATCCGTTTACGCAAGGGGCGCCGCCGGCCCTCTATTATATTAATGTGACCTGGCGCTGCGCCCTGTCTCTCTTCACGAGGCCGGGAACTTTCAAATACCTCCATTGTCCTCTCTTGGCCGTGATAGGAAAAATATTCAGTTATATCGTGATGGCCTTCTGGATGGGCGGTTTCCTTTACGGCGTAACGAAAATAAGGCGCAACGTCTATTGCCAATTTTTGTTGCTGATCGTCGTCTGTTTTGCCTGCGGGACCATTATTGTCGAGATGTGGAACGTCGGGGAAAGATACAGGGTGCCCATGATGCCGTTCATTGCCATCATTGCGGCATATGGATGGACTTCGCTTTTTTCGTTAAAAAACGATCGAGGGAAGCTTCTGAAAACCAAAGAACTTTAGGGCCCGTGTCCGTTGCGACGGGATAGAAGCAGGAAGGTGCCGGCCGGTGTCATTGCTTGGAGGAGATATGCGGCGTTGGAGACTTGCGGTGTTATTGATGCTGGGAGGGTTTGGCGGGGCCTGTTTTTCCTTCGGCGAAACCGGTCCTGTCGTCACGACGGATAGAAAGGAGTACAGGCCGCAAGAGATTGTCACGATCCGCTTAACGAACGGATCGCCGGAGAGCATCTTTTCTCATCTGGGAAGCCAGACTCCTGTTTTTGCCATTGAGGGCGTTGAGATGAAAAATGCCCAAGGGGGCTGGAATACCTTGTCGGCCTGGTGCCGTCCCCCGTTTTGCGTCTATGATATGGACGCCCCCGCAGAGCTTAGGCCGCAGGAGAGCGTGTCCTGGGCGTGGGATCCCTGGATATATATCGGCGGCACCCGCGACAGGATCCGGCCTGCGCCGGGGACGTATCGCCTCCGCATTTCCTACCGGGCGCCGGCAACCCCTCCGGCAGAGCAAGGGCTGTGGTTGAGCGTTGTGTCTAATGAGTTCGCGGTCAGATAAAATGGCAAAGAACAAGAAAATATTTTTGCGCTCCACGTATCCGGAATGCACGCGGAACTTGTTCGATACCACGCGTTTTTATAACTATTTCCGGGAGAACGGGTTTCAGCTCGTCAGGAATCCTTCATTTGCAGACGTCATTGTCTTGACGACATGCGGTTTCGATCGTATCAAAGAAGACAGGACGATGCGGATGGTCCGGCGTTATTATGAGAAGTATCCCAAAAAAGAGATGATCGTCTGCGGCTGCCTGGCTTCGACCAGGCGCGGACTTGGGGCGATGTTTGCGCGCGCGTCGATCGTCCCCGTCGAGCAATACGGACTTTTCGACAGCATCTTTCATCCCGGGGTTTCCTTGGCCGCCATCAGGACCAATGCATTGACCAGGAGGTTTTTTGCCCGCGGCCGTGCCGTCGTCAGAAGCTATTGCATTCATATCTGTGAAGGCTGTCTCAACAACTGCACGTATTGCGATTACAAAGAGATCAGGAGGTGTGTCAAGAGCAAGCCGCCGGCAGAGGTGATCTCGGAATTCCATGAGGGGCTCAAGGCGGGTTACAAGAGGATCGTCCTTTTGGCCGATGACTGCGGCAGTTACGGCGTCGACAGGAATACCGATTTTGCGAAATTGTTGAACCTTTTCGCCGCCTTCCGGAATAAAGACTTCCGGTTGAGCATTAATTTTTTCGAGCCCCAGCGTCTGGCCAGGCTTTATCCGGCCATGGACAAGGAGATTATCCGCCAGAAGGTGGCCGAGATGTGCATTCCTCTTCAGTCGTGTTCTCCCAGGATCTTGAAGCGGATGAACCGTCATTATGACGTGGAGGATGTCTTGAGGATCACCGACGATATCAGACGGTTGAATCCTGCGATGCACCTGATCACACACATCATCTATGGCTTTCCCGGGGAAACCCGCCAGGAGCTTGCCGCGTCGTTTCGACTCGCCGATCATTTTGACGAAGTGAGTTATTTCTGCTATCTGGATAAGCCGGAGATGAGGGCTTTTCGGCTGGATCGTAAAGTTTCTCGACGGGAGATATGGTTGCGCACACGCATGATCCAGGATGAAATGAAAAAGTTGAGGCGGGCCGGCAGGCCGTGTCCGTTCAAGATGGCCTACACGGACCGAGAAATCAGGGTGTTGTGGCCCGCACGCAGCTGAAATTTTTATATTTTGTCTTTTCCGGGAACGGCGTGGCTGCGTTTTGAAAGCGGCCGCAAGGCGTCTGGCATGAAGATATATCTTGTGCCCCTAGGTTCAGTCCACGGTCAATGCCTGGAGCATCTGGCCAAGGTGCTCTCCGGCTTTTTTTCGGCAGATGTGGAGGCGACAAAGAGCTGCCTTGTGCCGGATGCGGCCTTTGACGAGGAGAGGGGGCAATATGATGCCCGGGTGGTTTTTCGCGGACTTGCGTCGTGCGCCCCTATTTGTAAAAAGGAACAGAGGGTCCTGGGGATTATCGATGCCGACGTTTATACGCAGGGTTTTGATTTTGTTTTCGGCCTGACAGATCCCCGTACCGGTTACGCGCTGATCGCCTTGACGCGCTTGAGGCCGGAATTTTACGGCACCGCCGGGAATAACGCTTTGTTTTGCGCCAGGGGCGTCAAGGAGGCCGTGCATGAAGTCGGGCATAGCTTCGGGCTTGCGCATTGTCCGCGGGCGTCCTGCATCATGCATTTTTCTAAGACCATCACAGACACCGACAGGAAAGAATTACAGTTCTGTCCCGCCTGCCAAAAGAAAATCTCTCAGAAAATGTCCGTCCGAAAGTCTCGCCGCCTTTAAGTCCCCCGAAGAGTGCCGCGTCGCAAATTCTATTGACAAAAAAGTCGCGGCGACTAAAATATTCATGTTTATCCGCCTTCCTTTTGGCCGCCGACCCGTTGGTTGACAGGGGTGTAAGGTGGTCGGTCGAAAGGTAGAGATCCGGGCGGATGGAATGCGACGCAAGGGTGGTTTTTAAGCCGTTCATATAGATCGGAATGACAAATCGGCATCATATTTTTCCCGCCGCGTTCTTCAAAAAACCCCTGTTTTTCGACCAGCCGCGTTATCGGCCAGGTCAGGATTTTACCCCGCACCCAGCGCCCCACATGTAAAGGTGGGGATTGGCGGTGTCTGAAGGCATCGCCATGGGCATTCGGGCGGGATATCGCCCCACACGGCGGAATCCCGAAAACAAAATGGGCCATGGTTTGCCCGCCTGCTTGTCGAAGACAAGCGAGCAGGCAGGCCGTGGGGACTCTACATGTTTTTCTTGAGTCAAAATAGCCGATGGTGTTTTGACCCGCTGGCCTTATTTTTTCTCGGCGTCATCGCTTTGGTCAGCCTCCCGTCTTTTCTCTTCTCGGCAGGATATCTGCGGAGGCAATTTTCCGGGCGCCGTTCTCTTGCGGCCGCAGGCCTGACGGTCCTTTTTGTCATTTCCATGGCGGCGGTCGTCGCCAGCGCCAACCTCATCCTTTTCCTGTTCGCCTGGGAATTCATGTCGCTCCTGTCGTATTTTCTCGTCGTTTTCGAACACGAACATGAGGCGTCCATCAAGGCGGGCACGATCTATCTGGTCATGACGCATGTCGGTACTGCGTTTCTTTTGGCCGCCTTCCTTTTGATACATGCCCAGGCCGGGACGTGGGATTTCGAGGAGATCCGCACCGCGGCCCCCGCGTTCTCCGTTGGTTTAAAGAACGTCCTTTTCGGCCTTCTTTTAGTCGGCTTCGGCATGAAGGCCGGCATCGTTCCCCTGCATATCTGGCTGCCGTATGCCCATCCACAGGCCCCGGCATCGGTCTCGAGCATCATGTCCGGCGCCATGATCAAGGTTGCCGTCTATGGCATCCTGCGTTTTATCGCCGGGATGCTGGGCGTGCCGCCGGTGTGGTGGGGCAGCGCGATCCTTGTGGCGGCGGGCATCTCGTGTCTCGTGGGCGTCATCTATGCCTTGATGGAACACGACATCAAAAAGCTCCTGGCGTATCATAGTGTCGAAAATATCGGCATCATCCTTTTGGGCATTGGCGCCGGCATGATCTTTTGGCATTGGGGCTGGTGGGTTTTGGCCTGCGCGGCCTTTGCCGCAGGCCTCTACCATACGGTCAACCATGCGGTTTTCAAAGGGTTGCTATTTTTGTGCTCCGGCAGCATCCATGTCGCGACGGGGACCAAGGACATAGAAAAACTGGGAGGCCTGGTCAAGCGCATGCCGCAGACGGCCGCCTCGTTTCTCGTCGGGGCCATGGCCATTTCCGCGCTTCCTCCCTTGAGCGGCTTTGTCAGCGAGTGGCTGATCTTTCAGGTCTTTTTCGCCGGGTTGCGCGATGCGGCCTCGGGCGGAAAGCTGTTTTTTGCCGGCATGATGGCGTGTCTGGCGTTGACAAGTGCCTTGGCCGCCGCCTGTTTTGTCAAGGCTTTCGGCGTGACCTTTTTGGCCATGCCCAGGAGCCGCGCCGCCGCAGAGGCCGGAGAAGTTTCCTTGAGCATGAGGAGCGCCATGGTATTTTTGGCGGCGTTGACCGTCGCCCTCGGTCTGGGCGCCGGACTCGTCTGGAAAATCCTTTGCGCCGTCGCAGCGAGTTTTTTAGAGGCGCCGGCGGCCGCCTGGGACGGGCTTTTGTCCGGTTCCTGGGGGTTGATCCGGTTCCCTGGCACGGATGCCTGTCTGCGTACGCCCATGATTATGCTGGCGCTGAGCGCAGGCATAGCTGTGGTTTATGCGTTCGTCCGTCTGGTCTCGCGTAAACATTCCGTCACGGTCGGCAGGACGTGGGACTGCGGTTATTACCGCCTGGATTACCGCACCGAATATACGGCCACGGCATTTTCAAAGCCGTTTCGGATCGCCTTCGGCTTTTTTCTTCTGCCTTACCGCAAGACCGAGAAGATACGAGATTCTTTTTATCACGTCAAGGAATTCAGCTATGAGACGGCCACAACGCCTGTTTTTAAGAGATATCTGTATGATCCTGTGGTCGGCGGTCTCTTCAGGCTGGCGCAGTATGTCCGCGGATTTCAGATGGGCAGTATCCACTGGTACCTGGCTTATGTTTTCGTGACGATTCTGGTATTGGTCGTTATTTTCGGGAGGCCTTGATATGAAGGTGCCCTTGCTTTTATTGCAGGCAGTCATCGCAGTTCTCGGCGCGCCGTTGGTCAGCGGTTTCGTCCGCCGGGTGAAGAATGCCCTGCGGATGCGTCAGGGGGCTGCGCTCGTGCAGCCCTACCGCAACATCGCCAAATACATGAGAAAAGAGGAGGTTGTTTCCGAAACGGCATCGTGGATTTTTCGCTGGACACCTTCCGTGGTCCTGGGCTCGACGCTGGCCGCACTCATGTTTGTTCCTGTTTTTTCGTTTTCGCTGTCCGCGGCGGGTATGGGTGATGTCTTGTCGCTTTTTTTCCTTTTTTCTCTGGGGCGTTTTTTTCTGGCGTTGGCTGGCTTGGATGCGGGCAGCGCCTTTGGGGGGATGGGCTCTTCGCGCGAGATGTTCATCGCCAGCTTTGTGGAGCCTGCGGCTGTTTTGGCCGTTGCCGTTGTCGCTGCGCACAGCTCTTCTTCCGCCGCCGAACCGTTGGCGCGTTCCATGGGCATGTCTTTTTCCGGCATGATCGCGGCCGCAGCGCTTTTCATGGTTGTGCTTGCCGAAACATCGCGGATTCCCGTCGACAACCAGGAGACGCATTTGGAATTGACGATGATCCACGAAGCGATGCTCCTGGAATATTCGGGACCGTCGTTGGCCATGCTGGAGACAGCCGCGCACACCAAACAGTTGATCTGGTTTTCGCTCCTGGGGGCCATCCTCTGGCCGTGGCCGATAGGGAGTTCTTCGGGGCTGTCTGCCATCGCCTGCGCGGCATTTTTTGTTTTAAAGATGATCCTTTGCGCCGTCGTCGTGGGCTTGACGGAGATCGGCCTCGCAAAGATGAGGCTGTTTAGGGTCACTGATTTCTTGGGGCTTGCTTTCCTGTTTTCCGTCCTGGCCCTGGTGGTCTCAGGCCTGGGATATTAATTGCTACGCCATGGTTTTGTCTTGCAGACAAAACCATGGCGGAACGGGGACGGTCATCCCACGGTCGCCCCTGACTTTCAGTCAGGGGCAGGTCCGAAGGGAAAACCGTGGAAACAAAAAGGGCCCGCGGGGTTCCAGCAGAGGCATGACACAATGACGCTTTTTTTGCTAACGGGGATCATGATTTTGACGTACGCGATGCTTGTCTGCCACAGGATCCCGGCGTTGATCCAGAATTTCCGCCTGCAGTCTTTATTTCTATTCCTGGTCACGTTTGATTTCGCCGTGCGGCAAAAGGAAACAGACGTCTTTGTCGTCGCCGGGCTCTTGCTTCTGGTGAAGGTGATCCTGGTCCCGTCATTTTTGAATCATCTTGTCAAAAAGATCAAGGTGGATGAACGCTTGGGGTTATTCCTGAATCCTCTTCTGTCGTTGATTGCCGCCTTGTTCTTGACGTGGGGGGCTGCGGTTTTTTGCGCATGGTTGGTGGGCGACAGTCCGGCCGTCGTCTTTGCGGCCTTTGTCGTTTCTATCACGGTCGTCCTGGTCGGGTTTTTCATCATGGTTTTCCGGATGAAGGCCCTGACCCAGATTGTCGGGCTTCTGGTGATGGAGAACGGTATATTCCTTTTGGCGGGCTCCATCGCCGGCGGGATGCCGTTTTTCGTCGAGATCGCCATCGCCTTTGACGTTTTTGTCTGCGCGATCATCACGGGGATTTTCATGTACCGCATCAACAAGGTTTTTACGCACATAGAGGTTCACCGTTTAACGGATTTAAAAGGGTAGAGGCTGATGCTGCTTTTTTCGATCGTCATCATTCCGGTCCTGGCCGCTGTTCTCTCGGCTCTTTTGCCTGCGCGTCTGCGCGGTATGGCCAATCTTGCGGCGCATGCCGTCCTCCTCGCCTTGGCAGGCATATTGGCTTATCGCATCTCTGGGGGAATCGGCATTGTTGCTTTCGGCGGCGTCCTGCGGGCCGATGCCTTGAGCGCTTTTTTCATTTTTCTGATCAGCTTGGTCAACCTGGCGGCCCTTGTGTATTCCAGGCCCTATCTGCAGGAGGATATTGACGGAGGGGTCCTTTCCGTCCGACAGACCCGCGGCTACGATATTCTTTTCAATGTCTTTGCCGCCACCATGCTTTTGGTGCCCCTCCTGGACAATTTGGGGCATATGTGGGTGGCCGTGGAGCTGACAACGCTGGCGTCGGCGTTTCTCGTCGGTTTTTACAATACGAAAGCATCCGTGGAAGCCGCATGGAAATATGTCATCATCTGTTCGGTGGGTATCACGCTCGCCCTTTTGGGGACGGTCCTGGTTTATTATGCCGTGGCCGCCCAGACGGGCACAAAGACCCTTGACTGGTCCGTCATCATGGGCCGTGCGGCAGGCCTTAATCCCAGGATCATGAGCGTGGCCTTTTTGTTCATCCTGGTCGGATATGGCACAAAAGCGGGCCTGGCGCCGATGCACACCTGGCTGCCCGACGCCCACAGCCAGGCCTTGACGCCGGTCAGCGCCTTGCTTTCGGGCGTTCTTCTGAAGACTTCTCTCTATGCGATCATCCGGTTCGCCATGATCACCAATAAGGCGATGGGCCCGGAATTTACGTCGCGTCTTTTCATTTTCTTCGGGCTTTTTTCGGTCGCTGTCGCCGGGATTTTCTTGCTGGCCCAAAAGGATTTTAAGCGTCTTTTGGCGTACAGCAGTATCGAGCATGTCGGCATCATCGTTTTCGCCCTGGGCGTGGGGACGCCCTTGGCGGTTTTCGGCTCCATGTTCCATGCCTTGAACCATGCGGTGACCAAGTCGCTGGTTTTCTTTGCGGCAGGCAACGCCGTCAAGAAATACAAGACGCATCACCTTCACATGATCCACGGTTTGGTCCAGGCGCTTCCCTTTACGGCGGCGGCGGCCCTTATCGGGCTCCTCAGTCTCGTCGGGATGCCGCCATTCGGGATTTTTATGAGCAAGCTCATGATCCTCTCGGCCTGCTTCCAGAAGGGGCTCTACGGCCCGGCGGCCCTGCTTTTGCTTTTTCTGGCGGTCGTTTTCGGCGCCCTGATGTTCCATTTGAACGCGTCGATATTCGGGAACAAGCCCAAAGGGATAGAGGCCGGCGGCGAGGCCCTAAGCATGAAACTGGTCTTTGTGTCCTTGGCGCTTCTTCTGGTTCTTTTGGGCGTCATGATGCCGACGCCGTTGCAGGCGCTGCTTGTTGCTGCATCCCGCCTCGTCACGGGAGGGGGGGCATGAAGACATTCACGGGCGTGATAGAGGAATTAAGGGCGCAGGGCGTCGCGGTCGTTGAGGTCTTCGGGCTTCATCCCGATGAGGTTGTCATCCGTCTCAAGCTTGAGGATTTTCATCGCGCCTGCCTTTTTGCGCATAAGAGGTTTTCATCGGCGGTCATGGCCATGTTTGCGGCCGACGAAAGGATTGTCAAGAATGCGTTCGAGATTTATTGCGTTTTTCTGGCCCGCGATCTCCAGAGATGGTGTATCCTTACCGCCGATATCCCGCAGGACAGGCCGTCGTTCCCGTCTCTGGCGCGGGACATTCACTCGGCGAGTTTTTTCGAGCGCGAGATCCAGGAGATGTTCGGTCTGGAGCCGCAGGGGCATCCCGATAAGAGGCGCCTGCATCTGCATGACGAGGTTTGGCCGAAGGGGTTGTTTCCTTTGAGAAAAGATTTTGTCCTTCCGGCGCATGCCGCGCCAGAAGGTGTCTACGGCTTCAATCGTGTCGCCGGCGAAGGGATTTTTGAGGTGCCTGTCGGCCCGGTCCACGCCGGCATCATCGGTCCGGGTCACTTCCGTTTCAGCGCCGCCGGCGAGCCGATCGTCAACCTGGAGATCCGCCTGGGCTTTACGCACCGCGGCGTCGAAAAGACGTTTGAGCATAAGACGTTTGACGATGCGGTCCGGCTGGCCGAATGCGTGGCCGGCGACACCGCTTTTGGCCACAGCTGGGCGTTTTGTCAGGCCGTCGAAAAAGCATCGGCCCTGAAAGTTCCGGCCCGGGCGCTGTATGAACGGGCGATCTGCCTTGAGCTTGAGAGACTTTATAATCATTTCGCCGATATCGGCGGCATTGCCGTGGATGTGGGATTCAGTTTTGCGGCGCAATTCGCCTCTGTTCTCAAGGAGAAGATCCTGCGGCTGAACCAACGTTTAACCGGCAGCCGCTATCTTAAGGGTGTCAACCGCATCGGAGGGGTCCGCCGCGCGTTTTCGCGCCAGGATATCCAGGCGCTGTTGTGCGAGATTTTGTCTGTTTGCGATGATCATGGGGAACTTAAGCAGATGCTGTTGGCAAGCGTCTCGTTCATGGATCGCGTTGACGATACCGGCGTTCTGCGTCAAAAGACGACACGGGACTTAGGGGTTGTGGGTCTGGCGGCCCGCGCCTCCGGGATCGCCGCCGATCTGCGCAAGACGTTTCCGGATGTCTATGCGGGGTCTGATTTCCGCATGATCACGCAGGAAAGAGGGGACGTTCTTTCTCGTCTCCGAGTCAGGATGGAGGAGGTCGATGAGTCGGCGCGCCTGATCATCTATTTTGCCGACAGGCTGGCGGACACAGAGGGGGCCTTGGCCGCGAATTTTTCTCCTGCCGCACCGACGTGCGCCCTTGGCGCCGTGGAGGCATGGAGAGGGCCTGTTCTTTATTGGGTTAAGGCGGCCGACGGACGGATTGACCGCTGCAAGGTTGTCGATCCCTCGTTCCATAATTGGCCCGGCCTGTCGTTTGCCGTCCTGGGAAATATCATCCCTGATTTTCCTGTCTGCAACAAAAGTTTTGATCTCTCATACGCAGGTAATGATCTTTAATGGGACGCCTTTCATCGACAATGAGCCTTTTGATTCAATAAGATTCTTTTGTCGGCCGTATCGTTTTTTGGATTTGGTAACGGTTACGGTGATGACTCATGGGCACGATGTTAACACTACACCTCAACACAATTTCGAATTTCCAAGTCCCAATGACAAATAAAATCCAAATTTCCAAGGACAAAAATACGAAAAGGTTTCGGTTTTGAGAATTCGGCATTTATTAGGCATTTGGATTTAGAAATTCGTCATTATATATCCTTTAAACGGGTCTTATGACCGTTGCCCAAAAACATTGCCGGTCATGCGCTGCCTCAACCGAGAGGCAATGAGGTAAATAAGAAATGTGGACGATATTAAAAAATAGTTTTTTAAAAGGTCTTTTGACCGAAAAAAAGACGCTTCCCGGTATCCCCCCCTGTCCTGAGATCGAGGGCGTTGGCCGGGAGCTCAAAAAGACCATTTTGTCTCTTTACGGCCGCTCTCTGCATCTGCGTGAAGTAGACACAGGTTCCTGCGGGGCTTGTGACTCTGAGATTGCGGCGTTGAGCAACCCTATTTACGACATCCAGCGCTTTGGTATCGATTTTGTAGCCTCTCCGCGTCATGCCGACGCCCTTGTGGTGACCGGCGCGCTCTCGCGCAACATGGCCCTGGCTCTCAAAAGAACCTATGAGGCGATGCCCGGCCCGAAATTCGTGATTACCGTCGGAGATTGCGCTTTGGACGGAGGAGAGTTCACTGCTTCCTATTACCGGCACCCTAAGGGCATGAGGGATCTTGTCGGAGACGCCGTCCTTCATATCCCCGGCTGTCCTCCGTCTCCCGCGCAGATCCTTTCCGCCCTCCTGGACTTCCTCAAGAAGACATAGTCCTGGCCGGCATCGCCCGGGGCCTTGGCCCTAGAGGGCCCATCCTTCATTCCCGACACAGACATAGTGCCCTGAAGAAATTCATTGACAGCAGCCCTCCGGTCTTGTAGAATACTCAAAATACCAAATTAGTATTATAGGTTCATTCCGTTAGAGAGTATCGTTTTTTAACGGGGTTCATCCCGGGAGGTCCCCATGATCCGCGTGTCTCCATTAAGGGAAAAAATTTTAGGTGCGGCGCAGACGCGTATGATCCGGTTCGGCTACCGTAAGGTGACGATGGACGAGATCGCCCAGGATCTGCGGGTCAGCAAAAACACGATCTACAAGATATTTGTCGGCAAGGAAGAAATCGCCAAGGGGCTGGTCAAGCGTCTGCAGGAAGACATCAACAGGGGGCTCGACGATCTGGAGCGGCGCGAGAAAGATCCTTTGAGGGTCTTCTCCGGCAGCATCCTGCTTTTGCGCAAGACCCTCGGGCCCTGGTTCGAACATTTTTTCAAGGAGATTGCGCTCGAGCTCCCTGATTTATGGAAGGAATTTCTGCGTTACAGGAATGAGAAGATCCTGGAAATCCGGTCTCTTGTGGAGAAAGGGGTCAAGAGGGGGGTTTTGCGTAAAGTCCCGGCTTCGGTGGCCGTTCAGGCGTATTTGGGGTCTGTCAAGGCCATCATCAGCCCGAGATTTTTGGAACAGGAACGCTTGAGTTTTGATGAGGCCCTCCAGGCTGTTTTGGATATCTGGGCGCACGGTATTTTAAAGAAAGGAAGATAGGACATGAGGAAAGGTCTTGTTTTATTGGTCGTTTTGTTCGGGTCCATCGCGGGGGCCGCTTCTTCCTTTGCCCAGGAGACATCGGCGGGGCAATTTTTGCAGTGGCGGACAGCCCTGAACGGTGAAGACAGGTTCCGCTATGAATACAGGCATGACTTCGATTTTGACAAAAGCAAAAAGGATACGGGCAGCCAGTTTTATCAGCGTTTGCGCGTCGGTTTTGATGCGGCGCTGACGGATGAATATCTCGACCCCAAGGTGGATATTTATATCGAAATGCTGGATGCCCAGACAGGCGCCTATCAGATCAAGGCGAATTCCGGCCAGGTGGATGATTTTGACCTGCACCAGGCCTTTGTGAATTTTATCGACATAGGAGGCTCGGGCCTTGATTTCAAGGCCGGCCGCCAGGAATTCAAATACGGTAAGGGCCGTCTCATTGCCGCACCTACGTGGGCCAACCGCATCAGGTCTTTTGACGGAGGTGTCATCCGTTACCACAAGAATGCGTTTTATGCCGACATCCTCTACGGCCAGGACGTCAAATATAACGATAACAACCTTAATGTCTCAAGCCATGTCGAGTCTCTGACCGGTGTCTACGGGGGCTATAAGGCGAAAAAGATGAATGTGACGACAGAAGGATATTTTCTGTCTCAGGATGTGACGTCTACTTCGCCGAGGACGCGCCGCTATACGATAGGTTTTCGTCTTTTTGGCAAAGCGCTTGGGTTGGATTACGATATGGAGGCGCCGTACCAGTTCGGCAGGACGCAAAACAGGGACATCAGCGCCTATGCCTTTCATCTGGATGTCTCCAAGACTTTCGGAGAAATCGCCTGGAAGCCGCAGTTCGCCGTCAGCTACGACGAGGCGTCAGGCGATAAAAAGGTCGGCGATGGCACGACAAACACCTTTAATCCTCTCTACCAGTCGACGCACGAACCGTACGGTCTTTTGGATTTTTTCCGTTGGCAGAACGTGCGCAATCCGGAGCTTAGCCTGACGCTTTCTCCGACGAGCAAGTTGAAGCTCAAACCCCAGGTCGATCTTTTTTGGCTTCAGAACACCAATGACTCCTGGTATAACTCGAGCGGCACGGTCGTGCGGACCAAGACGAGCGGCGACCGCAGCTCCTTCGTCGGCACGGAAACTTCCTTGCGCATATTTTACGATTTCAGCAAGAACGTGAAAGCCGAATGCGGTTACGCCCGTTTTTTTTGCGGCGGTTATGTCAAGGACACAGGGTCCCACGACGATGTCGATTGGGTCTATTCACAGATAACATTAAAGATATAGCCAGTTACAGAAAATAAGCGAGGTTGGTCGTGAAGATTTTGTTTGTGACGCCGCAACTGGGTTCGTGGGCGACGCACGGACACCATGTCGCCCCCAATCAGATGCATGCCCAATGGGCGGCCTATGTGCGCGAACACGGTGCCGCAGAGGTGGAAGCCTTGGATTGCAAGGTCTTAGGCATCCCTTTCGAACGCATGCTGGAGATCGTCAAGGACAAAAATCCTGATGTCGTCGTGCTGGGCGATATCCTGCATTCTTACGGCGGGTTTGCCGTCCAGAAATATTTTAATGAAGCGGCGGCGGGAATAAAGAAAAAACTCCCGTCGGCCAAGATTGTTGCCGGCGGGCTCTGGTATTCTTCCCTGAGCACGGAGACGCTCGATCAGAATCCGGCGATAGATTTCGTCGTGATGGGCGAGGGAGAGATTACCTTTTTCGAACTGGCAGAAGCCCTGCAAAAAGGACAAGCCCATTTCGAGGATATCCCGGGGCTGGCCTCAAGGAAAGACGGAAAAGTCGTCTGGGGACCGGTGCGCGAGCTCATAGAAGACTTGGATATTCTGCCGTTGCCTGCTTACGATTTGTTTCCGATGGATAAATACGTGGGCCATACCTACTGGAAGCCTTTTGTGGAGATCGTTACTTCCCGCGGCTGCACGCATGGGTGCGCGTTTTGCTATGAATGGAGCGAGCACGACCCCCGCGCCATTAAGAATTTTAACCGTTGGCGCGCCAAATCCGCCAAGCGCGTGGTTGATGAAGTGGAGCTATTGGAAAAGAAGTTCGGAACGAAGGTGATGGTGATCCAGGAGGACAATTTTAACATCAACGGCCGGCGCGTGCGGGAATTCTGCGAAGAAAAGATCAAAAGGGGACTCAACATGAAATGGGTGAGCCTCGGCTGCGCGAGCGATTGGGTCAGACTCGAGCCGGATGTGCCTCTGATGAAAAAAGCCGGGATGTTCATGGGGGTCTTCGGCATCGAAGTGGCCAATGACGACGAACTGCGCCGTCTGGACAAAGGTATCACGGTCGGCCAGATTTATAAGACCATCAATATCCTTCGCAAGAACGATATCGCGATCGTCGGAGACATCATGATCGGGTTCGATTACGATACCGAAGAGATCGTCAAAGAACGCTTTGCATTCGCCGAAAAAGTGGACCCGGACGTGATGTGGGTAGGATATCTGACGCCTCCTCCGGGTTCCCCCATCTGGAGAGATGCTGTCCGGCGCGGCTGGGTTGATCTCAACAAGATGGATATGCTCAAATGGGATTTCCTGCATCCGGTCGTTCCGACGGAGCATTTATCCATAGAAGATTTGGGCCGGCTGGGCGCATGGGGCATGAGGGAGTTTTATGCGCAACCGGGACGTATGCAGAGGATTTTCGGCAGTAATTTTGACGAGCTGGCGAAGTTATGTTTTAAGGATGTCATGGCCGGGGTCGGCAAGTGGGAGGCCGGCGCGGTTAAAGGAGAGAAGCATATTTAAACCGTGTTTAGCGGTGACTGCGCCGCCGGGGCATTCAAAGGATCTGTCGGTTAACCCGCGGAGGCGGAACCCCGTCTTAGAAACCGAGTGTTTCCATGTCGTTTATCTCCGTCCATAAGAGATTTCTTCGCGCCGCCGGGCGTCATGCATTATTGCAGAGCCGCCGGATCGTCCGCCGGCTTCCCGATCCCGCCTTTAAGATTTTCATTCCTTTTTTCGTCGCCTTGGGATGGCTGCTCATCAAAAGAAAAAAGCGCGTTATCCTGGAGAATCTGCATATCGCCTTTGGCGCCGAAAAGACCGAAAAGGAAATCAAAGATATTTTCAGCCGGTATTTTGATAACGTCGGCTTCGGCATGGTTGAGCTCATTTATTTTCTCGACCGGCCGCAAAAAATCGTGGAGAAAGTGGCCATTGAAGGCAAGGAGAACCTGGATGAGGCGCTCCGCCGGCGGCGCGGGGTTATATTGCTCAGCGCCCATTTTGGGAATTTTATATTGATGTACCTGCGGATGGCCCTGGCCGGGTATAAGACCAATTGTATTATGCGCCGGCTGAAAGACGAACAGTTCGAAGACCATGTTTCCGATTATCTCGATCAAAACGGCATCCAGAAGATCAATTCTCTTCCTTACGGGCGATGTGTGGCGCATTCGCTCAAGAGCTTGCGTCATAATCAGGTTTTATTTATGCTATTGGATCAAAATTACGGAGCGGGCGGCAGGGTCTTTGTTGATTTTTTCGGTCGTCAGGCGGCAACGGCCACAGGGCCGGTCGTTTTTTCCTACCGGTCGGGAGCGCCGATTTTGCCAGTTTTTATCGTGCGCGATGGAGCAAGAGGCAGACATAAGATCCTTATCGATGCGCCCATTGAGCTTGAGGTTGCCCCGGATGGACCGTCAGGGTTGGTGCGCAATACCTCCCAATTGACGAAAATTATCGAGGGCTATATCCGCCGCTATCCTTCCGAGTGGGGCGGATGGATGCACCGCCGCTGGAAAAGCAGGCCGGCCCTTGCGTGAGACAGTTTCTGCGGGAAGCCGGCGCAGTTAAAGGAAAAAGGCACATATAGTTTCCAGAAGAGAGGGGAATCATGAAAAAGTGGATCGCGGCAATTTTTCTGCTTCTTATTTTTCCTGTTTCTGTTTTCGCCAAAGACCTGACGGTCGCCGTAGCGGCAAACCTGCAGGTGTTGATGGACGAGCTGGTGACGACGTTTGAACAGGAGTCCGGTTCCAGCGTGGATGTCGTTATCGGGTCTTCCGGAAACCTGACGGCGCAGATCGAGAATGGGGCGCCTTTCGATGTCTTTATGTCGGCGGACATGTCATATCCCGGGGTCCTTTTTGACAAAGGCCTGGCTTTGGAGAGACCGAAGGTGTATGTGTACGGGCTTCTCGTATTCTGGACATCGAAGCCGCTGGATTTGTCCCGTCCCCTCGGCGAGGTCCTGGAGGATCCTGCGTTGAAGAAAATTGCGCTTGCCAATCCCAAGACAGCGCCTTACGGCCGGCAGGCCGTCAACGCCATGAAAGCGCTGAATGTGTATCTTGATGCCCGGTCCAAATTGGTCTATGGCGAAAATATCTCTCAGACCAATCAGTTTATCCTTTCGGGGGCTGCCGACGGCGGTTTTACCTCGAAGTCTTCAGTGGTGGATGATTCGGTCAAAGACAAAGGGCGCTGGGTGGAGGTCGACGCATCTTTGTATGAGCCGATCGCCCAAGGCGTCGTGGTCCTGGCGCATGCCGACAAACATAACTTTCAGGCCGCCCAGGCGTTCTATCGTTTCCTTTTTTCCGAGAGCGCGGCTGATATTTTCAAGAAGTACGGGTATCTTCTCCCTTCTTAGGGGCGAAAACAAGAGAAAATGACCTACGATTTTACGCCGCTCTGGCTTTCTTTAAAACTGGCGACAGTGACGACGATCGCGCTGGTTCTCGTCGGCATCCCTTTGGCCTATGTCCTGGCTTTCAGCCGCGGCCGCACCAAGCCGTTCTGGGAGGCCCTTGTGAGCATGCCCCTCGTCCTGCCTCCGACGGTATTAGGGTTCTATATCCTGCTGTTGTTGAGTCCCAAGTATGCGCTCGGCGCTTTCTTGGAACGCGTTTTGGACACGCGGGTCGTATTTTCATTCCCCGGCCTCGTCGTCGGTTCGATGATTTTCAGCCTTCCTTTCATGGTCAATCCCGTCAAAGCAGGTTTCCAGAATTTTCCCCATGCCTTGATTGAAGCGGCCTATACACTCGGTAAATCCCGCCGCCAGACGCTTGTGTCGGTCATCATCCCCAACACCAAAGCTTCCTTATTGACGGGGATCGTGATGAGTTTTGCGCATACGATGGGGGAGTTTGGCGTTGTGCTCATGATCGGCGGCGGCATCCCCCATCAGACGCGCGTCGCATCCATCGCGATCTACAATGAGGTGGAGGCCATGAATTACAGCGCGGCCAATTTTTATTCGGTGATCCTGGTTGTTTTCTCGCTTGCGGCCCTGGTGTTGTTCCATGTCCTGTACCGGCCGCACGGGGAGGTTGTGTGAAGATCTTCCTCAAAAAAACGCTGATGGCGCCTGAGGGTCCTTTTGACTTGAGCATCGACGTTGAGGTCAGGGATGGGGAGTGTGTTTCTTTGTTTGGTCGCTCCGGATGCGGCAAGACCTCGATCTTGCGGATGATCGCAGGGCTTCAGGCGCCGCAGGAAGGCCTCGTGAGGGCGGATGGCGAAGTCTGGTTTGATAGCTCGGCCGGCATTAATCTGCCGCCGCAAAAAAGAGCGGCGGGGTTTGTCTTTCAGGAATACAGTCTGTTTCCCAACATGACGGTGGAGGAGAATCTGAAGTTTGCCCTGCCCCGCGGCGAGGAGGCCGCCCGTGTCCAAGAATATCTCGGCCTTGTGGGATTGAAGGGTTTGGAACGGCGCTATCCGTCAAAGCTGTCCGGCGGCCAGAAACAGAGGGTGGCGTTGGCGCGGGCGCTCTTGCGTCACCCCAAGGTCCTTTTGCTTGATGAGCCGTTGTCGGCGCTTGATGCTCAGACACGGTGGCGGCTGCAGGACGAGGTGCTGAGGCTCTATGAGAAGACAGGCATCACCATGATCCTTGTCAGCCACGACCCTTTTGAAGTGATGAAACTTTCCGGCCGTGTGTTTATGCTGGAGGCGGGCCGTATTGTTAAATCGGGAGGACCGCAAGATGTGTTCTGCGGCTCGGAATGGGAG
Organism: uncultured Planctomycetia bacterium; assembly: GCA_964471325.1. Lineage (GTDB taxonomy): Bacteria > Omnitrophota > Gorgyraeia > Velamenicoccales > Velamenicoccaceae > Velamenicoccus. The sequence goes on from CAYYFL010000012.1 coordinate 58,071, forward strand.
GTATTTTTTCAGTCGGCCAAAAACGGTCCTCGGGCGGCGCGTGGGTTTTGATTGACAAACGACCCCCTTAAGGTAGAATAAGATTCGATTGGAACAGACGAAAAACAATGTCTGATCGGAGAATGAGTGATCATTCTCTTTTTTTGTGTGGCCGCGGCACAGGGTGCTGCGGCCTCTTCTCTAAGGGTGAAGGGGGGTGAGTTGGCATGAAGAGGTTTGTTGCTGTTTTTGTGATGTTTTTTCTGATACTGGGGGTCTGCGGTGCGCCGCGTCTGGTCTTGGCGCAGGACAATGAGACGGCCGCCGCCAATGAAGTTTACGGCACGGCCACTTTTGTCGATCCTCAAGCCCAGAAGTTGATCGTCGCGTCAGCCTCCGATGAAGGACAGAAAGAAACGGCCCTGATCGTAGACGATTCCACCATGATCGAGAAGGACGGCAAGGCAGCCACTCTGGTTGATGTCGCGACAGGGGATGACGTCACGGCCAGCTATAGAGCGGACGATAATGGCCAAAATATTGCGGCGAGCATTTCCGCATCGTCTCAGCAATAAACTGCATTAAGCGAAGCCCCTTTGGCCTCGGCCTACGGCCAGGCCGAGGCAGGCAGATGCGAAGGATTAAAAAGAGCGCCGCATGGCTTCGCTGGGGCCGGTTGCCGCCGGCCTCGGCAGGTCAGGCGCCCTGTCTTTCCAAGAGCTATGAGAACAATACTTCTTTTATTGGCTTCGAACGTCTTTATGACCATCGCTTGGTACGGCCACTTGAAATATAAACAGGCGCCTTTGTTTTTAGTGATCGTGGCCAGTTGGCTGATTGCTTTTCTCGAATACTGCTTTCAGGTCCCGGCCAACCGCATCGGCCACGGCGAATTTTCAGCCGCCCAGCTCAAGACGATCCAAGAGGTCATCACCCTTCTTGTCTTTTCGGTTTTTTCAGTTGTCTATCTCAGAGAATCCCTGCGCTGGAATCACGCGGTAGGTTTTCTTCTGATTGTGGCCGCCGTTCTTTTCATTTTTAAAAGATAGGCCTTCCGTTCCTCAATCCCTTCCCCGCGCCGTGCGCGCCGGGGACCAAGGAGGGAGTGTCATGAAAAGATCATTTTCTGTCGAAAAAGCCATCCGCATTCTGGCAGGGACGCTTGTCCTTGTTTCCGTCGCCTTGGCCGTCGTCGTGAACCGCTGGTGGTTGCTTTTGGCCGTTTTTGTCGGCTGCAATCTCATCCAGTCGGCTTTCACGGATTTCTGTCCCGCCGAGAAAGTCTTTTTAAGGCTCGGCCTCAAAAAGGAACCGAACGCCTGATATTCCCCGGTAACCCTTGACAGCCGAGTCGCCCTCTGTTATAGTAACACGAAAATATAAATCGTAACACAATTTTACGGCAGGGGGAGACGTGAAAAATTTTGTCGTTTTTGTGGTTTTGGGGATCCTTGCCGCCTGCGTGCGGCCCGCCTGGGCGGACGAGGAATCGCTGCGGGCTATCATTGCTGATCTCCAGGCAAGGGTGGGGGCTCTGGAGAAGAAGGTGGCGGCGCAAGAGGCCCGCATTCAGGATCAGCGCAAGTGTTTTCTGGAGCAAGAGAAGACGATAAATAACCAGGAGAAGAACCTGCAGGATTACAAGGCAACTGTTGAGGCGCTCGATCAGAGATTGCACCGCCAGGAGCCTTCGGCCATTGAGATCGGCCGCGGTCTTGAGATTGGCGCCGGGGCGACGGTGATCATACAAGGAACCAATAATGCTAATGCCGGCGCGGGGGAGGACCGGGCCGACGCTTCCTATTCGGCTGACGTGACGCTGGCCAAGGAATTTGAGTCTGTCAATGGCAGGGCGTTTGTCCACCTGGAAGCAGGAACAGGCGACGGCCTGGAAGACAACCTGGCGTTATATTCCAACGTGAACCGGGATGCGGACAACGATAACGACATCCATCTGACAGAGGCCTGGTATGAGCAGGGCAGCTGCCGCGATCGCCTTGCCGTTACCTTTGGTAAGCTTGATCCGACGGTCTATTTTGATACCAATGAAGCGGCCAACGACGAAACGACCCAATTCTTGGGCAGGATTTTCCGTAATAACCCTGCCATCGAATTTCCGGATAATACGTTGGGTGTCCGTCTGGCTTATATGCCCAAGGAGTGGGTGGAGTTCAATGTTGGTGTTTTTGACGCCAATGCCGACTGGGAGAAGGTGGGCGACGACGCCTTTTGCGCAGGCCAGGCAGCTTTTAAACCAAAGGTTTTTGGCCGCCAGGGCAACTACCGTATTCTGGGATGGTATAACGATCTGCCACACACCTCTTGGTTGACGCCGACGAATGACAAGGAACCTGCTTTCGGTTTTGCCTTGAGTTTCGACCAGATGGTGACCGACGAAGTGATGCTCTTTTGCCGTTACGGTTGGCAGGACCCGCGCGTTTACAATCCATCTCTTGCCGCGACAGGCGATAGGGTATTTTCTCTGGAACAATCCTGGAGTGCGGGTGTTCAGGTCCAAGGCGGGCTTTGGGGCCGCGAAAAAGACGTATTAGGTCTTGCCGCTGGCCAGGCCATTGCCTCCGGCGATTACAAGAAATCCAACAGCGCCCTCGCCGCCAAGTCCGAAGGCCACCTGGAAGCGTATTATAATATCCATCTGAATGACCATTTATCCCTCAGTCCGGATTTCCAGTATATCTGGAATCCCTTCGGGCAGGATGTCGTTGGGAACACGGATCCTGTGTGTGTCTGGGGCCTGCGCAGCCAGATAGATTTCTGATAAGAAGTCAATCATCCACCGCAAGCATAATGAAAGGAGCAGTCATGCATATTCCCGACGGGTTTTTGTCTCCTCCTGTCTGGGCGTCCGGATGGGCGGCCACAGCAGCGTTTGTGGGTTTGAGTGTCCGCAAAACCAGGCAGTTCTTGCAGGAAAAGATGGTGCCGCTGATGGGCGTCATGTGCGCGTTTATCTTTGCGGCTCAGATGTTGAATTTTCCTGTTATGGGAGGCACCTCAGGACATCTTTTGGGAGGGGTTCTGGCCGCCGTGCTGTTGGGTCCGTGGGCGGCATCTCTTGTCTTGGCTTGTGTTCTGGTGATCCAATGCCTGGTGTTTCAGGACGGCGGGCTATTTGCCCTCGGCGCCAATATTTTTAACATGGCCGTGATGGGGACATTAGGGGGATACGGCCTTTTCAGGGTCCTCTTTCGCCTGATGCCTTCCTCCAGAGGATTTACGGCGGCCGTTGCCGTCGCTGCCTGGTTTTCCGTTGTCTTGGCGTCCGCATCCTGCGCCCTTGAGCTGGCCCTATCGGGGACGGCCCGCTTTGGTTCTGTGTTTGCGGCTATGGTCGGCGTGCATGCCTTGATCGGCATTGGCGAGGCGTTCATCACAATGCTCGTCGTTGAGTTTGTTGTCAAGGCCCGGCCGGATCTGGTCTATGGTTTACGAGCGAGGAATTTAAGTCGACTCCTTGCCTAAGCGCTTGAAAATTTTCTCCAGGTACTCCGGATAAAATTTTCGGCGCAGACTTCGGAGTTGATTTTGTAAGGAAGCCGCCCTTTATAGGCAAAATCAAGGAGGGATCTGTGAAATCGAGAGATATTTGGTTTGGGGTGGTTGCCGCGCTCCTTCTGGCTATTTTTATCAGTCCGTTTGCCTCGCGATCGCCGGACGGTCTGGAGCGCGTCGCAGAAGACCAGGAATTCCTTGAAAAAGGAGAAGGCCGGCCTGCCGTGAGCGCCCCCCTTCCGGATTACGTCGTGCCCGGAGTGAAAAACGAGTCGGTGGCGGCATCCCTGGCAGGCGCGCTGGGCGTTGTTGTCGTTTTTGCCGCCGGCTATGGATTGGCGAGTTTGTTAAAGAAGCGAGGATGAGTGTTGTTTAGTATCCCGAGCTTGAAAATGGCCCGCCGGAAAGGCCGACAGATCCGTCCATATAGACCTTGGCGAAGATTTCGTTGTATTCCGACGGGTTGACCGGCCGGTACGTGAGATACCAGAATTGGCCTTGGGACGAGTTGGAAAGCGTTATGCTGTAGAGATAATATTGCAGCAGGTCAACAGAGGTTTTATTTAAGGCCGTCTCCGCCAGGTCGATGGACTTTTTGAGGGATAGAGTGGGCGCTTGGGCGTACGCCGAAGAAATCAAGACCAAGGCCGCAGCCGCCGTCCAGACACAAACCGCAAAGTGTTTTTTGCCTTTCATGACTTCCTCCCCGTACCGGTTTATTTTTTTCTTGTCTTCTCTTTTTAAAGCATTATAATATCATTCATTCAGACTGTCTATGGGGGTTGTTTTTCGCCGGATTCTATGGATATCAGAGACTTATTGAAGCATATCGTGGCCAAAGGGGCCTCGGACCTGCACTTGACGCCGGGATTGCCGCCGATGATGCGCTTGAACGGCGTCTTGGAAAGGCTCGAGGATGAGGTTCTTGAAAGCGCCCAGATCCTGGAGATGGCCGCAAAGATCCTTCCGGAGGACAAGAAGCTGGTTCCTGGAGAGGAAATCGATCTTGGCATTGAGATTAAGGGCGTGGCCCGCTTCCGGGTCAATATCTATTATGACCGTAATGGCTTGTGCGCGGCCTTCCGTCTTGTGCCGGCCCTTATCCGGACGTTGAGTGAGCTGGGTGTTCCCGATGTCGTCGGCAAGGTCAGCGAGATGAAGCGCGGTCTGGTGCTGGTGACGGGTGTCACGGGCAGCGGAAAATCGACGACATTGGCGGCCATCATCGACATGATCAATGCCAGGAGGCATGACCACATCATCACCATTGAAGATCCTGTGGAATTTGTTCATGCCCACAAAAGATGCATTGTCAATCAGCGCGAAGTGGGGACGCACACCCGTTCTTTTTCAGAGGCCCTGCGCAGCGCCCTGCGTGAAGACCCCGATGTCATTCTGGTCGGCGAATTGCGCGATTTGGATACGATCTCTATGGCCATGACTGCGGCGGAAACAGGCCATTTGGTCCTGGGGACGCTCCACACGCGCGGCGCAGCCCAGACCATCGACAGGATCGTTGATATTTTTCCTCCGCATCAGCAGGAGCAGATCCGCACCCAGCTGGCCGAGAGCCTTGAGATGGTCGTCTCGCAGGTCCTTTTGCCTTCCGCAGAAGGCGGCAGGCGCCATCTGGCCTGCGAGATCATGGTTGTGACGACGGCGATCCGTCAATTGATCCGCAGCAGAAAGACGCATCTCATTGCAACGGAAATTGAGACAGGCGTCCAGTTGGGCATGCAGCCGATGGAGAGGTCTTTGCGGGTCCTCGTCGCCGCGGGAAAGATTTCCCAGGAATCGGCCTTGCCATGGATCCACGACAAGAAGCTTTTTGAAAGCGCGTAGTTTCCGAATGCCGGTCTGCGGCCGACGAAAATTTTGTGTCCCGGCTACGTCCGGGGGGCGTGACATTTGAGATTTGCCGGGATGGTGGAATTGGCAGACACATACGTTTGAGGGGCGTATGCCGTAAGGCGTAAGGGTTCGACCCCCTTTCCCGGCACCATATCAAGGCTTGGGCTGTCCCAATGACGGGGCAGCCCAATTTGTTTGCCCCGTCTCTGCGGCGGGATGTCGCTGGATGCCTGCCCTCTGTGGATACGGTTTTTCAGGGCAGGCAGGGGTTCTCCATAGGTCAACCGGTTGGCGGCCGGGGTCGGCGAGGGCGCTGGTCGGCCGAATAAGGCCGACCGTTTAGCGCGCCCGGCGAGATGTGAGCCG
>CAYYFL010000013.1:0-47742 GCA_964471325.1 uncultured Planctomycetia bacterium
TCCTCGTGAATTATTCCGCCGCGGTCGAGAAAGGCGATATCGTCATCATTGATTTCTCGGGGGTGCGGGCGCTGCCCCTGGTTGAGGCCGTCTATGAGAAATGCCTGCGCAAGGGGGCCCGTTACGTCGAGGTTCATTTCTCGACGGAAGACCTGACGCGTATTTTCTACGAGACGGCCGGCGAGGCGCAGCTGGCTTATTTCCCGAGACACCGCCTGGAGGCCATGAAGAAGGCAAACGCCTATATCGGCATCAGCGCGACGGAGAACACGCAGAGCTATGCGGGCCTGGAGATGGCCAAGATGGTCCGCCGCCAGCAGGTCCTGCGCCCCATTTCCGACCGGCGCGTGGACCACACGCGCTGGGTCGTGACGCGCTACCCGACGGCGGGTCTGGCCCAGGACGCGCGCATGAGCCTGCAGGCCTTCGAAGATTTTTATTTTAAGGCCTGTAATATCGATTGGCCGGATTTCGCCACAAAGATCACGCGGCTCTGGCGCATGGTCCAGCGGGCCCGGGAGGTCAGGATCGTCTCTTCAGATACGGACCTGCAGTTTTCCAAGAAGGGGATCCCGGCTGTCAAGAGCGAGGGGCTTAGGAACATGCCCGACGGCGAAGTGTTCACCGCCCCCGTCAAGGATTCCCTTGAGGGCCATATCACCTATAATGTCCCCAGTCTCTATCACGGCAAAGAGTTCGACGGCGTCAGGTTTGAATTTAAGAAAGGCAGGATCGTGGATGCTTCATGCCGTTTCGGTTCGCAAAAAGAACTGCAGAAGATCCTGGACGCCGATGCCGGCGCCCGCTATATCGGGGAGTTTTCCTTCGGCCTCAACAAGAACGTCAAGGCCCCCATGAAGAACATTCTTTTCGACGAGAAGATCTGCGGCTCGATCCATTTGACCCCGGGCCACGCCTACAAAGACGCGGATAACGGCAACCGTTCGAGCGTGCATTGGGACCTGGTGAAGATACTCAAAGGCGACGGCGCGGTCTATCTGGACGGCAGGCTCGTCCAGAAAGACGGCAAATTTGTCGTCGGGGAGCTGAAAGGATTGAACCCATAGATCGGCGCGGCGGCGCCGTTTCAAGACAGAGAGGTTGTCATGTCCGATTTGAAAAGCAAGTCCATTCGGAATTTAGAGCAAAAGATGCAGGGGCTGGAGCCCGGTTCGCTGCGTTATCAGGTCTTGGAGACGGCGAAGAACTTCAAGTCCTCGTGGATAGGGCTCGGCCAGATCCTTTATACGGTCTACAAGGATAAGATGTATAAAGAGTGGGGGTATATGAGTTTTGAGGCATACTGCAAGGGTGAGGTCGGCATCCATCAGCAGACCGCTTCCAAACTGCTCCATTCCTATTATTTCCTTGAGAAGAACGAGCCTGAGTTCCTGAAAGATGTCCAGTCCCAAGAGACTCCGGATCCCCGCAATATCCCTGCATTCGACGCGGTCAATGTTCTTCGCCTGGCCGCCAAGCAAAAAGAACTGACAGAAGAGGACTATCAGGAATTCAAAAAAAATGTTTTTGAGGACGGCAAGGAAGGCAAAGAGGTCAAGAAACAGGTGGGCCTGAGGCTGCGTTCCATTCGCGAGGAAGAGGACCCTCAGAAGGCGCAGGCCGAACGCCGGGTCAGGACTTTAAAGCGTCTGATGGCGACTGTCAGGGCGCTGCAGAAAGAAGCGGTTTACGGCCATTTGGTATCGGACAAGACGGCCAAAGAGATCGAGAAGCTGATCGGTTTTCTTGACCAGGAGATCGGGATAGAGGCATAACATTCCCTGCGGACAAGGCCGAGGCCGGGGGGGGCAAGATCAGGGAGGCTTCATTTAGTCAGGAAAACCCCTTGACTTGCAGGGGACTCGAAGGTATACTGGAAACCTGTTTAATCGAGCCGCAGCATGCGGCGAAGATTAACCCCGCGAGTATCGGAAAAATTTTGTGCCCGGCAGCCCTGGGCAAGAAATTTTTACGATATCTTACGATGCGGGGTCATTCAGGAAAAGAATTTTAGGCCGCAGCTGTCCGAGAAAAGCGAAGCCGGAGAGTTCATTTCAACCTACATAAATAAGCCTATGGAAAAATAGGCAAAACGGCCTGCCGAAGGAGCAGGCCAGCGCAGGAGGAAAGGACCGGATGTTAGAGAGCACGAAGAAGAAGGAAATCATCGGCAATTATAAGGTTCATGAGAAGGATACGGGTTCTGCATTCGTGCAGATCGCCCTTTTGACTGAACGGATCAATGAGCTTTCTAAGCACTTTGAAGTCCACAAGAAAGATCATCACTCCCGCCAGGGCCTGCTGAAGATGGTCAGCACGCGCCGCCGCCTGCTCTCATACCTTAAGAAACACGATACCAAAAAGTATGAAGAGCTCCTTTCAAAGCTGGGACTGCGTAAATAATCATGACTATGAATCCAAAAATCGAGAGAGTGGAAATCCCCTTCGGGGATAAGAATCTTATTTTGTCGACGGGAAAATTGGCCAAACAGGCCGACGGAGCCGTGACCGTGCAGATGGGCGGTACCGTAGTTTTGGTGACGGCCTGCGTGTCCCGGGAAATCCGCGAAGGGATCGATTTCTTTCCTTTGACCGTCGAATACCAGGAAAAGACATATGCCGCAGGCAGGATCCCCGGGGGCTTCTTTAAGCGCGAAGGCCGTCCGTCGGAAAGCGAGATTCTGATCTCGCGTCTTATCGACAGGCCGATCCGCCCCTTGTTCCCCGGCGGTTTCAGGAACGACGTCCAAGTTATCGCCCTGGTTCTTTCCAGCGATGCAGAGAACGATCCCGATGTGTTGGCGGTCACCGGGGCGTCTGCAGCCCTGGGGATTTCCCAGATTCCTTTTGAAGGGCCGATCGGCGCCGTCCGCATCGGCCGCGTGAACGGCCAGCTCGTCGTTAACCCGACGTATGCCCAGCGGGAGGCCAGCGACTTGGACCTGGTGGTCGTCGGCAACCGCAATAAAGTCATTATGATCGAAGGAGAGACCAAGGGCCTGGAAGAGGCGGTGGTGTATGAGGCCCTGAAATTCGGCCACCAGCAGCTTCAGGTCCCCATCAATGCCCAGGAGACATTGATTAAGGCGCACGGCACAAAAAAGATGGCTTACGAGAACCTCGCCGTCTGTCCGAAGCTTATCGGAAGCATCAAAGCCGCTTATCTGGACCGCGTCAAAGAAAATTGCAAGATCGGCCAGAAAGAGGCGCGCATCGAAGCGGTCCAGGTGCTTTATAAAGATGTCATAGAGCGTTTCTGCGTTGAAAAAGAAGGGGAAGACGCCGTTTCCGAGCAGGATGTCAAGTCGGCCTTAGACGAGATCGAGAGCGAAGAGATCCGCCGGCTCGCCATGGAAGAGAACCGTCGCGTGGACGGCCGCAAGTTCGACGAGATCCGTCCTATCAGTTGTGAAGTCGGCGCTTTGCCGCGGACGCATGGATCGGGATTGTTCACCCGCGGACAGACACAGAGCCTCGCCGTCACCACTCTCGGCACGCGCGCGGATGAGCAGTTGATTGAGGCCTTGGAGGGCAAGAGCTACAAGAAGTTCATGCTTCATTATAATTTTCCTCCGTTTTCCGTCGGCGAGGTCAAGCCTGTCCGGGGGGCCGGACGCCGCGAGATCGGTCACGGCGCGCTGGCGGAAAAATCCCTCAAGGCGGTCATGCCGACGCCGGAAGAGTTTCCTTACACCGTGCGGGTCGTTTCCGAAATCCTGGAGTCCAACGGTTCTTCGAGCATGGCGACGGTCTGCGCATCGAGTTTGTCTTTGATGGACGCTGGCGTGCCCATCAAGGAACCGGTCGCCGGGATCGCCATGGGCTTGGTGCACGAGGGTTCCAGGCATGTGCTCCTGACGGATATCGCGGGTCTGGAAGACCATCACGGGGACATGGATTTCAAGATCGCCGGCACCCGCAAGGGGATCACGGCGATCCAGCTGGACCTGAAGATCAGCGGTATCGATTTTGACATCATCCGCGAGGTCCTGGAGCGCTCCAAAACAGCCCGACATTTCATTCTTGATAAGATGACGGCCGTCTTGGGGGCGCCGCGCAAGGAGCTTTCGGAATACGCGCCGCGGATCATCCACTTGAAGATCAATCAGGAGCGGATCGGCGACTTGATCGGGCCGGGCGGTAAGAATATCCGCAAGATCATCGAGTTGACAGGCGTCGCCATCGACGTCGAGGATGACGGTTCGGTCCTCGTGGCATCGACGGACAGCGCCGCATCCCAGAGGGCCGTCGACATGATCAAGGGTCTCACGGAAGACGCCGAGATCGGCAAGATCTACAGGGGCAAGGTCAAGCGCATCATGAATTTCGGGGCGTTTGTCGAGATCCTGCCCAACAAGGAAGGGCTCTGCCACGTCAAGGAACTCGACGATAAATACGTCAAGAATGTCGAGGATGTCGTCAAGATCGGCGACGAGATTGACGTGAAGGTCATCAGTATCGATGAGCTCGGCCGCATCAATCTGAGCAAGAAACAGGCCAAGCCCGAAAAATAAACTCTAAACCCGAAATCCTAAACTCTAAACAAATCCGAAACATTTCAAATCCAAAATCCAAAATAATTTCTTTGGGTATTTGAGTTTTGTGTTTTGCGTTTGTTTAGGATTTAGAGTTTAGGGTTTAGAGTTTTGTTATTTCATCTGATCTATCGGTCATGGCGGCGGTGTCCAAGGCCGCAGACGCAGCCGCGACGGATGGGGTTCCAGGGGCATGCGATGAAAAGGGAACACGTTTTAGAGATCATCGGCATATTCATCTTTGCCCTGACGGTTCTCGTCTTCTTGAGTTTCGTTTCTTACCATCCGGCCGACCTGTCTTTTTACACCTCTAACCCGAATATTCCGCCGAAGAACCTGATCAATGTCTTCGGGGCCTATCTCTCGGGTCTCTTTTTTTTCATCTTCGGCTGGGCGTCATACCTTTTTCCCGTCTTTCTCTTTCTCTGGGGCCTGAAGTTCGTCCGGGCCGAGGAGATCCGCACCAATGTCGTTAAGCTCCTCGGGATCCTGATTTTGGCCGTTTCTCTGTCTTCATTTCTGGCGCTTTTCTTTGTGGATCAGGCGACGGCGCGTTTCGGCCGCGGCGGTATTGTGGGTTTGGTTTTTTCCGATTTCCTGATGCATTATTTCGGCCGGGCCGGCGCCTACGTCATTCTTCTTATGCTCGGGTTGCTCTCCTTGCCTTTGATCGGCGAGATCCTTGTGATTCCGTTTTTTGCCGCCTTTTTTGACCGGCTGCTGGAACGTTTCGAGGCTTGGAGGGAAGCGAGGGCCGCATCGGGCGGCAGGAAAGAACGGGCGAAGACGGCCGCGCGCCTGTCGCGCGGCGTGGTGAAGGAAAAATCATTGCCGCAGGAAAAACCGGCGATCAAGGATTTTTCGGAAAATCGCGACGCCGCGCAGGAAAAGAAAGAGTTCGATGCGGCGCCGCTTAACATCAAGATCGCCAAGTCCAAGCCCGAGACCCTGAAGGACAAGGAACCTATCCGCGAGGTTTCCGATGAAGACTACGTCTTGCCGTCCATAGACCTGCTTGAGTCGCCGCCGCCCGTCTCCATGCGTCAGATGAAGGAAGATTTGGCGGAAAATGCCAAGATCCTCGAGGATACCTTGAGCGACTTTGGCCTTTCCGTGCGCGTGGCCGATATCGAGCGCGGCCCCGTGATCACGCGCTATGAGCTGGAGCCGGCCCCCGGCGTCAAGATCCAGAGGATCGTAAGCCTGACAGACGATATCGCCTTGACGATGAAGGCGCCGTCCGTGCGCATCGAGGCGCCCATTCCCGGCAAGAACCGGGTGGGCGTCGAGGTCCCCAACACGCAGACGAGCATGGTTTATTTGAAAGAGGTCCTGGCGAGCGAGGATTTTCGCCGCGCCGATTCGAAGTTGACCCTGGCCATCGGCAAGGATACGGCGGGCAAGCCGATCGTGACGGACCTGGGCGCCATGCCGCATTTGTTGATCGCAGGGACCACGGGTTCGGGCAAGACGGTCTGCGTCAACGGCATTATCATGTCTATCCTGTTCAATGCGACGCCGAGCGACGTAAAATTCCTCATGGTGGACCCCAAGATGGTGGAATTGGCTCCCTACAACGGCCTGCCGCACATGCTGTGCCCGGTCGTGACGGACCCCAAGAAAGTGGCGACAGCCCTGATGTGGGTCACCTCCGAGATGGACGAGCGCTACCAGCTTCTGGCCAAGGAAGGGGTGCGCAACATCGAGACCTATAACCAGCGCAAACAGAAACTTCCCTATATCATCGTGTTCATCGACGAGTTGGCGGATCTGATGATGGTGGTCCGCGACCAGGTGGAGAGTGCCATCGCCAGGCTCGCCCAGCTGTCCAGGGCTGTCGGCATCCATCTGGTTCTGGCGACGCAGAGGCCTTCGGTGGACGTCATCACGGGCGTGATCAAGGCGAATTTTCCGGCGCGCATTTCTTTTAAAGTGGCTTCCAAGGTGGATTCCCGCACGGTCCTGGACATGAACGGCGCCGACAAGCTTTTGGGCCGAGGCGATCTTCTGTTCCTGGAGCCGGGCCAGGCCAAGCCGATCCGCGCGCAGAGCTCTTACGTGAAGGATGCGGAGATCGAAAAAGTCCTGGAGTTCATTAAAAAGCAGGCCCAGCCCGTCTACGATGAGACGATCCTGAAGGCCCAGGACCAGGCGCAGGTAGGCGGCATGCTGGAAAAAGATGAATTATACGACACGGCGGCGAAGCTGGTGATCGAGACAGGGCAGGCGTCCGTTTCCATCATCCAGAGGCGCCTGCGCCTGGGCTATACGCGCGCTGCGCGCCTGATCGATATGATGGAGCAGGAAGGGTTGGTCGGGCCCTATGTGGGTTCCAAGCCCAGGGACATCCTTGTGGACAGGGAACAATGGCTTAAAGACCAGATGGCCAAAGAGAGAGTGGATTCAGATGCCGGACAGTAAATTCATAAAATCCGCCGGAGCGATGCTCAGGGAAACACGCGAAGCCAAGGGGATTTCCCTCGAGGAAGCGAGCCGTTCGACGCATATTCACGTCAATGTGCTCAGGAAGATCGAGGCGGACGATTTTTCTTCCCTCGGCATGGTGTATGCCAAGGGTTTCCTGAAGATTTACGCGGAGTTCCTCGGGTTGGACAAGAACGATATCGTCGAGCGCTTTACCGGCGCCGTGCCCGCGTCCCAGCGGACCAGGGCCGCCCAAAAGGTGATTATTCCGGGGACGACGCCTGCGCCTGCAGGGAAAAATCCTTTTTCTGCGGTCTTGCAGGGCGTGTCGGCGTGGATCAGGAAAATAGATGTCAAGATCGTCGTGATTGTCGTGCTGTGCGTATTTGTTCTCTGGGGTTTCAAGGCCCTCTTCCAGGCGATAGGCCGTCATAAATCCAAGAAACCGGCGGCAGCAGCGCAAGCCGGGATTCCAGGAAAAACACGCACCGTCACGGCCGCGGAGAAAAAGAGCGTCGTTGGGTCCAAAAAGAAGACAGCGCCCGCTGTTTCGCAAAAAATAGCGGTAAACGCCCCGGCCCCGGCAATTTTTGAAAAAGTCGTTCTTGTCGTACGCGCCAGGGCCAAGACGTGGCTCCAGGTGAAGGTGGACGGCAAGGTTGTTTTTCAGAATGTCCTGGCGCGCGGCGCCGCAGAGAGCTGGACGGCGGCCAAGAAGATCGAAATGATGATCGGCAACGCGGGTGCCGTTGAGCTGGAATTGAACGGCAGGATCTTGGAGAGGATCGGCCGGCCGGGACAGACGCTCAAGCATGTCGTTGTCACGCGGGACGGGCTCACCGTCGACAAATAATCCTTCCTTATCCGGCTTCCCACGGCTGAAAAATATCCGGCATGATGAGTGATCCTTTCGGTCATTTTGATTTCAGAGGTAAGAAGACGGCCATCGTCAGCTTGGGGTGCGTCCGCAATACCGTCGATTCGCAGGTTTTTCTCCGGGAGGCCAGGAAGAGAGGCGCCGTTATTTCGTCTGCGCAGGATGCCCGCGTGGTTTTGATCAATACCTGCGGCTTCACCCGGGAAGCCAAAGAAGAATCGCTGGGCGTCATCGCGGAGTGGCTCGATCATAAGAAAAAGGGGAGGATCGAGAGCGTCCTTGTTTTAGGGTGTTTGGCCGAACGGTACAGGAAAGATATCCGCCAAGGCTATAAGGATATTGATGTCGTCGGTGGGCTCGTGCCGGAAACGGATGTGCGGCCGCTGGGCGGTCCGCCCGTCCTGTTGACGCCTCGTCATTACGCGTATCTGAAAATATCCGAAGGATGTGATAATCGCTGTGCGTATTGCGCGATCCCTTTGATCAAAGGGCGTTCCAGGAGCCGTTCCGAGGCCGAGATCATTGAAGAGGCTGTCCGTCTGGAGAAATGCGGTGTCAGGGAACTGAATATCGTCGGACAAGATATCACTCTTTACGGTTGCGACGACCGCAGAAAGCGGCCCGACCGCTCGTCGCGGCCAGGCCTGCCGCTGGTGGGGTTGGTGGAAAAGATCCTGCATGAAACCTCCATCCCCTGGATCCGGCTGATGTATCTTCATCCTCAGGGGGTCGGAGAGGATGTGATGGAACTTTTGGGCCGGCAGGGCCGTTTGTGTCCTTACGTTGATCTGCCGTTGCAGCACATCAATGATCGTGTTCTCAGGCGCATGGGGCGGCCGACGCCGCGGCGGGAGATCGTTCACCTGGTCTCGGCGTTACGCGACAGGGTCCCGTCGATTGCGCTTCGCACGACATTCATCGTGGGTTTTCCCGGCGAGACGAAGAAAGAGTTCCGGGAGCTTCTGGATTTCGCCCGCGAGATGCGTTTTGACAAGCTTGGCGCATTCATGTTTTCCCGGGAAGAGGGCACGCGGGCTTACGGCTATCGCGGGCAGGTGCCGCAGAAGGAGAAGCAAAAGCGTTATCACGAACTGATGGAGACACAGAAAGGGATCTCGCTGTCTCTGCTTGAAAAAAAGATCGGCATGACGACGCCGGTCCTGGTGGAAGAGGTCACGCGGGACCGCCGGATATATCTGGCGCGTACGCCCTGGGATGCGCCGGAGGTCGACGGCCTGGTGTATCTGACCTCGTCGAAAAGGCTTAAGCCGGGGCAGATCGTCGCCTGCCGTATCACCGATGCCTTTGAATACGATTTGGCGGGAGAGACCATATGAACTTGCCTAATTATTTGACCTTATCTCGTATCGTTTTGACTTTTGTGATCATGGCGTTTCTCTTCGCGAAAAATTTTGCCATGACCTGCGTGGCTTTCCTGTTGTTTCTTGTGGCCTGTGCGACGGACCTTCTGGATGGATGGCTGGCCCGCAAAAAAGGCCTTATTTCCGATTTCGGCAAAATCATGGACCCCTTGGCGGATAAAGTCTTGGTGGTGGGGTTGTTTTTGACTTTTGTCCAGTTGCAGCTGATGGGGGCCTGGGTGGTCGTCGTCATCGTCGTGCGTGAATTCCTGATCACCGGGATGAGAATTTTTGCGCTGCGGCGGGGCGTTGTTCTCGCGGCGGAGAACGCCGGCAAGCATAAGACCGTCTCCCAGATGGGAGCGATCATCTGCATCCTTATCTTTCTTATCCTCAGAGAGTCGGGATCTTACTTTTCTTTTTGGAACGAGACGCTTGAATCTTCCTTCCGCATGGGTATCCATGTCATGATCGGCCTGGCTGTGTTTTTTACGGTTTATTCAGGGTTGGTTTATCTCTGGCGGAACCGCCAGCTCATCAGGACGCTATGAAGAGACATCTGATCAAACTTTTAGCCACTTTTTTCTATCTTGGAGAAATGCCGTTTGCGCCGGGGACATGGGGAAGCCTGGGCGGCATGCTTCTCTATCTGGCCCTTGGCGTTCGGACGACATTGGCGCATGTGTGCGTCTTTGCGGCCGTAACCCTCATTGGATTTCTGGTCGCCGGTCGTGCTGAGGGCGTTTTCGGGACGAAGGACCCTAAGCCTGTCGTCATCGATGAGGTTGCAGGAATATTTTTGGTATTTTTAGGCCTGAGGCTGACCTGGTCCGTCATCGCCCTGGGGTTTGTTTTGTACCGCCTTTTCGATATCCTGAAGCCGCCGCCGGCCCGGCGGCTTGAGCGGTTGGCGGGCAGTGCAGGCATTATGCTTGATGATCTTCTGTGCGGTCTCTACGCCCAGGCAGTTTTACGCCTGCTCGGATTGCTGGTAAAGCTATAGGGCCATGCAGGCAATCAAAAATGACTTGCTCTGAAAATTCCTTTTGGTTACAATGGTATTACTTTATGCGAGTCAAGAGGTGTTCTTAAAGCCTCTGCTGTGTCCTGGCGAGAGAAAGGGATTTTTTGTACATTTGTCGCTCAGAACCTCGTTTAAAACGGGGATAAAACGGCTTAACATCAATCCGTAGCAAATCCCGTCTTTCCGAGAAGGCAGGATTGATTGTTAATCCTTACGCCATGGTTTTTTCTTGCAGACAAAACCATGGCGGAACGGGGACGTCACCCCACGGTCGCCCCTGACTTTCAGCCAGGGGCAGGCCCGTGGGGTTCCAGACAAGGCAGGTTTTGCCCGGATGGGCAAAACAAGAAGGCGTCGCAGAGAAAGGGCTAATGGCTTTTGAACAAGACAGGGGCGGCATAGAACGCAGGCAGGAGGTCCGTCAGGAAACGCTGGACATGGTCTATAGTTTTATCCAGCGGGGCATCAAGGAACGGGCGACCGATATCCATTGGGAACCTATCGTGAATTCGGGAGAGGAAGAGATTGTCGTCCGTTTCAGGGTCGATGGTATTTTAAAAGACGCTGAACGCATCAGCCACGAGAAGACCCGGCTGGGATCTTTGATCAACGCCATTAAGATCATGGCGATGATGGACCCCACCAAGAGGCGTCGGGAACAGGACGGCAGATTTTCGTTCCTGTTTGAAAATGTGGAATACGACATCAGGGTGGCGACCATGCCGACCATCCTGGGCGAAAAGATCGTCATGAGGCTCATGGACCGCAACAAATATTGCATGAATTTGGATGACTTGGGAATGCCCCATGAGATTCAGCAGAGCCTCGACGACATGATTTACAAGCCTGAAGGATTTGTCGTGATCAGTGGTCCGACAGGTTCCGGCAAGACGACGACTTTGTATTCGATCCTGAAGCATATCTACACGCGCGAAAAGAACATCTGTACGATCGAAGATCCCGTGGAGGTGAAGTTCCTGGGGGTCAACCAGATCCAGGTGGACCATGAGTTTGGCATGACGTTTGTTTCGGGGCTGCGCGCCATCATGCGCCAAGACCCGAATATCATCGCTGTCGGCGAGATCCGGGACGTTGAGACCGTGCGCACGGCGCTTCAGGCGGCCTTGGCGGGTTCGCTGATTTTTTCGACATTGCATGCCCGCGATGCCGTCAATACGATCGTGCGCCTCCTGGATATGGGGGTCGAATCTTTCTTCCTGGCGACAGCCCTGACGGGTGTCGTGACACAGCGTCTGGTGAGACTGGTGTGCAAGATCTGCAAGGGAAAAGGATGCGTGCAGTGTGCCAATACCGGCTACAAGAGGCGCACCGGGATCTTTGAGGTGTTGCGTATCAACGAGCCCTTGCGTCAGCTGATCCTTCAAAAGGCCTCGTCGAATGAGTTGAAGACGGCTGCCCTGGAACAGGGGATGATTTCATTTTCCAGATCAATTGAACCGCTTATTGCGCAGGGGTTGACGACCCAGGACGAAGTAGACCGCGTGCTTGCGTTGGAGTAGCTTATCTATGGCAAAAATCCCAAGAAAATTAGGCGACCTTCTTGTTGAAAACGGTTTGTTGACCGAGAGCCAGCTTTTGGAAGCCCTGGAGACCCAGAGGCGCGAAAAAAAACTTTTGGGGGAGATCATTGTTGATTTGGGTTTTACCACAAAAGAGAAACTCGACAGCGCGCTTGCCCGCCAATATGGTTCCCGTTTGGGCGAGTTTTTGATCGGCCGCAGGCTGATCACTTTCGACCAGCTTCACTCGGCCATGGACGAGCAGAGGAATTCCATGAAATCCCTGGGGGAGATATTGATCGATAAAGGCTATATCGCCGAGTCGGACTTGATGGAAGGGCTATCTTTACAGTACAACATACCGTATGTGCGTCTGGTGGAACAGGATATCTCTCCGGAGGCTGTTTCCTGTGTTCCGATGGACGCCTTGAGAAAATATTGCGTTTTTCCGATCCGGGTGGAGAATAACATGCTGGTCGTGGCTACAACCAATCCGGAAGATTTCATCGCCGAGTCCGACCTGAAATTCCTCTCCGGCATGTACATCAAGTTTGTGCTTTGTTCGAAATCCGAAATCCTCTCTTTTTTAGAATAGCCTTCTGCCTCGTCTAACCAAATCCCAAGAACCAATCACCGAGCAATAACCAAATAATTCTCAATCCCTCGGCAGGAATCTCCGGCTTCGGCCCTGGCCAGGGCGAGCCCGGGGGATTCCACTATCCAATGACCAAACAGAAACTTTTGTTTGGTCATTGGAACTTGGGCATTCCTTGGTTATTGCCTGCGGGAGAGAGTTATTGGTTATTTGTTTAAGTATTAAGCTTGATTTGTTCGATGATAGAATAGGCGGGGCCTTTGGGGCTTAGAACGCTTTCAAACAGGGTCATGTTGTCCAGGCTGAAAACGGGATGTTCCAGGACCGCCTGGAATTTCCGGGCAGCCTCGGTCAGGCTCAGGCGGTTGCGGGAGGAGCGCAGCCTGGCCAGGGTGATATGGGCCTTGAAGGGTCTGTCTTCTTTGGCAAATCCGACGGCCGACAGAGAGTCTTCCAGCTCCCGAACGATGTGCTCCAGACGTTTTTCTTTATCGGTAAGCGAGACCCACAAGACTCGCGGCGCCGCAAGAGAAGGGAAGCCTCCGAATGTCTCCAGGGATGCCGGCACGGCGCGTGCGTTATCCGTGACGGCCGTCATGGCCCTGCGGATGGCCGGGATCGTCTCCGCCGGGGTTGCCCCGAGGAATTTCAAGGTCAAATGGATGTTTTTGGGTTCCACCCATTTGGCATCCGCGCCTGTTTCCTGAAGCGTCCGGACGGCGCTGCTGAGATATTCCTTGATCTCTTCAGGGAGTTCGACCGCGATGAAGAGGCGTTTCAACTGAGACATTCTTTTAGGAGCCCAAGGGCGGCGTTTTTGGCGAGTTTTTTAATCTCAAGACGGGTGCCATGGAACTGGTATTTTTTGAAATATGTGCGGCGGCCCAGGCTGACAGAGATGAAAACCGTCCCAACAGGCTTGGCTGTTGACCCGCCGCCGGGACCGGCGATACCCGTTACGGCCAGGCCGATGTGGGCGCCGAAAAGATGGCGGATATTTTGGGCCATGGCCATGGCAGTTTGACGTGAGACTGCGCCGAATTTCCTGATTGTTTCGTGGTCAATCCCTAATATCTTGATCTTGGCTTCGTTGGCATAGGCCACGATACCGGCGAGAAAATAGTCAGAGCTCCCGGGGATGTCCGTAAGCCTGGAGGCGATCAGTCCTCCGGTGCAGGATTCAGCCACGGCAAGCGTCAGATGCCTGTGTCTTAGAATTTTGGCAATGGTCTTTTCGGTCATGGACGCGTGGTTTTCGGTTAGATCGAGCTCCATTATACACCGAAACGAACCGCTTGACAATTTGGCGTAAAATGATATATTTATTAAACGATCTTCGGGATGATCCACCGCAGAAGCGTCGGTGGACAAGGGTGAAACTCCCGGCTGGCAGTGAGTCCCGTCAGAAACGTTCTGCAGAGTTTTCTGGCGGGATAAGCCTGCGAGCCCGCCGCTGAAACTGCGGCGAGGCAGACCAAGTGAAATTCTTGGGCCAATAGTAAAGCCTAGACGAGAGAAGATCAGGACAATCGGTTATCAGGTTTTTGTCTTCTATCCCGAAGTCTGTTTTTGGCTTCGGGATTTTTTTCGGCCTCTGCGAGGCTGTCGATGACACAGATTAATCCCTTGGTCAGAATTCCACGGGTTTTCACCCGCGGGGCCCCAGAAAAACCAGATTACACAGATGGTGAACGATGAGTCTGAATACTATTGAAGAGATTCTGGAAGATTTGAAACAGGGAAAGATGGTCATCGTGGTTGACGACGAAGATCGCGAGAACGAGGGCGATCTTGTCATGGCCGCGGAGTTTGCGAAGTCTGAGCATATTAATTTCATGACCAAGCACGGCCGCGGCCTGGTATGCATGCCCATGGAAGAAGAGCGGCTGAATGCGCTTGAGATCTTTCCGATGGTTTTCACGAAAGAAAAGGCGCCTCAGCGAGATCCGTATGCGACGGCATGGATGGTTTCCGTTGATGCACGCGAGGGTGTGACGACGGGTATCTCCGCCCACGACCGCGCCCATACGATCGCCAGGCTTATTTCGCCCGTTGCCAAGCCTCCGGATTTCATCAAGCCGGGCCATCTTTTTCCCCTGCGCGCGCGCGCAGGCGGAGTTTTGGTCCGCGCCGGCCATACCGAGGCTTCCGTTGACCTGGCAAGGCTGGCGGGATTGTATCCGGCAGGCGTCATCTGCGAGATCATGAATGAAGACGGCACCATGGCGCGCCTGCCGGACCTTTTGGCATTCTCAAAGAAACACGGACTCAAGATCTGTTCGATCGAGAACCTGATCGAATATCGGCGAAAAAAAGAAGTCTTCATCAAGAAGGTCGCCGCCACAAAGCTCCCGACGCCTTACGGCTTGTTCCAGATGATCCTTTACGAATCTCTCCTGGACCAGACGCATCACTTGGCCTTGTGCATGGGGCTGGAGGGCGGCACAAAGGACGATGCCGCCGTCCTTGTGCGGGTCCATTCGGAATGTCTCACCGGCGACGTTTTTGGTTCTCTGCGCTGTGACTGCGGGGCGCAGCTCAAAAAAGCGATGCAGCTTGTCTCGGCCGAAAAGAGGGGTATCATCCTGTATATGAAACAGGAAGGCCGCGGCATCGGTTTGGCCAATAAATTAAAGGCCTATGCGCTTCAGGATAGCGGACTGGATACGGTAGAGGCCAATGAGGCCCTGGGGTTTGCGCCTGATTTGCGCGATTATGGAATCGGCGCCCAGATTCTTTCCGATCTGGGGGCCAGGAAGATACGGCTTTTGACGAACAATCCGCGCAAGATCGTCGGCCTGGAAGGGTACGGGCTCCATATCGTCGAGCGCGTGCCGATCCATACGGAACGGTCCGAAACGAACAGGAAATATCTCGAGACGAAAAAGGAGAAGCTGGGGCATTGGCTGGATTAATCCACAAAGGATAGGCCTCCGTAATACCGCATAGCGGAGGGCCTAATCTTGCCCCTGGCAAGATTATCCCGAAGCGTCTCTTGAAAATATTTATCTTCCCGCCGAACCTTTGGTGAGGCTGGATGAAGATAAATATTTTCAAGATGTAAACGCGAGGGGCAAAGTTGGAGCAAGGTTAAAGAAAGAGAGGGTAAATATGTACAAAGTGAACGAAGGAAGCCTGGTGGTCAAGGCCAAGAAGTTCGGCGTCGTGGTTTCGCGGTTTAACGATTTTGTGACGAAGGCGCTTCTGGAAGGGTGTTGTGATACCCTTAAAAGGCACGGCGCCAAAGAAGCGGATGTCGAGATCTACTGGGTGCCGGGGGCTTTTGAGATCCCGACGGTTGCCATGCACGTGGCTAAATCGAAGAAGTTCGATGCCGTTGTCTGCCTGGGGACAGTCATCCGCGGAGACACGCCGCACTTCGATTTCATCGCTTCCGAGGCCGCCAAGGGTATCGCATCGGTCTCCATGCAGACGGGGGTCCCCGTCATCTTCGGTGTCATCACCGCCGATACGATGGAACAGGCGATTGAGCGTGCCGGCACCAAGGGCGGCAACAAGGGCAAGGACGCGGCATTAAATGCTATTGAAATGGTGAATCTGCTGGATATAATATAGACATCGCTTTGGCGGATTTTCCCGAGGAGTTATTTTTCCGATGCGCAAGCGCACAAAAGCCAGGGAGTTGGTGCTGCAACTTTTGTACCAGGCCGACGTCAGCGGCGTGACCGCTACCGATCTGGCGGATGATTTTTTTGCTATGAATGCAGCAGACGAGGATCTTTCTGTTAAGACGTTCGCCGCGGCGCTGAGCCGTGATATCAGCTCCCACTTGGCCGAGTTGGACGGTAAGATATCGGAATGCGCCACCAACTGGCAGATCGAGCGCATGGCGACCGTCGACAGGAATGTCCTGCGGCTGGCGACTTTTGAACTGCTTTTCAGGCCCGATATCCCTCCCAAAGTGGCCATCAATGAGGCGGTCGATCTTGCCAAGAAGTTCGGCGACCTGGAATCCGGAAAATTCGTCAACGGCATCCTGGACAAGATCAACAAGACCAAAGGGGCCGCTGCGCCCGAAAAATAAGGGTCAATCCCCGTCCGGCCCCTTGAGGCCGGGCCTTCCTCAAACCATGGTCTCATGATGAGATTTGCCGATCTTCACATCCACACCCATTTTTCAGACGGTACGTATTCTCCCGAGCGGCTTGTCGAAGAAGCTATCGGGGCGGACCTCTCCTGTATTGCCATCACCGACCACGATAATATATCCGGCATCGCTCCGGCGATCCGGGCGGCCGGGGGCCGGCTGGAAGTCCTCTCAGGGATCGAGATGACGGCGGAACGCGACGGCGTTGAGGTCCATGTCCTGGGGTATCTCATCGATGATACGCACAAGCCGTTTTTGGCCATGCTTAAAAAGATGCAGGATGTGCGGGTCCGCCGTATCCACGAGATGTGCCGCAAACTTCAACATCTGCATATGCCCGTGGATCCCCAGGAGATCTTCAATTTGGCGGAGCCGGGAAGCGTGGGACGCCTGCATGTAGCGCGCGTGCTCGTGAACAAAGGGTATGTGGCGACGACGGGCGAGGCTTTTGTGAGGTTCATCGGCGACAAAGGGCCGGCTTATGTGGCGAAGTTCAAGATGACGCCTAAAGAAGCCATCCAGTGGATCAGGCGTGTGGGCGGTATTCCGGTCCTGGCCCACCCGTATCTCTTGCCCTCCAATATTGTTATCGAAGATTTTGTCAAAGACGGGATCATGGGGATTGAGGCTTATTATTCGGAGCATACCGAGTCCCAGCGCAACGAATTCGAGAAGATGGCGGAAAAATTCGGTCTTTTGGTGACCGGCGGCTCGGATTGCCACGGGGAGGCGAAGAGCGAAGCCAAGATCGGGCGCGTGCACCTTCCGTATGCTTATGTGGAGAAGCTGAAAGAGGCCAAATGCAGGCTCAAGCCATAGAGGCGTATATGCGCCGGGCGCTGGAACTTGCGGCCCGTGGCAGGGGAAAAACATTCCCGAATCCCCTTGTCGGTGCCGTGATCGTTAAAAACGGCAAAATTGTCGGCGAAGGTTTCCACCACAAGGCCGGAGGTCCCCATGCGGAGGTCTTGGCGTTGAAGGAGGCTGCAGGGAAGGCGTGCGGCGCCGCCTTATTCTGCACTTTTGAACCGTGTTTTCATTTCGGCCGGACAGGTCCCTGCGTTGACGCTGTTATCTCCGCGGGTATCCGGGAGGTCTATATCGGTTCGAGGGACCCTAATCCCCTGACCTGCGGAAAAAGCGTCCGTCTTTTGCGCCGGCATGGCATCCGCGTGACCGTTGGGATTCAGGAAAAAAAGGTCGTGCGTTTGAACGAGCCTTTTTTCTGTGCGATGCGCCGTCACAAGCCGCTCGTGACCCTAAAAGTCGCCGCATCCCTTGACGGCAAGATCGCCACCCGGAGCGGCCGCTCGCAGTGGATCACCGGCGCCGCCGCGCGCCGGCATGCGCACCACATGAGGAGATATTACGATGCCATCATGGTCGGTATCGGGACGGTTTTAAAAGACGATCCCGGTCTTGAAGCTGATGGCGGCCACCGCCTTACCAAAGTCATCGCGGATACAGCTTTGAGGTTGCCGTTGTCGGCCCGGCTGCTGAAGACGCGCCAGCCTGTGGTTGTTGCGACGGCCACGCACAATAAGGCCAAAGAAAAGATGCTTTCGGCGCGCGGCGTCACGATCCTTCATACGAAAAGAGGCGGCGAAGGCGTTGAGTTGAATGATCTTCTGAGGCAGTTGCATGCCATGGAGATCCGGCATCTCCTTGTTGAAGGCGGAGCAGCTCTGACAGGTGCCTTCCTGGATGAGCGCCTTGCGGATAAGATCATCTTTTATACCGCCCCCATGATCATCGGCGGGCGGCAGGCCTTAGGGGCCATTGGCGGACGCGGGGTAGATGCGCCTCAAAAAGCCGTAAGCGTCAAACAGATGACGATGCAGAGGATAGGCAGGGATTTTTTTATCGAGGGCGACCTGGTTTATTCCTAAAATATCATGTTTACCGGGATCATAGAAGAGATCGGGACTATCGTTCGCGTCCAAAAGAAGGGCGGATGCGTCCGTCTGGGCGTCGAGGCCGCCTTGGTCCGGCAGGACACCAAGGTTGGAGACAGCGTGAGCGTCGACGGTGTCTGCCTGACTGTCGTCGAGACAGGTCCCGGCCGGCTCCTTTTTGACGTTATGCCGCAGACTGCCGGTCTCTCGACGCTGAGAGCCGCGCGACCCGGCATGCGCGTCAATCTTGAGCGCGCCATGAAGGCCCAGGACAGGATGGGAGGACATATCGTCAGCGGCCATGTGGACGGGATAGGCGTCATCAGGTCCAGAAGGGCGGCGGCCGGACAGAAGACCCTTTGGATCGCCGTCCCGCCTTCGTTGTTGAAATACCTCTTCTTGAGGGGGTCTGTGGCTGTGGACGGCGTTAGTTTGACTGTTTCGGGAAAGAGAGGGGGGTGTTTTTCTGTTTCTCTCATTCCCCACACGGCCGTGGCAACGACTCTGGGCAGGAAGATGTCGGGCTCTCAGATCAATATCGAGGTTGATATGATGGCTCGGATGAGTCTTGACAGCGGCAGGAAAGAGGGTTAGGGCGCGCGTGGTCGCTGCCATTGTCAGCGACCATCCTTTGTGTTAAAATATTTTAATTTGAGGCCGTTGAAAAAAGGCTTCAACGGTCTTGATGATACAGATTTTCGCAAGAGATTACACCGATTAAAGTTAGGATTTCCGGGGAGTAGCGCAGCTTGGCTAGCGCGTTTGGTTCGGGACCAAAAGGTCGTGGGTTCAAATCCCACCTCCCCGACAAATTTTTCTGATAAAGAAAAATTTGTCGGAGTACTTGAGCGAGCGTTAGGCGCGTAAGCGCCACGGCCCGACAAGGGCCGTAGTGAGCGAAAGTGCCCGACACCTTAGTGTATTTCTGATAAAGAAAAATTTGTCGGAGTACGGAATTCACTGCAAGACTCTGCCGTCTTGCATCGTGAATTCCAGTGCCCGACACCTCGGTGTATTTTTCCGACAAGGAAAAATTTGTCGAGTACTTGTGAGGCCGTCGCGAGCCGAGTGCGTAAGCCTCCTCGAAGAGGATAAGCCGAGCAGGCCGATTCGGCTCCGGCGCCTTAACACTTTTTCCGATATCATGACAAAGCGGCTGCATGTCATATTTCGCGGCCAGGTTCAGGGGGTTGGCTTCCGCTATACGGCCAGGTCCCTGGCGCAGTCATCGCACATAACCGGCTGGGTCAGGAATTTAAGCTCCGGCGACGTGGAGATCGTTGCCGAAGCGGACGAAGGCCTGCTTGGAGATTTCTTAAGTCATATTGAGGACCATCTTTCCGGCTACATATCCGACAAGACAATTGATTGGCAGCCTGCCACGGGCGAGTTCAAGACCTTTGAGATAAGGTTTTGAGATATGCGTTATGCGATATTTTCCGACGTCCACTCGAATCTCGAGGCTTTTAAAGCTGTCCTGGACTGCCTGGCAGGCGCGGATATCAGCCGGTATTTTTTTGTCGGAGACATCGTCGGTTACGGCGCCGATCCGTCGGCCTGCATACGGCTTTTGACATCGCTAGGCGCCGTCATGGTATGCGGTAACCATGACCGGGCTGCTTCAGGGGATTTGACAACCGATTATTTCAACGAAGCGGCCGCGGCCGCCGTTGCATGGACGCAGGCCCGGCTTTCGTCGGCGGAAAGGATTTTTTTACGCGGCCTGCCGTTTGTGCAGCAGGAAGGCGATTTTTGCCTTGTGCACGGGACGCTGGACCATCCCGAAGCCTTCGATTATATGACGGACCGGCACTGCGCCGCCAAGACCTTTTATGCCTTGAGCAAGGAGATCTGTTTTGTCGGACATCTCCATCAGCCCGGGGTTTTTGCCGAGACCTCTGATGGCGTGGTCGATATCCCTGCGTCAGGCAAAAGGAAACTCGAAAAACAGAAGCGCTATATCGTCAATGTCGGCAGCGTCGGCCAGCCGCGTGATGGAGACCCCAGGGCTTGCTTTTGTGTTTTTGACGACGCCGACTGCACGCTTGAATTCCGGCGGCTGGATTACGATGTAAGGAGGGCGGCAGACAAGATTGCCGCGGCCGGCCTTCCGCAGACCCTGGCCAGCCGTCTTTACGTCGGCAGGTAATTTTTTTTATGGAAGCCAAAAGAGAAATTGAAAAGCTGCGTCAGGACATCCGGCGCTACGAGTATCAATACTATGTGCTCGACCAGCCGGAAATATCCGACAAGGAATACGACGACCTGCTTAAGCGGCTGGGAGCGTTGGAGGCAAAACATCCCCAGTGGGCGACCCCGGATTCCCCGACCCGGCGCGTCGGCGGCGAGCCTGTGCCCGGTTTTGCGACCGTCCGGCACCGCAGGAAGATGTATTCCCTGGACAACGCCTATACGTTCGATGAAATCATGGAGTGGCGCCAGCGCGCCGCCAAAGCTCTCGGGAACGAGGCAAAAGTCGAATTTCTGGCAGAGCTCAAGATTGACGGCGTCAGCGTGAATCTGACCTATGAGAACGGTGTCCTGGCGATCGGGGCTTTGCGCGGGGACGGCGAGAACGGGGAGGATGTGACGTCGAACATCAAGACGATCCGCGCCATCCCGCTCGTCCTCAGGGACGGCCCAAAATCTCTGATCGAAGTCCGCGGGGAGGCGTTTATGTCCCGCAAGGATTTCCTGGAGATGAACAGCGAGCGCAAGGATAACGAGCTGCCTCTGTTTGCCAATCCCAGGAATGCCACGGCGGGGACGCTCAAGACCCTTGACCCGAAGATCGTTTCCGGGCGCAGGCTCCTGTTTTATGCGCACTCCCTTGGAGATTGCGCGCCGGGGACGTTTGTTTCCCAGAAAGATTTTATCGACAAGGTGCGGTCCTGGGGCGTGCCGGTCAATCCGCAGTCGAGGGTCTGCGCGGACATCGAAGAGGTCTTGGATTTTTGCCGCAAGTGGCAGGAGAGGCGCAATACCCTGGATTATGAGATTGACGGCATTGTGATCAAGGTTAATGCCCTGGACCAGCAGCAGCGGCTCGGCGAGACCTTGAAGAGCCCGCGCTGGGCCATGGCCTATAAATTTCCCGCCCAGCAGGCGACGACGACAATCAGGCGCATCGCCGTCAGCGTCGGCCGGACGGGCGTCCTGACGCCTGTGGCCGAGCTGGAACCTGTCGCTTGCGCCGGCGTCACCATCAGCAACGCCACCCTGCATAATTTCGACGAGATCGTGCGCCTCGGGGTCCGTGAAGGCGACCGGGTGCTTTTGGAGCGCGCCGGCGATGTTATCCCGAAGGTCGTCAAAGTCGTTGCGCAGGCGCATACGGGCGCAAAGAAAAGTTCTTATCTTCCGGTCAAGTGCCCTTCCTGCGGCGCCGCCGTCATCAAGGAGAAAGAAGAAGAGGTGGCTTATCGCTGCGTCAACCCTTTGTGTCCGGCGCAGGTGGAGCGCCGCCTCATCCATTTTGCGTCCCGTGCCGCCATGGACATCGAGGGCATGGGGGAGGCTGTCGTCCAGCAATTGGTGCGTCAAAAGCTCGTTAGGGATTTTTCCGATATCTATCATCTGACAAAAAACGATTTTTTGAAGTTGGAGCTTTTTAAGGAGAAAAAAGCGCAAAATCTCTATGAGGGGATCCAGCAGAGCAAGACCAGGCCGCTCTCCAGGCTCCTTTTCGGTTTGGGTATTCGGCATGTGGGGGAGAAGGCCGCGGAGGTCCTGGCGCGGACATTCGGCACCATGGACCGCCTTGCAGAAGCGACCCTTGATGATCTTCTCAATATCCATGAAGTGGGGGAGGCGATCGCTTCGTCCGTCCATGATTTTTTCCATAGAAAAGAGACATCTGTCCTGATCGGCAAGCTCCGGCAGGCGGGCCTGAACATGAAAGAACCTTCCAGACAGAGGTCGACGGCGCTGGCCGGCAAGACGTTCGTCTTCACGGGCGAATTGAAACGTCTGGCGCGCCGCGATGCCGAAGAACTCGTGACGTCCCTGGGGGGTACGGTCACGTCATCCGTCAGCAAAAAAACAAGTTTTGTCGTCGTCGGGGAAGACCCGGGCTCGAAATACGACCAGGCCCGGAAACTCCATGTCCCCATTCTTGACGAACAGGCGTTTTATCACATGACAGGAGAGAAAAAATGAGACGAGGATACAGGTGTATGACGGCATGTCTGGTGTTGATGTTTATCCTGCAGGCTTCCGGCTGCGAGACCCTGCGCAAGAAATTCACGCGCAAACGCAAGACGCAGACCTCCAATGAGGTCATGATCGTCTCACCGAGGGATTATGGCGCCCATCCGTTTCCGAACAGTGTGATGTACAAGCAGTATTTCGCGTATTGGAAGTCGTGGAACCAGGAACTGGTGACGGCGCTCAACGACAGGGCATCGGACAAGAAAGTCCTGGAATGCGTCAATCAGTCGCTCATCAATCTCGAGAAGATGATGACGTACTTGAAGGACGATCAGGCCGCCGCGTTGTCCGTTTATGCCAAGCAGACGCAGGCCCTTCAGAAGCAGATCCAGTCGAAGCCCGGGTTGTCGACGGAGGAGGCGCGCCGTTTCCGCTATACGGCCGAGAGGATCTTGAGCTGCGTCAACAGGGAATTCGACTCGACGAAGATGAAGACATATCTCAAGCCTGATCCATCATGAAGGTTTTTCCCGTTGTTGTCGGCGAGCTGAAGGCGAACTGTTACATCGTGTCAAACAGCCGCGGCCGCGCTTTTGTGATCGATCCCGGAGATGACGCCGACAAGATCAGGCGTTGCCTTGAAGACAATGGTCTTGAGGCCCGTTTCATCGTGAATACCCACGGCCATATCGACCATATCAAGGCGGATGCCGCCTTGGGGCTCCCTGTTTATATTCACGAGGAAGATCTGGAGATTGTGTCGGATCCGGCGAAGAACATAACGACGATTTTTTTCGGTACTTTTGAGCCCGTCGCGCCGGCGCATCTTTTGCGCGACGGCGATAAAGTGACATTGGATGAGTTGAGGTTTACCGTGATCCATACGCCGGGACACACGCAGGGATCTATGTGTCTTTTCGGGCACGGTGTCCTGTTTTCGGGGGATACGCTTTTCCGCAACGGTATCGGAAGGACGGATTATCCCGGGGCCAGCAGCCGTAAGATCGAGGAATCCTTGGTGCGTTTGAGCCGGCTCGCGGCCGAGACGATCGTGTATCCCGGCCACGGCCCGCAGACGACCATCGGCCGTGAATTGGCATGATCCAGGAGAGAATTTGTTAAAATGGATTTGGGAAGGCGGCAACGGTTACGAGACCCGTTTGGGTTAGGTTGTCGGGTTACGGTCGAAGACGAGAAAGGCGAGTCAACTCATAATGTTTTTCACGAACAACGTTGCCGAACGACGATACGGGCATCGTTACCGTTACCGAAATACCTTTTAGTCGAAGACAGGCAATACCGAGACGTTTGAAATAGGCCCGGCCATGGACAAACATATTGAGCTTTTTTTGGACTACCTGAGCGTTGAGCGCGGGCTATCGAAGAATACGATCCTGGCCTATCGCGGCGATCTCAAGGATTACACCGGTTTTCTGGAAGCTGTCTCAAAAAAGAGCATCTCCGCTTCCTCCCGCGAAGACATCCGCGATTTCATGCTTCATCAGAAAGACAAGGGCCTTTCCGTGAATTCGATCTCGCGCGCCCTGGCCGCCCTGCGCATGTTCTATCGTTTCCTGGCACGGGAGAAGCTGATCAAGAGCGACGTCTCCAGCTATATCGATTCCCCGAAGCTTTGGAAGAAGATCCCCGATGTCCTGAACCTCGACGAGGTCGAGCGCCTCATCGAAGCCCCGGACCTCAACACGCCGCAGGGAGTCAGGGACCGGGCCATCCTGGAGGTGATGTATGCGACGGGGATGAGGGTTTCGGAGGTGGCCGGCCTTCGTCTGACGGACCTTAACGCGGATGTCGGCTTCGTGCGTTGCCTGGGAAAAGGAAAAAAAGAAAGGATCGTCCCCCTGGGGACAAAAGCTGTGGCTTCGGTGGCGCGCTATCTGGAAAAGGTGAGGCCGCGGCTGGTCAAGAGCGGCGCTCAGGAACTTTTCCTGAACCGTTCAGGCAGGCGGATCTCGCGAGTGTCGCTTTGGAAATTGATCAAAGGGTATGCCAGGAAGGCGCGCATCAAAAAGCCCATCCGGCCGCATATCCTGAGGCATTCATTTGCCACACACCTTTTGGAGCGGGGGGCGGACCTGCGCTCCGTCCAGGAGATGCTGGGGCATGCGAACATTTCGACGACGCAGATCTATACCCACGTCAACAAGGACCGGCTGAGGTCGATCCACAAGATGTACCATCCGAGGGGATAGTAAAAACTCTAAACACGAAACCCTGAACTCTAAACAAGCTCCAAACACAAAAATCCAAAAAGGAAAAACAGCAGGTTTATGTCGAATTTTTGAGTTTGTGTATTCGGGTTTGTTTAGGATTTAGAGTTTCCAAAAAGAGGGCCGCATGTTTTCCCAGAAGCTTAAACAATTGCCTCAGCCCATGGCCGAGTTCATTCGTCACGCGGGGATCCTGGCGGATGAGATGGGGCTCCAGGCTTATCTTGTCGGCGGTTTTGTCAGGGATCTTCTGCTGGGCAGCGGTCATTTCGATATCGATCTTGTTGTCGAAGGCGACGGCATCCGTTTTGCCCAAGAGTGCGGCCGCCGGCTCTCACTTAAAGTCGTCGCGCACGGCCGTTTTGGAACGGCGACCCTGCACGGATTAGAGGGTTTCAAGGCGGATATCGCTTCAGCGAGAAAAGAGATTTACGAGAAGCCCGCCGCACTGCCGTGTGTTTCGAAAGGCGGGATTAAGGATGATCTTTTTCGGCGGGATTTTACCATCAATGCCATGGCCATCGGCATCAACCGGCATTGTTACGGCGAGGTTTTCGATTTTTACGGCGGCCGGCGGGATTTAGAGAGCAAAACGATCCGCGCCATGCATCCGTTGAGTTTTATCGATGATCCAACGAGGATCCTGCGGGCGCTGCGCTTTGAGAAGAGATTTTCGTTTCGCTTGGAGCCCCGCACTCTTTTGTGGATCCGCCAGGCCATGACGCGCCGGATGCTTTTTTGCGTCCAGAAGCACCGTCTGCGCGATGAACTGGTCTTGATCTTCAAAGAACGCCGGCCGGTGCCTGTCCTTAAGCGGCTTTGGGGGCTTTGCGGATATTCTTTTATATCGTCGGGGCTGGTGTATCGGGAGGGCTGGAATGCGGCGTACACAAGGACGCAGAAGGCGGCACGCTGGTTCGCCGCGCATGCGGCCCATAAAAGGTCTCTTGATACCTATGTGATGTTGATGTGTCTCTTTTTTGAGGGCTTGACATTGAGGTGCCTCAAAGAGACGATGCTGGCGTTTGCTTTTCACAAGGGCGAGAGCCGCAGGGTCCTGTCCTATAGAAAGAACGCCGCTATTTTGGAGCGCCGGTTGGCGAAACAGGATCTTAGGCCGAGCGAGGCTTATCGTCTCTTGGAACCGCTGGCTTATGAGGTTGTCGTTCTGGTCTATGCCTTGAGCGCGAAGAAACGGGTTAAAGACCGGATCCGGGATTATCTTGTTGTCCATCACGGCACGCGGCTGCACGTGCGCGGGGAGGATCTGGCGCTTCTGGGATCCAGGCCGGGGCCGCATTTCAAGAAGATCCTGACGGCTATCCTTTACGCAAAGGTGGACGGGAAGCTCGAAGGAAAAAACGAGGAGCTCGCCCTGGCCAAGAAGATGGTGGCGCGTTTATGATTGTCGGCCTCCTGACCATGTCCTTGAGCATTCCGGCGAGTCATTCTCTCAAGGAAAAGCGCAGGGCCCTGTTGCGTCTCAAAAGCCGTCTGGCAAAGGATTTCAATCCCTTTGTCACCTGAGGAATAGGGATGTCGCCCCACGG
The DNA here is from genome assembly GCA_964471325.1 of uncultured Planctomycetia bacterium. Taxonomy (GTDB): domain Bacteria; phylum Omnitrophota; class Gorgyraeia; order Velamenicoccales; family Velamenicoccaceae; genus Velamenicoccus. The sequence goes on from CAYYFL010000013.1 coordinate 26,267, forward strand.
CCTGCGGCGGGGGCTCCAGTATTTCCGTCGCCGAGACCGGAGACCAGGACATCTGGCAGCAGGCGCAGCTCGCCGTGGCCCACGTGGGCGTCAGCCGTCCCGTGGTAGACGCGGTCTTGGCGCGTGTCGTCAGATGTTGCGAGCAATATCACGAATGCATCATTCTCAACTATGAAACGGAGTTTTACTGAGCCTCCGATAAATAATGGACACATTTGGAGGCCCAGATTTGGGACGGATGGAAGGCGCGACGACGAAGGCGTGTCCTCTGCGACACGCCGAGGAGGAGCCCTTCGACGCGCTTCGCTTGCTCAGGGCGAATCCTGAGCTTGTCGAAGGAGAGCAACGCAACAGCAGGCCAAAGATGGGCCTCCCCCTCGGGGCTGGACCCTCCTTGAAATGGAGTGCGGAGGTCCGCCCTTTCTGGGCTGGTCGCTTTTGGGCTGCGACGGCGTCGTTCGTCCTTGGCGTAGTGCTGCGACTACACCGGCGTCCTCGCTTCTTGTCTCGCACCAAAATCGTCGCAGCCAAATGGCCCATTATTTATCGGAGGTTCAGTAACATGAGCAGAAAAGACAAGGTGGCCGGGGAGATCAAGAAGATCGTCAGCACCATGATCCAGGAGGAGATACGAGATCCCCGCCTGGGATTCACCACGATCACGCGCGTCGAGGTGACACCTGATTTAAGTTTTGCGCGTATTTATTTCAGCGTCTACGGCAGCCCGGAGCAGTGGGAGGAGACCTTGAAGGGTCTCGAGCATGCCAGCGGTTATATCCGCCGTGCCTTGGGGCAGGAATTGAACCTGAGGTTTGTGCCCGAGATCGCCTTCAAGGCCGATCACTCTTCGGAATACAGCATCATGATCGAGCAGCAGCTGCAGGAGATCAAACAACTGGAACAGCAAACCGCCCAACCGAGGAAAAAAGCCCGTGGTCCCCAAAAAACTCATCGCAGAACTAAAGAAAAAGAATCTTAAGGTTTTTGTCGTCTCGGCCCATATCCACCTTGAAGGGGATGCCTTGGGGTCTGAGCTCGCCGTCGCCAGCCTCCTGCGGCGGATGGGAAAAACCGTTTACGTTGTCAACGACGACCGGGTGCCGGCGGAGTATCTTTTTCTGCCGGGCATCCGGACGATCAGACACGGGACCGTTTTCCCTTCCTACGACGCCGCGGTCCTTGTGGATTGTTCCGATGCGTCGCGCATCGGAAAGCTTTCGAGATCCATCCGGGAGGATAAGCCGCTCATCAATATCGACCATCATATCAGCAATGTTCGTTTCGGAAGCATAAACTGGGTGAATCCAAAGGCGTCGTGCGCATCGGAGATGGTCTACCAGCTTTTTGAGGCGTTGGGCGTAAGGATCAACAGGCAGGAGGCGGTGCTGCTTTACACGGGCATCCTCGCCGATACAGGGTCTTTCCGCTATGCCTCTACTTCCGCCGAAACCCACCGGGTGGCCGCTCATCTTCTGGAGTTTGGCGTGGATGTTTACGGTATCTACCAGCGGCTCTATGAGAATTTTTCCTACGAGACCGTCAAGGCCCTGGCTGGCGTTGTACGGGGGATGCGCCGTGACCGTACCGGTAAGGTCGCCTGGGTCCAGGTGCCGGCGGCCCTCGGCAAAAAATATCCCGTTCTATCGGAGCAGACAGACGAGATCATCCGTTTTGCGCGGGCCGTCGCCGGCGTCGAGGTGGCCCTTCTTTTTAAAGAGATCAAGCGGGGCCGGGAGGTACGCGTGAATTTCCGTTCGCGGGGGCGCGTGGACGTCAATGCCCTGGCGCACGGCTTCGGCGGCGGCGGCCACAGGATGGCCAGTGGCTGCACATTGAGGGGCGCCCTCAAGGGCGTTATCGCAAAGGTCGTCTCGGCGACGGCCAGGCGGTGTCCATGAAGAACGGCATCCTCGTCATCGACAAGCCGTCAGGCGTGACGTCGCACGATGTCGTCGACATGGTACGGCGCAAGCTCAATACCAAGCGCGTGGGGCACAGCGGGACCCTGGATCCCGTCGCCACAGGGATTCTTGTGATTTTGGTCGGCAGCGCCACAAAGCTTTTTTCAAAGTTTGTCCATTTTGACAAGGCCTATGAGGCGACGCTGCATCTGGGCGAGGTGACGTCGACAGGGGATGCCGAGGGTCGCCTCTTGTCCCAAAAAGACCCCTCGCACATCACCGAAGAAGATGTCCGCCGCGTTTTCGCATCATTCATCGGCGACCGCCTGCAGGTGCCGCCCATGGTCTCCGCGATCAAGCACAAAGGCCGCCGGCTTTATGAGCTGGCGCGCAGAGGCATTGAAGTCGAGCGCAAGGCCAGGCCGATCCATATCTACGATTTGCAGATCGTCCAGATGAAATTGCCGGATATCGATTTTTTCGTCAAGTGTTCTAAAGGGACCTATATCAGGCGGCTGGGGGAGGAGATTGGCGAAGTCCTGGGTGTCGGAGGCGTGATTTCCCGGATCCGCCGCGTGGCCCTCGGTCCTTTTCATATCCAGGATGCGATCACGACCGGAGAGATCAATGAAGATCGTTTACGGGATTGGCCCGGGCTCCAGACAGACAGCGCCACGGCGCGATAAAGTCATTACCGTCGGCGTCTTCGACGGCGTCCATCGCGGGCACCAGTATATCCTGGGCCGTGTCGTTGCCGAGGCGCACGCCCGCGGCCTGAAGAGTGCGGTCGTGACATTCTCTTTTCATCCTTCCCACCTGGTGCGCCGTCATGAAAAAACCCCCCACCTGATGTCCCTGCGGCATAAACTGCATTACTTGGCCGAGGCCGGGATCGATACCTGTTATGTCTTGGACTTCAACAGGTCTTTGGCTGTCATGTCCCCCAAGGATTTCGTGGCGAAAATCCTGATTGGGCGCATGGGCATGGTTTCTCTTTATGTGGGCGAAGATTTTGTTTTTGGCAGGGGGGCGCGGGGCAGCGTGGATGACCTCGGGCGTTTTTGCCGCAGGATGGATTTTTCCCTTCACGTGATAAAACCGCGCAGGATTTCCGGCGGTGTTGTCAGCAGCACCGCCGTCCGTTCCCAGATCCGCCGGGGGGATCTTGTTGCGGCACAAAAGTTTCTCGGCCGCCCCGTCGCGCTTCTGGGACGCGTGATCAAAGGAGACGGCCGCGGCAGGCTTCTTGGTTTTCCGACGGCAAATATCCTGGCGGAACACGAAGTCCTCGTCCCGGACGGGATCTATGCCGCCTGGGTCTTATGCGGCGGCCGCGCCTATGCGGCGGCCGTCTATCTGGGAACGCGGCCGACATTTTACGCAAGAGATAAACGTCATATTGAAGCGTTTCTGATCGGGACCCGGCGCAACGTTTACGGAAAGATGATGGAAGTCCGTTTTGTGCGCAGGGTCCGGCCGGACCGCAGGTTCCCGGATGCGGGCAGGCTCATAAGCCAGATCAAAAAAGATATTCAACAGGTCAGAGGTATTCTTTCCTCGAGTCCCAGGCCTCGGATGTTCGCATCGTTCTGAAACGTTCCCCTCAAAAACACCTCATCCAGCTTTCGTATCCAGTTTTTTTCCTCAGGGAGGATCCTTCGTTCCTCCAATCCAACATCTTGTAACATAATAACTTTATAAAAAATTAAATTGAATATTTCTTGACAAAGTGGGGGATTTTTTCTATACTTTGGTTACGAGTGGAGGAGAGTGGAGGAAAGTGGAAATCCATTTATATTTCTATTTACTTCAGCTTCAGTTTTTACGCACCGCGCATTAACAGGATCGAACAAGGATAGATATGTTTTACGGCGAATACGCTCATGGGATCGATAATAAAGGACGGCTGATTCTTCCGTCGCGCATCCGGGAGGTGGCAAAGGCGCACTTCGTCGAGAAATTCTATTTGACCCGCGGTCTCGATAAATGTTTGTTTATGTTTTCCGAAGAAGAGTGGCGTTCCGTCGAGACTAAGTTCAAGGCGCTGCCTTTTACGCGCCAGGATTCCCGGAAATTCAACCGCTTGTATTTTTCCGGCGCGATTGAGGTCGTTCCCGACAAACAAGGCAGGATCCTTATCCCGGGTTATCTCAAAGATTTCGCCGGCATCAAGAAAGACGCCGTAATCATCGGCGTCTCCAGCCGCGTTGAGATCTGGGCTAAGGAAGCGTGGAACGAATTCTATCAGGCGAACCTGGATTCATTTGAAGAGACGGCGGAAAAGTTGATCGAGAGCCAGTAGGTTTATCACGAAAGGGCGTGACGATGAAGACGCAAACCATGGTTTCCCGCATGGAAGCCGCTGCTAGCAGCGATAACAGGATTTTTTACCGTAATTCCCTGTTCAACGTCAAGACGCAGGTCAAGAACGTCAATACCGGCGAGAGACTTGAGGCGTTTGTCAAAGATGTCAGCGGTTCTGGGATGGGGCTTGCGACATCCCGCGTTTTTCTTCCAGGGACGATCTTCGAGATCGCCCTGGAGATCCCCGACGGTTTCGGTCCTTTGAAACTCCTGGGGCGTGTCGTCTGGTCCAGGGAAATGGATGCCCTCGGCTGCAGGACGGGCGTCGTCGTTTTGAATCCTAGGTTTATGTCGGTGTCGCGGATCCTTAAACTGTTCTTCTGATTTGTATCTTGGAGAGACCCCATGATGTGGTCTCGTCACAGCGGATGTGTCGGCGTGTTGGAGAGAGAAGCTCGTCCAGAAGGAGGCGATGAAGCCATGCAGGAGCCGCTTCATAAGCCGGTGATGGAAGAAGAGGTCCTGAGGTTTATCCACCCCAGGGACGGCATGGTTGTCGTGGATGCCACCCTTGGTTTGGGCGGACACGCCGCCGCCCTGGCCGCGCGTCTGCAGCCGTCCGGCCGGCTGATCATGATCGACAAAGACGAGGAATCCATCGCCGCGGCCAAAGAGCGCCTCCAAAAGAGCCGCCCGCACTGTGATTTTGTCCATGACGATTTCCGTCACATCGACAGGATTCTGGACCGGCTCGGTATTGAAGGGGCCGATGCGTTTCTGTTCGATCTCGGCATCTCGTCTTTTCAACTGGATAATCCTGCCAGGGGTTTCAGCATCAGGGCCGAAGGCCCTCTGGATATGCGCATGGACCGCAGCGGTTTTATCTCGGCGTATGATCTCTTGAACAATCTGACAGAAGAAGAGATCGCCTCTATTCTTTGGAAGTTTGGAGAAGAGAGATTCTCCCGCAGGATCGCCCGCAGCATCGTCAGGGCCAGACAGGACGGCCCCATCACATCGACAAAGGAGCTGGTAGACGCCGTCCTGCGGGCCTTGCCGTACAAATCCCATTTTCAACGCATCCATCCGGCGACGCGGACCTTTCAGGCCCTGCGGATTGCCGTCAACAGGGAATTGGATTCTTTGGATGAGGCCCTCAAGAAAGCGGCGCTTTACCTTAACAAGGGCGGCCGTATCTGTGTTATTTCGTTCCATTCCCTTGAGGACAGGATCGTCAAAGAGAATTTTCGCGAATTAGTGAGGACGGAGCGGTTCTGTCCGGTATTTAAAAAGATCATGCGGCCGACTCCGGAGGAGATCGGCCGTAATCCGCGCAGCCGCAGCGCAAGAATGAGGGTCATCGAGAGGATCAAATGAGGCGCGCCGCGGCGCCCGCGGCATGCCTCATGATGAGGCGACCCCTGATCCGCGCCGAAGGACGCGGGAGACTTCACCGAGACACATGAGAACATCACGCTGCATCCTTTATACCGCCATCGTCACGGTCTTGAGCCTTCTTTATGTTTTTCAGCAGACGGAAATCGTCAAGCTGGGGTACAGGATCACGCGTGCCGAAAATGTGCTGGAGTCCATGCGGGACCGCCGGACATCCTTGGAATTCACGCTCACAAGCCTCGAGTCGCCCTCGAATCTGGACAAGAGCCTTTTTATGAACAATAATAACCAATACGAGATGGCGCAGAGCTTTAAGTTGGTCAGGGTCGCGCCTTCCAGGGCTCAAGGGATGCGGGTAGCTGCCGGTACGAAAAGGGGGTTTGCGCCGTTTTCCTTCCTGAAGCGTCTGGCCAGGCAGAATATATTCGCACCCAGCCAGGCCGAGGCCAAGACGGTTAAGTGATCCAGAGTTTTTGTCTTTTAAATTTTTAAACTTATTGCCTTTGCCGGCCCTTTTGGCCCGTATACGTGTTTTTAAAAATCAAATCTTCGCGAATCGCGCTCGTCTTCGTCGTCTTTCTAGGGCTGCTTGTTTTCTTCCTCATCCAGCTGGTCTCGATCCATCTCTTCCGTTCCGCTTTTTTGCTTAAGCTCGCGGCTAAACAACAGACATATTACGTGGAGCTTGAACCCAAGCGCGGCGATATCTTTGACCGCAACATGAGGCCGATGGCCGTTAATGTCGCCACCTTTTCTCTTTACGGCGTTCCTCCTCAAGTCAAAGACAAGGCGCGCACGGCCCGCTTGCTGCATGAGACCCTGGGGTTGGATGAAGGTTTTCTCCTGGAGAGACTAAACCGGCCCAAGCAGTTCGTCTGGATTGCCCGCAAGCTTGACTGGCAGGTTATGGAGAAGGTGCGGGCGCTGGATATCGGCGGTCTCCACTTTCTCAAGGAGAGTAAGCGTTCCTATCCCCATGCGAAGATGGCCAGCCAGGTGATCGGCTTTGCCGGCCTCGACAACCAGGGGCTTGATGGTTTGGAAATGAAGTTCGATTCCTATCTTAAAGGGACGCCCGGTTGGACATTTGTTCTACGCGACGCCCGCCAGAGGGATTTGACGATCGCCGATGCCCTGCAGCCTCCTGTCGACGGCTATTCGCTGGTCTTGACCATCGATGAGATCGTGCAGTATATCGTAGAAAGGGAGGTGGACAAGATATTTCAGAAATACCGCGCCAAGGGGGCGATGGCTGTTGTGCTCGATGTCAAAACAGGCGAGATCCTGGCGCTTGTCAACAGGCCCGCCTACGATCTGAATGCTCCGTCGTCTTATCCTGTGGAGGCCAGGCGTGACAGGGCCGTCACGGATTATTTCGAACCGGGGTCTGTTTTTAAGATCGTCACGGCCTCGGCGGCTCTCGACGAAGGCAAGTTTACGGAGGAGGACAGGATTTTCTGTGAGAATGGGGAATACCGCGTGGCCAATCATACGTTGCACGATGTGCATCCTTACGGCAGTCTGGCTTTCCGCGAGGTGATCGCCCAGTCCAGCAATATCGGCACGACAAAGATCGCCCAGAGGATCGGTCCGTCGGCGGTTTACAAATATGCCAAGAATTTCGGCTTTGGGGCCACAACGGCCAGCGGTCTTCCGGGGGAGGTGGGCGGCGTGCTTAAACCTGTTTCCGTCTGGTCGAAGACGTCTATCGGGGCGGTCCCGATCGGCCAGGAGGTTTGCGTCACGGCCATCCAGTTGGCGGCCGCCATCGCCGCCATCGCCAACGATGGCCGTTATATGAGGCCGTATGTGGTTCAGGCTATCGTTGACAAACATGGTGAAATCATCAAGGAATATGGCCCCGAGGAAGCCCGGCAGGTTATTTCACCAGAGACATCGAAGAGGATGCGCCGGATCCTGGCCAGTGTCGTTGAAACGGGGACGGGGAAGATGGCGCAGTCAAAGCTTTACCGGTTTGCCGGAAAGACGGGCACGGCCCAAAAGGTGGAAGCCAACGGTACATATTCCCATTCGAAGTTCGTCGCATCTTTCATCGGTTTCGCGCCGGTGGATGATCCCGAGATCGCCGTTGCCGTCATCGTCGACGAGCCCAGGCCTTATTATTACGGCGGCGTCGTCTCGGCGCCCGCTTTTAAGATGATCGCCGAAGATGTGTTGAAATACAGGCAGATGATCCAGGAGGATAAGATCATTTCTTCTATGGACAAATCCGATGCGTGATCGAGAGCTTTTTAAAAATGTCGCGGTCAAAGCCGTTATCGGCCGCCTGGACGATGTCGATATCAACGATATCGTTTCGGATTCGCGCCGTGTTCACAAAGGCGCGCTTTTTGTGGCCTTGCGGGGGCCACAGCAGGATGGACATGCCTTTGTCGAAGAGGCCGTCCGCCGTCAGGCTGCCGCTATTGTTCTGGAGGACAGGTCCCGGGTTCCGCCGGTCTCTCAAGTGCCGTGCGTCGTGGTAGAGGATTCTTTGAATGCCTTGGTCGTCCTGGCCAAGAATTTCTTCGGAGATCCCTGCCGTCGCCTGAAGCTGGTCGGCATCACGGGGACGAACGGCAAGACGACTGTTTCCTATCTGATCAAGAGCGTCCTGGAGGCCGCAGCCAGGCCGTGCGGCCTCATCGGGACGATCGGCTATCAAGCGCGCGACAAGAATATTACCCTGGGGAATACGACGCCGGGCCCCCTGGACCTGCAGAGGATCTTTAAGGAGATGGAAGCAGCGGGGGATGTTTATGTCGCCATGGAGGTGTCTTCCCATGCCCTTCATCAGGGCCGCGTGGCCGGCCTTTCTTTTTGCGCAGGCGTTTTCACGAACCTGACGCAGGACCATTTGGATTACCACAAGGACCTGGAGGATTATTTTCATGCCAAAGGGAAGCTCTTCAGGGAATCCTTGAACGCTGACGGCTGGTCGATCGTCAATGCGGACGACGCCTACGGCGCCAGGCTTATCGTCGCTTCCCGGGGCCGCGTCTTGCGATATGGCTTGTCGAGAGGCCTCGATGTGCAGGCGACAGGTTATGAGCTTTCGGCGCAGGGGTCAAGGGTCTCCGTCTTTAGCCCCGCGGGCGCCCTGGAATTAGAGACGAAGCTGATCGGAAAACACAATATCTATAATATCCTCGCCGCCGTTTCTCTCGGCGTCTCGCAAGGTGTCGGCATCGAAGATATCCGGCGGGGGATTGAGGCAGTGACGCGGGTGCCGGGCCGCCTGGAGAGGCTCACGAGCCCGCGGGGTTTCCATGTTTTTGTCGATTACGCCCATACGGAAGATGCATTGAAAAATGTTCTTGAATCTTTGCGCGCTATCGCCCATAATGGCAGAATTATCACCGTCTTTGGCTGCGGAGGGGACCGTGACCGCACGAAACGGCCGAAGATGGGGCGCGTGGCGAGCATGCTGTCCGATTATTGCGTGGTGACCTCCGATAATCCCCGCAGTGAAGACCCCCAGGCTATTATCCGGGATATTTTGAAAGGGATGGGACGGGATAATTATCTTGTGGAACCGGACCGCCTGGAGGCGATCCGTCGTGCCATGGGTCTGGCCAGGTCCGGAGACCTCGTTCTGGTCGCAGGCAAGGGGCACGAGGCTTATCAGATCACGGGCGATAACGTCGTTGCCTTCGACGATATGGAAGTGGTCCGCAAGAATCTTTAGGGGGTCTCCCCGCGGGTCCGATGGCAGGCACAGCAGGATTTCCGATGTTCAATTTAAAAGATATTTTGGAGGCGACAGGAGGGACGCTGCAGAGCGGAACGCCAAAGATGCGTTTTGCGGGCGTTTCCATCGATAGCCGTACGCTTAAGCCTAAAGAAATATTCCTGGCGATCCGGGGGCAGAATTTTGACGGTCATGACTTTATCCCCCAGGCGCTCAAGCAGGGCGCCGCAGGCGTCATTTATTCTGCAGCAGAAAAGGCCCCCAAGGTTAAGAAGAATGTCGCCAGTGTTTATGTTCCCAATACCGTGATGGCCCTCGGCGCGCTTGCCCGTTACCACAGGGAGCGTTTTGATATTCCTGTCATCGCCATCACAGGTTCCAGCGGCAAGACGACCACTAAAGAAATGGTGGCCTGGGTGCTGTCGGCCAAATACAAGGTCCACAAGAACCAGGGGACGCAGAACAACCTGATCGGCGTCCCCTTGACGCTTTTGAGCATTCAGTCCCAGCACGACCTCTGCGTCATCGAGCTGGGGACCAACCGCAAGGGCGAGATCCACCGCTTGACGCAGATCGCCCAGCCGAATCTCGGCATCATCACGAACATCGGGCCGGCCCACCTGGAGTTTCTTGAAAATATCAAAGGGGTTTATAAAGAGAAGATCGAGCTGGTGCGCAACCTCGTTTCACCCGGCATTGCCCTTTTGAACAAATCGGATATCGCGCTGGCGAGGCTCAGCCGTGTCAAGACGCGCCCCATCTTTTTCTATGGCATCAACCGGGATTGTGAATTCAACGCGACAGAAATCAACTACAAGCCGGACGGGATTTCTTTCCTGTTCAACAACAGCCATTTCATGGAGATCAGGCACTGCGCCCTGCATAACGTCAGCAACGCCATGGCCGCTATCGCCTGCGGGTTATTCTTTGGTCTGGAGATCGGCGCTATCCGTGAGCGCATCAGGAGTTTCGATTCTCCGGAGATGCGCCTCAAGGAGATACGCCTCGGCCGCTGCACCGTGATAGATGATTCTTATAATTCCAACCCTCAATCGCTCAAGCAGGCTATTGATGTGTTGTGCCGCCACAGCCAGGAGGGGGGGCGCAAAATCCTGATCATGGGGGACATGATGGAGCTCGGGAGCAAATCCCAGGAGTTCCATACTTATTTCGGGAATTACATTTCTAAGAAGCCCATCGATATTTTGGTGACGATGGGGTCTTTTTCCAAGTGGACGTCGGAAAGCGCCCGCAAGAGCGGCATGCGGACGGAGGCGATCGTCCATTGCGATGATTGTTCGAAGGTCCTGGAGTTCCTTGGAGGCAATGTCCAAGAAGGCGACATCCTTTTGATCAAAGGGTCGCGCGCCATGAAGATGGAGAGGATCGTTTCATTCATGAAGGAGCAAGGATAGATGTTATATTACCTGCTTTATCCCCTCAAAGATTTTTTTCCCGCCCTGAATGTCTTCAAATATATCACATTCCGCGCCAGCATGGCGGCGATGACGACCTTTTTCTTCTGTCTGATCTTTGGCAGCCGCATCATCCGCAAGCTTGCCGAGCTCCATGTCTGCGAGCATGTCCGTCAGAAACAGGAGGTCCACGCTCTCTACGACCTGCATCATCACAAGCAGGGGACGCCGACCATGGGCGGCATCCTGATGGTCTTGTCGACCATCGTGGCGACCCTTCTGTGGGGAGACCTTCAGAATAATTATGTGCTCTTGAGTTTGCTGGCGCTTCTCTGGCTGGGTTTTGTGGGATTTGCCGATGATTATATCAAGCTCAAATACAAGCGTTCCAAGGGATTGAGCGCCAGGGCCAAGCTTGCAGGACAGCTTCTTTTGGGGGCCATTGTCGGTGTCGTTATCTATCTGAATCCCGATCTTTCGACAAGCATCGATGTGCCTTTTTTGAAGAACGTCTCTTTCGAGCTGGGCGTGTTTTATATTTTTTTCGTCATCCTGGTGATCGTGGGAACATCCAACGCGGTCAACCTCACAGACGGGCTTGACGGTTTGGCGACGGGGTGTGTCCTGATGGTCGTTTTTTCTTACGGCATCCTGACATATCTGACAGGGCACCTGCGTTTCAGCCAGTATCTGTTTATTCCCTATATCGAAGGCGTCGGAGAATTGACGGTGCTCTGCGCCGCCGTCCTGGGCGCCTGCATGGGTTTTTTGTGGTTCAATTGCTATCCGGCATCCGTCTTTATGGGGGATGTCGGTTCACTGGCCCTGGGCGGATTTATCGGTCTGATTGCCGTCCTCATCAAAAAAGAGCTTCTCTTGGTGATCGTCGGCGGCGTTTTTGTGATCGAGGCGCTCTCGGTGATCCTGCAGGTCGGGTCTTTCAAACTGCGGAAAAAACGCATCTTTAAAATGGCGCCGTTGCATCACCATTTTCAGATGATGGGATGGTCGGAATCCAAGGTGATCGTGCGGTTCTGGATCATCTCAGCCATCCTGGCGCTTTTTACCCTCACGACCCTTAAGATCAGATGATATCCTATCAGGACAAAAAAGTGACAGTTGTCGGCTTGGCCCGCAGCGGCCTGGCAGCCGCCAGACTTTTGAAAAAACTTGGGGCGGATGTCACGGTAACGGAGGCGAAACGTTCGGAGCCGTATGAACGCCTGGCCCGCGAGCTTGGCGAAGAAGGCGTTGCTGTCGAGCTGGGAGGACATAGCCGGGCGGCTGTCGCAGGCCGCGATCTTCTGGTGTTAAGTCCCGGCGTGAGACTGGATGCCTCGCCTGTTGTCTGGGCCGGCGAGGAACATATCGAGATTGTCAGCGAGTTGGAGTTGGCTGCGAGCGTCTGTCCGGCGGCCATCGTTGCCATCACGGGGACCAACGGCAAAACGACGACAACAACGCTCGTGGGAGAGGTCCTCAAAGCGGCCGGGCGCAGGGCCTTTGTCCTTGGGAATATCGGCACGCCTTTTTCGGCCAAAGTCCTCGAGATGAAGAAGGAGGACTATGTCTCCCTTGAGGTTAGTTCTTTTCAGCTGGAAACCATCCATGCGTTCCATCCTCGCGTCGCCGTTATCCTCAACGTGACGCCGGACCATCTGGACCGGTATCGCGATGCCGCTGACTACTTGGAAGCCAAAAAACGTGTTTATATGAATCAGGATCGCGCCGATTGGCTTATCCTGAATGAGACCGATGCGGTTCTTCGAGCCCTTGCGGCCGAAGCGCCTGCGCACGTGTTGTTCTTCGGCAAAAATGCTCAGGATGCCGAATTCGACCAGAACCAGCAGGCGGTGTTGGCCGTGGCTGCGGCGCTTGGGTTGGACCGCCGCGTGTGTCTTGAGGTGTTTAAGAATTTCAAAGGCGTAGAACACCGCATAGAATTCGTCAGGGTTCTTGACGGCGTGGAATATCTCAATGATTCCAAGGCAACGAACATCGATTCGACCGTCTGGGCGTTGCGCAATATCAAAAAGCCTGTCATCCTGATTGCCGGCGGCCGCGACAAAGGGAGCGATTTCGCATCTATCGGCGAGCTGGTGCGCCAAAAGGTGAAATTCGTTGTTCTGGTCGGGGAGGCCAGCGACCGCATTGCGGCCGCCTGGCATGATGTCGTGCCTCTGGAACAGGTGACGACATTTGAACAGACGGTGCGGTGCGCCCGACAGCATGCGCGCACGGGCGATTGCGTCCTGTTTTCGCCGATGTGCAAGAGTTTCGACATGTTCACCGACTACGAGCACCGCGGCCGCACCTTTAAAGAGATCGTCGGCCGATTGAGATAGGACATTTCTCCGGCCTTAGAGGCGGCGGTTTTTGGCCGCGAATGCATAAATGAGGAGCTTGAGAATTTCAGGTATCGCTTGTTTTTCGGGTACACGCATGCATGAACTTGAGGATTTCAACCCGTTAACCCGCTACCCGTCAACTTAGAAAGATGCGAAGCGCACGCATTTCTGTTTTCGTCACGATGCTCGTCTTGATCTGCATCGGCATCGTCATGATTTATAGCGCCAGCTCGATCTTCACCTGGCAGGCGAGCGGTGAAAGTTACGGCCTGCTGAAAAAACAGTGCCTTTACCTCTTTGTCGGTTGTATCGCGATGGTCTGTACAATGGCCGTGGATTATCATCTCCTGCGGCGCATCGCCAAGCCCCTCCTTATTTTTTCCGTCATTCCCCTTGTTTTGGTTTTGGTACCCGGTATTTCCAGGGAGGTTGGCGGGGCCAAGCGTTGGCTGCATATCGCTGGGTTCAATTATCAGCCGACGGAATTCGTGAAGGTCGCCTTGATCATTTATCTTGCCGATTATCTGAACAGGAAGGCGGCCTATCTCAAGGAGTTCTGGAGAGGGTTCGTGCCGCCCATCTGCGTCTTGGGGGCCATCACGCTCCTGGTCCTTCTGCAGCCGGACCTGGGGACGGCGGTGTCTTTTGTCGTTTTGACATTCACGATGCTGTTTGTGTCCGGCATCAGGCTGTCTCACGTGGTTATCAGCGTCGTCGCGGCCCTGCCGGTTTTGTATTTGTTGGTGTTCCGCGTGCCATACCGCCGGGCGAGGATCCTGGCTTTTTTGAACCCCTGGCTGGACCCGCAGGGAACAGGTTTCCAGATCATCCAGTCGCAGATCGCCCTCGGGTCCGGAGGTCTTTTCGGCCTGGGCCTGGGGCAGGGCCGCCAGAAGCTGTTTTATCTGCCGGCGGCGCATACGGATTTTATTTTTTCAATCATCACCGAAGAACTCGGTCTGGTCGGCGCCTGCGCCGTTATTCTTTTATTTATTTTTCTCATTTGGCAGATGGGGAGGATCATCCGGAAAGTCAGCGATCCCTTTGGAAAGCTCGTTTGCATCGGCGTCATGACCCTGATTGCTTTTTCGGCGGTCGTCAACATAGGCGTTTCTATCGGCGCCCTCCCCACGAAAGGTCTGCCTTTGCCGTTTATCAGCTACGGAGGTTCCTCGCTCGTGTTTTACATGGTTGCCGTCGGACTTCTTCTCAATGTGTCCAAATCCGAGGAGGTCGCCCTGTGATCCGGAAGGAGACGGCAAAGATCATGGTTGTCGCCGGCGGTTCCGGGGGGCATATTCTGCCAGCTGTCGCTTTTTGCGAGGCCTTGGCGGACATGAACCGTCTGGCTCAGGCCGTTGTCTTCGTGACGTCGCGCAGCAAAGGATTGGAAGATCTTGTTTCGTCGACCGTCAGGACATATGTCCTTTCAAGCCGTCGCAGCGCGGGAGGGGTCTGCAGGTTGTTTTTCCAGGCGGCATGGCTTTTGATGAAAGAGCGGCCCGATATCGTCGTAGGGTTTGGAGGTTATCTCACCGTGCCCTTCGTGTTCCTGGGAAGGCTCTTGGGCGCAAAGGCCATGATCCATGAACAGAATGTTCTTCCGGGGAGGGCCAACAGGCTCCTGGGCGCCCTCGTCGCCCACAGGATCATCGTTTCTTTCGATCGCAGCAGGGCATACTTCGGGAGGAGCGGTAGCAAGGTGTTTCTGGCGCGTTATCCCTTACGGAGGGCCCTGCAGCCTGTGGCGCGGCATGAAGCTCTCGCCCAGTTGGGTTTGCGCGAGGGGCTTTTTACGATCTTGGTCATTGGCGGCAGCCAGGGCGCCCACCGCCTGAATCAGGCGTTCACGGATGCCGTGCGTCTGAACAAGGACAGGGGGCGGTGGCAGGTCATCCATTGCAGCGGCGCCGCCGACTTGGATTTTGTGCGGCGTGTTTATGAGGAGCTCGGCGTGAAAGGCAAAGTGTTTGCTTTCCTCGCCCAGATGCACTATGCTTATTCTGTGGCGGATTTGGTTGTGGCGCGTTCAGGTGCCGGCTGTGTCCATGAGATGATGAGTTTCGGTCTTCCTTCAGTTCTCGTGCCGTATCCGCATGCAGGCCAGCACCAACTGGAAAACGCCAAGGTCCTTGCGGAAAAAGGGGCGGCCCTTCTTTTGGAAGAGAAGCGCTTGACTCCCGAATTATTGAGCGGTCTGCTTGGCCTTTTTGCCGAGGATACATTCAGGCGCAAGACGATGGCGGCGATCGCGCGCTCCCTGGGCGAAGCTTCTGAAAATATGTCTGTGGCGGAGGCGGTCTTGGCATGAAGAAAGCACGGGCTATCTTATTGTTTGTGTTATCGGGTTTTTTGTGTCTCGCCCCTGCGGCGCACGCCTATGATTTTCTTGAGGAAAAGAGCACGCACTTCATTGTTTATTATGACAAGGGTGTCTCAAAAGATTTCGTGCGTACGGTCATTGATTATTCCGAGCGTTATTACAATGAACTGACGCAGAGACTGGGCTTGGTTCGGTTCGATTACTGGACGTGGGACGAGCGGGCCAAGATATATCTCTATCCCGACCAGGAGACGTATATGAAAGAGTCGGGTCAGCCGAATTGGTCGGGCGGCGCCGCAGCTTATGAACAGAAGTCGATCTGGACGTTTCCGCGCGAGGCCGGATTTTTCGATTCTCTCCTGCCGCATGAGATCGGCCACATCATCCTGCGCGACGCGATCGGTTCCCGCCGCGTCCCCCTCTGGTTTGAAGAGGGGATCGCGTCGTACCTGGAGCAGGCCAAGAGATATGGCGCGGAAAAGACCGTATTGAATGCGATGCGCGACCAGACGTTCGTTCCTCTTAAAAACCTTTCGGCTATCGATACCTCCAGTCTTCAGGCGCCCGGCGCCGCCAATTTGTTCTATGCCGAGTCCGTCAGCGTCGTCAACTACCTGGTTGAAAAGTTCGGGGTGGAACGTTTCAGCTACCTGTTGCGCAAGATCAAGGAAGGGATGGATTTTAACGACGCCTTGGCCTATGCCTTTTTCGATGTTCGCAGTGTAGACGATCTTGGGAAGTCCTGGGAAGAATCTTTGAGGAAGAAACTTAAAGGGGCCCCGCAGGCCATCTTATGACACCACGGCATATCCATTTCATCGGCATCGGGGGCATCGGCGTCAGCGGGATCGCGCAATTGGCCATCAAGCATGGTCATGTGGTTTCCGGCTGCGACCTTAAGTCTTCGGCGATCACGCAGAAGCTTTCGCAGATGGGCGCCAAAATTTCCATAGGCCACGAGGCTTCTCATGTTGCCGGGATCGATCTTGTCGTTTATTCCTCCGCCATCCGGCAGGAAAATCCGGAAATGGAGGAGGCCCGCCGCCGCGGTGTCCCCACGAAGAGGCGCGCCGAGTTCTTGAGCGACCTGATGGCCGATAAGACGGTCGTCACGGTGACGGGCGCCCATGGAAAGACGACGACTTCTTCCTTGGCCGCGAAACTGTTGTTGACGGCGGGCCTGAGGCCGACGGTGGCCGTGGGCGGTATCTTGCGCGAGGACGGCGACAACATGAAATTCGGCGACAGTCCTTTCTTTGTGGCCGAGGCCGATGAAAGCGACGGGACATTTTTGTGCTATACCCCGACATATTCGATCATCACCAATATCGACAGGGAGCATCTGGACCATTATGGGACGTATGAACATTTGGTCGAGGCGTTTGAGGTTTTTGTGGGCCAGACGAAACCCGAGGGATGCGTGATTTATTTTCGGGAGGATCCTGTTTTGGATATGATCGTCTCCAGGAGCGGCGTCAGGGCCGTCACATACGGTTTTTCGCCGGAAGCCGATTTTTATCCCTTGAACATCTCTCTGGCCCGTTGCCGGATCTCTTTTGATTGCGCCACAGGTTCTGAAGTCCTTGGGCCCGTGGTCATGAACCTGGCAGGCAGGCATAATATCGCCAATGCCCTGGCCGTCGTGGCGCTGGGGCGGAGGCTGGGGTTGGATTTTAAAGTGATCCAAAAGGCGCTGGAAGGGTTCAAGGGCGTCGAACGCCGTTTTCAGTTCAAATATGAAACGACAGAACTCTCCGTGGTGGATGATTATGCTCATCATCCGACGGAAATTGCCGCGACGATCGAGGCCGCGAGATTATGCGCGCGTCACCGCGTCGTCGTTGTTTTTCAGCCCCACCGTTTCACCCGCACCAAGCTTCTTTTGGACATGTTCCCAAGGAGTTTTGAAAAGAGCGACTATCTGGTGGTGACGGACATTTACAGCGCCGGCGAAGATCCGCTGGAGGGGGTTTCGGCCCAGGGTCTGGCTGATCGCGTCAGGAGCGCGACACGCCTGTCCGTGGATTATGTCAGCAAGGAAAAGGTCGTCGAACATCTTAAAGGGCGTATCCAGAAGGACGATCTTGTGCTTTTTCTGGGGGCCGGCGATATCACCAGGTTGAGCGATGAATTTGCCAAGAGCTTTCAAAAATAAGGTCAAGAAAGGCGAGCTTCTGCGGCGCCACACGACATTCGGCATCGGCGGGGAGGCGCTGGGGTGGTATGAACCCGCAGATGCCCGGGAACTTTCTGATTTTTTAAGGCTCCTGCCGAAGCGTGCGGATATTTTTGCCATCGGCGCCGGCAGCAATCTTCTTGTCAAGGACGGCATGGTCAGGAAAATATTTATATGTTTTTCACGGCCCGCTTTTCGCAGGATCGTTGTTTCCGGCGACCGGGTGAGGGCGGGGGCCGGCATTTCTTTGGGAGCGCTTGTCAGGGCGCTGGCGGCCCAAGGCCTGACAGGGCATGAATTTTTGGCGGGCATCCCCGGGACTCTCGGAGGGGCGGTGGCGATGAACGCAGGCGCCAGGACCGTATTCGACGATCCGCGCAGTTACTGCGAGATGAAAAATATCGTGCAAGACGTTGACGTCATGGACCGGCGCGGCCGGATAAGGACGCTGGGCAAAGACAGGATAAAATTTTCTTATCGGCATTCTTCGCTGGGGCCGCTGTTTATTCTAGGGGTGTCTTTGAAGCTTCGCCGCGGCTCATCTGCCCGGAGCCGGAAAATGGCCGCAAAGATCCGGACGGAGAGGCGGGGGCGTCAGGAATGGTCTTACCCGAGCGCCGGAAGTTTTTTTAAGAATCCACGCGGCCTTGCCGCCGGCCGCCTGATCGATCTCTGCGGGCTCAAAGGTGTTTCTGTGGGGGGTGCCTGTGTCAGCTCCAAACACGCGAATTTCATCGTGAATAAAGGCGGTGCGACATACGGCGATGTCATGAAGCTCATGGAAATTGTCCGTAAAACCGTGTATAATCGTTACAAAATTCGTTTGCAGCCAGAGGTGAAAATTGTCTCTTGATCCAGGACGTATCGGTGTCATGATGGGGGGGTGTTCTTCTGAGAGGGAGATATCCCTGAAGTCCGGCCGCGCCGTTGTCGGCGCCTTGCAGGAAGGCCGGTTTGATGTCGTCGCTCTGGACGTGCAGAGCGAGACGCAAGAGGATATCCGCCGGTTGGTCCGCGAGAATATGGTGGATGTCGTTTTTGTCGCCATGCACGGCGGGTTCGGCGAAGACGGTCGTCTTCAGGAGATCCTTGAAAAGATCCCTGTCCGCTATACCGGTCCCGGCGCTCAGGCCAGCCGTATGGCGATGGACAAGATCGTTTCCCGCCGCCGTTTTGCGCAGGCGGCTTTGCACGTGCCCCGTTCGGTAGTCGTCAGGAAAGGCCGGAGATATCCTTTGATGGCCGGGTGGCTCAGGGCGCCGTTTGTGGTCAAACCGTCAGCGCAGGGTTCCAGCATCGGCATCAGCTTTGTGGCCGGCCGCAAAGGCCTGCCGGGCGCGATCGCCGAAGCGCACCGTTACGGCGAAGACGTTCTTGTCGAAGAATTTATCCGCGGCCGCGAGCTGACGGTGGCTGTCGTGGATGACCGGCCCCTGCCGGTGGTGGAGATCCGGCCCAAAAAGGGCTTTTTTGATTTTGAGGCTAAATATCATAAGGGGCTGACGGATTATATTGTCCCGGCCCAGCTGGACCAGCGTCTGGCCGCGCGCATCCAGGCCGACGCGCTTAGAGCTTATCGGGCGCTGGGGTGCCGACATCTCTCCCGTGTCGACGTGATCCTGAAGGACGAGAAGACCCCTTATATTCTTGAAGTCAATACGATTCCCGGCATGACGGAAACGAGCCTCCTGCCCAAAGCGGCGGCCGCGGCGGGAATGAACTTTGTCCAATTGTGCCGTTCTCTTGTCGAGATGGCCTGTGCCCAAGCAGCGGAACCGGCAACAGCGTCCTGTTGATCAGCTCATGGCGAAGAAAAAAAAGAATAGCAGTGATGGCGGGCCGTTTTTCCTTCTCGTGGTCCTGCCTTTGGCGGCCATTGTTCTTTCCGGCTGGGCGATCGCCAAAGGCGTCCATCATTATGTGACCACTTCCCATTATTTCAAGATCCGGGAGCTGCGTGCCGAAGGGATCGGCGACCAGCGGTATCTGGAGATGATCAAGAACGACGTGGTCGGCGTCAATATTTTTCGCGTGGATGCGGTCGATCTGGCGGGAAGGATCCAGAGGCGTTTTCCCAATTTTTATTCCGTGAGCGTCCGCCGCATTTTGCCGTCGCAGCTTCTGATCGTCGCCAAGGAGCGCCTGCCGGTTGTCTGGATCAAGAGAGACGTTTATTACATGATGGATGCTAACGGTGTCGTTGTCGGAACGGCGCCCCTGGGCGAGACGCCGACGTTGCCGCTTTTGGCCGGCATGGACAGCAAGCTGGCCAGGCTTAAAACGGGCGCGACTTATTCTTTCTCGGCCTTGCACAGGGCCCTGGTTTTGGCCAAAATCCTGAAAGCGCATGCCGCAGACATCCGCGAAGCCATCCCCGGCATGTCCCTGTCCGTGATAAGCCTGGATGCGGCAGATCCGGAGGAATTGTCTTTTTATCTGAATCCGGCTATCGAGGTAAAAGTCGGAGACAGGAATTTCGACAGCCGTATTTCGCTCTTGCCGGCGATTTTGAGGACGATCTCAAGCGATATGGGCCGCATCAAATATATCGACCTTCGCCCCAAGGAACCTGTAGTGGCCACAAAGGACACCTCTAAACGATAGGCATCTCATGACCCTTTTAAATAAGGACAAAAAGAAGGCGCAGCGCAATGTCTTTTATGCCCTCGACATCGGCTCACAGAAGATAACGCTCAGCAGTGCGCGCGTAGCGGCTGACCATGAACATCTCGAAGACGTTGTTTTGGAGAGCATGCCGGTCAAGGGGATTTTTAAGGGGGTCGTCAACGACTTGGCGCTTCTCTCGGACAGTATCCGTCAGGTCGCAAAGCGCATGGAAGCCCGCCAGGGACAAAAGATTTCGCGCCTGGCCCTCAGCATCAATGGGAATTATATCCAGGCCAGGCACAGCACGGCGGCCGTCGCTTTGGCGGAACGCGGCACGCGCACCATCACCAAAAGGGACGTGGATCGTCTCAATCAGCAGGCGCGCACGCTGGGATTGGAGCTCGATGAGCACCTTTTGCACGAGTATCCGCAGGGGTATTCCGTTGACCGCCATAATATGACGCTCAATCCGCTCGGTCTTCACGGCCGCAAGCTTCAGGAGGACCTGCTGTTGGTCTGCACGCCCGCCTCTTATGTGGAGAATATCGTCCGTGCCGTCGAGCATGCCGGTTGCGATGTCACGATGATCGTTTATTCCGGGATTGCGGCGGCCCAGGCCGTTCTCTCTCTGGATGAAAGGGACAAGGGGGCGATTTTGGTGGATGTGGGAGAGACGTTGACGGGCGTCGTGGTTTACCAGGAAGGGGTCGTGCGGCATCTGGGCATCCTTTCGTTCGGCGGCAAGAATATTACGGAGATCGTCGCAAATTTTTGCCACGTTCCCTTGGCTTCTGCAGACGAAATCAAGAGGACGTCTTTGGAACTGACGGCAGAAGACGAGGAATCTGAAGAAGTGATGATCAGGTCGGATGATGTCTACCGTTCCGTCAAGAAAACGGAGCTCGCCGGAGCCATTGCGCCGGAGATCGATAAATTCCTGGAACTCCTCAAGAAAGCGATCCTCGATAGCGGTGTCGAGAATGTTTCTTCTTTCGGTGTCGTCGTGGTGGGAGGCCTGAGCCTTTTGGAGGGATTGCTGGAGAGGATGGAACGGACGCTGGGGCTTTCGGTCCGGCTGGGTCTTCCGGGGGGAGGGGCGGGCCAGCTGGCTTTGTCTCAGGCGCCCCTCTATGCTTCAGCCGTGGGATTGCTGGAGATGCAACTCGAAGATTACCGTCATTCCTGTTTTTTCCTTCAGGCCCGGCAAAAGGGTCCCTGGCGTAAACTCGCCGATTATCTGGCAGACCTCTATCACGATTATTTTTAATGAGGGCATGACTTAGCGAGCCGATGGCCGTAGGCGGTGAAGCTAAGTC
>CAYYFL010000014.1:0-38525 GCA_964471325.1 uncultured Planctomycetia bacterium
GCCGTCCGCCTGGGCGTAAACCCAGTCTTCGAGATAAACCTTGATGGAGATCTCCTGTTGCCCCGTATTGTCTACCTTGATCTCGCCGGAGGCATAGCTTCCCGGCTTTGCAGAAACCCTGATCTTGGGACTGTCAATGCGGATACCCCCAGCAGCCAGAGAAACAGCGCCGAATAAAAAAATGATGCCTGTGATGATCGATCGGACGGATTTCATAGAAATCCTCATGGGCATACCCCTGCCTGCCGGCTGAAAAGGGCGAGCCGGGATAAAACCTGTCTTTAAAAATATAGGTCAGAATTCCCCGGGGCGCTCCCCGGGGAATTCTGACTGTGTGTGTCCTGCGTTAATTCAGGACCAGCGTAAACGTGATTGTTCCCGTATAACGTCCTGCTGCCTGGTCTGCTCCAACGGCCTTCCAAGACGTATATTCCTGCTTGGTGCCCTGGCCGACAGACCCATTATAACCGCTGCTGTAATTAAACGGGTATGTCGATCCGGAAGCCGGACCGGAAATGGCGATAATCGCCCGGACAAGCCTTGAGCCGCCGTTCGTATCGCTCTGGTAAACAAGAGAATCCGTATTGCAGGCCGACGTGACTGAGCCTACCTGCGCCGTTCCCGGCGGCGCTCCCTGCGACACACCTCCCAGCTTGTCCTGCCACTGGTAATCAGGAACCAAAAGCACCGATTCCCGCGGGATGGTCGCTCCTCCCGGACCCGTCAACTGCGACCCGGTCTCCGTGATCTTGTACCTGCGACCGGAACTCGCTGCGATCATGAGAACATAATAGAAGTACTCACCGCGCATATACAGGAACTTCCCCGTAGAATCAGTCTGGGGATTCAGCTTTCCAAAATCGAATGACGGCGTCGTCTGAATTGTCCCTTGCGTGAAGGGATCCGTATCGCCGTTCGCCACGCTCATCTGGACAACCCGTGCCAGACTGAATTCCAGAAAAGACTGCACTGTTGCCGAAGCCGAACCGCTCGGCCCTACAGCTGTTGTCTGCGCCGTCGCCAAAGGCGCAACGTTCAACGCCAGGAACGCGCACACAACCACCCATAAGATCGAACCTTTCTTCATGCTCTTCACCTCCCCTCTTTTTCTGTTTTAATCTAAAACGACGGAATATCCAATCCGCGTGTTGTAATTCCCCGCTTCGGATTCCGGCCTCATGGTGAGACGGTATTCCACTTTCAGGTGGACGCTCGCCCCAGAAGGCCCCGACGAAAAAATAGTATTCTCCCCCTCCTTGACGGGGACAAATTCCTGGATATAAGATTTGGGGACTTCATCGGTCTCCACGTCCTTCACCTTCATGACGAAATCTTCCGCAGGGATCTTATGACCCTGCGCATCGACCATAGGCGACGACACCCTCTGGACGATCGTATAGGGCTTACCCATATTCGTCTCGACAAAAATCTCATTCTCCGAACTCTTGGGCCCGCTCTTGAAGCTCACATTCCCGAAATTCAATGCGACCCCTTCGGTGTCCTGGGAATAGACATGGATATCAAAGATCGGCGCGATATTGAACTCGACGTCAAGCGTCTTTTTTGCCAGTTCAGGCGACGCATTGACCTGGTCCGATTCGACATAAAGAACCAATCGCCCCCGGTAAAGGCCGGATCTCTCGAGCCGGAAATCACGGCTCGGTTTGTAGGTGATGATGATCTCGTCTGAGGCCCCCTGCGGATTGGAACTATAGATCAGCTGTCTTTGCCGCGCTCCTTTCAAAGTGGCAGGCGCGCTGATCATCCCCTGTCGGCCTCCGTCAAACAAGACCGAAACCTTCTCCAGATCAAAATTATAACCGTCAGCCGAAGAGATATCTCCTTCTTCAAGCGCCTGATAAATACGATAAGAAGTCCCCAGGGGGCCATAGACCTTGATATGGACCTGCGGCCAAGTCCCTTCCAGCCCCTCTTTGGTCACCCGCAGATCTTTTGTATCGATCGCAAGGCGGTCGGAACCGCTGCTGGTCGCTATTTCGACGGTCGCCGACCCTCCTGCCGCCAATTCCGCATAGACCTGAACATTAACCACAACCTGAGACAATACCGCATCAACAGGAACCAAGATGAGGCTCATCCGGCCATAGTAAGAACCGGGGATCTGCCCGTTTTTAGGCGTGATGGTATAGACAAGCTGGAAAGAATCGCTCTCACCTGTTGCGTTCGACGTGTAGACGAGATCCTGGTACGTATCGACGGGCTCCTCCTGCCGATAAATAAGCGTCCCTCGGGTATTGGATCCCTGCAAGGCGTACATCTGGAACTGAGAGGGATCCAAGGGCTGTCCTTGCGGCGTTGCCAGGGGCTGGGTCATTTGCTGGAAGACACGGTAGGCTTTACCGATGTCGGAATTGACACGGACCGTCATCTGTCTGGCAAGCTTGAAATCCGTCGGTTGCAGGGTGCCGAACCTCAGATCAAAACCGCCTTCCATCTGGGTGACGGACAGATCAAAAACAGCCTGGGCCGTAGCAGGAACGAAAGAAATAACGGACAAACAAAATGCGGCGCACAGAATATATCTGTAAAATTTTCGCATGGACAGCTTTCTGCCGGGGATTTCTGCGTCTTGAATGAATCTCCCCGTGCTCGCCCTGCCCGAGGCAGGGCAGGCACGGGGTTTCTTCCTTGGATGACCCCGCATCGTAAGATATCGTAAAAATTTCTTGCCCAGGGCTGCCGGGCACGAAATTTTTCCGATACTCGCGGGGTAATCTTCGCCGCATTCATCCCCGGCTTAAAAGTCGGGGATTTCTGCGTCTTGATTAAATCTTTTTAAAACTATTTAGATATATTACCTTAATCGCGCTTTTTGTCAAGAAAGAGTTAGCAAGGACCCGGTCTTTTTTTATTAAGGCGCTTCGCCACGGATAGAACGCCTCCATAGACCCCATCTCCCTTGAGCCCGAGGATCCGGACCTGCCGGATTTTATTACGCAATACCCCCGGGTGATCCGCAAAAACCTGCATGTATTCCCGGCTGTGCCCTGTCCACTCCCTGCCTTCTTTGTATTCAAAGAGGACATCGACGACACAACCAGTGTGATCACGACGCACCTCTTGGGAAAGCTCAGCGGCGAGCCGCCTGAGCGCTTCGGTGCGTTCTTTCACTGCATCCGGTGCCAAGGGACGATAGAGCGTTGCCGCCGCCGTTCCCTTGCGCGGGCTAAAAGGAAAAATGTGGACCCGCAGAGGCCGGACGCGACGCAAAAAAGACAAAGTATTGCGGAAACATGCCTCACTCTCCGTCGGAAAGCCGACGATCATATCGCAGGTCACTCCGGGATCCCCGAGCCGCTGCCTGGCCATGTCCACCGCACGAAGGTAATCCGCGACCCTGGAACGCCTATTCATCGAGGACAAAACAGTATCGTCGCCGCTTTGAAAAGGAATATGGAGATGCGGACAGAATTTCCTGGAAGATGCCATCATATCCAAAAGTTGCGGTGTCACGTCATGGGCTTCAATCGAGCTGAGACGTATCCTCTCCAGCGCATCGATACGGTCCAAGGCCTCCACAAGACGGATAAGACTGTCTGTACCGCTCGTCTTCTTGCCATAGGACCCGATATTCACACCGGTGAGGACGACCTCTTTGTGCCCGCTATCAACCAAAGACCTGGCCTGCGCCAGAACAACCCGCAAAGGCACGCTCTGAGAAGGCCCCCTCACCAATGGCACAACGCAGTAACTGCAGCAATTATCACAGCCATCCTGGATTTTTAAAAAAGCCCTCGTGCGTCCGGCAAACATATGACGGATGGACCTCAAAGGCTTCGCGCCCGGACGCAAAGTGTTGAGCCAATTCCGGAACTTCCTGTCTTCCTGCCGGCTGAAAATCCTGTCGATCCCTTCCATCCTGTCAAGACGCTGCCGATCATATCCTGCATAACAGCCCGTGACAACAACGTCGCCGGCATAAAGCCCCTTGTCGCGCAGGGCGCTGCGAATCTCCTGCCGGGACTTCCCCGCCGCCCTCTCCGTCACGCAGCACGTATTAACAATGCGTACGTCGGCTTTCAGGGCATCCCCAACTTCCATGAACCCCATCGCCAAGAGATCGCGTCGGGCGCTGTCGGCATCGCACTGGTTCACCTTACAACCAAGGGTTTTAATACAAAAAGTCTTCAAGATACCGTTCCTTGCATTCCATAGAGCCTGAAGAAGGCCGCGACGGCGATGGCCGCTGTATCCACCCTCAAGACAGAATCCCCCAGACATATGCCTTTAAATCCGGCTGCAAAGGCCGCCTGGATCTCTTGCAAAGAGAAATCTCCCTCCGGCCCAATACAGACAAGGATGCGGCCTCTCTGGATTTCTGCCAGCGCCTGCGGCAATGATACCGTCGCTTCAGAAAGATTCGGCAAGCAACGCATGTCGTAACCGCCGGCCAAACCAAGGAGTTGTTCAAAAGTCACCGGGTCGCGAAGGAATGGAAGAAAAAGCACGCCGCTCTGTTTGGCAGATGCTTTGATGACGCGTCTGTAACGCCCCACCTTCTTGCTTACCTGCGCCGCCGGCACCAGCGTCCTTTCCGTGACGAGCGGAATGATCTCGTCGACACCCAACTGTGTCGTTTTGTCGATCATATCTTCAAAGCGCGCGTTTTTAGGCACGGCAACAGCCAAAGAGAGGCGCCATCGCTGCCCGTCTCTCTGGCGTCGCACCAGGGTTTTGACCACTTTGAGCCGGGCGTTGTGCTTATCATATCCTTCAAGGACCGTCACAAAACTCCCTCCATCCCCGTCGCTGATCATGACCTCTTCGCCGGGACGCAGGCGCAGGACACGAATCAAATGATGCACATCATCCGGGTCCGTCAAGCGGACCAGCGGACCCGCGCAATCCTCTTTCGGCACAAAAAATCTGTTCATCGATGATCCTAGGAAGACATGAGAAGGTTTATCCCGAGAAAAATAAGGATCCCGCAGCAAAGGACCCTCAAAATCATGAACCAGAATTCAAAACGCCGGGAGAACGCAGCCAGCCAACCCGCGGCCGCGCAGAAAATGATCATAGGGCTGAGGACCGTCCCCAGACCAAAGGCCAGCATATACAAAAATCCCTTGAACCACGTGTCTGAGATCAGCGCGATATAACCCAGAACACCCCACAAAGGCAGGCAGGGAGACAAGGCAATGATCAGAGAAAAGATCACTGCGGGACGCACGCCGCTCCCCACGTGCTTGACGGCCCAGGAAGGACAACAGCCTTTCGCAGGCAATTTCTGCACCAACAGAAGCGTGCCGAGCAAAATAAGAAAAATGCCAAAGCCGATAAATATCCATTTTAGCCATGGCCCTTCGAAAAAGTTCTGAATGACCCACTGTCCCAGAAGACCGGCGAGGATGCCGAAGACGGCATAAACGAAAATGCGGGTCAGGGAAAAAACCAGATAGATTTTCAATCCCTGCCCGGGCCCGCTTTGCGTCGCCGAGATATAAGGCACCAAGAACGGCCCGCAGCTCAAAAGACAAGGGCCGTATCCCAGGACCAAACCCGTCAAAAACAAACTCCAGACAATCCTGATGACCATGATCAACGAGCAAACTCTTCTTCGGAAAAAACTTCGGCCTGAAATGTGTATATCTTCGTTCCGGGATCCTTGTAACAGTCCGACGGGAGTCCCGCCTTCTGCGAACAAAGCTCGCCCAAAAAGGTCTCCAGATTCCAGCCGGTCTCCGTCGCCACCTGGGGTAAAAAGACACCCGAAGAATATCCCCGGCGGACGATGACGCCATCAGTACCCAGGCGGACCTTCCTCCAGTCATCGATCAGGGCAGGGTCGGACAATACGGATATCTCTATGGTGATATCTTTCAGTTCCTGCGGCCGCACAGGTGAAAAACGATAATCCTGGGACGAAGATGCGACGGCCATGCTCTGCACGCTGCGATACAACGGCTCGTCCGAAGAGAATGAACCGATGCAGCCGCGCAAATTGCCGTTTTCCCTTAATGTAACGAAACAACCGCGCTTAAGATTCAATCCCGGGCTTGACTCATGAAAAACAGGCAAAGGCTTGCCTGCCACATGGGCCGCGATCGTCTCCCGAGCTATCTCCAGCAATCTCTTCTTATCTGCCTGAGTCAGCATGGAATCTCCTATGTCATTTTGCGTTGCAGAAACCCCTTGCGCCTCTACGCCCGGCTCGCTTCGAGGGATATCCAGAACGGCGCTGAGATATCCTACGACCCTGTCTCTGCCCCCAGCCGTGTCCCCGGAATTGGCCTGCTTGAGGATAGAAAATTCCTTTGCGCCGATCTGCCTGGCATACTCTACGCCCGCAACCAATGGGCGAATGCCGCAAACATTCCAACCGGTATATGCGACCGCATCCCACAACCCTTTGGTGTCGAAATCTTTTAGAAAAGCGGCCGTACGGGCATCATAATCCTCGGCCTCCCTGTATGTCTTGTAGTGTGAAAGGTCCGTGCTGACCACGACCAGCATGTTCCTGCCGGCTGACAGGCCGGCCAGGAGCGAAGCCAGCTTAAGGCATTCGTCATAATTCATATCGCCGACCAAGACAGGCAGGATCTTAAAACCGGGCTTAAGAACAGACTGCAGGAAAGGAAGTTCGACTTCTATGGAATGCTCCTGGTCAAAATAACTTTCTTCGTCGACAATGAGGCCTTTTCCGGATGCCAAAAGGGCCGATGCCGCCGCCGCATCGATCTCCAGCAATCCCAGCGGAGTCCGAAAATTCCCCTGAGCATAGGCCGAGGCCCCGTGAAACGGAAAATAATGGCTTGGCCCCATGATCACGACGGTGTCGTAAGTTTTCCCTTCGACAGCCTTGAACCCATAGGCGGCCACCGGACCGGAATAGACATATCCGGCGTGAGGCACGATAAGAACGGCGGGCCGACCCTCCATTTTGACGCCTTGGGCATTATCCAGATACAAACGCACAGCCGAGACGAGTTCCCGTGCGTCCTTCGGGTAGAACGCACCTGCCACATTCGGTTCCTTGACATTCCCTGCTTCGCAGGAGATAGAAAACAGACACGAGAGGACAAAAATCAAAAATGTCTTACAAAATCCCAAAAAACTTCTTCCGATCTCTTGAACTCCGCATTTCTGCAAACTTTCCATGGCCGCGCTCGCTTTTGTTTCTCTATTTTCCTGTCTCTCTGTTCTCTGTGCCCTGTGATCTGTTCTCTGATTTATCGTTCCACACCCCGGCGATCTTGCCGCCGCAAAAAGCACACTTGCCATTGACGATATGGACCGCCGTAATGACATAACCGGACCTGTCGATCACCTTAGCCTTGCATTTCGGACAAAACGTATCTTCGCCCTCCGTGCCGGCCACATTGCCGATATAGACATACTGTAACCCTTCCTCCTGGGCGATCTGCCTGGCCTTCTCAAGCGTCGAGACAGGCGTAGGAGACAAATGCACCAGCTGATACATGGGCCAAAAACGGGAGAGATGAAGAGGCGTTTCTGGACCAAGGTTCTCCTTGATCCATCTGCAGAGCTTTCTCGTCTCTTCAGGGTCGTCGTTGATCCCCGGGATGATCAGGTGTGTGATCTCAAGCCATACGCCTTCACTTTTAAGGATCTTGAGCGTACGCAGGACATCCTGCAGGTTCCCCAGCGTCATTTCCGAATAAAAACGGTCGTTGAACCCTTTGACGTCGATATTGGCCGCGTCCAGATAAGGGCAAAGCTGACGCAGGGGTTCTTCGTTGATGAACCCGGCCGAATGCATAACATTCTTGATGCCGGCGGCATGGGCGAGACGTGCAATATCATACATGTATTCATAATAGATGGTCGGCTCCGTATAGGTGTAGGCGATAACGGGCGCGCCGCTCGCCTTGACTTTCTGCACGACCTCCTCGGGAGTCAGGGAAACCGCCTCCACATCTTCAACGGCAGCCTGAGAGATCTGCCAGTTCTGACAGAATTTGCACTTCAGATTACAGCCGACCGTCGCCAGGGAAAAGGCTTCGGAGCCGGGCAAAAAATGGAAAAGCGGTTTCTTCTCGATGGGGTCGATATGCAATGAACAGGGTTTTCCGTAGACGAGGCTGTAGAGACGGCCGCCCTGGTTCTCCCTGACACCGCAGAACCCCCTGCTGCCTTTTGAAATGGTGCAACGGCGGGGACACAATACGCATTGGACGAAACCGTTCTCAAGCTTGTGATAAAAAGAAGCTTCGTGAAGATCGCCGCGGGCCTGTTCCAAGGCGAACACAGAAAAACCGACGGCTAGAGATAAACAGCACACCAGAAAAAAAGAAACAAGGCGGGTCTTCATGCGACTAACACTTGGTGGCATCATGCATGCGGGACAGACCTAACTTCTTGGTCTTCTGCTTTACATTAAGGTGGTGGCGCCGCTTCTCGCTACGGCCCTTGTCGGGCCATTACGCTCGCCGCGGCATCCCTGTCCGCGATGCGGACGAAAATTTTCCCTTGTCGGAACTACGTCAAGGTGGTGGCGCCGCTTCTCGCTACGGCCCTTGTCGGGCCATTACGCTCGCCGCGGCATCCACCAAATTTTCCCTTGTCGGGAAAATTTGGTGGAGCAGATGGGATTCGAACCCACGACCCCCACGTTGCGAACGTGATGCTCTCCCAACTGAGCTACTGCCCCAAATTTAGCGGATAAAGCTTAAACTTTAGACTGTCAATACGTTTACCACCGAACTCGCCCTGGGCAATCCGCCGCAGGCGAAGCTCGAACCGCTTCCCAAGGACCGCTGATGAGACAACACTACTGGAAAGATGTGCTGCGAAATTGCGCGCTCGAATTTATGACAACTTGGGGATTTGTCAAGTTGACAGCAGACCCCGGAATGACCCTTGCCGCTAGCACAAACGTTATCCAATCATTTGAAGCGCTCACACTGAACTGGGTAATCCTGTCTGACAATGTCGTATATGTTCCGGGTGAGGCAGCATTCGGGTAATAACGGAAATTATTGGAAGCTGTACGGCAATAGGCCACGAAGATATCGCCAGGAGTGACATTACCGCTGTTATCCGAATCCGTCCGAATACGCAATGTATTGGCGCATCCGGCGATATTGGTCGTCGAATAAGGAAGGCTGGTTGTCGTTCCTATGCCGCGGTTGATATCGCTGGTGATGGCCGACGCCAGAGGGGCCAATTCTCCCATAAGAAGCGATTCAAGATCGGTCGATGAAAATATCCTTCGCGCCCCGAATTCCATCGAAATACCTGTCAGGATAACGACGTTGAGCAAAAGCAATGCCAGGATCAACTCAACCATCGTCATGCCCTTATGTCTATGGCTACATCCCCGATTCATTCCACCTCACCTGTACGGTCACGTTGCGGCACTGATATCCTCCGCCGATGGCCTGCACGATATACCGTGTCTGAAATTGGGAGTCTTCGGGAGCTGCCGTCCATGCGGTCCACCCCATCACGCGCAGCGAACCCGTGTCCCACGTATCGGCGCGGACAAACCGCCTGAGCTCCTCGATGCGGTGCCTGGCAATCTCAACCCCTCTTAAACGCATCCTGGAACGCCATGTCAAATTGCGGGCCGAAAAAGCGACGCTGAAAAAACCGGCGGACAAAAGGCTTAAGATGGTGATCGCGACAATGACCTCCATCAACGTAAAGCCCGATCGACCTCTTCTGCGTGTCTGCGTCATAGGCTGGATCCTAAAAACAGGTACCCGAACATGTAGGGTTGCCTGTCAGACCCGAGATTCGCCACGTCCGGCCTGCCCGGGTCGCTGAAGCGTTATACGTGATGCCCGCGGCCCCGCCCGTCACGCCAAAAGCCCAATTGGCTGCGCTCAGATCGATAGTCAGATTACCGTTGATCTGGGCGATCGTCGTCACGGTAGTGCCCGAAGGCCAAAACCTCTCGAACCTGGCAAAGTACTGACGTTCCGCATTGCGGATCAAAACAAGCGCAGACGTAGCCTCTTTATCCAGGGATTTTTCCTTGGTATTGCTGTAACTGACAACTGAAACTCCTGCCAAAATACTGATAATGATGATAACCACCATCAGTTCTATCAGGGTAAACCCCGCAAGAGAGGACCCGGGCCAAGGCAGACGCCGTCTTTCCTGGGGCCTGTTTCTTGAGAACCGTCCCTCGACGAATCTTGTCAACAGCAAGATAAAACCGCCATTCTCTTTCATATTAAAATTGTAACATGGATCAAACGGTTTCTCAATCATGAACAGCCCTCCATCCTTCCCTCAGGAAACAAAGCATCCTGCCTCCAAAAGGGGGAATTCGCAGCCAAATCCTTGTTCCCGCCGAAAAAACACCCTCTCCATACGGAAAGCCGGCGTTTTCTACCGAGGGATCATACAAAACCGGTGCTCCCTCCCAGCGCGCCGGCAGGAGTTATGTTAAGCACGAAGGTGGTCGAGCCGCTAGGGGTTTTTCCAGTACCCCCCGTGCACCGCGTGGCAGTCGCCGTAAAGGAAGACGGGGCCCCGGCAATGGCATAACTGAAGTAATAACTGGTATTGCAGGCACCTGGGACTTGCACCCCAAGGGCTGTCAAGCTGTTCGTATACCTGTCGAAGTCGAGATAATAGGCAAGTTCCGCATCACGGATAAGCCCCAGGACATGCCGCGCTTCGGCAGACCTGCCTTTTTCAACAATGCGGGTATAGCGCGGCAAAGCGATGGAAGCCAGAATGCCAATCACAACAACAACGATCATCATCTCAAGCAGGGTAAACCCCCCTAGAGACGAAGACGCCCTTTTGACAAACGAAGAAACAACGCTCACGGGGCGAGATTTCCGGAATCGCGTCAAAAGGGCCAGAATAATTGTCTCAACACAACCCGCCTCTAACGGGGTAAAGCCGATCCTGCGTCTCATAAGCGCCTCCGCTCGTACCACTTTCTGTCTACTGAATGAGCTTCTTGTGGCAATAAAAACAGCTGTTGAAATCTAGGTCGTGTTTCCACTGGCCGTCCCGGTAATCCAAAAACCGGCCGTGCAAAAATTCAGCCATCCGCGCCTGAAAACGCTCCAGCGCCTCATCAAAAGAAACATCCTGCAGGCGCGCAAACTTCAGGCGCTTTTCCCGTTCACATGGTATATCATACTGCGTCAAAAAACAACAAAAATGTATCTGCCCATCGACGTCAATCGTGACGTAACGCAGCGATTGGTTGGCGCACATCACCAGATTATCCGAAGCCAACAGAGGCTCGCCAATCCGCATGGGGACATAAGCCAGCTTAAAGAAATCCATCTGGGAAAAATGGAGCGCTTTCTGCAGGATTTCAAGGGCGCCCCGGCGTTCTTCTTCGGAAAGGACGAGGTCGTTCTCCCGAGACCTGCGGCACGGAAGGGCCGCCGTGAAATGGACCTGAGCAGCCTTTTCTTTACGGGCAAAACGGATGATATCCGTAATCTCGGCGGCATTAAGCTTATTCAAACAACATAGGACCCCGAAAGGCAGGCCTTCTTTGCGGCAAAATTGGAAAGCAGACAGCAACTGTGAAAAATGCCCTTCGCCCCTGATCCTCTCATAGATTTCCCGCCGGGGGCTTTCGGCGCTTATGCTCAGGAGGCGGATCTGTTTACGATAGGTCCGCAGCAATTCCCGATGGCCGGGCAAAAGGAGACCGTTGGTGGAAAAAGTAACGCCGAGACCCTCCTTCTGCGCCAATGCCAGCGCTTGCGCGAGGCCCCGGTACAAAAACGGCTCGCCGCCGGTCAGATGAATGCTTTCAATGCCGTATTTTTTTGCACCCGCAATCGTCTTTTCAATGATCTCAAAAGGCAGATGCTGTCCCGAAGCCTCACCCCGCAGGCAATGCCGGCATTGCAACTGGCAATCCGTGGTCGTCACAAAAATAAGGTTCAGCATTACAGCCGCCACCCCTTTATCCGCTATCCGCCACGAGTGCGTCCGCCACCACTTCTTCGGCGGACGGCCGATGACGCTCTGGTAGCGGCCATTGGCGGATTTTCCGCCTCGGCCTGGCTTCAGCCAGGCCAGGGCGGATCCGCCCCGACAACTTATGTCGTTCGTTCACGCTCGCTCCATAAGTTGTGGACTCATTAAAAAAATGCTCCGGCGCAGTCTCTGAAAACCCTCACCGCACCGGAGCACCGAATGGCACCCAAAAAATATCAATTACAGAACCGTCAATCCAGTCGTGGAACCGCTAAGCAACCCACCCATGCTGATATTCAGCGTATAAGCTCCCATGTTGGGGTTTTCCGCCACCGGAGTCGTCAACCTGGTCGCTGTCGCCAGGCAAGCGGTCGTGCTGCTCAGGTCTGTCACTGTCGCGCAGGTCGTCACATAGGTGAAGTACTTCGCAGAAGGCAGGTTCAGATCGAGGTTAGCGACGGTTGTTGCGTATCTGGCGTACTGCGCCGCATATCTCATCTGGGCGCTTCTGATAGCGGACAAGATGTTTTTCGCTTCAGCGGCCCTTCCCTTTTCAGCAATCCTGATATAACGCGGCAGCGCGATGGAAGCAAGAATACCGATGACTATGATGACGATGATGAGTTCCAACAGCGTAAAACCGGCTCTCCTTTTTCTCCTCTGGAACATGTTTTCCCCTCCTTTTGGTTGAAAAGTTAAATGCGTTTTATCTTATTTATCTGCTTTCAATATTTGTAAAATAGTGTAACATTTTAACGCAATAGAGTCAAGCAACTTATGTAAAATTTATGCCGTCTTCATGAATGCGATGCTAAAGATCGGCAGAAAGATGGAAATGACCATCGCGCCGATGATGACGCCGATAAAGACGATCATCAAAGGCTCAAAAATCGTCGCCAGACGCGAGACGAAAGTTTCCAGATAATCCTGGTAGTATTTGGCGATGCGCTTGAGCATGTTGGATAATTCGCCGATCTCCTCGCCGATAGCGATCATCTGGACAACCATAGGCGTGAAGAATTCGCTTTTCTCCATAGGCACGGCCATGCTGCGGCCTTCCTTGACATTCCGCTTGATGTAACTGATGGCGTCCGTCATCCTGATGGATCCGGCGCTGCGCTCGGAGATCTCGAGGGCATACAGGATGGGCACGCCGCTTTCGATAAGGATGGACATGGTCGTGGCGAACCGTTCCAGATACATAAACCTTAAAAATTCGCCGAAGATCGGCACTTTGAAAGAAATGTCCTCGATGATCCTGTCAAAGGGCGGCCGTCGTTTGATGTAACGGAACAAAAACACGAGACCCGCGCCCCCGAGAACGATCCACAGGAGATTTTTTGTCAAAAGCGTGCTGAGGTTGATAAGGATTTTCGTCGGCAGGGGCAGTTCCACGCCGAAATTCACAAGGATATTGGCAAAAGTCGGCACAATCTTGATGATGAAGAAGAAAACGGCGGACACGGAAACAAACAACAGGATGCCGGGATAAAGGAGGGCCGAAACGATCTTTCGCTTAAAATTGGCCGCCTCCTCCAGATAATAGGCCAGCTTGTCTAAAACCATGGGGAGGTTGCCGCTCGCCTCGCCGGTCTCGATAAGGTTGATCCACAAAGCGGAAAAAATATCCGGGAATTTCGACAAGGCATCCCGCAGCGTCCGGCCGGCCTCCATGTCCAAACCCACCTGGGTGACGATCATGGCTAATTTTTTGGAATCCACCTGTTTGGCGATGACATCCAGGGAACGCAAAAGACTGACGCCCGCTCCCAGGAGCATGGCCAGCTGACGCGCAAAGAGCACAAGGTCGTGGGAATTGACACCGGCGTGCGTGAATTGTTTTTTGACCGTCCTGACTTCCTGGGGGGCCCCTGCCTCTTTGCGGCCCACGTCGAAAGGAATAATGGAGGTGATGAAAAGTCCTTTGCGCTGAAGCTGCGCAACCACTTCGTCCTGGCTGGCCCCTTCGATCACGCCCACTTCTTTTTCGCCCGTGGTTTTACGGCAGATATAAGAAAATTTGGGCATCACTCAACTCCAATAGTCGCACTCAAGGCTTCTTCCAGGGATGTGACCCCTTCCTCCACCTTTTTCAATCCGCTTTCGTGGAGCGTCTGCATCCCCCGGGAGATGGCAATCTTCTTGATCTGTTGGGCGTTCACGCCCGACGTGATGTGTTCCCGGATCTCGTCGTCCACATAAAGAACCTCGGCGATACACGTCCTTTTCTTGTATCCGATATGATTGCATTTATCGCACCCCTTGGCGCGGTAGATAAGGTCGGAATGAAAATTAAAGCGTTCTCTTTCTTCCTGGCTCGGCTCATAGGCTTCTTTACAATCCGGGCACAGGCGGCGCACAAGACGCTGGGCAACGACAAGGACCAACGAAGGCATCAAAAGATACGGCTCTACTCCTATATCGATCAAGCGCGTGACGGCCGAGGGGGCATCGTTGGTATGAAGCGTGCTCAAAACGAGATGGCCTGTCAAGGCGGAACGCACACAGATCTGCGCCGTCTCCAAATCTCTGACCTCGCCGACCATCATGATGTCCGGATCCTGGCGCAGAAAAGAACGCAAGGCAGACGCAAATGTCAGACCGATCTCCGGCTTGATTTGTACCTGATTGATGCCTTCAATATGATACTCCACGGGGTCTTCGACAGTCACGATATTTTTCGTCGGAGATTTGATCTCGCTGAGCGCGGCATATAAACTGGTGGATTTACCGCTGCCCGTAGGCCCCGTCATGAAGATCAAACCGTAAGGCGCGCGGATCGCCCTGCGAAAAAGTTCAAGCTGCGATGACAAGAACCCCATCGCGGCCAGATCCATGGACACCCCCTCTTTGTCCAGGATACGCATGACGACTTTTTCGCCGTAGATGGTCGGCATGACCGAAATACGCAAATCAATGGTGCGGCCTTCGAAACGCACGGAAAAACCTCCATCCTGAGGCAAACGCTTCTCGGCGATATCCAGTTTGGAAAGGATTTTGATCCTGGAAACGATCGGCAATTGCAGATGCTTGGCCGGAGGAGGAATCTCGTGCAGCACACCGTCGATCCTGTAACGGAGGCTGATCTTGCTCTTGAAAGGCTCGATATGGATATCGGAGGCGCGTTCGTCGATGGCCTGCTTGATGATCAAGTCCACAAGCTTGACCACCGGCGCCTCTTCGGCCCGGGCGATGAGACGGTCGATGCTCAGCTCCTCAGCTTCAAGCTCAACAGACGTCTCGAACTCTTCCGTCATGGCATACGATTCCTTGACGGCGGCCTTCAGGATGTCCCGTTTTCCGTAAAACTCCTCAATCGCTTTTAAAATTTCGGTTTTTGTCGCGATAACAGGGTTGATCTCGCAATTCGTCACCTTGCTGAGGTTGTCAATCAGGATGACGTCGAGAGGATCGGTCAGGGCGCACGTGAGGGAATTCAGGTTCTTGGATAACGGCAGGACGGCGTTCTTGATGGCAAACTCTTTAGAGATCAGAAGATCGAGGTTTTGATCGGGCACGGGCTTCAGCAATCCGCTGCCCATGGACACATACGGCATGCCGAGCTGTTTTCCCAGGGCAACGACCACGTCTTCTTCGGTCGCGAATCCCAGCCTCAAAAGGAGTTCTCCCAGACGCCCGCCCTCTTTGGCCTGGACCTTGATGACCTCCTCAAGCTGGGCCTGCGTGACGATCCCCTCCTTGACCAGGATTTCTCCTAATTTTAAATACGGCCTCGCCATGCGCTCAATTTTCCCATCTTTCCAACATGCTGTCAACGACTTCCTTGCGCGCTACCGGCGAAGACTGTTCGCGGAATGGCAATGACGCCCCGGATCCGTAAGTAATATCCCCCCTGGCCAACCGAACGGCCTCTTTGTAGCCGACAATATGGGGTGTGATGAAAACGATCAATTCCCGGTCCTGCACATTTTTATCTTTATGCCTGAACAAACCGCCGACAAAAGGAATATCGCCCAAGAAAGGCATCTTCTTCAATGTTGTTTCTTCTGTCTGACGGATCAGGCCGCCCACAACAATGGTCTCCCCATCCCTGACCCTTAACGTCCCTATGGACGTCCTGGTCTCCGGGTCTTTATAC
The DNA here is from genome assembly GCA_964471325.1 of uncultured Planctomycetia bacterium. Taxonomy (GTDB): domain Bacteria; phylum Omnitrophota; class Gorgyraeia; order Velamenicoccales; family Velamenicoccaceae; genus Velamenicoccus. The sequence goes on from CAYYFL010000014.1 coordinate 15,989, forward strand.
GTGGTCCCGGCGAACGTGGCCCCTGTCTTGGCCACGGACACTGTCGGCTGAACGAACATCGTGACATAACCGGTGTTTGCATCGACCTGGGGCGTCACCTTCAACGCCACGCCGGTCTCCACTCTTTCAGCCTCCAATGTCGTCTCCGAAGTGCTCTGGCTCGACGAAATGACGGTGTTCTGACCGATGGCCTCGTTTGTCGTGATCTTGATCTCTGCGGATTCATTGCTGAGCGTCAATATCCTCGGCCTGGCCAGGAATTTGGTCTTTGTGTCTGTGGACAAAAGTTCGAATGTCGCCGTGAAAACATCGGCGCTCAAAGTACCGTAGGTGAAGGTAGACGCTCCTGGATTCGTGCCTTGCGCCAGGAAACCTGGAAATTTTGTCGCGCCTTTCGAACCGACAAAACTAAGGATCTGACCCGACATGTCCATACCCAATTCGTCGATCGTCGTCTTGTCGACATCCAGCATCTCGACCTCGATCATCACCTGGGGCGTCGGCGTATCCAGGATCTCAACGACCTTTTCAATCACGCTGAACTGCGAAGGGATATCCGTCACCACAAGGCTGTTGGTGCGTGCGTCGGAAACCACCTTGCCGTTGCCCGTCAGGACAGCCTTGATGGAATCTTCCAGGGTCCCGGCTTCTTCTTCGCCGCCCGTCGTGCTGCTCGAGCTCGATGAAGTGCTTGCGCCTGTCGTGCCGCCGCCTCCAGCACCGGCTGTCGACGCATCATCGATAGCCTGCTGAAGCTTGGATCCCTTCAGGCGGGCGTATTTAAGGAAAAATACCTTGGTGATCGTCTCCACGGCAGGCTGCCCCCATTCCTTGACGACAAAAATATTGCTGCCGGGGTCAAGCTCGTAGGTCAGGTTGTTGGCCGACATGATCTTGTTCAGCGCCTCCTGCAATGGCACATCGACCAGATAAAGGGTCACCGTGCGGTCCTGGACGTTTTGCGATGCGATGAAATTCAATCCGGACTGCTCCGAAAAGACTTTCAGGACCGTCTTGAGGCTTGCATCCTGAAAATCCATGGAGATCCTGCGATACGATTCCTTCGAGATCAGGTCGTTGGAATAAAAATCGAACTCTGCCTTTCCTGCGCCGGCAGATAACACAAGAAAAACAGCCAGGAAACCCCACAACAACAATGATCGGCTCAACACGCCTTTGATGATTTTCATGCGCCCTCCCCGCTCCCCACGCGATCCAATTGCGATCTTTTCATAAGAAATTCTTTGTTTTTATAAAGAAAAAGGATGCCCTCCTCGCTGATTTTCTTGACCTGGGCCTCCGTGTCTTTCACGATGTCGCCTTCGCCATAGACCTCGCTGTTGATGATGGCCCTCGGCTGCTTTGTCCCCCAGACAATGCCCGTCACGGTCATGGCCGGCAAGGTGACATTGGCGTCTTCCTGCTTCGCCCCTTCGCTTATGTGGACCGGCAATGCCTCCCCTTTGGGGACGGCGGGTTGAAAAAAATCGACGAACCCCGAAAACTCTTCTTCTTCAACATTCTGAACGGCCTTCGGGGCCTGCCCAGTGCCGTTCTCGGAAGAAGTCCCTATCGCCTCTTTAGCCATAGCCATGATATCCGCAGCAAAGACAGGAAGGGCCGGCATCGCGGTCATCCATAAGAATAAAACAACCATGCCGCTTCTTTTCACGCGCATTTTTCCAGAAGGATCACATTCCATATCATTTAAAATAGTAGGCCGTGACTGTCATGTCCACCCTCAAAGCATCGATAGGGGTCGAATCCGAAGAAGCGCCGGACTCGTCGTTTGAACGCAACGGGTCCAGAGACACCCTCTGGACCCTTGTCAGCTTGGGATAAGTTTCGATATCCCTCATGAACTTTATGACATCCTCGGTCCTGCCCTCCGCATTGATCTTAAAAGGAATGCGGATATAATTGGATTCCACGATCTTGTCGATCGGGTTGACATTCAGAATCTTGATGTCCCTTTTGCGGGCAAGCTCCCCGATACGGCTGCTGATGGCGTCGAATTCAGTCGTATCCCATCCCTGTTTTTTCAAATCCTTGATTTTATCGTCGATGGCAACGATCCTCTCGATCGCCTCGGACTTCTCCTGCTCAACGTTGATGTCCTCCTTCAAGCGCTCATATTCCATCATCTGCTTGCTGTAAATATACTTCGCCGCGATGAGAGAGACGACGACCGTGACGGCGATAATGACATACTCCTTATATTTCGTCAGCAACTCGCCGATATTGACTTGCTGTTTCATGGCTTCCATGCATTCACCCGCTTGATATTGCCAGCGGCGGTATCCGTCGCACCGCTCGACGCCTGCCTCAAAAAGCTACGCCGTTTTTACATAACAAACGACATCAAAATCAATGGTGGGATATTCCAAGGTCCCTTCCCGCCATGAATTCAACTGGATTGTCGAAAATATCTTCTGGAATTCCGAGTCGTTCCTGAGATCTGTAACGAACTTGTTCATCTTCTCCTGCCTGCTTTTGTCATCGGGGGCATAGACATGGCACTCCAGCGCCATCGTGCCGTCTTCGATATAAGCTATTTTACTGATCCAGACACCTTCGGGAAGCAGCCTGGAAATATCGACGAGTTTCTTGTAAAGCATCGGCTTTTTGTCGATCAGCCCCCTTAAATCCCGTTCCTGCGCCAGATACTGCGTCTCGCTGGCCTGGACGCCCTCCAGACTTGAAAGATCGACCCCGGACAAAACAGGCGGATTCTGGACCGTTACCAGCGACCTTTCTTTCTCGAGGGGGAAAAGCTTGGAAAAACCCAAACCGTAACCCAGGACCAGGATCGCGACACCGATAACGCCCCCCTTGGCCAGGGCCGGTTTATTCTCCGCCAGAAATAGCAGGGCCGCTTCCTGGATATTTTCGCTGGACAGCGCAACGCTGCCGCCGGCCTTCGCCTTCTCCCGCTGCCGGACGAGATTCAGCGTGATCAAAGAAGGCCTTTCCTGCCTGAGCGCTGCGCCGTAAGCTTTCACGAGATCCGGGAGCGCCTCCGGGGCGACGCCTTCCGCCTGGACCAACTCCGCCAGATCCAGAAGATTCACCTTAAGTCCCAATTCCTTGCTGAAATGATCGATGAGGTTTGAGGTCGCCAGATGAGAAATCACAATCATCTCATCCACTTCTTTCTTCAAAAATTGGCGGCGATAATAATCCAATGAGACCCTGACTTCATTGATCAGCTTGAACATTTGACCGTCGGCGTCCCCTGAAGGCGCCATTTGTCCGAGGTTGACGGCCAGGCGGATATCGCGCGTGAAATAAGGGAAACCCTTCTCCGTAATCAGGATATTGGCGCCTTCCTTATTGAATTCCAGGATGACGTATGATTTTTGATTATTGATCTTGCCTTTGACGACCAGAAAACGGAAAAGGCTGAAAAGTCCAGGCTCATAGGCCTGTGCCGTGAAATTCACCTGCTGGAGGAGATTGCTGTAGCTGTCGAGCGGCGCCTGTTTCATGCCGCAAAGGATGACCTCGATGATATTGGCCTTTGTCTTGACATTATACTGATAATCAAAGGCCAGCTCCTCGATCTTGAATGGGATATACTTTTTGATCTCAAAATTGATGCCTGCAGCAATCTCGCTGCGGGGAATGTTGGGCATCTCAAAAAAGCGGATGATGAGGTCCTTGGGCGGCAGAGAGATAACGGCCGTCGTCGCCTCCATCTTGCTGTCCCTGAGACCCTTTTGGAGAAAAGCGATCAACTCCATCTCTCTGTCCTTGAAAGATTCGAAGATGTCCTCGGCGGGGTAAGCCGCTGCGCCTTCCGCAGCGGGATAAGGCTGAACAAGAAAATTCCTGATCCTGCCGGAAGATAACTGCACAAAAGAAACCCCCTTGGCCCCAAAATAAATCCCCGCAGCATCTCGTCTCAATAGGTTACCCAGCATAAAAAACCCGCCTCATCTGGTCTTTGCGCCGCGATGGTTTGCCTTCAGCCATTTATCGATCTCTTTCTTGTCAAAGCGCCAGACGCCGCCCACTTTGATTCCCGAGATCTTGCTTTCATGAAGCCAGTTGTAGATCGTCTGCCGCTTAAGCCGAAGGTAATTTGCCAGCTCTTCCACGTCCATTAGGCTATACATAATCTATCCTTGTCTTTTCGTTAACAGAAAATTATAGGCTTGAAGCTATAATTGAAATTGTACAATTGAATTCCCTGCGTGCAAGACCAGATACTTTCGATATATGAGATGGCTCGAAAAGTCCTTGCTCTTAGCTAAACACAAAATATTTACTTTGTCAACTATTTTTTATATCTTTATTACTAAATTATTCATTAATTTACTTAAATTATAATAGATTTACTTATATTATGGAAGACATTACTCGGCAAGAAAAAATAAGGAGGAAAAAACGATCTACCAATTCAGCTGGTAATTAACGGTCCCGTTGACCTCGTAGGTCGAAATAGGACCTGTGGGTGTCGCCGAACTCTGCACGGAGGCTGTCTTAACGGTGAGGATGTTCCCCGAGGAATCGAAGGTCCACGGCAGATTGACATTCTGGGGCGTTGGCCGGATCACCCAATTGCCCGCCCAGCCGCCGCGGCGCGCCGCATCCATGGCATACACAACAGCGCCCTCAGCCTGATAATAGGCCTTGGTCCTGCGGACATGCTGTTCCAGCAAACGGCTGCTGGAAGAAACGACGGTCATCATAACGCCCGAAAGAACGGTGAACATGATAACAAAAATCAACATATTCACCATAGCTAATCCGCGCGACATGGATTCCCTCTTTTTATTCATATCCTTCTCTTTCGGCCCCCAATAAAAACTTTTAGAAACATCAGAAAAATACACCTCGACCCCCTGCCTGCGGCTTTTCCGGCCGGCCTCACTTGCGCAAAGAAATCTTGTGGTCCCCATTCTGAGAAACAAGCACCACATGTCCTTCCCTTGCCAGCCAGCCTACGCTCATGAGGATCAGATCGCGAGGTTTATCAATATGCCTGACCATGGCGGAAAGCAAAGATTCCCCATGGGCGTCAAGATAGTGCCATATTTCGCCTGCAACGATCCCGATCTCCGTAATCATTCCCCACCTCCTTAATCCGCCTCCGGCGGATTAACCCCGCAGCCTGCGCAAGTCCATTTCACAAACGCCTCTGGCGCTTGTGAGTGAAATGGACAAGCGTTTTGGCAAGGGGTCTTACTTTTTAAAATCCTCCGCCTCTGGCGGAATTAGACCCTCCGCTATGTGGAGTGCGGAGGTCTACCCTTTCTGGGTTAACTCCACGTGTATCTTGAGAATTTATGGCTGCACCTGGCCCCATTTGAAGGGCCAGTGTTCCGCTTTCTGCGGAACCCGCCTGAGCCTGGCCCAGGCCGAAGGCCGGGCCGAGTGAAGGCTGGTCTGGCCTTGCCCCTGGCAGGCCGAGACATAAATTATCAAGATGCTTACACGAGGAGTAACGTTTATTTTCTTTAACCTTCCGTTTCTGGCGGAATTAGGCTCTCCGCTATGTGATTGGCCGGCTTTTAAGGTATCATCTACCCCCTCTGATTCAAACTCCCGCATTGCGGACAGGTGCTGATCCTGGACGCCTTTGGATCAAAATAAACATACAAACAGATGTTGCACTGCCAAATCTGTTTGTCCGAAATCCTCGGTCTATACTCAGACTTTCGCTCTATCCCAAACCATAACAATAAGATTAAGAAAATCCCCGCACTTAAATAATAACAGATAAAAATAAAAAAATCAATCCGAAGCATGGCCGCTCTATATCTCTTTTTACTATCTAACCCCTCTCGAAGATGATCATCCTTCCTCCTGCCGAACACCCCGTACGGCAAGAAGGACCCTGCCTCTAACGCAGGGAAAAACGAACCGTAACCCACCGGCCGCGGGGAGCCGCATCAGGTTTAAAAACAGCGTTGTCGATCTTGCTTTGGATGAAAAGATCAAGAGGCGGGTCTCCGCTTCCCGATATCTTCTTTATGTGCACCACGCGCCCCTTGTCATCCAAAAAAACCTGGAAAACAATAACGTGGCTCAAGGCCTCACGGCTTGCGGCACGCCGAATATCGGAAAAATCAGCCTGGTAAAGATAGCGATCGTAATCCGACATACCGAACTCGACATCCCCTGCCTCACCCCCGCTTTTTTGCAGATCCGGACGTTCGACGTTCACCCCAGATACCTTGACAGACGACCGCGCCGCAGCCAGCAGGATCTCCGGCTTAGGGGCCTCCCCTTCGATCTTTTCCAGGACGGGGCGGGGAACGCCTTCCGGCCTGTCAAGCGCACTGAAGACACTTTTATATCGGGCTGTTTGCGGTGGAAAGGGAAAAAAATCAGAAAGCTTGAGAAAGGCCCCGGCGTAGATCGCCTGCCCCCTTGCCTTTTCGTAAGGACCGCGGGATAAAACGGGGACGAGGCCGAAGCACCAAAAAAAATGCCACAGCAAAGACAAGAATACTCCAAACAAAAGAAACCTGGCGGATACCTTCGGACTATTCATTGGTAGCTATGCTGACCTGCGTCACGCCCGCTTTTCTGGCAGCGTCCCAGACGCGGACAAGGTCGCTGACATGGGCGCGCTGGTCAGCTTTGATCAGGACGTGACCCCCAAGCTGGGCGGCCCCAAGAAAAAAAACATCCATGTCGTTGGTCCCGGCGGCACGGCCGGAAGCATCCAGAAAAATCCCGCCGTCTTGGCGGATAACAACGACATGCCCTTTTGCGGTCACCGGTGCGCTTGCGATCACCTTCGGCAAAGAAATATCCAACCCCCCCTGCGGCAGCATACGGCTGAGCATCGCATAAAGAAAAAAAACGACCAGCAGGATGTTAAAAAATACCAGATAAGGGAATCGCGGCCCCGGGACAGCAGCGCCGGAACACTTGGAGTCCTTCACGACTGCATTCTCCTCTCCAAAAGAAAACTCAAAAGCTCACGACAGGATATATCGATATCCTCTTCAATAATCCTAACCTGGGTCGAAAAGAAACGAAAAGCCACATAAAGAGGAATGAGCACTGTCAGTGCCAAAAGCGGGGCAAGGACCATTTGCCAGACGCCGCCGGAGACATCCCCCAACCCAACAGCCAGAGAAACAGCTTCTTTCGTCTCAAAGATATGGAAGATATCGGAAACACCCAGCAGGGTCCCGACAAACCCCAGGAGCGGCAGGATATCCAGAAGCGTTGACAAAAGCGCCATATACTGCCCCAAAGCCGGCCCTTCGTACCTGAGAGCATTGTCCATGGACTCCTTGATCTCCTCTTTTCCGTAGTCATATTTGATGATCCCCGCCCGCAGGACCCTGGACAAAGGGACATCCGTCTCTTCACAGAGATCGATGGCCTCTTTCAATCTCTGGCGCTCAAGCTTCTCAAACAACTGTCTCATGAAAGTCGGAACATCCAGGCGGATGGCCGCAAACTGTCTGATCTTGGCAAAAACCACCGTAAATCCCAAAAGGGAACAAAAAAGAACCGGGACAAGGGCCCAGCCGCCGCGGCGCAAGAGGGGGTTTTGTAAATACAAGATAACCGATGAAGCCAGACAAGCGCATAAAACGGCCAACCGCAACCATCTCTCTCTCATCGTAAACCTTCCTTTTTTGGACGTCAGAAACTCACCCGACGCATCTTGCAACTGCCCCCATCACCGCAGGCAACCGTCAATCCTTTTCATTGAGACTTTTAAGCTTCTCCCTGGCATATTTAGCTTCGGGCACATCCAGCGAAGCCACCTTCTCCAGCACTCGGCGCAGCTCAACCCAATTCTCCATACGTTCGTAAATCCTGGCGACGCGCAGGAGCGCCTTGGCAGAAATCGCCTCATCCTTCTCAAAAAGATAATGCACGTTCAAATAGGCTTCCAGCGCCCGATCGTAGGATCCCGATTCTTCCCAGAGCTCGGCGATCTGGAACTGGATGTCTGCCGTCTTCTGCGTCCCCTGGATCGCCGACGCTCTCTCCAGAAAATCAATCGCTTCGGCGTATTTCTTTTCTTCCTTTGCGATCGCGGCCAGATTTACATAAGCTGTCTGGCTCCATGGCGTCTGCAGGCTGATCGCGTCCTCATATGACTTGATGGCGGCCGCATGGTCCCCTTTCTGAAAATACACATCCCCGTTCAAGATGGCAGCCCGCGCCGCTGCGTCCAGCCGTCCGCTTTCCCGGGCCTGGGTAAAACTTTTCACGGCGGCCGCCGTGTTCCCTTCACGTAGATATGTCTCGCCGATCGCTATATAAGCGTCCCCGACAAATTCGTTATCGGGATAATTACGGATAAGCCGTTCAAAATATTTCCTTGCAGAAAGATCGTCATGGAGGGATGCGTAGGACTGAGCTAATCCCAGAATGATGTTCGGCGTCAGGGGTGAATCGGGATATCGCGTCACAAAATCGGAGAAGCGTTTATTGGCTTCGGCCTGGTTCCCTGCACGGCTGTAGGCGCTGGCAATCTCATACTCCGCTTTCTGCTTCAGAGATCCCGCGACGCCGGCTTCACGCACGAGGGATTGAAAGGCCTCAATCGCCTGCTTGAAGTCTCCAAGATTCAATAACGTCTCGCCGAGAAGAAAGACGCCCTGCGGCCGGTATGAAGAATCCTTGAATTCCGAACGGAACGTCTCCAGCTGCCCGCGCGCCGCCGGAAAATCCCCCTTCTGGAAATAGATGACGCCCAGGAAATAATTGGCGTCGTCGATCAGCTTCGAATTCGGGAACTCTTTGATCAATTTCTTGAGCGCCAGGGCCGCCGACTCCATATTCTCCGATTTGAGCCATGTCAGACCAATCTGGTATTGAATATAATCGTTATACACGCTATCAGGATATTCCTTGAGAATGTCCTGATAAGTCTGGACGGCCTTATCGTATTCGCCGGAATCCTGATAGACGTCCCCCAGTTGACACAAGGCGCTCAGCTTGAAGATCTTGTCCGAAGAAAAAGAGGCGACTTTCTGGAACTCCTGCTGGGCGGATTCAAAATCCCCCACCTTCAGGTAGGCCCATCCCAGGCTGTAAAGGATCCTGTCGCGCAGCTCCCTTGGTTCACCCAACCACCGCGACAAGAGCCGCAGCTTATCGAGAGAAATCCTATATGCGATGATCGCTTCTTCAAAATGTTCCAGATGATAAAGGGCTTCTCCTTTGCCATAGTAGGCCAAAGGCGCATACTCCTCGTTCTTGTCGAGAGAAATAACACGATCAAAAAGGACAATAGCATCCTGATACTCCCCTTGCCCCGAAGCGACGACGGCCTTCCCCAGGACAATACCCGGCACCTCGTTCTCGTCTCCAAAGCGGGAAAAAACCTTTCCGGCATCGTCAAACCGCTTCATCTTCAGGTAAGACCAACCGATGCCGATCTGCGCTGACTGGATCTGGTCCTGCGCCTGTGCTTGTTCGAGGCACTTCTGGTAAGCCTGGATGGCCTCCGCATACTCTTCCAGATAATACTCCGCCTCTCCAAGATAAAAGTAAGCCTTCCCCAAATTCGGCGAAGAGGCGAAAACCGACAAATACTTTACGAGCTCTTTCTTGAGTTGCGTAAAATCCCTTTGACGATAATAGGCTTCGCAGATACCGAACGATGCTTCCTCTTGCGTTGCGGCGTCCTTGAAACGCTCCAGCATCCTGCGGTAAATATCCTGGGCCTCCTTGAACTTTCCGTCATTCAACAGGGCCTGGGCCAGCGACGAATAGGCGGGACGAAAATAAAATGAATCCGGATAGTCATTGACGAGCTGCTGGTAATATTCAGACGCCTGACGGTAATCCCGCCCCCGCGCGTAGATCTCTCCCAGCCAATAGAGGATCTTATCCTTCTGTCCGGCCGCCGCCGGCATCTTCAGGAGGGCGTCGAACTGATCGAGGGCCTTGAGGTATTTTTCCTGCTTGAAATAATTCTGACCGATATAAATCATGGCCTCGACTTTCTTGTCGCTCTGCACATAGGTCTGCAGGAACTTATCAAAAAGGACGAGGGAAACATCATAAAAGCCGTCCTGATAGGCCTTGGCGGCCACATAAAAGGCATCCTCTTCTTTCTTATTGAAATCGGAAGGCTCCGCCCCGTGCGCCGCAGAAAACAAACAGGCCCACGCGGCAAAAATGAGTACAAAAAAATTCCTGATCGTCCCCATCCTTTTCATTTGCGAAGGATCTCCTTAAGATATTGCCCTGTATACGACCGGCGTTGCGCGGCGAGCTCCTCAGGGCTCCCCGCGGCCACAACCTCGCCCCCCTGATCTCCGCCCTCAGGCCCGAGATCAATACAATAATCTGCACTCTTGATGACATCCAGGTTATGTTCCACGACCAGCACTGTATTGCCCAGATCAACCAACTTCTGGAGAACACCCAGCAGTTTCTCGACGTCGGCGAAGTGAAGCCCTGTCGTCGGCTCATCAAGGATATAGAGCGTCCGGCCGGTCGAGCGTTTGCAGAGTTCGCTTGCCAGCTTGACGCGCTGGGCCTCGCCGCCGGAAAGCGTCGTGGCCGACTGGCCCAATTGGATATACCCCAGGCCCACGTCGTAAAGAGTCTGCAGGGTGTCTTTGATCCGCGGGATATTCTCGAAAAGGCGCAAGGCCTCTTCAACGGACATGTCCAGGACCTGCGCGATGGAATAACCCTTATATTTTACCTCCAGCGTCGCCTCGTTAAAACGCTCCCCCTGGCAGACTTCGCACTTCACATAGACGTCCGGAAGAAAATGCATCTCGATCTTCTTGATGCCGTCTCCCGAACACGCCTCGCACCGCCCGCCCTTCACATTAAAGCTGAAACGCCCCGGCCGATAGCCGCGCGCCTTGGACTCCGGCAACCTGGAAAACAAATCGCGGATCACAGAAAATACGCCCACATAGGTCGCCGGATTGGAACGCGGCGTCCTGCCGATCGGAGACTGGTCGACCACGATCACTTTGTCGATGCGTTCGGCGCCGGTAAGCTTCTTAAACTCTCCTGTCTTGACGCGTGAACGATAGAGCCGGCGTGAGAGCGCCTTATATAGCGTCTCGTCGATCAACGTCGATTTCCCGGAACCAGAGACGCCGCTAACGCAGATAAAAACGCCGAGAGGGAATTTGACATCGATGCCTTTCAGGTTATGGGTTGTGGCCCCCCTGATCTCCAGGCAGGGTCGTCCGCGGTAGTCGCGCCGTTTTTGCGGCGTGCGGATCGACATCTGCCCCGTCAAAAACTTGGCCGTCAGGGATTCTTTTGATTTCAAAAGCTCATCGAATGTCCCGCTGAACAATACCTCGCCGCCGTATTTGCCGGCGCCGGGACCCAGGTCGACGATGTGATCGGCCGCGCGCATCGTCGCCTCGTCATGCTCGACGACAAGCAAGGTATTGCCCAAATCTCTCAACGACTGAAGCGTCGCCAGGAGCTTGGCGTTATCGCGGGCATGCAGCCCGATGCTCGGCTCATCCAGACAGTAGAGGACACCGACGAGCCCGGAACCTACCTGGGTCGCCAGGCGGATCCTCTGGAATTCCCCTCCCGACAGCGTGGCGCTCTTGCGGTCCAGCGTCAGATATCCCAGACCGACATTCAGACAAAACGATAATTTTTCCCGCACATCCTTGAGGGCCTGTGAGGCGATCTGCTTGTCTTGCGGGCTCAACGGCAGGGTATCGAAAAAAATATACGCTTGCTGGATCGTCATACGCGTGACGTCCCAGATCGAACGCTCCTGGATGGTCACGGCGAGACTTTCCTTTTTCAGGCGCGAACCATGGCAGACCGGACAGGGCATCTGCGACATAAATTTAGAAATTTCTTCCTTCAAAAACAGACTGTCCGTCTGGCTGAAAAGCCTCTCTAGATGCGGGATCAACCCCTCAAAAGGCCTGTTCCAGATGACGGTATCGCAGCCGTGAAGGATCGCATGGCGCACCTCTTTGGGTAATTGATAAAATGGAGTCGCCAGATCAAATCCGAGACGGCGCGATAATTCACGCAACAAGGCCCGATAGTATAAAAGATACCCCCTGCCGCCCCGCTTCCACGGCTCCAGTGCCCCTTCAAGGATGGATTTCCTCTTGTCGGGAATGATCAGATCCGCGTCAAATTCCATTTTCATGCCCAGGCCGTTGCAGGCAGGACATGCCCCATAGGGGGTATTGAAAGAAAAAATGCGAGGCTCAATCTCGGGGATGTTGATGCCGCAGGCCGCGCAGGCATACTTCTCGCTATAGGTCTTCTCGTGCGGCTCCTGCGGATCTCCGGCCTGCACGACGATCACAAGGCCGTTGCCGAAACGCAGGGCCGTCTCGATGGAATCGGTCAGCCGCGTCTTTGAGCCCGGCGAGACGGAGATCCTGTCCACGACGGCCTCGATACGATGGGCCTTATAGCGCGCCAAGGGTACTTCTTCATTAAGCTCATAGACCTTGCCGTCGACACGCGCCCTCACGAAGCCCTGCTTCTGCAGCTGCGCCAGGATCTTGCGGTATTCGCCTTTGCGGCCGCGCACGACAGGAGACAGGATCTCGACTTTCGTGCCCTCTTTGAGCCGCAGCAGCTGCTCGACGATCTCCTGCGCGCTCTGTTTGGAGATGCGGCGGCCGCATTGCGGGCAATGCGGGATGCCCACGCGGGCAAACAACAACCTCAGATAATCGTATATCTCCGTCTGGGTGCCGACGGTCGAACGCGGGTTGCCTCCGGCCGTCCTCTGCTCGATGGAGATCGTCGGCGACAATCCTTCGATCACGTCGACATGCGGCTTCTGCAGCTGCTCCAAAAACTGACGGGCGTAACTCGAAAGGCTTTCGACATACCGGCGCTGGCCCTCGGCATAGATCGTATCGAAAACGAGGGAAGACTTTCCCGACCCGGAAAGCCCCGTCACCACGACAAGCTTGTTGCGCGGGATTTCCAACCGGATGTTTTTCAGATTGTGCTCGCGGGCACCTTGAATGATTAAATGTTGAAGCTTTCCCGCATCTGCAGCACGTCTCTCTTCTGGTCTATTATCCATCATTAATTTAAGCTAAAATTTTTGAACTAGATTAAGGTCGCTCGGGAAAGCTTCGTTCTTTCCTCCATCAATAAAAAATGGGGAAAGAACTCAAATGCCGTGTCGTCATGGCGGGCACCCCCACTGTCTTGTTTTGATTGTCCAATGCCATCCGACAAACAAAGCAAGACAGCGGGGGTTCTCGTTGAACTACTTCTTCTTCGATTTCTTCTTGCCACCCCTGATCAACTTGGCGCAGGCCACATCACCCTGCTTGTCAAGAAAATAGAGGTAACCGTCTTTCTTATCGACGCCGACTTTTGCGACTTTTTTCGGCTTGCCGCCTTTCTTCTTGCCCCTGGCCATCACGGCGCAAGAAACGTCGCCAGCCTTGTCAATAAAGTAAAGATACCCCTTCTGCCTCTTCACTCCAACCTTTGCTACTTTCTGTGCCATCTAAGATCACCTCCTCTCCTTATGTATTTTAAATCACGAACCTATACGCACCGCATCCGAAAATCCCGCCAGAGATGCCACCGCAGAAAGAATGGCCAGATAACTGGTTTTGGGATTATCGGGACTTGCCGTGTTTTCGCAGGAGATCTTCAAGCGCGCCGCCGTCGAGACGACGTCGATCTCGTGGACGTTCCTGCGGAGGGCCGGATCGGCCCATATTTGGACCTTGACCTTCACGCGCGGTCCTGCCGCCAGCTGCAACAGCGCGACCACATTGATGTTCTGAGGAAAAAACTTGACGGCCTGGGCCGCATGTCCCGAAAAGATCAGCGTCTTTTTTCTGATCCCGGCGAGATCGACCTTGTGCGTCTTAAAAAATGCCGCGCCGGCCAGGGCCTTGGGAGGTTTGCTCGTATTCAGCGTCAGCGAAGAAATGCCGACGGCCGAGAGGGCCCGGATGCCGTCCAAGCCGCAGATGGCGCCGCTCGGCAAAAGAAACCTGGCGCCGGTCTTCCTTGAAATCGAAATCAATTCTTTCTCTCGGCCCAGGATGCCGCCGATGCTCATCGAAAGGATGCCCTTGCCTGCAGAAAGGCTCTGACGCGCGATAGAATAGGAAACAGCGGCGGATGCCGCCTCCACGACAAGGTCGGAGGCGGCAATCAAATGCGCGGCATCCAGGACCTTCGCCCGGCGGCATATGCGCAAAAGGGCTTCTGCTTTCTTTTGGCAGGCATCGCAGACGGCAACAATAGAAAGCTTTTCAGACAGCTGTCTCTCGATGATCCTGGCCAGGCTTGTGCCGATCGCCCCGCAACCGATGATGCCTACTTTTAGTTTATTTTTCAAATGCACCTCGTTAATAAGTAGTCAGTAAAAACGGTTTTGCTGACTACTATTTACTGTCTTCTGCCTGCCCTCAAAAACGTGTTATCGATCAGGCGCGTCTTTCCGATATATACGGCCAGCAGCAGCAAAGCGTCTCGGCCGACCGTCTTGACGCGCTCAAAAGTCTTTTTGTCGACAATCTCGATGTAGTCTATCCGCGCCGACGGCGTATGCGCAATAAAATCTTCCAGCATGCGGCGGATCTTCTGCGCGTCGCGCTGGCCGGTGGCCACGGCGTGTTCTGCCGACTTCAACGCCTGAAACAGAACAACCGCCTCCCGTCTCTCCTTGGGCGAAAGATAAGTATTGCGCGAACTCATGGCCAGACCGTCAGACTCACGTACGGTCGGCACGACCTTGATGCCCGTGGGCATGTCCAGGTCTTCAACCGTCCTGCGGATGACCGCAACCTGCTGGGCATCTTTCTGCCCGAAATAAGCCGTATCGGCCGACGCAATATTCAGCAATTTGGTCACAACCGTCGCCACGCCGGTAAAATGCCCTGGGCGGGTACGGCCGCAATATTCGTCCGAGAGGCCTCGCACCTCGACAAAAGTACAGAACCCTTCCGGATAAAGCTCGCGGGCGGGCGGCGCAAAAACAAAATCCGCCAGACCCCTTAAAAGGCCCATATCTCTTTTAAGGTCCCGCGGATACGTTTTGAAATCTTCCCTGGGGCCGAACTGGATCGGGTTCACGAAGATGCTGACCACAACGACGTCGTTGTCTTGGCGCGCCTGGCGGACAAGGCTCAAATGCCCTTCATGCAAAAAACCCATGGTCGGGACAAAACCGATGCGGCGGCCCCTCTTGCGGCACCGCCCGAGTTCCAGACGCAATGCGGCGATTGTCGTGATAAGCTTCATGCGTTTAGCGTATCAACCCTTGATCTCTTCCTGGGTCGGCATGGCAAACCAACAGATGAAATAAAGGACGATGGTGAAGCCCCATAAAAAAATGCCGACCAGAAAAATGATCCTGACCAGCGTCGGATCGACGTTAAAATACTCACCGAGGCCGGCGCAGACGCCGGCGATCTTCTTGCCCTGCGTCACCCTATACAATCTTTTCACAGAACTTCCTCCATCGGCCCTGATCACCGAGCCCGCCGAGCATCCGGGCCACTGTCTCTTTGGTCTGCGGATCGACAAGATCCGGGACCAAGTCTGCCAGGGGTTTAAGCACAAAAAAACGCGCACGGACCCCCGGATGCGGTATCGTCAGGCCCGCCCCTTTGACGATTTGCGAGCCGCAATAAAGAATGTCGAGATCGATGGTCCTCGGCCCCCTCGGCTCCAGCCTTCTGCGCCCCAAAGTTTGTTCGATTCCGCCGAGGAGCTTCAGGAGGCCGGTTGGGTCAACCGTCGTTTCCACCTCGGCAACCAGATTCAGATAATCCGGCTGCTTTGTACCCGTATCCCACGGCGCTGTCTCATAAACGGCCGAAAGACGCAGAATACCGACCCCCGGGGATGCCCTTAAAAGATCGACAGCGCGGCGGATATTCTCAAGCCTGTCGCCAAGATTAGAACCCAAGCCGATATAACAGATCATCGGAGCCCGATCAGAACTGGTCAACGAGATACACCTTCATCCGCTCGACGGCTTCCTGCAGCCTGGCCTTGTCCAGCGTCATGGCAAACCGCACATACCCTTCCCCGTACTTGCCGAACCCCACACCCGGCGTGGCCACAATATTGGCCCTCTCCAGCAGGATCCGGGCGAACTCAACGGAAGACTTGGCTTTTTTGGGGAGCTTGACCCATACGTAAAAACTGGCCTTGGGTTTTTGGGCCTTCCAGCCGAGGCTGTTCAAGCCATCCACAAAGACCTGGCACCGCTCGCCGTAAATCTTGTTGTTCTGCTCGACCACAGAGGACCCCTCCCGCAGCGCCGCGAGGCCCGCCACCTGGATGGCCTGGAAAATGCCGGAGTCGATGTTGGATTTCACTCTCGCCAATGCCGCCACCACCCCCGCATGACCGCAGACCCAGCCCAACCGCCAACCGGTCATATTGTACGTCTTGGAAAGAGAGTGGAATTCGACACCCACTTCTTTGGCGCCCGGCGTCTCGAGAAAGCTGACGGCCTTGAAACCGTCAAAAGCGACCTCCGAATACGCCGCATCATGGCAGATGACCACCTGATGCGCCTGCGCAAAAGCCACGACCTTCTCAAAAAAGGCGCTGTCGGCGACAGCGCCTGTCGGATTGTTCGGATAATTCAGAAACATCAATCTGGCCTTGTCGGCGACGGCGGGCGAAACGGCATCCAGGTCAGGCAAAAAACCGTTCGACTGCCGCAGGGGCATGGCATAAGGCTTGCCGTCGGCCAAGATCGTGGCATTGCGGTAAGGCGGATACCCCGGGTCCGGCACCAGCGTCACATCGCCCTTGTTAAGGAAGGCAACGGGTAAATGAGCGATGCCCTCTTTGGAACCGATAAGAGGCAAGACCTCCGTCGCAGGATCCAGCGTCACGCCGAACCTCTGCCGGTACCAGTCTGCGATCGCCTCTCTCAATTCAGACATCCCCTGGTCCAACGCATAGCGATGATTCCTGGGGTCGCGCGCGGCCTCGTAAAGTTTTTCGATGACGAAAGGCGGGGTCGGGATGTCCGGATCTCCGACGCCCAGATCGATGATGTTGCGCCCTTCGGCCCTGGCCTTTCTCTTTGCGGCGTCGATCTCGGCAAAAAGATACGGAGGCAGACTCTCCAATTTCTTCGACAGGACGATATCCATAAGAAGCTAACTCCTCTGTGCTAAAACATCCGCCATGGTGTATAAGCCGTGTTTTTTCTTAACGACAAATTTCAGGGCCGCCAAAGCGCCCCTGGCGAAGATATCCCGCGTCTTGGCGCGATGGGAGATCGTGATCGTGTCCCACGGGCTCTCAAAAACGATCTCATGGTCGCCGACGATCTCCCCTTCCCGGATAGACCGAATCGGGACATCGTCGAGACTACGCTCCTGCTTCACGATATCGGCCAGGAACTTGGCCGTCCCCGAAGGCGCGTCTTTCTTGTGGACATGATGCGCCTCAGTCATGGAAACGCGATAATCCCCCGGCAGGGCCCGTGCGGCCTGCCGCGTCAATTCGAAAAGCAGATTGACGCCGATCGACATGTTGGGAGAAAAAACCACGCCGATCGCCCTGGAGGCCTCGGCGATCTCTTTCTTCTGGTCTTCGGAAAAACCCGTCGTCCCGATCACGATGGGTTTTTTGAATTTCACACAATATCGCAGATGATCCAGCGTCCCGTCCACAGAAGAAAAATCGATCAGGCCGTCGACATCGCGGATTAGCTCCTTGTCGGAAACGACCTCGACGCCGGCGATCTTCGTGCCGATCTCGGGATGCGTCAACCTCTCCAGAGCCAGGGATACCCGCAAGTCCGGATCATTTCCGGCCAGCTCGAGGATCCGCTGCCCCATCTTTCCCATGGCCCCGCTCACGCCAAGTTTAATTGGATTCACTAAATACCCCCCCCCAAACTATTTCAAAAGCCCGTATTCCTTCAGGGCTGTTTTCAGCTTTGCCAGGCTCTCCGGCGCCATCTCGCACATCGGCAGTCGTAAAGACGGCTCGCACATACCTAAAAGCCCCATCGCCGTTTTGACGGGAATCGGGTTGGTTTCGATAAACATCGCCTTCACCAAAGGCGCAAGCCGGTAATGCAGGCGCTGCGCTTTTGCGATATCGCCCGAGGCAAAAGACGCCACCATTTCCTTGACGTCTTTCGGGACGATGTTGGCAACGACCGAAACGATCCCGGCGCCGCCGATCGCCATGAGCGGCAGCGTCAATGCGTCGTCTCCGGATGTCACGGTAAAATTTTTCCCGCAGAGGGCTATGACACGGGACATCTGTTCCAGCGAACCGCTGGCCTCTTTGACGGCAACGATATTCTTGCAGTCCGCCGCCAGCCGTGCGAGCGTCTCGGGCTCTATATTGACGGCTGTCCGGGAAGCAATATTGTAGAGCATGATCGGGATCTTGACGCTTTTGGCAATCTCCCTGAAATGCAGATACAGCCCTTTTTGCGTCGGTTTATTGTAATACGGAGAAACAAGCAGGAGACCGTCGGCGCCGGCCTTCTCGGCCTTGCGGCTCATCATGACGGCTTCCGCCGTGGAATTCGATCCGGTGCCCGCGATGACAGGGATCTTGCCTTTGGCCGCCTGGATACATATCTCGATCACCCGCTCGTGCTCGTCGTAATCCAGCGTCGCGGATTCCCCGGTCGTGCCGCACGGGACAATCCCGTCCGATCCGTTTTTGATATGAAAAGCGACCAGGCCTCTTAAAGCCCTTTCATCAATGGAGCCGTCTTCGGCAAAAGGCGTCACCAATGCTACAACCGAACCTCTGAACATAAAACCCCCTCTTAATAAGTAGTCAGTAAATAGAAGGCAGTAGACAGTAAAAAATTAACAAGAACTAAAAACTTAACTGATTTCTCTTTTTTCAATCTATACACGTTATCTTGGCGACAAAAATCCATTTTATATTTATGCTTTTACTGACTGCTATCTACTGGCTGCTGATTACTCCGTAAAATATTTTCCTTTAAAAACAACACTTGCGAGACCCTCAAGCCAGACATCAAAAATTTTTTTCTTCGACATCGTAAAATAGACGCGCAAAACCTCGCCGCTCTTCGTCTTGACGCAGACGCGATGCTTCATATGAGGTTTCGTCCCGCACCCCTCGTGGTTGATGACCGAGATGACCGCGGCGGCCACAGAACCGGTCCCGCAGGCCAGCGTCTCGTCCTCCACGCCCCGCTCATACGTACGGATATTGACGCTTCCATCCGCCTGCCGCTGGATAAAATCGACATTCGTGCCTGCCGGCGAAAAGACATCATGGGAACGCAGGAGCCGCCCGAGACGCACCACCGGCACCTTGGCCGCATCAGACACTTCGATGACCGCATGAGGAACGCCGGTATCGACAAAATCGACGTTATATTCTTTGCCGGAGACCTTGACGCAAAGATCCAGACGGATATCCTTCGGATCGGTCATCCTGATCTTGATGCCGTCCTCCGTGATGCCGGCGGCAAGCAATCCGGCCCCCGTCTCAATAGAAAACGCCTTGCGCCCCGTCGTATTAAAAAAATGCAGCGCCA
The DNA here is from genome assembly GCA_964471325.1 of uncultured Planctomycetia bacterium. GTDB lineage: Bacteria > Omnitrophota > Gorgyraeia > Velamenicoccales > Velamenicoccaceae > Velamenicoccus. Next base: position 35,439 of record CAYYFL010000014.1, read on the forward strand.
TGCAACGGGCGCCGTTACCGCACATCTCGGCCTCGGAACCATCGGCATTGAAAATCCGCATGCGCACGTCGGCTTTTTGAGATGCCTCCATCAAAAGGACGCCGTCCGCGCCAATGCCGAACCTCCGGTCGCATATCTTTTCGATAAACGACCTGGACATCGGGACCCTGGACCTGGAAGCCGGCTCCAAAAGGACGAAATCATTTCCCGATCCCTGTAATTTGACAAAAGGAATGCTTCTCATGGCTCAACGACCTTTTCGTGCCGCAGAAGATCCGCATAGCTTTCCCTCCGGCGGATCACGCGGACCGTCCTGCCTTTCACCAAAACCTCCGCCGGACGACGTCTGGAATTATAATTGGAGGCCATGGAAAAGCCGTAGGCCCCGGCGCCCATGACCACAAGCAGCTCGCCTGCATCGAACAAAGGCATCATGCGATCGAGGGCCAAAAAATCGCCGCTCTCGCAAATCGGCCCGACGACATCCGACCTTTTCAGCGTCGCCTTCCTGTCCGGCCGGGCGCCCTGAGCCGGATGGACCTCATGGTAGGCGCCGTAAAGCGACGGCCTGGCCAGATCGTTCATCCCCGCATCCACGACCACAAACCTTTTTTTCGAACTGTCTTTGACATAAAGAACCCGGGTCAGAAGGACGCCGGCGTTCCCGACGATAAAGCGCCCCGGCTCAAGGATCAACCGCAACCTTCTGGATTTCAAAAGCGGCAGGATCTCATCCGCATATTCCTGGGCTGTCTGGGGATCCTCCTGTTTATAAATAATCCCGAGCCCGCCACCGATATTGAGCGTCCTGACCGTTATCCCCGCTTTTTTGAGATGATCGATAAACCTTAACACGCGCCTGAGGGCGGCCACGAACGGGGCGGCCTGCGTGATCTGCGACCCGATGTGCACATGCACGCCTTCCACGGAAACCCTCTTGAAATTGGACCGGTTCAAAAAGATAACGCGCGCCGTCTCAAGGTCGACCCCGAACTTGCTCTCTACGGTCCCGGTCGTGATGTAACGGTGCGTATGGGGATCGATATTGGGGTTGATGCGGATGCAGACGCGTGTATCGCGCCGTAACTCCTGGGCGACCGCGCTGATCACGCCGAGCTCCTGGATCGATTCGACGTTGAAATACAAAATGCCGTAACGGATGGCGGCGGCAATCTCTTCTTTTGTCTTGCCGACGCTGGAATAGACGATCTTGCGGGGGTCGGCTTTAATCTTCATCGCCCGGTAAAGCTCGCCGCCGGAGACAATGTCGAGCCCCGCCCCGTCGTCCGTCAAGGCCTTCATCAACGAAAGACTGGAGTTGGATTTGACCGAAAAGCAGATGAGCGGCGCCGCGGACGCAAATGCCCGTCTCAGCTTATGGAAATGGTCCAGCAGCGTCTTGTGGCTGTAGACGTACAACGGCGTGCCGTAACGGCGCGCCAAATCGCCGACGCGGACGTCTTCGCAGTAAAATTCGTCTCCGACATAGCGGAATTCATGCATGATGCTGACCTTTGACGGATTTCTTGGATGAGGCGCAAAAAACCGGATGCAGCCGCTTGACGACCTCGGCCCGGACGAGCTTTTTCGAAAAAACGTCAAGCTCTTTTTGCGGCATGTGGGCGATCTTCTTGTCTTTTTGGGCCGCATAACGGACCAGCTTGCCGATGATCTGGTGCGCCGAGGCGAACGGCACACCCTGCAAAACCAGATAATCTGCCAGGTCGGTTGCGCAAAGCGACTCGTCATCCGCCTGACGCGCGATGGCTTCCTTTTTGACCTTGATGGTCGGCACAAGTCCTGAAAGAATAACCAACCCGTCCTCCACCAATTCCAGAGAATGGAACAACGGTTCCTTGTCCCACTGCATGTCGCGGTTATACGTCAACGGCAGCCCTTTCATCAAAGACAAAACCGAAACAAGGTCGCCCGCCAGCAACGCGGCAGAGCCCCGCAAAAGTTCCAAAGCGTCCGGGTTCTTCTTCTGCGGCATCAACGAACTGCCCGTGCAATACTCGTCCCCCGTCTCGATAAAACCGAACTCGCGCGTCGACCACAGAATCAGATCTTCGGCGAGACGCGATACATGCATGCCGATCACGGCCAGGACACTCAATAATTCAATCACAAAATCACGGTCGCTGACCGCGCTGATGGAATTCTTGGGCGGCGCGATCAATGTAATCAGGCCGGGCATCTTCAATGCCGTCAAGGCCGCCTTAATCTGATGCGTATAAATGGAGGACGCAATGGGCGTGCCGGCCAGGGCGCCTGAACCCATGGAAATATCCAACCGCAGGAGACAATCCTCCAGTCGTCCGGCATCGCGGGCGAACATCGCCGCATACGCCCCCAGATAATCCTTGAAATAAACAGGCTGGGCATGTTGAAGGTGCGTATATCCCGGCATCACGAGCGACGAATGCAATGCCCCCGATTCCAGAAAACTCTTTTGGAGCTGAAACAAGAGATCCTGGATCTCTTCGCCCGCAAACAGACAATAGAGCTTGGTGGCAAAGACCACCTGGTCGTTGCGCGAACGGCACGTCTGCAGCTTCAGCGCCGCCGGACCGGCTTTCTTCAAAAGGGCATTCTGGATGTTGGTATGGATGTCTTCACTTTCGAAGTCAAAAGGAAAAGTTCCGTTCTGCGCCTGACGCAAGAGGACAGAAATACCGCTCTTGAGACGCGAGAACTCCTGAACCGTCAACAAATGTGCCCCCTTGAGCACATGGATGTGCAGAAAAGAACCGATGAGATCACACGCCGCCAGTCTCCAGTCTGTCTGGATCGAAGAACTGAACCGTTCGAAATAAGGATCGGTCTTTTTTGCGAACCGCCCTCCCCACAGCTTATTCTTCATAACGGCCTCATTTTTAGCGGTCAGTAGTCAGTAAAAAATCGAAAACTTGAGACAAATAGAAATTTTCAATAGTGCTTTTTGCTTTTGTTTTTGCTTTTTCTTTCACCGACTACTGGCTGCTATCTACTGACTACTTATTTTTGAAACGGCAGGCCCCACAGTCGGATAAAGCCGTCTGCCAGCTTCTGGTCGAATTTATCCTTCTCGGTATACGTCGCCAGGTC
>CAYYFL010000015.1:0-37394 GCA_964471325.1 uncultured Planctomycetia bacterium
GCCGGGCGAGACAGAAACTCGGGTGTGACACCAAGCGGATATCCGCTACGGCGTTTGATGAAGCAGTGATTGCCTTCTTTAGGCGAGCGTCCAAAGATCAGGAAATAATCGTGAAGGCGATGGGAAATGCGATCAAAGACAACGCAACCAAACTGGATGTTTACGATAAAGAGATAAAGACACTGCAGAAAAAACTCGAAAAAGCCAAGCAAGCGGCGGCCAAGCTCTTAAACTTAGCCATTGAGAAAGTGATCAACAAGGGCACCACTTACTCTGAAAAAATGGACGCCTACGAGAAAGAAGTCACTGTATTGGAAGATCAACTATCCAAAGCGGTCACACGCCGCAGGGCCGCTGACATGTCGATCCACTCCAGCGAATACCTCTACTCAAACCTGCGGTTTGCCATGGCGCATCTGGACGAGGCCCCGGCAGAAGCCCAAATAACCCTGCTAAAAGCCCTTATTAAGGCCATAGAAGTCCACGATGACCATGTGATAATGCGGATGTATATTGGTGAGCCCTTTGACGAGATTGCCTGCCAAATTGACCCCAAAAAACAGCAAACCCTGCCCCACACCGAGAACGGTGCAGGACAGGGTTCGACTGAGCGTCAACAATGGCGGAGAGGGAGGGATTCGAACCCTCGGACCTTGTGGGTCACACGCTCTCCAGGCGTGCCGGTTAAACCGCTCCCGAACCTCTCCAAATTTTTTTCTTTAAAAAAAATTCGCCCCCTGAGTTATGTAGCCATCTACCAAAATGTACCAGAGGGACAAAAAATTTAATTATTCTTCGCTCTCTGCTTTCTGAAAAAATCCTGCAGCAAACCCGCGCATTCCTGCTCCAGGACCCCTCCCTTCACCTTGATCTGGTGGTTCAACTTCGCGTGATGGAGGATATTAAGAACCGAACCGCCGGCGCCGGTCTTTGGGTCCGGTGCGCCGAAAACAACGCGGTCGATCCGCGAGAGAACAAGGGCTCCGGCGCACATGCTGCACGGCTCTATCGTCACGTAAAGAACGCAGTCTTTCAACCATTTGGCGCCCAAATGGTTAGCTGCCTGCGTCACTACGATCATTTCTGCATGGGCGGTCGGATCTTTCAGAAGCTCCACCTGATTGCAACCCCGCCCAATGATATGATTTTTGTAAACGATGACTGCCCCGACGGGAACGTCCTCTGAATCGGCCGCTTTGACCGCCTCCTTCAAGGCATGCCCCATAAAATATTCATCGGAAAACATGGAATAAAAAGGAAGGTTAAGAAGCCGAAACCGCCCCGCTTCAACCACGATATTGACCCTTCGCAAAATTATCGAAAACAAACCTCGGATTGCTCGGGACAAATTTTTGCTGCGCAAAAATTTAATGCGCCCAAGTGGGCTCGAACCACTAACCCTCAGTTCCGTAGACTGATGCTCTATCCAATTGAGCTATGGGCGCGATATCTTTCTTCACAATCCCATAGCTCAATACTTTGGAATATCCCCAGCCGCAGGCTGGTCCGCCTTCGGCGGAAATTGAGCTATGGGTGCAAATTTATAAAATGTCTAGCCCATAGTTTCCTTAAAGATTGCCGGCTGCGAAGCAGCTGGTCCGCCAACGCTCTGTGGCGGAAGCTATGGGCGCAGGGTTACTATTTTAATATCCACGAGCTTTTCTGACAAGCGTAATTTAAGTAATTATTATCTTGCATTTGGTGCAGAAATAAGGTACCTTTCTACCTATGAAACAGCGCCTTCAATACCCCATCCATAACAGAAGGGACAAATATCTTGCCCTTCTCCTTTCTTTTATTGTCGGGATATTGTCCGGGGTATCCGGCCAAATTCTTCTCAACAAATACCTGCGGAACAAAAGATCAACTTTCCAGGAAATCCGCAAGGGGGCTGGCTATACCTTTATCAATCCGCTGATCGACTGCGAAACCCAGGAGATCATGCCGGAGCTTATCAATTTCAGGAAAAAGATAGCGGATGCCGTGCGCAGACTGCTGGACAACAAGGAAGCGCTCGATATCAGCATTTATTTTCGCGACCTGAATAACGGCCCCTCCTTTTCCATCAACGAAAACAAAGGATTTTCTCCCGGGAGCCTGTTGAAAATCCCGGTCATGATGGCTTATTTCAAAAAAGCGGAAACCGACCCGGACATCCTGAAAAAGACGCTGACGTATCAAGCGAAACCGACAGACAATGTGGTATTCTTTGAACCTGCCCAAAAACTGCAGTCGGGCGAGTCGTATACCATAGAAGAATTGATCCGAAGAATGATCATTTATTCTGACAATGAAGCAGCGAGCCTGCTGGTTGAAAACGACAAGGCCACCTTCAGCTCTGTCCAGAAAGACCTGGGCATCGAATACTGGGAATACGACCAGCCGCCGGGAACGATGCGCGACAGATCCTACGCCTCTCTCTTCAGGGTCCTCTTTAACGCTTCCTATCTCAATGCCGCCCTGTCGGAGAAAGCCTTGGAGCTCTTGAGCGAAACCCAGTTTCCGTTTGGCTTAAGGGCCGGGGTCCCGGCAGAAATCAAGGTCGCCCACAAGTTCGGCGAACGCGGAGAAGGCCTGGTCTTATACCTGCACGACTGCGGCATTATTTATTATCCCCGCCACCCCTATCTTCTCTGCATCATGACAAAGGGAGGCAATATGAAAAGCCTCAGCAAGATCATCCAGGAAATCTCACACCTTGTCTATGAGGAAGTAAACAGGCAGGCCTTCGCCTCTTAAACCTCTTTCCTGCCGTCTCGGCGAAGGAATCAAATCCTGTCAGCCCATGCAAGCGGCGGCTGATGCACGGCCAATCAATAAACAAATTTCGCATACAGGTGTTCGACGGGAGCAAAATCGTCCGTCAGAAGACAGGCACCCTCCATTTCGGCCTCTGAGACATAATGGGAAAACCGTGCGCACTCCGCCAGGCGGGGTATCTTGATGCGCCCTGAGCGCACCTGGCCGTCGAGAAGATCGTATAATTCCTGGAATTCCAATCTCTCCCTTTGGCGGCTCGCCACCATTATGATGTTCATGGGCCTGGCCTTGTCCTGCGGAAGATCAGAAAGGACACCCGGAAAAACATACACCTGCGCAAACACCGACGCCATGGTTTTATAAACGGAGCGAAACAGCGCGCCGCCGGCCCCCTCCAGGGGGCTGATCAGATTAAAAGCAACCACGCCGTCTTCTCCAAGCTTTTCATTTACCTCCGAAAAAAACTCCCTCGTCAAAAGATGAAAAGGCACATGGCCGCCCGCATTGAATACGTCGATGACGACGACATCGTATTTTTCTCTCGCCTTCTGGACGAACCTCCTGCCGTCATCGACATAAGTCCGAAGCCGGGGCGACGGAAAAAAGAAAAAATAATCACGACTGGCCTTGATGACCGAAGGATCAATCTCCACGACATCAATCTCGGTATCCGCATAATCGCACAAATAATTCCTCGGCGCGATCCCCCCGCCGCAGCCGACAAACAATACCTTTCTCATTTTTGGAGAGAAAGCCACCGGAAGATGCAAGAGGCTGGTCGTGTTGTGGATGGAGCCGTAGGGAACAGACAACGTGATGCCCGACTGTTCAATCCGATTGTCGAAACGCAGCTTTCGTATGCCTGCGGCGGGCTCGTCGGTAACGACAAGATGGTTATAGAAGGACCCCTCCTGAAAAACAACCACTTCACCCGGGGAAGTTTCGACGAGCTGCGGCAGAGGGACCGTCAGAAACAGCCAGGGCAGGGCAAAAACGGAAAGAGGCGCCAGGCGCATGGGGCGGGCCGGCATCGTCAAAAAAACGACTGCGGAAACCAAGAGAAGGACAGAACCCAATGCAACAAAAATAGAAAATACTCCCACGTGTCCGATCAGGAAAAAAGCCGTAAAGAGCGTGCCCAAGACATTGCCGGCCGTCGACCAAGCGTAAAGTTCCCCCGTCACGTTACCGACGTTGGCGATATTCTTGACGCTGAATTTGACGGCAAAGGGAGATATGATACCCAAGATGAAACTCGGCAAAAAGAAGATCAGGCAAGAAGAAACCAAGGACCCCAGCCTGTCTCCAATCTGAAAAAGAAGCATCTTGTTGACGGGGCCGGAAACGAAAGGAATGACCATGGTCAAAAGCCCGGCCCCCAGCAGCAAGACCGCCCAGAGGGCATAAGAAGGCTTCCTGTCCGCCAGACGCCCTCCCACGTAATAACCGCAGGCCAATGCCGTCAACAAAACACTGATAAGGCTGGACCAAACAAAGATCGTGCTGCCGTAATACGGCGCCAGAGCCCTGCTGGCGGCGATCTCCAGACTCATGAGAACGCCTCCGGCAATAAAGACAACACCCTTAATCAAAAAAAATCTCATATATGAAGGAAGGGTTTGATCTGCGCCGCATTTCCGCCACCACAACCTAGGCAGACCCGCCGATCTTTAGGGACGGGCCCTTGGGCCCTGACTCTGGCCTCGGCCTACGGCCAGGACCGAGGCCAGGGCCGAGACCAGGGATTTCTGCGCCTTGATTAAAAGAAAAAGGCGTTCCGCGTATTGAAAGCCGCCAAGACCGCAAAGAGAGGACCAAAAATGGAATGGTTCCTGTGGATCCAATCATTGATAAAATCGACCTTGCCTTCCAGGACGGTCACATAGATCCTCGAGTTGAATTCCAACCCAAGAAATTCTTCGATCGAGCGGAAGAGACGAGGCGAAAGCATGAAAATCAAGCTCAAGACCGTTGCTACGGCCGAAAAAACAATCAAGAGGGTTTTAAAAATCGTATATGACATGCCTGTTTACATTGCTGAAAAAGAGAACAACTGACATCGGGAGCGGCGTCCCGGAATCCGCCGCAGGCGGAAGTCGAAACATCCCTGCCTATGTGCGGGCGATTTTTTTTGCTCTGTCGTTTACGCTTTGGCGGCGGCACCAAAACCAAGAGACCCGGCACTGCCTGCTTTGGTCGAAAATCAAAGCAGGCGAACCATACAACCCATTGAAATACAGGTACTTATAAAAATTAACCGCAAACACGGTATGGGTCGGATGATCGCCCTAGATGAATCCATTTTCAACAAACCTGCAAAAACCAAAGAGCTACAGAATTCGAAGCCGTGCTACGATTACGTTATATAAGAAGTGTGCAAAACTCGCCCTGGTTGTTTAATCCTTCGCACCTGCCTTGGCCCAGGCCTGGGCCAAGGCAGGGAGGCTTCACTGGTTATTTTTCCCTTCCTGAAGCTTTTTTGAGCATATCTAGAAAATCAGGTTTCACTTGCGATCCTAACGATTCAACTCGATGCACATCTTCCCAGCTCTTATTGTACTCTTTTTTTAATAAATACGCTCCTGCACGAGCACTAAATGCCTCAGAGTAATTAGGATTCATCCTTATTGCTTGCGTATAATCTGCGATAGCCTTATCAATATCTCCTTCATTACCTTCGGCCCCACCCCTGCTTCCCTCAGCCAACCCTCTATAAAAATAGACATCTGGTTTATTCGGATTAATTTCAATTGCCTTGTTGAAGTCGGCTATAGACTGCTCAAGATCATTTTTGTGAAAGTATGCTGTCCCTCGATTAACATAGGCCTCAAAATAATTAGGACTTAATGCTATTGCTTTTGTATAGTCGCTTATTGCTTGATTAAGATCACCTTTCATGGCATAAGCCATTCCTCTATTATAATAAGTTACATCATGATTGGGATCAATTGACAATGCTGTATTATATTCTTTTATTGCCTCGTCGTAATTACCAGCTTTATAATAAACTATGCCCTGCTTAAAATGTTCTTCTGCGGTTCCTTGTGCGTAGGCATTGCCCAAACTTAAGAATATCGCTAAGATAACCAAGGCACCTATTTTACTTTTCATCTCCATATCTCTCTCCGTTTCTAGGGTCCGCGTCCACAATTAGTGTGGGCGCTGCATATTGATCAAGCCTGATAGCATTTTGGAAATATCTTCGACTCTTTCTTCAACGTTTCGTTTGCTTCTGATGTAATCAGTTTCTTCCGCATACATAATTCTAATATGGGGATACACCCAAAAGCAGAACCCCGAGCAATGCGGAAAAAGTTAACCCTATCTGCTTTGGTATATTTGTCGTTACCTTCTGCGATATTGGTCGCGATGGATAATGCCGCACGGTTTAACTTGTCGACTAAATAATAGTTGCCCTTAGGAAAAGATTCGATGGGAACGCTAAATTCGTAGGCGATATCAATAGCCTTCTTATAGACTTCGAGATTTTCGAACATGAAAGACATTTGTCGCCTTCTTTAGAGCAATAGAACAATAGAGCATTAGACCGCAATTGAGCAATTTCTCATCTATTGTTCTGTTGTCTATTGCTCAATTGCTCTGCCATTTTTGCTTGAGTTTAACCTAGGGCAAAAATGGCGGAGAGGTCGGGATTCGAACCCGAGGGCCCGGTTGCCCAGGCCAACTGCTTAGCAGGCGGCTGCTTTCAACCACTCAGCCACCTCTCCGAGAGATTTTCTGACAAAGAAAATTTCGAGGACACTAAAGCGAGTGTCGGGGGCGTAAGCGCCGCGACCCGACAAGGGTCGTAACGAGCATAGTGTCTTCTTCTGCTGTCTTATCTAGGGCTGTCCCGACGTAGCCGGGGCAGCTCTCCGAAATTTCACGCAGTGAATTTTCAGTCCTGAGCTTGACAAAACACGGCACAGGCGAAGGGCCTGAAATCAGCGCTCATATTATATCTTATATCAAGGCCGCTGAAAGCGAACGCTGCAGACACTACCCGATCTTCTTTTTCAGCGTATCCAAAAGCGACCGGAATGAATTCTCAAAAGCCTTGAGGCCTTCCACCTGTGTATCACGACAAACCGCATCGAGATTCACACCGAATTGCGCCACCTTGGCCAGCCAAACAACCGCTTCTTCCAGCTCGCTTTCCAAAGAAAACCCCAGGCGGCCGTGGTCCTCATAAGCCAAGACTGTCTGGGGCGGCATCGTGTTGACCGTCCGGGGACCAATCAGGTTGTCCACATAAAGACAATCGCTATAGGCCGGGTTCTTCGTACTTGTGGAGGCCCACAAAGGCCTTTGGACCCGCCCTCCCCTGGCCTCGATATCTCCAAATCTGTCGTCGGAAAACAATTGCTTGAACCGCTGGTAGATCAGTTTGCAGTTTGCGATCGCAATCTTGCCTTTAAGATCCCTGATGGCGTCTTTCCTGCCGAGGTCCATCTCTCTGGCCATAATCACATCCAAGAGGCTGTCCACCTTCGAGTCGATCCGGCTCACAAAAACACTGGCGACGGAAGCGACGTGCGAAACATCTTCGCCCATCCGCATCCTGTCTCGCAGGCCGTCCTGGTAGGCCTGGGCAATGAACTCATATTGCTCCTGAGAAAAAAGGAGGGTCACATTGACATTAATGCCCTCGGCAATAAGCGTACGGATCGCATCGGGGCTTGACGCCGTCCCCGGGACCTTGATCATGATGTTTTGACGGCCGATCTTTTTAAAAATATGCCTGGCGTATTCGATGGTCTTGTAGGCATCGTGGGCGTATTCCGGCAGGACTTCGATGCTGACATAGCCGTCCACGCCCTGCGTCGTCTCATAGACGCCCGCCAAAAGGGCTGCGGCGTCACGGACATCATCCGTCGTCAGTTCATCATAGATGGCATAAAGGTCTTTGCCGGCGTCTTTGAGACGCCGGATCTTGCCGTCATAGATGTCGCTCGACCCGACGGCCTTTTCAAAGATCGTGGGATTCGAAGTCACGCCCACGATCCCCCTGTCGATGAGGCTTTTAAGTTCCCCGCCGTCGATAAAACGACGGTCGATGTTGTCATACCAGGGGCTCTGGCCCATCTGGTAAAGTTTTTTCAACCTGCCGTTCTTATGTTCCATGGTCGAGATATGGGCTGCAGGACGTAGCCACCGGGATGCCTTCCTTCACACAAGAGGCATTCTGGAAGCAGGACAAAGCGGATAGGCTTAAAAGCTATCCCATTTTACTGCTGAGGTGTGTTTTTTTGAAGTTTTTTTTCAAAAAAGACTTAGAAAAATTCCTGAAGTATCCGGGTGAGCTTGGAGGGATCGGGCCCCTGGGAAAGGATGGATTTTTCAGTCATCAAGCCGCAGGCGTCCTCATAGGCTGGCCGGCCATCGCGGTAGATGACTCCCACCGGGATTGCATCTCCCCACCGGAGGGCCATTTCAAAAGCCAGGGTTTTATTGTGAGCATCATAATCCTGAGGCAACGGCTGGATCCTTTGCTTATACCAAGCGAAGTTGTTCTTTTTATTGAAGGTCACGCACGGCTGGAGCACATCTACAAGCGAAAACCCTTTAAAGACAACGGCTTGCTGGATCATGGAAGACAGATGGGCCTTGTCCCCAGAAAAACTGCGCGCCACAAACCCGGCGCCCAAGGCGATCGCCATCGCCAAGGGATGCACAGGTTCGTTGATCACGCCATGAGGCTGGACCTTTGTGACAAAACCAAGATCGCTGGTCGGCGAAGCCTGCCCTTTTGTCAAACCATAGATCTGGTTGTCATGAACGATCACCGTGATATCGATATTGCGCCTGATGGCGTGGATGAAATGGTTCCCGCCTTCGCCATAGATGTCGCCGTCTCCGGAGGTCACGATGACATGCAGGTCTTTGTTCGCCAGCTTGATCCCTGCAGCGGCGGGGATGGCGCGGCCGTGCAGTCCGTTGAAAAAATTGCAATTCAGATACTGCGGTTCCTTGGCGGCCTGACCGATGCCGGAGACGAAAACCGTCTTATGCATATCGATATCCAGCTTAACCAGGGCGTCTTTTAAGGCGTCGAGGATACTAAAATTCCCGCATCCGGGACACCATGCTGTTTCAAAATTTCCGAGGTCTTCGGGGCGCATCAGCGTCGCCCTCCTTTCTTACGAAGATCCTTGTAGGCGTCAACGACCTCCTGCGCGGTAAATGGCAGCCCATCGTACTTGGAGATACGCCGATCCATGGCGACACCAGTTACGCGCGTGATGAGGTTCGCCAACTGACCGGTAAAATTATTCTCCGCGACAACGGCCAGACGCACCTTCTTCAAAAACTCAAAATGCCTCTTGTCCATCGGCCAGAGGTCCTCAAAATGCGCCAAGGCGACGTTGACGCCGCCTGCCTGAAGCGCGTCGACAGCCTCTTTTAATGCGCCGTATGTCGACCCCCACCCCACCAAGACTTCTTTGGCATTCCTAGAACCATACCAAGAAGGCCCTTTGAGCTCCCTCAATAAACCTTTCGTCTTGCGATTTCTCTTCTCGACCATGCGGGGCCGCATCTCATCTAAGTCTTCCGTGATCCGGCCGTACTCGTCGTGTTCATCGCTGTCGGCCGTGACAAAACAATAAGGATTTCCCGGCAGGGCGCGGGGAGAAACGCCGGACGGCGTCAGAAGAAAACTCTTATAGTCTTTGGCCTGCTCCAGTTCTCCTTCGGCCATCAGATAACGCTGAATACGTATTTTCTCAGGATGCAAGGCGTCGATCGTTACAAAAGAATCCGCCAAAAGCTGATCTGTGAGTATGATGACAGGAATGCGGTATTTATCAGCGAGATTGAAGGCACGCGCTGTCGCATAGAAACATCCTTCAATGTCCGCCGGCGCCATCACCACGCGCGGGAACTCCCCGTGGCCCGCGTGGATGGCGAAAAGCAGGTCTTCCTGTGCGGTCCTTGTCGGCAAACCCGTGGCCGGCGCCGGACGTTGGGCGAGAATGACGACGATGGGCGTCTCGACCATGCCCGCCAGGCTCAAGCCCTCGACCATCAGGGCAAAACCGCCGCCGCTGGAAGCGGTCATGGCGCGTACGCCGGCAAAAGAGGCCCCGACGGCCATATTGATCGATGCGACCTCGTCTTCGGACTGCTCCACGACAATATGGCACAAATCCGCCTGGGACGCCAGATACGTCATGATCCCCGTCGATGGACTCATGGGATATGCAGAGATAAATTGGCATCCCGCTGCCAGGGCGCCGAGGGCAACCGCCTCGCTGCCGCCGACAAGCATCTTCGGCTTTCCGGCAGGCCGGCTAACATCCGTCGTTTTTACGGCAGGGGTCAGCTTGCGCGCGAAATCATACCCCGCGCGGGCAACCTTGACGTTCGTCTCTCCGGTCTCTTTGTCTTTTTTACCGAAGCTCTGCGCCAAAAACGCAAAAAACTCTCCGGAGTCAAAATTCAAGAGCCCCAGGACCAGCGACGCGGCAACGGTATTGACCATAAGTTTATTGCCGCCGGCCTTTGATGCCAACTCGGCCATAGGCACATCCAGCATGCGGCCCGTCCCGGCGGGAAATGCGGCCTGTCTGGAATCAAAAATCACGATAGAGTCTTTGTCGAGCTCTCTTGAATGGCAGGAACTTTCCGCATCGAGGGCCACGAGGATGTCGGTTTTGAAAGAGGGGCTGTGGACAGGGCGATCCGCAATGCGGATCGCAAACCAGTTGTGTCCGCCCCTGACGCGGGACTGGACGACCTGGTTGGCAAAAACATGATAACCTTTACGCGCAAAAAGACGGGACAGAAGGCCGCCGATAGCCTGGAGCCCCTGGCCCGCCTCACCGGCAATCTTGATCGTCAGATCAACCTTAAACATAAATGAACCTTAATTAGTCCGCTCACCAAAGCGCTGCGCATATCTCTCCGAAATACGCTTGCAGGTGACGAGGTTCCCGCTGACGCGGGATTTCGCTGAATATAAATTTTTGTGCTCAAAATTCGACCGGATAACTTACGTTCGCTCGCCCTGCGGGCAGACTCCGCAAGTTATGGCCTCATTTAAAGAATTTTTCGCCTTGCGCCCAGTTGGCGCCATCCACTTCGTCGATAACAAGATACGTGGCTTCCTTGGGTTTTTTGGCGACGCGCAACAGCGTATCTGAAAACTCCTTGGCGATCTTTTCTTTCTGTCCGCGGGACAGCTTCCCGACGACCTTCAAGTTGATGTACGGCATTGCGTCCTCTCTTTGTTCGCAAGAACACAGGTGGTGGACAAAAAAGACGCGTCTGCCCCGGTCCCTGCTTGCTTTAGAGCATATCTCAAACGCGATGGCGGAGAAAAAACCAGAACCCCGCCGATATCGAACCGCTCCTATGACGAAGAACGGATAACAAAAATAGCGCTCAGGGCAAAGAGGTTCGGCCAGATCCGAACCAGGCGACGGCGGCCCAGATAGTAGGTATGCAGGATGCGGATGTTCTTTTCGTCGCAGAAATTCCTGAAATCGCTGATGCTCAAGAAATGAAGGTTCGGCGTGTTATACCATCGATATGGCAACGAGGGCGTCACCGGCGTCTCACCCTGGAAGAAAAGCCGCAGCCGCGCGCTGACATACGCGAAGTTGGGAAATCCGACGATGACGTTCTTGCCGACGCGGAGGGCCTCCTTCAGGACAAAATCGACCTTCCTGGTCTCCTGCATGCTCTGATTCAGGATCACGTAGTCGAAAGATTTATCGGGATATTCGATAAGGCCCGAGTCGATATCGCTGTGAAAGACACTCAATCCCTTCTCGACACACCTGTAAATCGCCTCTTCCGAAAGCTCTATTCCCTGGACATGCGCCCCCTTTTCCTTGGCCAGGAAATAAATGAGGTCTCCCTCGCCGCACCCCAAATCCAGGACCCTCGAGCCGGGCTCGACAATCTGATAAATGATCCTATGATCCAGACGGACGGTATTGAATGTCATCTGACGTTGTACCCCTTGTAGGTCTTGTCCAGGAAGTGTTTGATCAGGTGCGTCTCTTCCTCGATTTCAAGCAAGAACGCATCGTGGCCGTAGGTGGAATTGATCTCGCAATACGTGGCGTCGGCATGCCTTCGCTTCAGCTGACGAACGATCTCCTGGGACTGGTATAAAGGATAGAGCCAGTCCGAGCGAAAGGCAATCACGAGGAAACGCGTCTCGGCCCTGCGCTCGGCCGGGATCAGCGAGCCCCCCGCAACATCGAAATAATCCATGGCCTTGGTGATGTACAAATAAGAGTTGGCATCAAAACGTTTGACAAAGTCATCCCCGCGATACCGCAGATATCCTTCCACCTCAAAATCCGTCTTGAACTGGAAGCTGTAATCCTTCTCTTTGAGACGACGGGAAAACTTTTCCTCCATGGACTTGTCGCTCATATACGTGATGTGACCGATCATGCGGGCCACAGCCAGCCCTCTCTCCGGCTGCCCGTGGCCGTAATAGTCGCCCTCCCGCCATTCGGGGTCTGCCATGACGGCCTGCCGGCCGACCTCGTCGAAGGCGATCTGTTGCGGCGAATGTTTCAGGGCCGTCGCTATCGGAATAGCGCAGCGCACGCGTTCAGGGTAGGAAGCGACCCATTGAAGCACCTGCATGCCCCCCATGGAACCGCCGCAGACGCAAAGAAGCCTGCCGATGCCAAGGTAATCAACCAAATATCGCTGGGCATTCACCATGTCGCCGATGGTAATGACGGGAAAATCGAGACCGTAAGGCCTGCCTGTGGCCGGGTTGATCGAAGACGGCCCCGTGGACCCTTTGCAGCCGCCGATGACATTGGAACAGATCACGAAATATTTGTCCGTGTCAAAGGCCTTGCCGGGCCCGATCATCGCATCCCACCATCCTGGGTCCTTGTCTCCGGGATGGAACCCGGCCGCATGGGCGTCTCCCGACAAGGCATGGCAGACCAACACCGCATTGCCCTTGTCGGCATCGAGCCTGCCGTAAGTCTCATAGGCCAGCGTGATGGGCCCGAGCTTCTGACCGCCTTCGAGCAAAAGCTCGTGCGGCGGTTCGGCAAAAGTCGCATATCGAGTCTCAGCACTCCCTAAGCTCTTCTTCTTATCCATCCTTTGTCTTTCTGCTCTTATTCATGGAACAACCATGTCGACAGATATCTCTCACCCGTATCCGGAAAGATCGCGACAATCGTCTTACCCCTTGATTCTTTTCTCCTGGCAACCTCCAGTGCCGCCCACATGGCGGCGCCGCTGGATATGCCGACAAAAATCCCCTCTTCTTTTGCCAGGCGGCGGGCCATAATGCCGGCGTCCTCATGAGACACCGTCATGATCTCGTCAATAATCTCCCTACCGAGTACCTGCGGGACAAACCCGGCCCCGATCCCCTGGATCTTGTGACTCCCCGGCTTTCCTCCGGAAAGGACAGGCGAGTCCTTGGGTTCCAACCCTATGACTCTAACAGAAGGTTTCTTCTTTTTCAAGACTTCGCCGACACCCGTGATCGTACCCCCCGTGCCGATGCCTGCGATGAACACATCCACTTTTCCGTCCGTATCATTCCATATCTCTTCGGCCGTCGTGCGGCGATGGATCCCGGGGTTTGCCGGATTATTGAACTGCTGCGGCATAAAACTGTCGGCTAGCGTGCGGACCAACTCTTCGGCCTTTTCTATGGCGCCCTTCATGCCCTTTGCGCCGTCAGTCAATACGAGTTCTGCGCCGAGGATTTTAAGCATCTGCCGGCGCTCGATACTCATCGTATCCGGCATGGTCAAGATGAGCCGGTATCCTTTGGCTGCCGCTACAAAAGCCAGGGCGATCCCTGTGTTGCCGCTCGTAGGCTCGACGATAACAGAACCTTTCTTCAGCTTGCCTGCTTTCTCTGCGGCCTCGATCATGGCGCAGCCGATCCTGTCTTTGACGCTGGAGAGGGGATTAAAAGATTCTATTTTCGCCAGGATCGCGGCTTCAAGGCCGGCGCCCAGTTTATTGATGCGGACCAACGGCGTGTTACCGATGGTTTTGGTGATATCGTCATATATTTTAGCCATAAAAACCTCCCGCTAAAAAGTAATCAGTAGATAGTAGTCAGTAAAAAATCAAAAACGTATTTAGCGGTCTCTCCGTCTACTGTCTGCTGCTACTTCTTTTCTAGAGCTTGTTTGATATCCGCCAGGATGTCATCGATGTGCTCGATCCCGATGGAAAGGCGGATGAAGTCCGGCGTCACGCCCGTCGCCAGCTGCTCTTCGGAACTGAGCTGCTGGTGCGTCGTCGTCGCCGGATGGATCGCCAGGGTCTTGGCGTCCCCGATATTGGCCAGATGCGAGATCAACTCGAGGCTGTTGATGAATTTTTTCCCGGCCTCAAGCCCACCCTTGATGCCGAAGCCGATGATGGCGCCGGTACCCTTGGGCAGATACTTTTTGGCACGCGCTTTTTCAGGACTCGAGTCGAGGCCCGGATAGTTGACCCACGAAACCTTGGGATGTTTTTCTAAAAATTTCGCCACGGTCAGCGCATTCTCCGAATGCCGGATCATCCGTAAAGGCAGGGTCTCCAGGCCCTGAAGATGCAAAAACGAGTTGAACGGTGAGATCGCAGGTCCCAGATCCCGCAAAAGGGTCACGCGCGCCTTCGTGATATACGCAATATTCCCGAAAGGCTTAAGCGCCTCAACAAAATCGATCCCGTGGTAACTCGGATCAGGACCTGCGATCAGCGGGAATTTGCCGCCTCGGGTCCAGTCGAATTTTCCGGAATCAACAATGAGTCCACCGAGAGACGTTCCATGACCGCCGATAAACTTTGTCGCGGAATAAACCACGATATCTACGCCGAAATCGATCGGACGCAGCAGATACGGCGTCGCCGTATTGTCCAGGACAAAAGGCACGCCGTTTTTGTGCGCGACGGCCGCAATACCCTCAAGATCTGCAACATCCAACTTCGGGTTGCCGACGGATTCCGCATAGACCGCCTTTGTTTTCGGTGTGATGGCACCCTCAAGCGCTTTCAGGTCGTTGGATTTGACGAATTTAACCGTAATACCGAGACGTTTGAAAGTGTAATGAAAAAGCGTGTATGTCCCGCCGTAGAGGTTATCGGCAGAGACGATCTCATCCCCGGCCTGGGCGATATTCAAGAGCGCCAGCGTGATGGCCGACTGGCCGCTGGCGACAGCCAATGCCCCTACCCCGCCGTCCAAGAGCGCGATACGCTTCTCAAAGACATCCGTTGTCGGATTCATGAGGCGCGTGTAGATATTGCCGAACTCTTTCAGCGCAAAGAGGTTTGCGGCATGCTCCGTGTTCTTGAACTGATAAGATGTCGTCTGGTAGATCGGGACAGCCCTCGCCCCTGTCGTCGGGTCGGACTCCTGTCCGCCATGGAGCGCCAGGGTCTCTATTTTTAATCTTTCCTCATGTTTTGCCATCACAAACCTCCCGCGTTCTGCTGATTTTCCTATTATCCCTAAAACAAACATTCCCCACAATATATATTTTCATTTGGCGGCCTCCTCTTTTGTCCTTAGAACGCGTACTGGGCGCTTAGCACAAAACCGTCCCCCAGCCCCTGCCTTGTGTTACCGGACTTGGTATAGCTGGCTGTATTCACATAGGCCGCAATAAGGGTCAAATTCTTATTCGGCATCCACGCCGCATGCGCATTCCAGTCATTGGCGTTTTTGTAGCTGGAAAACTGTTCTCCCTGCTTGAATTCATATCCCAGCACAAAACCATGAGGGAGAACAAGGTCAATGTTGGCAAACCCTGTCAGTTTTCTGTCGTCATGAAAACCAAGCACTCCGGTCACGAATTCCTGAGAAGAAAGAAGGCCTCCGGACAAAATAACGGGCACCGGAAAAACCCCGGCAATCGTCTTTGTCGCGACAAGATACCAATCCTGACCGCTCGTCCTTAAGGGGAACCCCAGCTCATGGACGCTCTTGTCGCTCGTGGTCTTGTATATCGTTCCCACAGAAACAGCAGGAACGAACTTCGAATCAAAGGAATTCTCCGGCAAAAGCAAGAACTTGGCACCCACATTGTTCTTATGGAAAGTCGGATGATCCTCCCAGGCGACCGTTTCATATCCATAGGATATCTCCAGCCTCCTGGCCACCGTTGTCGCGACGCCGAATGCAGTCCAATCGATCTTGGCATCCCCCAGGATCACATACCACCCGCCGAACCTCGGAGCGCTGACATCGACCTTGCCAACCTTGTAATGGGTCCCATCTTCGCCCGAATCGGCCACATAAGCCAACGGGTTAAAAGCAACGCCACCGACACCCTCCAGATTAACGAAGGGCGGTCCTGCTGATACGTCTTTGGCGGAAAATACAACCGTCAGCGCTAAAAATGCTGCAAACAATATCAACTTTCTCATTTTGTATCTCCTCGTTGATTTTGCGCATTTACTCCAGCCGACTGGTTGCAGGACGCATTTGATTTATTTTAAAAACATCCTCCGGCAATCCGGTAAGGACAAATTCATGAAAAGATATCTTAAATTCCGCCTCCTTCCTCGATTTTCCAGGCGTCATCAAAGCGCGTTCTTTCTGTCACTTCAATCTGGATGATCCTGGCGTCATGGATCTTAATCGTCACCGTGCCGTATGTCAAAGACCGCACCGCATCATGGATTTCCTTGATAATCGCATCATTGACTATGTTAGGTTGCTGCTTCAAACCCATCCTTTTCCTCCTTCATACCTGCCTCTATATAAAATAAAAAGCCCACTCATCCATTTTGTTTCTTTTGGTAGTGGGCTGTCCCGTCCTACGCGCCGGATTGTAACAACAGGCTACACGAACGGGCCCCCTCCACCCTGGAGACAACGCATCATCATGCTGCAACACATCATTCTTTGAGGATAAATAAGCATCTGGCGACCCCTAAATCGCATACTCAAGCGCCCGGCGGCGAACGTCAACCCTCGCCGCCAGATCTTCAAAAGTCACATGATCGATAATACCCGACGTGGCCTGAGCGACATCCTGCCAAATATTTCTAAAAACGCACCGATACACATCCCGGCACGCCGTGTATTCATGCCGAACACAGGCAATGGGCTCTATGGGGCCTTCGACGGACCGCACGACGTCTCCGACCGTGATCTTGTCCGGCGCCTTTGCCAGCAAAAACCCTCCTACCTTGCCGCGCCGGCTTTCCACAAAACCGCCTTTTTTCAGATCCATCAAGACCTGTTCTAAAAATTTGACAGGGGCGTCAATGCGTCCGGCCATTTCATGGATCGTCACCAGCTCTTCTCCATAATGAACAGCCAGATCCAAAACAGCCTTAAGTGCATAGTCTCCTCGATATGTAATCTTCATGACTTTTCTCTTCTGGAAAACTAATTTATACAATCTCTATCAACATAGTAGAGTTTACACAACAACAAAAAAATGTCAAGTTATTTTTTAAAAAATCATGGCTGCTACTCCTGCGCCCCTTCTTCTCCCTTGAGTTTCTCGTGATGATGCTTGACCACTTTCGCCTCAACCATATAGATGACATCTTCGGCGATATTGGTGGCATGATCGCAAATGCGTTCGAGGTAGCGGGCGATCAAGAGGAGCGGAACGGCCCGCGTGGCGCTCTTCGGGTCTTTGGCCATATAATCGTTGATCAACTCATTCTGGATCAAATCCCTGAGTTTGTCCGCTTCGGTGTCCGACAAACAAACCTGACGGGCCAAGGCGACGTCCCTGTTGATGTAGGCGTCGATAACATCCTTGATCATCTTCTGAGCGACAGCAGAAAGCTTGGGGATGTCGATGAGGGGCTTAGGCAAGGGCTGGTCAACCAACTCCACCACCCTCTGCGCGATATCCACGGATAGATCGGCGATACGCTCCAGGTCGGCATTGACCTTGAGGGCCGTCATCAGAAAGCGCAGATCTGAAGCAACAGGCTGATGCAGGGCGATCATGTTGAAGACGTCGTCATCGATACTGTTCTCCAGAAGATCGATCTCGGCATCGTCCGTGATCACCTTCCCGGCCAGCCCGGCGTTACGTTCTTTTAAGGCGTCGATGGATTTATGGATCGACTCTTGCGTCAAGAGCGCCATCTTCAGGATCTTCTGGTTCAAGGCCTTGAGCTCTTCATCAAAGAATCTCTGCATCTTATGCCTCTCAATTTCCCGCTGAATTTTTTGTCAGAAATTGACCCCGGGCCTTCTTCAGCGTATAAAGAAAAGGCGAGGGGCCCTTCTTGAGCTTTTTATCCGTATCTCCCCGTAATATATTCTTCAGTCTTTTTGTCCTGCGGACGGTTAAAGACGTCTCCTGTCTTGCCGAATTCGACCAGCCTGCCCAAAAGCATGAAACCCACGTCATCGGAGATACGGGCCGCCTGTTGCATATTATGGGTGACGATGACGATCGTATAATCCTTCTTCAGCTCGCGCGCCGTCTCTTCGATCTTGAGGGTCGCGATCGGGTCCAGGGCCGAGCACGGCTCATCCATGAGGATGATGTCCGGCTTGACGGCCAGGGTGCGCGCGATGCAGAGGCGCTGCTTCTCTTCCAATGATAAAGAAAGGGCGTTGGCATAAAGCCTGTCCTTGAGCTTATCCCACAAGAGGACGGCCTTAAGCGACTCCTCCACAATGCCGTCAAGCTCATCCCTGCTTGTGATCATATGATGGACCTTCAGGCCATAGACAAGATTCTCGTATATCGTCAGGGGAAACGGGTTCGGCCGCTGAAAGACCATGCCGACTTTTTTGCGCAGACCCACAAGGTCCACGGCGGACCCAAGGATGTTCTCGCTGCCCACGAGGATCTCGCCGGTCATCGCGACCCCTTCGATGAGGTCATTCATACGGTTGAAGGTGCGCAGGAGCGTCGACTTGCCGCAGCCCGACGGTCCGATGATGGCCGTGATCCCTTTTTCCTTGATCGCGATGTTGACATCGATCAAGGCGCGGAACTTGTCGTAAAACAGGTTGAGGTTCTTCGTTTCGATGATCGGCATATTATCCGAATTTTCCGACGATATAATCTTCCGTCCTCTTGTCCTTCGGCGACGTGAAAATCCTATCGCTCGCATCCTCTTCGATCAGGTCGCCCATCAGGAAGAACGCGACGCGGTCCGAAACGCGCGCCGCCTGTTTTGTGTTATTCGTCACAAGGACAATCGTATACTTTTTTTTAAGGACCACCATGGATTCTTCGACTTTGGCGGTTGAAATCGGGTCCAGGCCTGAGCAGGGTTCGTCGAAAAGAATGACGTCCGGCTTGACGGCCAGCGTGCGCGCGATGCAGAGGCGCTGCTGCTGGCCGCCGGACAGCTTCGTAGCTGCAGACTTGAGACGATCTTTGACCTCTTCCCACAAAAAGGCGCTCTTCAAGCTCTCCTCGACGATCGCATCCAGCCGCCTCTTGTCGTTGATCCCCTGCCTGCGGGGCCCAAAAACGATATTCTCATAAATCGAAAGCGGCAGGGGCATGGGCAGCGCGAAGATCATTCCCACCCGGCGCCTGAGCTCTTCGGGTTTAAAATCCTTATTGATATCCCTGCCCTCCAGGAGGACAGACCCGCTCATCCTATAATTATCCTGCGTCTCGTTGAGCCTGTTGAGGGCGCGCAAAAATGTCGTCTTGCCGCTATTGGCGGGGCCAATGGCGCCGAGAATCCCGTTTTTGGCGATATCGCAACTCACGCGATGCAGGGCGTGGACCGCCCCAAAGCGGATGTCCAGATCTCTGACGGAAAAACAAACGTTATGTTCCATAAACCGCCTTCGCCGCCGCCATCGCATTCCGAGTCATTGTTTTTCTCATCGGCATTATCCCCGTTTTCACCATTTATATTTTTTCCTGAATTTAGAACGGATGATGATGGCCACGAGATTCATCAACAATACCATGAGGATCAGAACAAGCGCCGTGCCGTAGCGGTAGCTGTTGGGGATGTTCGGGATCTGCGTCGCGATAATGTAGAGATGATACGGCAGGGCCATGGCCTGGTCGAAAACGGAATGCGGCAAATGGGGGATATAGAACGCTGCGACCGTAAAAAGAATAGGTGCGGTCTCTCCTGCGGCCCGGGCAATGCTGAGAATGGTCCCTGTCAGGATGCCCGGCAGGGCGAACGGTAAAACAGCATGGCGCACGGTCTGCCAGCGGCTGGCGCCTAGAGACAGGCTGACCTCGCGGAAATAATCCGGCACGGCCTTGAGGGATTCCCGCGTCGAGGTGATGATGACCGGCAGGTTCATGATGGCCAACGTCAGGGAGCCGGCCACGATGGAGGCGCCAAACTTCAAAAAGACAACGAACAGGCTGAATCCGAAAAGCCCATAGACGACGGACGGCACCCCCGAAAGGTTGACGATAGCGAGATTGATCAACCTCGTCAGGGCGTTTTCCTTTGCATATTCGCTCAAGTAAATCGCCGCCAGGATCCCCAGGGGCAGGGAACAGAGCGTGGCGCCCGCCACGAGATAAAGCGTGCCGACGATCGCCGGGAAAATGCCCCCTGAGCGCATCCCCTCTCTGGGCATGGCTGTCAGAAATTCCCAGTTGATCGCGGAGATCCCGTTCTTGAAAATGATCCACAGGACGACGACAACAGGCGCCAGGATGAAAAGCGTAATGAAGAACAAGGCGCCAAAGGCGATCTTCTCTTTCGCTGCGACACTGATCAGGTTATTCCATCTCATTTCGTCCTCACGCGGTGCAGGAAGAAATCAGCCGTGATATTGATCATAAAGGTAATGAGAAAGAGGATAATGCCGATGGAAAACAAGGCGTGGTAATGGGCGCTGCCGTGAACGACCTCCCCCATTTCGGCGGCGATCGTCGCCGTCAGCGTCCGGACCGGCTGCAGGAACGTCCGCGGGATGACGGCGGCATTGCCCGTGATCATCATGACCGCCATCGTCTCGCCGATCACCCGGCCCACGCCCAGCATGCAAGCCGCGATGATGCCGGGTTTGGCCGCATGGATCGTCACACGGTACATCGTCTGCCATCGCGTCGCGCCTAGGGCGATGGACCCTTCCTTGTATTGCCGGGGAACGGCGGTGATCGCATCCTCAGAGATGCTGATGATGGTCGGCATGGCCATGAACCCCAGCATGATGGAACCCGCCAGGGCCGTCAGCCCCGTCGGCACATGAAAGATGGCCTTGATCCACGGCACCAGCGTGATCATGCCGACGAAACCGAGGACGACGCTGGGAATGGAAGCAAGGATCTCGATGCCGGTCTTCAAGAAATCCCGGATGCGCGCCGGCGCGATCTCCGCGACATAGAAAGCCGCGCCGATACTCAACGGAACGGCAAAAAGAACAGCACCCAAGGTAACGAAGAGGGAACCGAGGATCAACGGCAGAATGCCGAAACGCGGAGGCTCAGAGATAGGATACCAGTATTTTCCCAAAAGGAAGGCCGAAAGCTTGACGTCCTTAAAAAAGGACAGGCCTTCTTTCAGCAGAAAAACGAAGATTAAACAAACAAAGAGAATGACGAGAATGCCGCTCAAAAATACAAGCTTCTCTATGATGAATTCCTTGAATCGTCTCATGCCTTCCTGACCGATTATACGTTCGCGGCCGCAAAACCGCACCCTTCAGGATACGAATAGAGGATAACCGCTCAGTATTTCGCTCCAAAGAAACCGCGGGTTGAAACCCGCGGAGATTCATTTTACAGGGATAAAATCGAGTTTCGCCACGATCGCCTGGCCCTCGGAAGAAAGGACAAAATCAAGGAAAGCCTTGATGATCCCTTTCGGCTCCCCGCAGGTGTACATCAGGAGCGGCCGCGAGATCGGATAAGACCCGGACTTGACGGTTGCCATCGTGGGCTCGACGTATACAGAAGACGCATCCTTGGCAATAGCCAGCGCTTTTTGCTGAGCGGTCACATAACCGATGCCGTAGTAGCCGATGGCGTTGACGTTCTGGGCCACCTCGTCGGCGATCGCCTGGGACGAAGGCAAAAGGAGCGCCGACGGCGAAAACTCGTTGAAATCCTTCTCGCGACTCAGGACGTGTTCCTTAATATATATGTGCGTGCCGGAATTGACCTCACGCGACAGAATGACGATAGGCATGTTGGGACCGCCCACATCTTTCCAGTTGGTGATCTTGCCGGTAAAAATGTCGGCCAGCTGGTCTAAGGTCAGTTTGGACACAGGGTTTTTGGGATTGACCACAATCGCCACGCCGTCCAAGGCCACGGTCAGCTCAACGGGCTGCACGCCCTTCTGTTCCAGGAGCGCCTTTTCTTTTTCCTCGATGTTCCGGGAGGCCTCGGCAATATCGCAGGTCCCGCCGATCAACGCCGCAAAACCCGTTCCCGACCCCCCGCCTGTCACGGCCACGCTGACCGCCGGATGCTCCTTGCTGAACGTCTCAGCCCAAGCCTGGCCGAGGTTCACCATGGTATCCGACCCTTTGATCTGGATCGAACCGGAGAGCTCTTCCCCATGCGCAGTCAAACACAGAAAGCCGGCCGACAATATCAAGATAAAAGAAAAAATGATCTTTTTAAACATGGCTCCTCCATTATGAATCTCCCTCTATCCGCCTTGTCCGAAAAGGACAGGCCAAAACCAAGGCGAGCCGGAGACTTCTGCGAAGGAATGAATCTTCCCTGGATGACCCCGCATCGTAAGATATCGGAAAAATTTCGTGCCCGGCAGCCCTGGGCAAGAAATTTTTCCGATACTCGCGGGGTAACCCAGAAAGGGTAGACCTTCCTCATTCCACATAAAGGAAGGGTCTAATCTTCGCCGCATTCATCCCCGGCTTCGGCCTAGGGCCAAAGCCGGAGATTTCTGCGTCTTGATTAAACAACCCTTAGTGTATCAGATATTCTTTCGTTTTCAAGAAGGATTCTGGAAGAAAACAAAGACAGGGGGCCAGTCGGGTGTCCGGGGCCTGTTGATGAGGAAAATCGCTAAAATCTAAGCTGTTCGGGGCGGTGTTTGACGACCTTGGCAGAAACCATATAGATGACATCTTCGGCGATGTTGGTGGCATGATCGCAGATGCGTTCCAGATGGCGCGCGACCAGCAACAACGGCAAGGCGCGGCTGACACAGGAAACGTCTTTCTCCATAAAATCATGGATCAGCTCTGTCTGGACAAGGTTGCGCAGCTGATCGGCCTCGCTGTCTTTCAGGATCACTTTTTTCGCCTGCTCCGTATTTTCCTTGAGAAAGGCCTCGAGGGCATCCCTGATCATCTGCTGGGCGAGCGAAGACAGCTTGGGGATATCGTGCAGAGGTTTCAACAAAGGCCGGCCCGCCAGTTCGATGACCCGCTGGGCGATATCAACGGCCAGGTCCGCCATCCGCTCCAAGTCTGTCGTGATCTTCATGACCATGGCGACAAACCGCAGGTCGACGGCCAACGGCTGCATGAGGGCCAGGAGCCGCAGGGTCTTCTCGTCGAGGGTCAGCTCCATTTCATCGATCCGCCTGTCCTCGAGTATGATCTGGCGCGCCTCCTCCGCATCAAGATTTTTTAACGCCTCTTGCGCCCTGTCGACGGCCTGTTCCACCATCGTCCCCATGATCAGGATTTCCTGTTTCAGCTCCGCCAACTCTTCGTCAAAATGTCTCTCCATGCGTGTCTCCCTCTGGGATTGATGATAATAAAGCAAGCTGGTCATCAACCAAATCTCCCTGTAATGTAATCCTCGGTCCTTTTATCTGCCGGCGCTTCAAACATCATCTCCGTCCTGTCGAATTCTATCAGCTCCCCCAAGAGGAAAAATGCCGCGTTATCCGACACCCTGGCCGCCTGCTGCATGTTATGCGTCACGATGATGATCGTATAATCCTGCTTGAGCCTGAATATCAACTCCTCGATCTTCCCTGTCGAAATAGGATCCAAGGCGGAACAAGGCTCGTCGAAAAGGATGATCTCCGGCTTAACGGCCAAGGCCCTGGCAATACAAAGGCGCTGCTGCTGGCCCCCGGAAAGGCTGATCCCCGAAGCGCCGAGCTTATCCTTGACCTCATCCCACAAAGCGGCCATCTTCAGGGATTCTTCGACGATCCCGTCAAGCCGATCCCTCTTTCTGACCCCGTTAAGCTTCAGGCCTGCAGCGACATTGTCATAGATGGAAAGCACAGGGAATGGATTGGGCCGCTGGAATACCATACCGACCCTGCGTCTGATCTCGATGGGGTCGACATCGGACGTATAGATGTTTTTACCGTCCAGGAGGACCTCTCCCGACAGCCGTGCGCCCGGCACGACCTCATGCAGCCTGTTGATGCAACGGATGAATGTCGACTTCCCGCAGCCCGAAGGGCCGATAATCGCCGTCACTTGCTTCTGTTCTATGGCTATATTGATGCCTTTCAAGACGTGGACGCGCCCGAAATAGGCGTTCAGATTTATGGCCTTGACTTGTCCGTTCATGGGCTATCCTTATTTGAGGAATCTGCAGCGCAGATAAATCACGACCCTGCTGACGATGCTGATCAAGAATACCATGGCGATCAACACGAGAGCGCCGGCCCAGGCCTGCCTGTGCCAATCGTCAAACGGAGAGATGGCATAGACGAATATTTGCAGCGGCAGGGCCGCCATGGGCTGGTCAAGACCCTGATGCCAGAACCTATTGCCGAAGGCCGTGAACAACAGCGGCGCCGTCTCTCCGGCGATGCGCGCAACGGCCAATAAAATCCCCGTCAGGACCCCGGGCAGGGCGGTCTTAAGAACGATATTCATGGTCGTGCGGAACTGGTTGATCCCGAGGGCGAACGCGGCCTCGCGCAGCGTCGCCGGCACCAGCCGCAGCATCTCTTCGGTCGTGCGCATGACCGTCGGGATCATGATGATCCCAAGGGCAAAACCGCCGCTGACCGCCGAAAAACTCTTCATGGGAACGACGAACAGCGTATAAGCGAAGATCCCGATAACGATGGACGGCACACCGTTCAAAACATCCGTCGTGAACCGGACCGCAGCCCCCAGCTTTGAATTGCCGAACTCGGACAGATAGACCCCGCCCGCGATCCCCAGCGGGATGGCCCAGAGACAGGAAAGCCCGATCAGAATAAGGCTGCCGACGATCGCATTCCCCATGCCGCCGCCGGGTTCTCCAACGGGTTTCGGCAAATGTGTGAAGAAATCGAGATTGACGCTTGCGATCCCTTTGGAGACGACATACCCGAAAATGCTGATCAAGGGCACGAGCGTCAAAAAAGCGCAGAGAAAAACGACGGCGCACATAAGGGCATTGACGGCCTTCCTTCTCCTATAGACCGCGTTCATGCCTTCCTCCCTCCTCCGGCCTTGCCTGATACCTTCCATATCAAGGCCTGCGCCGCGATATTGAGGATCAACGTGACAAAAAACAGGATAAGCCCAATTTCGATGAGGGCCGAAAGATAGAGGTCGCTGGTGGCCTCGGTGAACTCATTGGCGATCACCGATGCCATGGTGTAGGCGGGTGCAAACAGGGAAGCGGCGATGCGGGGCCTGTTGCCGATGACCATCGTGACGGCCATGGTCTCGCCCAGCGCCCGTCCCAACCCAAGCATGACGGCGCCCACCACCCCTGAACGGGCAGACCCCAAGACGCCCAAGCGGATGGTCTCCCACGGCGTCGCCCCTAATCCTAAAGCCGCCTCCCGCTGGGCGAAGGGGACGGCCAAAAATACCTCCCGCGACACGGAAGAAATAGTAGGAATGATCATGATGCTCAGGATGATGCCCGCCGTCAGCATGCCGACGCCGTAAAAGGCCCCCTGAAAAAACGGCAAAAACCCGAAATGGTGAGACAGAAACGGCTGAATGGCATATCTCAAGAACGGCGCCAAAACAAAGATGCCCCACAATCCGTAGACGACGCTGGGAATGGCGGCCAGCAATTCGATAAGAAAACTCAACGGCTGCCTGATCCAGAAGGGCGCCAGTTCCGCCAGATAGATCGCGATGCCCAGCGAGACAGGAACAGCGATCACGAGGGCCAGGATCGACGAGACGATCGTCCCGTAGATGAACGGCAGCGCCCCAAAGACCTCCTTGACCGGATCCCAGGTGCTTGTCGACAAAAAACGCCAGCCGAATTTCTGGATAGACGGCATGGCGTTCACCACCATGCTGCAAGCCAAGAGGAGGGTCAAGGCGACTACGGACAAGGCCAGCACCGTGGTCGCCCTTCTAAACCCCCTATCGGCGAACGTCAACTTCATGGGCGATGTGTCTCGGCTAATAAGTTATCTCGCCGAGCCTCTTCTCGATCTTCTTGACCATGCTCTGAGGCAAAGGGGCATACAGAAGGTCTGCCGCATACCTTTGGCCGTCCGAAACGGCCCAGTACAGGAATTTCACGATCTTTTCGCCTTTGACCTTATCAGGCTGATGCTTATAAACCAGGATCCAGGTCACGCCGGCGATCGGATAGGCATTTGCCCCGTCGGGATTCACCAACGAAACCCTGAAATCGGACGGCATGGAATCGATCTTGCCGTTGACGGCTGCGGTCGTGCTTTCAATGCTCGGCGCCACAAAATTTCCCGATTTGTTTCTGACATCCGCATAGGGCAGGCCGTTTTTAACCGCATAGGCAAGCTCCACATAGCCGATCGTCCCCTGCGTCTGCTTCACCAGGCCCGCCACTCCCTCATTGCCCTTACCGCCCAAACCCACCGGCCAATTCACGGAAGTGCCCTTACCGACCTCGGACTTCCAGACAGCAGATACAGAAGAGAGATAATCCGTGAAGATGTTGGTTGTCCCGCTGCCATCCGAACGATGCGCCACAATGATATTTTCAGCGGGCAGGTCGACCCCCGGGTTGTCCTGGGCGATCCGGGGATCATTCCACCGGGAGATCTTGCCGAGGAAAATATCGGCGATCACATCCGGACTGAACCTTAAGTTTTGGCTGACCTGCGGCAGGTTGTAGGTGATAACAACGGCCCCCGCCGTCATCGGGATATGCAACAATTCTCCCGGTGCCGCCTTCAACTGTTCGTCGGTCAAAGCCCCGTCGGAGGCGCCGAAATCCACCGTCTGAGCCGTGATCTGTTTTATGCCACCGCCGGAACCGATGGACTGATAGTTAAAATTCACGGTCGGGTCGACTTTGGTGTATTCGTAGAACCACTTTGAATAAAGCGGATAAGGAAAAGTCGCCCCGGCCCCGTTGATCAAAAGCAGCTTTCCTGCGAGGGCCGCCCCGGCCGCAAGACTCAGGGCCAGAATCCCCGTCATGCATCCTAAAAGTATCCTTTTCATATCAACAGATCTCCTTTGTTTGTTAAACATATCCTTAGAATTTCATGTTCCAATCGACCTGGACAAGGGTCTCTGGATTCTGGGGATCCGATATGCTCCACGAACGGTAGATATCGACGCCGAGGAACGTATTCTTGCCCAACCCGTAGGTGAATTCGCATTCATGGCTTCTCATGTTTGTCGCGCCGCCGTAACGGTCCGAATCCGGCAACACGTCGAGCACCGCATCGCGGCCCAACATGGCATAGATATACTTGATCTGCCAATCGCCCCATTTGGAGATCTTGTCGTGGCCCAGCTTGAAACCCACAGCAAAACCGCTCGACCCCTTGGATACGTCGAAATTATTGACGTATTCGCCGAACAATTTCACCATCTCGATCTTGGAACCGACGGCGCTGAACGGTTCTTTGATCGTCAACTCCACGGCCGGACTGAACATCTGATAGTCATAGACGTAACTCGAGACCCCTTTTGTCGTATTGCCCGTGTTGCTGGCCGAAGAATACTTGCTGGAGACATGCCCTTTCACATTATCAAAAGATTGATAAGATACGCTCCCCTTCAATGACATGTCTTTGTTAAATTTATAGGTAGCCCCTGCCTGGGCGAGATAGGCCATGGGCGAATCAGCGTCCGAGCTGGTGTCGGCATCCACGATCAACACCCCTGTGTTCAAGAATGCCGAAGCGCGGGACCCCATCTTCTTGTTAAAGCTGAAGACCCCTCCCTCGGGCGTTATGTCCGTATCCCAGATCAAGTCGGTCGGCTCCCAGAGCGCATCGCCCAAGAGCATCTTGCCGCCGACGGCAGTAAACCAGTCCGACGGGCTGTATTTGCCGTAAGCGTAATCAAGGACGACGGTCTTTTTCTCATTGTAGCCGCCCAGCGTGATATTCGTAGAACGGGGATCCCCCGAACCGCTTGCGATCCCTACGCCTGCCATCAGCTTATCGTTGACCTTGGCGTCCAATCCCAGGCGCAGACGGATGCGTCCGATATGGGTATCTTTTGCCACATCGTTCGTCGCCTTTTCATGCTTATACTGGTACCTGAGCCGGAAATCGCCTTTCAATTTTATGTTCTTGACCCAATCGGGCATGCTGCCTTTGGCTACTTCCTTATAATCCTCTTGCTTCTGTTTTTCCGTTTTGGCTATCTCTTCATTCGTCTCAGTCCTGATCTCCTGCGCCTCCGAGGCGTTTAAAACGCCTTTCTCCACCAATTTCTGGAGCAAGACATCCACCTCGCTGGCCCATGCCGCGCGAAAAGACGACAACCCCAGCAGCATGCTCGCTAAAAATACAAATACCGTTTTCCTCATCTTTCCTCCTTTTCCCCGCCGTGCGGGCCCTGCCCCGCTCAGGCAGGCGTTGTTGACTGAATCCTGTTGGTCTTTTTTTGTTCGCCCTTGCCCACCACAGACGGGCAGGGAACTCTGACAATGGGAACTAGTTTTCTTTCCATATCTTGCGGACTTGCCGAAGGCTCGCTTCCACCTTCCTTAAATTATCTTCCGCCCAGCTGTCGCTGATCATGTGATCCTGCTCCACCTGGTCAAGAAGACTTTCCAAGACACGGATCTGCGTCCTCAAATGACTTGCGATGAAATCGGAGCGGATGTTCGACATCTTCTGAAACATGAGATCCTCCCTGCCGTTTGCGTTTACGCACGGCCGCAATAAAGATCCAGGATCCGCGCTTCCTCGGCAACCAGAAGTCTCAGCGTCCTGCTGATATGCAGCCAGACCCGAAGGACGTGTGGATAGCTCCTTTTTCCGACGGATAAAAAGCGTTTCGCGAATCCCTGAATGTTATCTGCTGTTGTCATCACGCCCAAAATATAAAATATGCGGATGACAATTGTGTGGAGGGAATGTGAACTTTGGGTGAACTTTGAATCCGTGAGGCCTTGCGGAAAAAACGGCCACAGCCGCCCTGCGGGAAGGCGGCCGGCGCGTTACCCTGCGCCCAAAAACCCGGCCCGCATGGCGGCAGGCAGGCTATCCGAGGATGAAGATTTGATGCAGGATTTCGCTGGACAGCGACAAAAAAAGAAGCCGCCGGCCTGGTCGACTCGCTTGTCTCGGCCTGCCTCGGCCCTGGCCAGGACCGAGGCAGGGCAAGGCCGGACAAACAGACAGAGTACCGGCGAGCTTTACTGTTGGGGAGAAACGATCGGAAGCGTGAAGCTGAACGTCGAGCCGCGGCCGTGGACCGACTGGACCCAGACGCGGCCGCCGTGCGCCTGGACGATGTGTTTGACGATGGACAACCCCAGCCCTGTCCCTCCCAATTCCCTGGAACGGGCCTTGTCGACGCGGTAAAACCTTTCGAAAATACGAGGCAGATCTTCTTCAGGTATTCCTATGCCGGTGTCCTTGACATCCACACGCACAAAGCGATCCGACACAGACGCCGAGACCTCCACGGAAGCATTCTCGCCCGAATATTTGATGGCGTTATCCATGAGGTTCAAGAGGACCTGGGAAAGACGCGTCTCGTCGGCCATGACCAACGGGAGGTCCGGCGGGGCAACACATGTGATAGCGATGGACTTGGCGCGTGCGGGATTGTCCAAGACCGCCATGCACCGCTGGACGACGGCGGCGAGCTTGACCGGCAGAAAAGACATCTTCATCTTGCCCGACTCGATCTTGGAAAGGTCCAACAGATCGTCGATAAGCTTACTGAGGCGTTCACTGTCCCGGAAGATGATCTGGATAAAATCCCTGGCATGGGCCTCGTCTTCCAGGGCCCCCTCCAGGAGCGTTTCGGCATAACCTTTGATGCTCGACAATGGCGTACGCAATTCGTGGGACACATTCGCCACAAGGTCCTGCCTGACCCTCTCCAGGCGCCGGAGTTCCGTAATATCATGAAAAACAAGGACCGCGCCTTCGACGGCCCCGCTCCTCACGACGGGAACACTGTTGACCCGGAAAGTCTTTTCCTGGGGCACGACCAGGGAGATCTCTTCAGAGATCAAGACCTGGCCGGCGCCTTGCAGCGTCCTGTCAACAATATCCTGGACGGCCACGTTCCTGATAACTTCAAGCGGTTTCTTGCCGTCGGCCGCCCCTTCAATCATGAAGTTCTTGCGCAAAGAAGGGTTTAAGAGAAGGATCCCTCCCCGGCGATCCACAACCAGGACCCCCTCGACCATGCTCGAAAGGATCGCCCCCAATTTAGCCTCCCCGGCGCCTCCGGCTTCCTCGACCTGGACGAGACTTGTCCTGGCTTCCTGCAGGAGAACACGCAAACGACGATACCGGCGGCTTATCCAGGACAGGTATGCCAGGAGTCCCGCAGCGGCGATGGAAAGTATCCATAAAAAGACAGTCGTCATCCGATATTCTCCCTGAATCGATAACCGATGCCGCGGACGGTCTCGATGTGCCTGCCCATCGGGCCGATCTTTTTACGCAGGCGCTTGATGTGCGTATCGATCGTGCGCGTCGTCACGTCGGCCGCGATGTCCCAAACGTCCGAAAGCAAACGCTCGCGCGTCTGGACACGGCCCTGGCGCTGGATGAGGGTCAAAAGGAGCTTGAACTCCATCGGCGTCAGCGCGGCCTCTTTATTGCCGACGGTCACCTTGTGGCGCGTCACATCCACGGTCAGACTCCTGACCGTGTAGATGTCGCCGGGGGCTTCCTGCACCGTGCCGCGCTTCAGGATCGCCTTGATCCTCAGCGTCAATTCCCTCGGGGAAAACGGCTTGACGATATAATCATCCGCGCCAAGTTCCAGTCCGACGATCCGGTCGACCTCTTCTCCCTTGGCTGTCAACATGATAACGGCAATACCCTTCAGGCGGTCATCCTGTTTGAGGACCCGGCAGACCTCAAATCCGTCCATGCGGGGCAGCATGATATCCAGAACAATCAGGTCTACGGCCGACTGGCGCAAAACCGACAACGCCTCCTCGCCGGAAAAAGCCGTAAGACAATCGTAGCCGGCTTTCTCCAGATTGTATCTGACAAGCTTGGAAATGTTTTTATCGTCCTCGACGATCAGGATGCGCGCTTTCGTCATAAATCAGCTCCATGCCCTTAAGAATATTATATCCCAAAACAACAAACCGCCCCGCAAAAACTGATACATCAAGAAAATCCCCTGGTCCGCCGCAGCACCTTGACCGTTCCTGCAGGCATAGGATATTTGTCCAGTTCCTTTCGCTGCACCCACCGGCGGGTGGCGTCCTGCCTCGGAACAGGAACCACATCACACTCCCAGGCAAAGAGCCTGACCTGGAACCGCGTGTAGGCATGCCGGACTGTTGCCGCGGGACGGGCGGACAGGACACGGACGCCCAATTCTTCCTTGAGCTCACGCGCCAAGGCCTTGCGCGGTGCCTCTCCTTTCCTTACCTTTCCGCCGGGTAATTCCCAGAGGCCCGCAAGCAACCCCGTCGACGGACGTCTCTGCAAAAAAATCGCATTTTTGCGGCGGATGATGCCGACGACAGCTTCGATCCTTTGGGTGGTTTTCCTTGTTTTTGGAGGAAACTCTTCCGGGATGCCCTGTGCGTAAGCCCGGCAATCGCTTTTTATCGGACAGGCGGGACAGGCAGGGCCCTCGGGCTTGCAGACCAGCGCGCCCAATTCCATCAAGGCCTGATTGAAAATTCCCGGCTGCCGGGCCGGCATGACCTCCTGAAGAAATGAATAGATGCGCTGATCAAGGGCGGAGATTTTTCCTCTCAGCATCAGCAGGCGGCAAATCACCCGGCGGACGTTGGCATCGACAACCGGCTGACGCTGGCCAAAGGCGATGCTCAAAACGGCACCTGTCGTATAAGGCCCAAAGCCGGGCAGTTTCTTCAATGATTCCCGATCGGCCGGCAGGCGGCCCTCGTATTCCCCCGCGATGATCCCGGCCGCCTGATGAAGATTCCTGGCGCGGCTGTAATATCCCAACCCTTGCCATGATGCCAGCACATCTTCCAGCGAGGCGCGGGCCACATGGCGGAGGGACGGAAAACGACGCAACCACCGTTCATAATACGGAATAACCGTCCCGACAGTCGTCTGCTGAAGCATGACCTCGGAGACCCATATCTTATAAGGATCGCGGGTCCGGCGCCAGGGAAGTTTACGGTGATTTTTTTGATACCAACGGACGAGCTTACCCGTCCAGCCGGGGGTCTTCTTGAGGCTTCTCATCAGTCCTGGATCTCGGAAGTCTTCATGTTCTTCTGCGCATTGCTCAGTTTGTCCAGAAAAATATTGATCTCCTTGACGCTCTTGTCGTCGCCCCGCTTTTCAAAAAGGTCCCTGGCTTCGACAAGGCAGGAACGGGACTTGGAATATTCTTCGTCCATGAAATAAGCCATGCCCAGGCTATAAAAGGCCTTCGGATCCTGCGGCGCAAGCTTTGCGGCCTTCAGATAAGCGCTGATGGACTCGGGATATTTTTTCAAAGACGAATACGAAGCCCCCAGGTTCATATAAGTATCGACGCCGCAGGCGCCGTTCTTGACAGCCATTTCAAAATATGTCGCTGCGTTCTGAAAATCCCCCATACCATAATACAGCGAGGCAAGGTTATAACTGGCCTCACTCAGGTTCGGATCGAGATCCAACGCCTTCTGGAAATCGGCCCTGGCCTGAAGCGTATCGCCGCCCAGCGAGTGAACGATCCCCAAGAGATTATACGTCCGGGGATAAGAAGGCTCCATGACGATGGCCTTGCGGAGCTCTTCTGCGGCGTGCTCCAGCATGCCCTGCCGCAGATAATTCAACCCCTTGAAGAGAAGCGCCGCATACGTCGAACCGATCCTCCTGTGGTCAAGATCATCGATGACCTTGAGCGAACTCAACAGCGTCGCGTTCGAAGGATCTTCTTTAAGGCTCTCCTCAAATTCCTTGCGGGCCTCATCGAACGCCCCCTGCGAAGCCAGCTCCATCCCCCGAACGAGGTGAAGCGAGGCCTGGGATTGTGCCTCGCCGCGGGCCAGACAACCCAGGAAAAAGAAACAAAAAACCGCCAACGGCACAAGGCTGTATTTTATCCTGTTATTCATCTTCATCGTTCCCCGGCTAAAATTTATTGATGATCTGCCGGATACCTTCTTCCATGAAAGACGACTCGTCTGCCGGCCTCCTCTCGCCGCGAGCCTCTGCCGCTTCGTCCGCATAAAGCTGGGCTTTCTGGAATTCCGCGACGCCGTCGTTCTCGCGGCCGAGGGCATAATAACAAGCGCCCAAAAAGCCGTGCGCGTCAGGATCGGCGGGATCAAGAGCCAAATATCTCTCGAAAAGGCCGGCGGCCTTCTGGAATTCCTGAGCAGAAAAATAAGAATAGCCGAGGCTGAAAAGGACTTCTCTGTCCATGGGATTGGCTTTCAGCAGTTTCTCAAAAAAAGGAATGGCCTCACGGTAAAGCTTCCTTGCGTTATAAAGGGTCCCGAGGTTGTAATACAGTTCCATCGCATCAGGCTTGATGCCGATGGCGCGCTGGAAAGCCTTTGTGGCGGCCTCGTAGCGCATCTTCAGGAATAAAAGCGTCCCCTCGAACAACGCCTGGGCGAATTCCGGGCTGATCCTTCCCTGCCGAAGGTCTTCAAGGATATGGAGGGATTCTACTGTGTTGCCGTCTTCGGGATCCTTTTTGAGGTTTGCCTCGAAGGCCCGGACGGCATCCTGGAATTTCCCCTGGGAAGCCAGAAAAAGTCCTTCTTCAAAATCGCCGCTCACTTCATCTTTAGTGATCGCAATGGCCTGGAGCTGGAATTCCGCCGGAGGCTTCCCGTCGATGGTCTCGATGAGGCGTGTCTCGTAATAAAGCGGGCGCCCACCGAGATCGATGCAAACCATATTGTCCGTTTTGGCGTCAATGCGCCCTTCCAACACCTTGCCGCTTTTCAAAATGACCGTCTCGGCAGGGCATGGCCCGCACGCCGCAAAAAATGAAAACAACGAAGCCAAAACGGACAAACATATCAAGCAGCCCTTGTCCATTTAATCTGCACTCCTTCGGCTCCAGATTTCAGCCAAGATGGCGGCCGTCACAATGCACCACGTCGCAAACAACGCATTGGGCAAAGCGGCCTGGTCGGAAAAATGTTTAAGGGCCAAGACAGCCCCCAGCCCCGCATTTTGCATGCCGACTTCCAAAGACAAGGTACGGCGCCTCTTGGTATCGAACCGGTAAAGAACAGCCGCCCCGTATCCCAACGACAACCCCAGGGCGTTATGCAGGAAAACAGCGGCAAAAATGACCGCGCTGACGCCGGCCAGATAATCTTTGTTGAGGGCGACGACCAAGCCGCAGATAAACGCAATAAACAACGTCGAGAGCGCAGGAAAAACGGCGATAAAATTGCCGATCTTATCGCGCAGCATATGCTTCAACCCCATCCCTGCCGCCAAAGGCACGATGACCATCTTGAAAATACTCAAAAACATCGGCCAGAATGGGACATGGAAATACGTCCCCGCATAAAGATACGTCAACAGCGGCGTCAGGACGGGGGCCAGAAAGGTGGACGTCGACGTCAGGGCGATGGAATACGCCACATCTGCGCGCGCCAGATACGATATGACGTTTGAAGCCATGGCTCCTGGAACGGCGCCGGTCAGGATGACACCGAGCGCCAGCGCCGGAGGCAAATGCAACAGACGCGCTACCGCAAATCCGGCTGCGGGCATGATGGCAAACTGTGCCAGCGTCCCCAAAAGCACAAGATGCGGCTGGGTAAAGATAGGCCTGAAATCCCTGGCATCCAGGATCATGCCGATACCCAGCATCGTCAACGTGAAAAACCACTCCATCCCGAAACGGCAGGCGATAAAGGCACACGGAAAAAAATAAGCGATGACACCCGCCAGCACCACCCAAACCGCCAAAAGCCGCGTAAATTTTTCACAGATGCGCTGGAACACCTTTCCTCCTTTTGCGTATCTTTCCGGCCAGGCTGCCGTAAGCTTCGCAACCAAAACAAGGCACGGCCGGCGAAAGACGCCTCTTTCCAACGATAACATCCTGCCATGCCCGGTAAGACGGGCCTGCCATGCAATCGCGCAGACCCGACTGGAAAACGTTCCCAAAAGCCGCCCGCTGATTCATGCAGCAACCCAAAAGCTTTCCATCCCAATTGATTTGGGGTGAATTCCAGACCTGAAGGCAAGGCGCAAAATACGACCTGCCGTAAGTCTCGAGAAATTCCTTTCTTGAGGCAACGCCCAGGCCGGATTCCCTGACAACGTCCCGACGGTTCCTGACAGGAGAATAATCGGCGCCCCAGGACAAACGCGTCAAAAAACTCATCTTGAGACCAAAGGCCATGACCCTGGCGCGGGCGATCTGGTGCTCGTTATGACCGAAGATCACAAACTGCCACGTCAGGACCGGAGTGTCTGAGCGGCAAGATTCCTTGAAACGATTGATGAGGCGGATATTCTTGATGACGCGCAGAAGATTGCCTCCGCGCCGATATTTCCCATATGTGCGCTGGTCCGCCCCGTCAATCGCCACCGTAAGCCGGCTGAACCCCGAACGCACCAGGCATTCGGCCATCGAAGGACTAAGCGTATTGAGGTTGGAGATACCGCTCAGCTCTACTCCTTTATCCGAGGCATACGCTACGATCTTCCTCAGCTCCGGATTCAAGAATAGTTCACCGTGGGTAGAAAACCCGATGTGTCCGATCTGCGGATGCCCGTCGAGAAAACGGCGAAAATGAGCAAATGTCAAATGCCCCCATCCGATGATCCCCGGCCTTCTTTTCCGGCCGGGCGTATCGCATAAAGGACAGCGAAGCTGACACCTGCTTGACGCTTCGAGAAAAACACTTTGCGGCATATCCTTGCGTCCGATCATGTCCTTGTACCGGAACACCTTACATGGCCTTCAGATAAATGAACCTCAGGATAAAAAGCACAGCCAGGAAATAAACGAGCCAGGAGACTTCTTGGCCGCGCCCCGTCAAAAGCTTCAACGCCGCGTAGGCGATGAAACCGAACGCGATCCCCGTCGCGATGCTGAACGTAAAGGGCATGATCACAATAACAAGAAAGGCGGCAATACTCTCGGTATAATCCTTCCATTCGATCCGCGATACGGAACGCAGCATCATGCTGCCGACGATGATCAGGGCCGGAGCCGTGACAGGATGCAGGACGGCGCCTGCGGCCGTCGTGTATCCCCCTCCGATCATCTTGATCAAAGGAGAAAAAAACAGGGCGGCCAGGAACGCAGCGGCCGTCACGACGCTGGCCAGACCCGTGCGCGCGCCGGAAGCGATCCCCGATGCGCTTTCGATATAGCTTGTCACGGTAGGCGTCCCGCAGACGGCACCCACGCACGTCCCTACGGCATCGCTCATCATGGCGCGGCCTGCGCGCGGGAGTTTGCCTCCTTTCATGAATCCGCCGATCTCGCTGACGCCTGCCAACGTGCCGACCGTATCGAAGATATCCATGAACAAAAAAATAAAAACAATGGAAAACAAACCGAGCCGCAAAGCGCCCGCAACGTCCATCTTCATGAATGTCGGCGCCATCGAAGGCGGCCAGGAAACAAGCCCTTGGTATTTGACAAGCCCCATGAGGACGCCGAGCGCCGTCGTAAGCAGGATCCCCCATAACATCGCCCCGCGGATTTCCTTGACCAGCATGACGCCTGTCACGATAAGACCAAAAACCGAGAGAATCGTCGCAGGATTCACAACATCGCCGAGGGAAACGATCGTCGAGGGATGCGCGACGACGATACCGGCATCGATCAGGCCTATGAAAGCGATCAGAAACCCGATACCGCAGGCCGTGCCGTATCTCAGAGAAGCGGGAATAGCGTCAATGAGCCGCTGGCGCAGCCGCGTCACGGTCAGCACCATGAAGATGAGCCCTTCGATGAAGACGCAGCCCAAAGCAACGGGCCAAGAAATCCCCATGGTCAGACAGACGGTATACGTGAAAAAAGCATTCTCTCCCATGCCAGGCGCCTGGGCGATCGGATAATTGGCATAGAGCCCCATGATCAGCGTCGCCGTTGCCGCCGCAATGCATGTCGCCATCATGGCCGAACCGAAGTCTATCCCCGTCTGGGAGATCATGGCGGGATTGACAAAGATAATATACGCCATGGTCATGAAGGTCGTCAGACCTCCGATGACCTCTGTGCGGACGGTGGTATTCGATTCCTGAAGATGAAAGAATTTTTCGAGAAGGGATCGCATAGAAATTAGAAACAGATGCATTTAAACAACTTCGCAGTGCCGAAGCATGAGGCTCCGGCATCTTTTGGCACTTTGGTACGGGCACTTCTGCTCGCTGCGGCGCTCTGCCGCGCCACGGTCGCTCGCTCAAGTGTCCGTAAAATTTTCCTTTATCAGGAAAAGCGTACATTATGGTACGGGCACTTGCTCTCGCTGCGGCGCTCTGCCGCGCCACGGTCGCTCGCTCAAGTGTCCGTAAAATTT
>CAYYFL010000016.1:0-35554 GCA_964471325.1 uncultured Planctomycetia bacterium
CGGAGGTCTACCCTTTCTGGGTTAGACCCTCCGCTATGTGGTTACCCGACTCTATCGGATGAGTCGGCATGCCGCTTTCTGCGGCATGCGGAGGTCTACCCTTTCTGGGTTAACCCCGCGGTGTATCTTGAAAATTTATGTTGCCCGCCGAGACCTGGCCCGCTTTCCGGGCCGAGACGAGGCTGGTCGCAGACAGAAATTTTCAAGATGCAAACACAAGGGGTTAATGTTGATGTTTTGTAAATTTTCTATATCGCTACCGCCACGCGCCCTGACCTGACAAGCTCCAGGACCTTAAAGGCTTTCAACTCGCCAATAAGGTTCTTGACGTGATCGGCGTCCGCCGCCACCTCCACGACAAGGTAATCGTCTTTCTTAACGAGGACATCCGCCTTGGCGCGCTTGATGATGCGGCGAAGCTGCGGCAGCGTCTTGGGATCGATGAGGACCTTGATGAACGCCAGCTCCCGCTCGACATAGGCCTTCTTGGTAAAGTCCGTCACAGTGATGACGTCGATGAGCTTGTTGAGCTGCTTCTTGATCTGCTCTAAGATCCTCTCGTCCTCGGCATTGACGACGATCGTCATGCGCGAAACGCTCGCGTCCTGGGTCTCGGAGACCGTCAGCGAATCGATGTTGTAGCCGCGGGCGGAAAACAACCCCGCCACCCGGGCCAGGACTCCGAACCTGTTTTCCACAAGCACTGAAATTGTGTGTTTCATGGTTTCGTAACTCGTAACTCGTAATTAGTAAATCGTAATTTATTTTTGCTTCTCAATAGAACGGACCATCCCGTTAATCAGCTTTGCCACGTCTTCGCTTGTAGCATAAAGGGGCGCAAAAATTTTCTCGCCGATAAAATTCAAATCTCTGCTCAGAAATAAAAAATTTTGAAGCTCGCTTACGGAACCTCTGGCATTGAGATAAAATCGAATCTTATCATTGTAATGATACCCGCTAAACCCCTCGGCGATATTGGCAGTTATAGACGGGGCCGCTCTTTTCATCTGGCTTACGATTCCGTACAATTCCTCATCGGGAAACGTCCTCGTTACCTTATAAATCTCCAATATAAAGGCATGCGCCTTTTTCCAAGCGTCAAGTTGCTGAAAACTTCTGATTTTCTCAACCATTACGAATTACTGGTTACGAGTTACTAACCCCGAGTTTACGCCATCCCTCCCAGCATACGATTTAAGGCCTCGCCTGCAGGCACCATAGGAAAGACGTTCTCTTCGGGCTCGATGACGAAATCCATCACCACCACGTTGGGCGTGGCCAGGGCTTCCTTGATCGCCGCGGCCACATCTTCTTTTTTCGTGATCCGCATGCCTTTGGCGCCGTAGGCCTCGGCGAGCTTCACGAAATCGGGGTTCTTCATCGGTGTATGGGAATACCGCTTGTTATAAAAAAGCTCCTGCCACTGGCGCACCATGCCGAGATAACTATTGTTCAAGATCGCGATCTTGACGGGCAGCTTGTTCTGCACGGCGGTGGCCAGCTCCTGGATGTTCATCTGGATCGAGCCGTCGCCCGCGATGTCGAAAACGACCTTTTCAGGGCGCCCCAGCTGGGCGCCTATGGCCGCCGGCAGGCCGAATCCCATCGTGCCCAAGCCGCCGGACGAAATCCACGTGCGGGGATGGGCATGCTGATAAAAAAGACATGCCCACATCTGGTTCTGGCCCACTTCCGTGGCAATAATGGCGTCTCCCTTCGTCAGCTCCTGGATCTTTTCAATGACGAACTGGGGCCGCAGGACACCGTCTTGTTTGTACGTCAACGGAAATTGCTTGCGCCATTTATCTATCTGCGCCCGCCACGCGGTGGTATCTGGTTTCTTGCGGATATAGCCGATCAGGTCGCGCAGGACTTCCTTGGCGTCGCCGACGATCGGCACGTCCACGCGGATGTTCTTGCTGATGGACGTCGGGTCGATATCGATGTGGATGATCTTGGCATGCGGCGCGAAGGCATCGATGCGCCCCGTCACGCGGTCGTCAAAACGCGCCCCGATCGCGATGATCAGGTCGGATTCCATGATCGCATGGTTGGCATAAGCCGTCCCATGCATCCCCAGCATCCCCAGGCACAAAGGGTGCGCGCCCGGAAAAGCCCCCAGGCCCATGAACGTCGTCGTCACCGGCATCTGGTTTTTTTCGGCGAGCACCTTGAGTTCCTCGCTGGCGTTCGACGAGATGATGCCTCCGCCGATGTAGAGGATAGGACGCGAGGCCTTTTCAATCATCCGGGCGGCCTTCTTGATCTGTCCCGGATGCCCTTCAAAACGGGGTTGGTAGCTCCTTAAGAAAACCGATTCCGGCCACTCGAATTCCATCTTCGCATTCTGGACGTCCGACGGAAAATCAATCACGACCGGCCCCGGGCGGCCGGTGGAAGCGATATAGAACGCCTCGCGCACCGTCCGCGCCAGGTCTTTAATGTCCTTGACCAAAAAATTATGTTTGGTGATCGACCGCGTGATGCCTGTCACGTCGGACTCCTGGAAAGCGTCGTTGCCGATCAAATACGTGCGGACCTGGCCCGTGATGGCGACCATGGGAATAGAATCCATAAAGGCATTCGCGATACCCGTCACCAGGTTTGTGGCCCCGGGGCCCGAGGTCGATATACAGACGCCCACCTTGCCGGTCGCGCGCGCGTAGCCGTCTGCGGCATGGGCCGCCCCCTGCTCGTGACGCGTCAGGATGAACTTGATGTCCTTGACATCATACAAGGCATCGAACGTCTGGAGGATCTGGCCTCCTGGATAACCGAAGATCACCTCCACGCCTTCGCGCCTGAGGCATTCGATCAATATTTGTGCGCCATTCATTGTTGCCATGAAACGTATCTCTTTGTATTATAAAGCTTTAAGTATAGCTCCCTCGTCAGCCGATGAAACCATCCGTGAATACCTCAACAGGTAGCCGCCGGTCACATTAGGAGCCGGGATCTTGACCTTTTTAAGCCTTGATTTTAACTCTTTTGCGGAGATTTTCAACTCTAATTTTCTCCTGGGCAGATCAATCAGGATTTCATCGCCGTTCTTGATGGCCGCAATAGGCCCCCGCTCGACCGCCTCCGGAGAGACATGGCCGATGCAGCAGCCTTGCGTGCCGCCCGAGAACCGGCCGTCCGTAATCAATGCCACGCTGTCCGCCAGCCCCATCCCCACAATGGCCGCGGTCGGCGCCAGCATCTCGCGCATCCCCGGGCCTCCTTTAGGCCCTTCATAGCGGATCACGACAACCATGCCGGCCTTGATATCGCCGGAAAGGATCGCCTTCTGGGCGTCCTCTTCGCGCTCAAAGACCCTCGCCTTGCCTGTAAAGACGCTCATCGCCTCGCTGACGGCGGACTGTTTGACCACAGCGCCCCTGGGCGCCAGATTGCCGTGCAGGATGGCGATACCGCCCTCCTCGTGATACGCTTCGTCTATCGAACGAATAACATCCTCATCGCTGACCACGGCCCGGTCGGCGATCTGGTGCGTCGAAAGACCGCTCGCCGTCGGACAGACCGCGATCTTGCTCTTTAATCTTTTCATGACGGCGGGGATGCCTCCGGCATAATCCAGGTCTTCCATAAAATGTTTGCCGCCCGGCAGAAGATCGGTGATATGAGGCGTCTGCCTGCTCAAGCGATCGAAATCTTTCAGGCCTAAAGGCACGCCCGCTTCCCTGGCAATGGCCAACAGGTGCAGGACGGTATTGGTGGAGCCGCCCAGCGCCAGATCGATGCGGATGCCGTTCTCAAAAGCCTTGCGCGTCATGATCGAACGCGACGTTACATTCTTTTTCACCAGATCCACGATATTCTCGCCGGACTCTTCGGCAATACGGCGCTTCTTGGCGGAAACAGCCAGGGCCGTGGCGCACCCCGGCAGAGACATCCCCATCGCCTCCGTAATGCAGGCCATCGT
Organism: uncultured Planctomycetia bacterium; assembly: GCA_964471325.1. Taxonomy (GTDB): domain Bacteria; phylum Omnitrophota; class Gorgyraeia; order Velamenicoccales; family Velamenicoccaceae; genus Velamenicoccus. The sequence goes on from CAYYFL010000016.1 coordinate 3,926, forward strand.
ATTGGCCGTATACAAACCCTGGCAGGCGCCGGCGCCCGGACAGGACTCCATCTCAAAACAGGCCAGGTCTGCCTCGCCAATCTCGCCGCGTTTGAATTTTCCGACAACCTCAAAGGCGTCGCCCACCAAAGAAAGACGCTTGCCCTTATAGCGGCCGGAAAGCATAGGGCCGGCCGTCACGACGACCGTCGGGATGTCGAGGCGCGCCGCCGCCATCAGCATCCCCGGTGTGATCTTGTCGCAATTCGTCAGGCAGACCAGTCCGTCGAGGCTGTGGGCGTTGACAAAAGACTCCACAGAATCGGCGATCAACTCGCGCAACGCCAAAGGATAGCGCATACCGGGATGCCCCATGGCAACACCGTCACAGATGCCGGGAATTCCGAAGAAGAACGGAACGCCGCCGCCGGCGGCAATGCCGCGCTCGATAAAACGCTCCAGATCCCGCATGCCGATATGTCCGGGGATAATGTCGTTGAAACTCGTCGCCACCGCGATAAACGGCTTGGACATGTCCCTTCTGGAAACACCAGTGGCATGCAGCAACGCCCTGTGCGGCACGCGTTCAACACCTTTTTTGATGGCATCGGATCGCATAAATTGCCCTCGCTTTTTATCTGCAATTTACCCCCGCAGTTTCGTTTTGGTTCGCAACGCTCACCATAAGCGAAACAAAACGGCGGGGGTAAGCTCGTCCCGACACAAGGTCGGGCCTCGCCTAATCGTCTCCCTCGAACGCTTCAGCCTTCTTGTGATGCTCGGAGCCAAAGGCCGGCTTGACCTTCACCTCTTTGATAAACTGCTTCACCGCCTTGGCGGAATCCTTGATTTTTAACTGATCAAAGAGAAATGCGAATTTGGATTCCACCTCTTTGGCGATCTTGTCCCTGTCCTTGATGGACATGATGTCCTTCTTGAACGGCCCGAGCGCCTTCTTCCTTGATTTATAGAAGAACTGCTCGTCGGTCATGCCGGGCTTGAACTCGTTCTTGGCCTCGACCTTCAGCCAGTCATAGATCTTTTTCTTCAAGTCAGCCGGGAAGTGCGGGCTGTCGAAAACCATGTTCTGGAACTGCGTCGCCAGATGGACCTCTGCGGCGTCGAATTCCGGGAACTTGTGGAATTCGCTTTCCGGCAGCGTGGAGGCGCCGTGCTGGACGGAACCGGCCATCTTGAACTCTTTCTTGCAGACCTCGGAGATGATCTTTAAGACATTGAAATCGAGCTTCACCTTGGCGATCGTGCCGTCGGGCAGGACGGTGCCGCCATGACTCGTCCCCGTCTGGACGCTGATCTTGGAAATACCCTCCATGCCAGCCGGGAGCTTCTGTTGATAGAGTTTCATGAAAGCGCGCATGTCTTCAGGGGTCGAATTTTTGCTGCCGACCTCGCCGATCTCGCCGCCGACGGAAACCGTAATGCCTTTCGGCTGGATGGTGCGGATATACGCGGTCAGTTCCGCGCAGATCTCGGAATTCAGCTTCTGCTGGGCCAGGAGATCTTCTTTACTCAAGTCCACGACGGTGGAACTGTCGATATCGATATTATAGAAACCCGCCTCGATCGCTTCCTTGATCAGTTTCTTCAGGCTCTCGACTTCCTTCTGGGGGTCTGCCTGGTAATTCTTGGCGTTGACCTGGAAATGGTCGCCCTGGATGAAGACCGGGCCCTGATATCCCTCGCGCACTGCCGCGGCCAGGATCACGCTCGTATACTCCAGAGGCTTCTGGTCGGTGTAGCCCATCTCGGAACGGGCGATCTCAAAAACGAACGCGCCCGCGTTGATCTTCATGGCCTCCCTGAAAATGGCGCGCGCCATGTCGTACGTCAATGTGCGCAGGTTCATGGCAGGGACCGTGTAGCCGCCCTGTTTGCCCTCGCCGCGGGCCCTATATAAATCGTGGATGGAAGCCGGATACACTCCCTGCGCGAACGCCTCGTCCCATATCGCGTTGACCGCCTCCGCCTTTTTATTCGCGTCGGACCCGACGACCACATCCATCACCAAAGCATCCATTTTCTTGCTGTCCATTCTTACGACTCCTTTCACATCGGATGAGTTCTCGCTCAAAAACGGCGAAAGCTAAGTTAACAGTTTAATCAATCTTAAATCTTCTTTCGTGTCGAACGTCACGGGCCTCAGCGCCTCCTCGAAATCCACGGCGTGGATCTGGTCGCATTTGATGCCGACGGCCACGCCGTTGACGCCTTTGACCAAAAGCTCCACCGCCGCCGCGCCCAGGCGGTTGCCGAGGATACGGTCTTCAGCCGTCGGACATCCGCCGCGCTGGATGTGCCCCAAAACGACGACGCGGGTCTCCAGATCCGTGATCTCCGTGATCTGACGGGCCAGCTCCGTCCCTTTGATCGCCCCCTCGGCCACCACGATGATCCAGCTCGCCTTTCCCCTGATGTAGCCCTCGGTGATCTCGTGGCAGATATCTTGAATGTCGAACTTCACCTCCGGGATCAGGACCTGCTCGGCGCCGCCGGCCAAAGCCGACTTGAGCGCAATATAGCCGCTGTGATGCCCCATCACCTCGACGACAAAAATCCTCTCCATGGAATTAACGGTATCCTTGATCTTATCGATGGCGTCAAGCGCCGTCTCGACCGCCGTATCCGAACCGATGGTCCTGTCCGTCCCGTTCAAATCGTTGTCAATGGTCCCCGGCAGGCCCACGCAAGGAATATGCCACTCGCGGGAGAGGACCTGCGCGCCGCGATAGCTGCCGTCGCCGCCGATGACGACAAGCGCGTCGATAGAGTTACGCTGCAGGATCTCAGCAGCCCTCTTCTGGCCGTCTTTAGTCATAAACTCGGGGCACCGTGATGTCTTCAGGATCGTGCCTCCGCGGTTGATGATGTTCGACACCGAGCGATGGGTCAAGGGCTTGAGATCGTCGTTGATCAATCCCGTGTAGCCGCGGAAGATACCGTAAACTTCCAGCTTATGGGCAAAGGCCGTGCGCACGACCCCGCGGATGGCCGCGTTCATCCCAGGGGCATCACCGCCGCTGGTCAAGACTGCGATACGCTTCAACGCCATATTTTCTCCTTCATCAACTTATGACCGCCTCTAAAGCCCTTCGACCTGGAGACTCCTCGGATAATCGATGACCGTCGTATAAGAAATCTCTTTTTTGGCGCGCGGGTCCAGTTTGAATTCCCAACGCCAGACGCCCTTCTTATCCTTATAATCCTTCTCTTTCGGCTCAGGCGTGACGCGTTCCACGCGCACCTTGATGCGCTCGTCTTCCGAAACCGGGACGGAATCGAACAACTCAAACGTGATATCCTTGTTCTTATAATTCTCAATCGTGGTCTTGAAGGCGATCGTGATCTTGCGGTTCGGGGCCGGAATGCCGCCCAGGAGGACATCATCGACCTTGCGCTCGATTTCTTCTTTTTTGACCTTGACGTTCTCGTCAATGCCCAGATAGAGGTCAAACTCCTCGCCTGGCGCTATCGCCGCCAGTTGAGAAACACCCACAAAATCCCCTTCCAAAAACACATTCATGCGGCCGGGCAGGAGCTGCAAATCCTTCTGGTTGGCGACACGCGCCGTCAAATAGGCGAAGGCGCTCGCTCTCGGATACGCCGAATACTGGAATTTCGCATCGAGGTCCTGCGCCAGGACCGGCAGCCTCTCTTCGGAGCCGTCCGCCTTGATCATCGCTTTCTTGGAAATCTTATAAACGATGGAAACGCCTTTTTCTTCAACGGCGGCGTATTCCATTTTGGCCTCTTCCTCTGCCGGCGCCAAAGCACCCGCGGCCTCCATCAACTCCTCCTTATCCATCGCCTGATCTTCAGCAACAAGCATCGCTTTCGAGCTAAAAACCCCTTTGCGTCTGGAAGCAAACTGAGGCGGCTGATAAGGCCTCAGGATCCACGATGAAAACTCCGGCATGTGCCCTGAAACCGTCGGCTTGGCCGTGGAAAGCGTCACCTCCACATCCTTCCAGTCTTCGCCTGTCTTCTGGCGGACGACGCCAAAACCTACAAGTTCTACCTGGGATTTATCAAAGTGCGTGCGCGCCTCATACACCGGATACCAGGACGCGCCGCGGACCAGATACGTTATCTCCAACGTCAAAGAACCGGCCTTAGCTGCCTCCACATCGACAGCGATGGATCTCTTCATTTTCTGGGAACGGGATACCTGAGCCAATTCCCTCTGCAGGACATCCAGCTGTTTACGGACATCCCTTTCCTTGGCATCCAGGCCTTGAAGAACGGCGTAATAATCCTTATAAGAAGCGTCTAGGAAACTCAAGAGATCGCCCAACTCTTTGGCCTGAGGCATCTTCGTCGCCATGTCCTCGGGCAACTGGTCCGAGGAAAAACTTAGGACCGCATCCAGCAGTTGCTTCTTGGAAATCGCGACACTTTTGGCGTCGCCGATCTTCCTGAGCTCATCCGCCGTGGCCTGGATCTGTTGTTCAAGCTCTTTGACGCGCGCCCCGGCCGCTTCCTGCAAAAATTCCTTTTTCACGCGGGCACCCATGATCTTGACGGCGGCCGTCCCCCTGCCGGAAACTTTCAGAGAATCCTCGTCGATGTCCGGGATGATGTCGGCAAATGATATCTCTTGAGCGCCGACGGCCAACTCGACCGTACCCACCCTTGTGATGAGCGCGCTATCAGGATAGACAGTCACCTGACTGATATGAGAATCGACGTCTTTGGCGAAAACGGGGTATGCCGCAACCAGCGACAACGCGATGATACAAAACATCCTTGTCACATACTTCATAACGCGCCTCCGGTTTAAAACTCTAAATCCGAAACACTCAACTCTAAACAACATAATTTTGTGTTTTTCTTTTGAGTTTTGGGTTCGTTTAGGATTTAGGATTTTATTATACCCTAAACCTGCCTGTCCGACATGCTGATAGCAGCAACGATCTTTTGAGAATCCTATGTTCCCATCTCCCAGCTCGCCAGATACTTCTTCTGTTCCGCCGTCAGGCGGTCAATCGTGACGCCCATGGAATCCAACTTCAATTCTGCGATGCGGCGGTCGATGTCGACGGGAACTTTATAGACTTTTTTCTCAAGCTTGCGGCAATTCTTCTTCATGAATTCCGCAGACAGGGCCTGATTGGCAAAACTCATGTCCATGACCTGTGCCGGATGCCCTTCGGCGGCGGCCAGGTTGATCAGGCGGCCGTCTCCGAGAAGATAGATCCTGCGGCCGTCGCGCAAAATGAACTCCTCGACAAAATCACGGGTCATGCGCTGTTTACGGCTCAACCGGCGCAAGCCGGGGATGTCGATCTCGACATTGAAATGCCCGGAATTGCAGACGATCGCCTTGTCCTTCATCGCAAGGAAATGCTCGCGCCTGATCACGTTGATATCGCCTGTGACCGTCACGAAAATATCGCCGATCTTCGCCGCTTTCGCTATCGGCATCACCTGGAAACCATCCATGACCGCTTCCAGGGCCTTGAAAGGGTCCACCTCGATGACGATCACGTTGGCGCCAAGCCCTTTGGCGCGCATGGCGGCGCCGCGGCCGCACCAGCCGTAACCGCAGACGACGAAATTCGTGCCTGCGACGAGCTTGTTCGTCGCGCGGATGATGCCGTCGATCGTGGACTGGCCCGTGCCGTAACGATTATCAAAGAGATATTTCGTCTGGGCGTCATTGACGGCGACGATGGGATACAGAAGCCTCTTTTCCTTCTCCATGGCCCGCAGGCGGATCACGCCCGTCGTCGTCTCCTCCGTCCCGCCCAAAGGAATATGCCCTTTCCTCTTATGGATGACCGAAACCAAGTCGGCACCGTCGTCCATCGTCAGATCCGGCTCTGCGGCCAGAACGGCCTCGATATGTTTGTAATACCTTTTGTGATCCTCCCCCTTGATGGCAAACACAGGGATCCCGTAATCCTTGGCCAGAGACGCCGCCACATCGTCCTGCGTCGAGAGCGGATTGGATGCGCATAGGCTCACCTGCGCGCCGCCCGCCTTGAGTGTCAGCATAAGGACGGCCGTCTCCGTCGTCACATGCAGGCAGCAGCCGATCCTCGTGCCAGCGAGAGGCTTCTCTTTGGCAAATCTCTTGCGGATAAGATTCAGGACCGGCATGTTATCGTCCGCCCACTCGATCCTGAGTCTTCCTTTTTTGCTTAAAGACAAATCCTTGACATCATATTTCATAGAACTCCTTTACCAACATAAAATGACCCATGACAAAATCCAAATGACAAATTAATGTCAAAAAACCAATGTCCAATTTAAGCTCCTTTTGACATTGGGATTTAATTGGACATTTGTCATTGGGTATTTGGATTTATTTTTAACTTGTGGTCCCTATCATTTGACTTCTTTCTTGAGCGCTTCCACCTTGTCCTTCTTCTCCCACGTAAAGCTCTCTTCGCTGCGGCCGAAGTGGCCGTAGCAGGCCGTCGCCAGATACTTGGGCTTACGCAGATCAAGATGCTTGATGATCCCCTGAGGTGTCAGGTCAAAGATCTTACGCACCGCCAGTTCGATCTTTTCATCCGACGCCTGCCCGGTGCCGAAGGTATCGATAAAGAGGCTCACCGGCTCCGCCTTGCCGATACAATAAGCCAGCTGGATAAAGCATCTCTTGGCAAGCCCGGCGGCCACGATGTTCTTGGCGATGTAGCGCGCCATATACGTCGCCGAACGGTCGACCTTGGTCGGATCTTTGCCGGAAAAAGCGCCGCCGCCGTGCGACGTGACGCCGCCATAAGTATCGACGACGATCTTGCGCCCGGTCATCCCTGTGTCCGACTGAGGACCGCCGATCACGAACTTGCCCGTCTCGTTGACAAAATAGGTGGTCTTGGCGTCCGCCAGGCCTTTGAGGATGGGACCGCCGACAACGTCAATGATCTCCTGACGGGCCTTGCTGGTAATCTTGTTGCCGGACTTATCCAGGATGTCCTCTGTATGCTGACAGGCCAAAACGACATTGTCGACCCTCTTGGGCTTGCCATTCTCATATTCAACGGTGACCTGAGATTTGCAATCAGGGCCCAGATAGGACAGGGTCCCCTCTTTGCGCACCTGGGCAAAACGGCGCACCAGCCTGTGTGCCAGCATGATCGGCAAAGGCATAAGTTCGTCGGTCTCGTCATTGGCATAACCGATCATAATGCCCTGGTCCCCTGCGCCGCCGGCGTCAACGCCCTGGGAAATATCTGGAGATTGCCTGTTGATCGCATTCAGGATAGCGCAGGTATGAAAATCGAACCCGTATTTGGGATGCGTATAACCGATATTCTCCAGGACGCGGCGCGTAAGGCTATGGATATCGACGTGAGACCTAGTGGTGATTTCGCCGCCGACAATGATCAGGCCCATCGTCACATACGTTTCGCAGGCCACCCGCCCCCTTTCGTCGTTCTTGAGCACCTCGTCCAAAACGGCGTCCGAGATCTGATCGCACACCTTATCGGGATGACCCTCACCTACAGACTCCGACGCGAAAAAATATTTCCTGTTCGTCATTTAAGATTCCTCCTTAATTTTGCCCATACCAAGGTACTTTTCCTTACAAAATTAACCCCGAGCCTGCGCAGGAAATTTCCACCGGCTCGCCCTGGTGGAAATTTACAAGCGTAAAGGCGAGTGGGTAATTTCTTTGAAAACCCCTACTTCATCTCCCCGTTATACCTGGCGATCACCTGCTTATACGAATCCAGGTGGCCGATATCGACCCAATGGTCCTGCTTCAACACAAGGCCGTAGACCCGGCTCCTCTCCATGAGCCAGCGGATATAGTTGCCCGAGGCGTCATTGGATGTCGTCTTATCCAGGGCGTAGACCTCAAGGTCCTGAAGCGTCGACGCCGGGAAATAATACAAGCATGTGGCCACAAGCGTCGAGGCGGGCCGCTCAGGTTTCTCTTCGAAACGGACGACCCCGCCGTCCTTGCCGACGCTGACGACGCCGAAACGGCTGGCCTTTGTTCTGTCCCTGATATCGAACAGGCCCAGAGAAGCGTAAGGCCTCTGCTGCCTGGCAAAACGGATAAAGCCGTCAAACGGCCTGCCGAAAAGATTGTCCCCGCCGACGACTACGACATCGTCCTTGATCTTATTTTTCGTGACGACGTAGTGTATATCGCCGATCGCCCCCAGCCGGTCTTCGTTGGACAGGGTGCCGTCGTCCTCGATATGGATCAGGCGGCCATGAGGATGACGCCGCGCCCATGCGTTAAAATCGCCGCTGAACTTATGGTTCGTGACCACCGTGATGCGCCGCACGATGCCCGTAGACACAAGGCCGTCGACGATCAGATCGATCACCGTCTTGTCGCGCGTGATCCGCAAGAGCGGCTTCGGGATCCCCAGCGTCAATGGATACAGCCGCGTGGCGTAACCGGCGGCCAGGATGATGGCCTCCAGAGAACCCGACGTCTCCTGCGATCGCTTTTTCATTGATTCGGATCGAACTAGTTCCCGTACATCTGCGGAAGAAGATTCTTCAATCGGCTCGTCAAAAATGCATTGACCTCCTGGCCCGTCGCCAGACCCAAAGCCTCTTCGGCAATCTTCTTGGCCGTTTCATAGCTGATGGTACGGATCACGTTCTTGATCTCAAGCAAGCTCGCCGAAGGCATGCTGAACTCATCCAGGCCCAGCCCCAAAAGCAGGATGGCCAACGAAGGCTCGCTCGACATTTCACCGCACATCCCCACCCAGATATTGGCGCGGTGGCCCGCCTCGACAACATTCTTCACAAGACGCAGGACCGCCGGATGCGTCGGTTCATACAGGTAGGCGATCTTTTCGTTTGTGCGGTCGACGGCCAGGGCGTATTGGATCAAATCGTTGGTGCCGATACTGAAGAAATCGACCTCGCGCGCCAGCACATCGCTGGTCAGCGCCGCCGACGGCACTTCAATCATGGCGCCGATCTCGATGCCGGCGTTATAGGCAACGCCCCGCCCTTTAAGCTCTTTTTTTGCCTCTTCCACCATCTCCTTGGCGCGCCTGAGTTCCTCAATACCGGAAATCATGGGAAACATAATTTTCAGATTCCCGAAGACGGACGCGCGCAGGATCGCGCGCAGCTGGGTCTTGAAAATGTCCGGCCGGCCCAGACAAAAACGGATCGCGCGCCACCCCATGAAAGGCGACATCTCCTTCGGCAGATTGAACTGGGAAATAAACTTATCCCCGCCTAGGTCCAGCGTGCGCACGATCACCGGCTTATCCCCAAAGGTCGTCGCCAGGTTCTTGTAGGCCTCGAACTGCTCATCTTCCACCGGCAAATCTTTGCGGTTCATGTAGAAATATTCCGTCCTGTAGAGGCCGACCCCGTCGGCGCCATGTTCCAGGACAGAAGGAATCTCATCCGGAAATTCGATATTGGCCGCCAATGTCACTTGCCGGCCGTCCGTGGTCTGGGCCGGGAGGTTCCTGATGGCGGCCAGCGTCTCCGTCTGTCCTTTGAGTTTTTCTTCCTGGGCCTGATATTTCTTGAGGGTGTCGGCATCCGGAGACACGATCACGGTCCCGGAAGCCCCATCAACGATCACGATGTCGCCGTTCTTGATCTGTTCGGTCGCTATCTCAAGACCGACGACGGCGGGGATCTCCAGCGACTTGGCCATGATGGCGGTATGCGACGTCTTGCCGCCGATGTCCGTGATAAATCCTTTCACGCGGTTCTTGTGCATCGAGGCGGTATCCGACGGAGAAAGATCGTGGGCCACCACCACCACTTCGTCCTCAAGCTCTGCCAGGCCTTTTCTCATCCGGCCCAGAAGGTTGCGCAGGATCCTGCGGCCGACATCGTTGATATCGCTGATACGCTCCTTGAGGTATTCGTCCTCGATCCTGGAAAAAACGTGGGCATAACGCTTCAGCACCTGCGAAAAGATATAATCGATATTGAGCTTTTCTTTTTTGACGCGGGAGATGACCTCCTCGATCAGCATGCGGTCTTCCAGGACCAAAAGATGCGCATCGAACACCTCGCCGTGTTCGCTGCCCATGTCGACGGCGATCTTCTTCTGCAGCGCGATGATCTCCTGGCGCGTCTGGATCAGCGCGTCTTCAAAACGGGAAATCTCCAGAGGAACCTGGTCTTCCGTAATGTCGATGGGGGCGACATCCAAGTCTTCCTTGCCGAAAACGAAAGCCTTGCCCACCACGATCCCCGGCGCTGCCGGTATGCCTTTTAAAATATTCTCATTCATCGGATCTCAACAGGACTTCCAGTTCATTGACGGCCTGCTCCGCGTCGGCGCCTTCGGCGACGATCGTGATCTCGCAGTCTTTTTCTGCCGCCAGCATCAGGATGCCCATAATGGATTTGCCGTTAACGACCTCATTGTCCTTGACCACCTTGATCGCCGAATCATATTTATTGGCGATCTGGACAAAAAGCGCCGCAGGCCTGGCATGCAACCCCTGTTTGTTATGGACCTTGACTTTTCTTTCCACTCTCTTGATCATGAAAAACTTCTGGAGCCCAACAAGCTTAGCCCATGAATCTCTTTTGTTGGCCCCTGTCCGCCCCAGGCGGACAGGGAACTCTGGCAAAAAGATCAGGAATTCCCCGCGCGTTGTAAATTCAACAAATCTGCCACGATCCTGGCCAGCTTGCCGGCATCGTGCCTGACATGGTCGCTGGCGCTGACCAGGTCTTCCTCAATGACTCCATAACCCATGTCCTTAATGGCCTGCGTGTCGGCCTCAACGGGAACAGAAGACTCCCGGCCGTACTTATCGAGAAGACAAACGGGCACGCTGCCGATGTTCACGATGCAGGCGTCCAAAATCTTCGGGTGCGTATGCTTCACCAGTTCCCTGATGTGATCGGAGGACTTAAAGCCGTTCGTCTCTCCGGGCTGAGTCATAATATTGCAGACATAGATCTTGGAAACCTGCGAGGCGACCACGGCCTCCCTGATCTCCCTGATCAGGAGATTCGGGATAACGCTCGTGTAAAGGCTCCCCGGGCCGAGGATGATCAGCTCCGCCTCAAGGATTGCCCGGACGGCATCAGGTGCGGCCGAAGCGCTGTTCGGCCGGATAAAAATCTTTTTTATGGGAGACCCTGCTTTCGGGATCTGGGCTTCTCCTTCCGTCAGGCGGCCGTCGGCATGTTCCGCCGCCAGGACCACCTTTTCGAGGGTAGACGGCAACACCCTTCCGCGGATCGACAGAACCTTGCTGGATTCCTTCAATGCCTTCTCAAAATCCCCTGTCACTTGCGTCATCGCCGTAATGAAAAGGTTGCCGAAACTGTGCCCGCTGAAATCCGTATCCTTTTCAAAACGATACTGGAAAAGCTGGTTCATCATGGTCTCTTCATTGGCCAGGGCCACCAGGCAGTTGCGGATGTCGCCCGGTGCCACGATATCGAACTGCTGACGCAGACGCCCCGAAGATCCGCCGTCGTCGGCCACGGTCACGACCGCCGTGATGTTTGACGTGTATTCCTTGATGCCGTGCAGAAGAACGGACAAACCCGTCCCGCCTCCGATCGCCACGATCCTGGGACCATGCTCCAGGAATCTCTTCTGATAAAGGATGTCGATCAGATGGCCATCCTTATGGGGAAGGATCAAGGAGACGACGGAAATCATCATGTTCTTGAATCCAGAAATCAAAAGCATAATGCCCAACAGGACGTTGGCATAATACACAAACGCGATCGGCGCGGTCAGGCCGCCGCGATAAGTCATGATCCCGCCCACACCCACCATCATAAGGATAAGGCCTAAAAGAGACAGGAAGGCCCACCTCTTGACGCGCATGCCGGGATACAACCATTTGAAAAACGCCCTGAACTTATAATTTTTTATCATCTTCCGTCTCGATGATCCTGATGACGTCTTTTTTGTCTTTGGCGGCCTTGAGGGTATCGCGGAAATACTTGTCCTTGATCAACCGCGAGATCCTTGCCAGCGCTTTGAGGTGCGGGCCGGCGGAATCCTGGGGCGCCAGGAGCAAAAAGAAAATGTAGACAGGCTCGCCGTCCAACGAATCAAAATCCACACCCTTGCGCGACAAACCAAACGCGCCGACGAGGCTTTTGATGCAGTCCGCCTTGGCGTGCGGGATACCGACGTTGTGCCCGATGGCCGTCGAACCCAAAGCTTCACGTGCCAAAAGCAGCTCCACTACCTTGTTCTTGTCTTTCTTATCAACATCGCCGCTGACAATCAAAAGCTCAACCAGCTCTTTGATCGCCTCGGTCTTGTTGACGCTTTTGAGGTCGGTCGTTATCGCCTCCTCTGAAAGAAAATCCATAATTTTCATCAGGTCCTACCCTCCTTGTTATCGTAAAAACTTGATTTGTATTTTCGTATCACGAAAGGCTGATGCCACGCCTGGAATGAAGCCCCCTGTCGTAAATCAACAGAGAGACCTTAGGTTTTTTCGGCCCTTCCTGAAGAAAAAGCCGCGATTAGGTAAAATTTCCTTCGTAGCCGAGCGCAAAAGCTGCTTGGCGAAGAAGAATGGAGCGGCACCGTTCCGGCCTGCTCGCCTTGTCGGCTCACAACGGCCTTCTCGGTATTGGCCAATTTTTTGCTCTGCCACAAAAATTGGCCAAGAGGCGGGATTTTTCCTCACCCGCCTCGCATTCGCTCGGCTCCTTCGGAACCGGGCACCCTCGCTCGAACCAGTGGCGCTCGGGTTGCCTTCAAATCCCGGCTTACCTCAGCAACAAACCGGGACTTGAAAGAATAAAACGTAACTCTCAAATGGAGCGGGAGACGGGATTTGAACCCGCGACATCAACCTTGGCAAGGTTGCGCTCTACCAACTGAGCCACTCCCGCATAAAAAAGATCGTTGTGAATGTCCTCAATCTTTGGATTTTTCGCCTCGGCCTGCCCCTCGAGCAAGGCCAAGGGTAAGGCGGACCTGCGGAGCTTCACTTTTTTATGCTGTTTCTTGTCTCTGAAAAAATTCTGCCGGCATGCGCGTTTGAATTCTCTAAATCATGCCGCGGGAGAGACTCGAACTCTCAAGTCCTTACGGACATTAGGTCCTAAGCCTAACGCGTATGCCAATTCCGCCACCACGGCAAAATTTTTACGGGACGCGTCTGCCCTGCCTGCCTTGGCCGAGGCCAAAGACAGGCAATTCCGTCCGCCACTACCGCTTCAGCGGACGGCCTCTACTGATGCATCAGCGGCCGTGCACCACCGCTTTTGATGGTGTACACCCGCCGATGTTCCAGTGGCGGGTGCCACGTCTGCGGTACATCCGTCCTGATCAAACGTTTCAATATTCGCGTTCTCGCCGCAGAAAACTCATGCGGCCTGCAAATTAAATGGTGAGCCGCCCGTCGAACCTCGATTTTCTTCAAGGCGAGAATCCCGAGTTGCTGTCGCGTGACGGCCCCGCAACGAGGGACGGCTCGGATATTTATCCCTCCCGGCCGATCAACAACGCGATACAGCCGCTCGGGACCAAATTTTCAAAGAAAATTTGGTGAGCCGCCCGCGGCTCGAACGCGGCACACCCGCCTTAAAAGGGCGGTGCTCTACCAAATGAGCTAGCGGCCCGATATCTGATTGCATATCGTCGGGCCAGTCCCGAGCGACCGCCTGAAGTCTTGGTCGCGAGGAACGGCCCGCAAAACTAAAATCGTCACAAGCACGCCCCGCGATGACCAAAGGTCATTTTACGAGGCGGCCCAAATCTATACTTCCGATAATTCCTTCTCTTTGTCCTTCAGGATATTCTCAAGATCGGCCATGCATTTGTCCGTGATCTTCTGAATTTCATCCTGGGAACGGAAACGCTCGTCTTCCGGTATGACCTTGTCGGTCTCCAGTTTCTTGATGGCGTCATTGGCGTCCCGGCGGATCGTCCGCAGGGAAATGCGCCCTTCTTCGGCCATCGTCTTGACCACCTTTTTCAACTCTTCACGGCGCTCCTGCGTCAGCTGCGGAATCTGCAGACGGACCAGCTTGCCGTCGTTGAAAGGCGTAATCCCGAGGTTCGATTTCGAAATGGCTTTTTCGATCTCGGGGATGACCGTTGCGTCCCACGGCTGGATCACGATCAGGCGCGCATCCGGCACCGTAATGGACGCCAAAGACTTCAGGACCGTCGGAGTCCCGTAATAATCCACGTGCAGGCCTTCGACCAGGTGCGGAGAGGCCCGGCCCGTGCGGATCTCCGCGAAATTCCGCCGTGCCGCCTCGATGGCTTTCTTCATCTTGCTCTCTGAATCCTTGACGATGTCGCGCGTCCCCATAGACACCCCCGCGTTCAAAACATCCCTGAATGACCCGCCGGCCGATGGGCCGGCCTTAATTGACGATCGTACCGATCTTGTCGCCTAAAATGATCTTCTTGATATTGCCGGCCTTCGTCTGGTCGAAAACAACGATGGGCAGACAGTTATCCATGCAAAGACTGACGGCCGTTGCATCCATCACCTTCAACTTCTTGTTCAAGACGTCCATGTATTTCAAGGAAGCGAACTTTTTGGCCTTCTTGTTCTTCATGGGATCGTCCGAATAGACGCCGTCGACTTTCGTCGCCTTCAGGATCGCGTCGGCACTGATCTCCATGGCCCGCAGTGCGGCGGCCGTATCGGTCGTAAAATAAGGGTTCCCCGTCCCGGCAACAAAGATGATGACGCGCCCCTGCTCCAGGTGCCGGATGGCCCTGCGGCGGATATACGGCTCGGCGATCTGGTGCATCTCGATCGCGGTCATGACGCGCGTGGCCACGTCCTTTTTCTCCAGGGCATCCTGGAATGCCAGCCCGTTGATGACGGTCGCCAGCATCCCCATGTAATCGCCGACGGCCCGCTCGATCTTGTAGCGCGTCGTGCCGGACTGCCCGCGGAAGATATTGCCTCCGCCCAAAACGACGGCGACTTCCACGCCCATACGCCGGATCTCGGCGATCTGTTCCGCCAGGGAATCCAGGATGGAAGCGTCAATGCCGTGGGCCTGGCGGCCCTGCAGGGCCTCGCCGCTCAGCTTCAGGACCACGCGCTTGTAAACGGGTTTATTTTTCATCTTCGCCCAGCTTGAAGCGGCAATACCGGCGGACCACGATGTTCTCGCCGATCTTGGCCACCGTCGCGGTCAGATAATCCTTGATCGATTGTTTCGGGTCCTTGATGAACGGCTGGTCCATCAGACAACGGACCTTGAAGAAATCTTCCTTCTGCGCATCGTTCAAATCCTTGATCTCATCCGCCGGCACGTCTTCACGCTTGAGGCACTGCGGATCTGTCGCCGCCACCTGCATAGCGATGTCCTTGGCAAAACGGGCGAACTCCTCATTGCGGGCGACGAAATCCGTCTCGCAGTTGATCTCGACCATGACACCGATCTTGTTGCCCGTATGCACGTAGGCCTCGATACGGCCTTGATTGGCCGCGCGCGACGACTTTTTGGCGGCGATCTCCAGCCCCCGCTGCTTGAGCAGTTCCGAGGCCTTCTTGATGTCGCCCTTGGCGTCATCCAAGGCTTTCTTGCAGTCCGAAACCGAAGCCGACGTCAACTCTCTCAACTCTTTGATGATCTCTATCGAAACAGCCATTGCGAAACTCCTTGATTTTGCCTATAAACAGGTAACTTCCTTACAAAATCAACCCCGAGCTTGCGAAGTAAATTTTTACCGGCTCACCCTGGTAAAAATTTACGAGCGCTTAAGCGAGGGGTGATACATCTTAATCCTTCTCCCTACCCTTCTTCACCTTGGAGACTTTGTCCTTCCCCGCCCCTTCCTGGTCGATGGCCAGCTTCTTGATCACCTCTTCTTCGGCCTCGATCACGCTGGACGCGGTCGTCTCTTCCTCTCCCGCCTCTTCCGTCTCCGCTTCCTTCACTTTCATGGCCGCCTTGACTTCGTCAAAACGCCTGCGGCCGTCCAGGACGCTGTCGGCCATGAACTTGCTCACCAGGCGGATCGATTTGATCGCGTCGTCATTGCCAGGGATCGGATGCGTAATCAGGTCGGGATCGCAGTTCGTATCGATCAGGGCCACGATCGGAATGCCCAGCCTCTTGGCCTCCAACACCGCCGTCTCTTCTTTTTTTGAATCGACGACAAAGATGGCGCCGGGAAGCCTGTCCATCTCGATGACCCCCGACAGGTTCTTGACGAGCTTCTCGCGTTCTTTCGTGAGCGCGGCAATCTCCTTTTTCGTCAAACTCTCGAAGATGCCGTCTTTTTCCATCTGTTCAATCTCTTTGTAACGACGGATGCTCTTCTTGATGGTCTGAAAGTTCGTCAGGAGCCCCCCCAGCCAGCGGTGATTCACGTAAAACGCCCCGCACCGCTTCGCCTCTTCCTCAATGACCTCCTGGGCCTGCTTCTTGGTGCCGACAAAAAGGACCGGCTTGCCCTGGGCCGCCATCTCGGAAATGAATTCCCGGGCCTCATTGAGAAACGCCTCCGTCTTCTGGAGATCAATAATGTAGATACCACTCTTTTCACCGAAGATATAATTCTTCATCTTCGGGTTCCAGCGCCTGGTCTGGTGGCCGAAATGGACCCCCGCCTCAAGTAATTGTTTGATGAGTTCTGTGGTAGTCAATGTCTGTTTCTCCTTTCCTTACCTTATATGCGTCTTTCCGATACCTTCCCAATCCTTGATTTATGCTTAACTTAAACCCACATAATATAACACAAGAGCTTTTGAATTCAAATAATTTTTTAACGACGGCGGCCTTGCGGCTTCGACAGCAAAGGGGCGCTCGTTTCGTGCCGGAACGACACCGATTTTCTTCGATGAAATCTTCAGACGATGGATATTTCCTGCGGATCCCCCTGGCGCCGGCTGTTACGCCTGGAATTGTAAGTCATAGAGACGCTTATAGACGCCCCCTCTTTTCAGGAGTTCCTCGTGGCACCCCTCTTCCACGATCCGGCCTTCCTGCAAAACAACGATTTTTGTCGCATTCTTGACCGTAGAGAGCCTGTGGGCGATCACAAAAACAGTCCGGCCGGCCATCAGCGTATCCAGCGCTCCCTGGACAAGCCGCTCGGCCTGAGAATCCAGTTGGGAAGTCGCTTCATCCAAGATCAGGATGGGCGGATTTTTCAGGATGGCGCGGGCAATGGCCAGGCGCTGGCGCTCGCCCCCGGAAAGCTTAACGCCCCTGTCGCCGATATAGGTGTCGTAGCCCTGCGGCAGATTCAGGATAAACTCGTGCGCAAACGCCTTTTTGGCCGCATCGACAATTTCGTCGTAACCCGCCCCCGGCTTGCCGTAAGCGATGTTGTCTTTCACAGAATCATTGAACAGGATGGTCTCCTGCGTCACCATGCCGATCAATCCTCTCAACGAGTTGACGCTGAGCGTGCGGATGTCCCTGCCGTCGATATAGACGCCGCCCTTTTGCGGATCGTAGAAACGCGGGATCAGGTCCACCAGCGTGCTCTTTCCGGCGCCGCTGGCGCCCACCAAAGCCACCACCTCGCCCTTGCGGCACCTGACACTGATGTCTTTGAGCACTTCAGCCTCTTCATAACGGAACCAGACACCCCGCAGCTCTACCTGGTCGCGGATCTCCTTGATCTCCCAGGCATCGGGCACGGATTTGATCTTTGGCTCGATCTTCAAGACATCATAGATCCTTGTCGAGGCGGCAAAGGCCTTCTGCATGATGGCATTGACCGCGCTCAATTTCTTGAACGGCCGGATCATCATCATGACCGACCCCAGAAAAAGACCAAAGACGCCAAAAGACAAAACACCAGCTACAACCTGACGGCCGATATACAATAGAATGGCCACGCCCCCCAGGACGCCGATAAACTCCGTTGCCGGCCCCAGGGCCAGGGTGCGCCTGATGGATTTCATGTTGAGCTTATAAAAATCCTGGTTTTGGCGGCTGTATTTATCGACTTCATGATTTTCCGCGCCGAAAGCCCTGACGATCCTGACGCCGGAGATCGTCTCAATAAGCAGGGAATTGATGTCCGCAACCTTCTCTTGGGTAGACGTGCTGATCTTGCGAAGTTTTTTACCCACCAGGACGATCGGAATGGAAATGAACGGGACCATCAGGATGGCCACGATCGCCAGCCGCCAGTAAATCAACAGGACGATCGCCGAAAAAAGGACGATCTGCAGCGTCTGATACACCAGGTCCGTAAACCCGTACGAAACGGCGTTCTCGACGTTCCCGACGTCGTTGGTGATGCGGGAGATCAGCTCGCCCGAACGTTTGCGGGTGAAATACTCGAGATCAAGGGCCTGATACTTTTTATAAAGCATGATCCGCATGTCGCGCATGACGCGCTGACCGACATCCGACATGAGCATCCCCTGGAGATAGGTAAAAAGGCCCTTGAGAAGGAACATGACGATCAGGAATCCCGCCATATAATAAAGAAGGCTGATCTGCGACATACTGTTGAGCTTGGCGATAAACTGCTCGGCAAAGGCGGGAAGCTTGCTGGGAACAATGATCTTGCCGTTGGAAAGGATCTTGTCGGAAAACGGCACGATCATGCTCATCGAGACGCCGTCAAAAATGGTCGAAATCATCATGCAGAGGACGGCCCAGCCCAACAGACCGAGCTGCGGACGGGTAAAAGCGAACAGATCGTAATAGTCCTGAAACAAACGCTTCTTTTGCTTAGGCACAAAACTCCTTTAAATGTAAGTTATTACGGTTATTGAGCTTCCTGTTTTCTTTTGGGATTATTTCCCCTGAAAGATTTTCCCTAATCGCATACCCGGCAAGGGTTTTTCATATTATCACACTTATTGACATCCCACAAGATATTTGTTATTATGTGAGGCCTTAAGTTAGGGAGCAATCAAAATACCATCAGCGACCTAACTTAATGGCCGAACATAACCCGCCGAAGCATTAATGGCGGGTCAAAATAGAAACCTTAGCCTAGGGAGCCTCCGGAAGCAGCAAGCGACCTAAGCTAACCGGTCGAACATCATCCGCCAATGTTCTAGTGGCGGATCAAATATAGAGGCTTTAACTTGTGCGACCGGCAAGAAGCGCAAGTTATGAGCCGAATATGACCCGCCAGCGCCTTGCGGCGGATCAAAAATAGAGATCTTTCATGCCTCACGAACTTAAGGTAGCTGTCATCGGTTGCGGCCGGCTGGGGTCCATCCACACGCGTGTGTACACGGAGATCCCCTACATCAGACTCGTCGGCGTCTGCGACATCGACGCTGTCCGGGCCGAGCAACTCGCGCAAACCCACCACACGCAGGCCTTCACGGATTACAAGACGCTCATCCCCCAGGCCGACATTGTCAGCATCGCCACCCCCACCAGCACCCATTTTGAGGTCGCGAAGTTCGCGATCACGCACAAAAAGCACGTCCTGATCGAAAAACCCATCACGAACGACCTGCACCAGGCACGCAAGCTCATTCGCCTCGCCCGCAGGTTTCGCGTCATCCTTCAGGTCGGCCATGTCGAACGTTTTAATTCCGCATTCATCGCGGCACAGAAGATCGTGCACCAACCGCGCTTTATCGAATGTCACCGCCTCAGCCCCTTCCCGAACAGGTCGCTGGACATCGGCGTGGTCTTCGACCTCATGATCCACGACATCGACATCATCCTGGGGCTTATCCAGTCGAAGATCACGCACATCGACGCCGTCGGCGTCAACGTGCTGACACCGTTCGAGGACATCGCCAACGTCCGCCTGCATTTCAGGAACGGCTGCATCGTCAACCTGACGGCCTCGCGCATCTCCGACGAAGTCATGCGCAAGATCCGCATCTTCCTCAAGGACACCTACATCTCACTCGACTACCAGGCCCAGGAGGCCTTTGCCTACAAAAAAGAAAACCACTCCATCACCAAGACCGCCATCCCCATCGAGAAAGAAGAACCGATCAAAAAAGAGATCGAATCTTTCACTGTCTGCGTGCGCAACCACCGTCAGCCGGTCGTCTCCGGCATCGAAGCCTACGAGGCCCTGAGGCTTGCCACCAAGATCACGCGCATCATCCGTCACAGGGCGACAAAGATCATCTAGAACACTCCCGACAGAAACCATGCCTAAAAAAATCCTGATCATCGCCGGGGAAGCATCCGGAGACCTTCACGCCTCGAATCTCCTTTTAGAACTCAAAAAACAGTATCCCGGCCTCTACGCCTTCGGCCTGGGCGGCGAAAAGCTCAAAAATGCCGGCGCCGAGATCATGACGGACCTGACGAAACTGGCGGTCGTGGGGTTCTTCGAGATCCTCAAGAACTACTGGAAATTCCGCAGGATATTCTATGACGTCCTTAAAAAAACAGATGCTGTCAGACCTGATGCGGCGATCCTGGTCGACTATCCGGGCTTCAACCTGAAGCTCGCGGCGGAGCTCAAGAAACGGAACATCAAGATCGTCTACTTCATCAGCCCGCAGGTCTGGGCGTGGGGCAAAAAACGCGTGGACTTCATCCGCAGCCACATCGACCTAATGCTGGTGCTCTTCAAGTTCGAAGAGATCCTTTACGGCGGCCATGCCGAGGGAGGCTTCAAGGTCAGGTTCGTGGGCCACCCTCTCCTCGACGCGATCAAACCGACAAAATCAGCTCAAGAACTTCTGGACGAATTCGGCCTGCGCCGGACCGGCCGGACCATCGCCCTCCTTCCGGGCTCGCGCATGAAAGAGGTCACACAACTCCTCCCTGTCATGCTTAAGAGCGCGCAGATCATCTTCCGCAAAGAACCGCAGGCGCAATTCCTCATCTGCCGCGCCCCGACGATCCCGCGCCAGATCGTCAAAGACCTGATCGATGCGGCCAGCATAGACTTCCCATATAAAGTCATGGAGAACGAAACCACCAATGGCCTGGAGGCCTCGGATTTTGCCATTGTCGCATCGGGAACGGCGACCCTCGAGACGGCCATCCTCAATAAACCGATGGTCATCGTCTACAAGACGTCGCTGTTGACCTGGCTTTTGGCCAGACTCCTCATCAAGATCCCGTATATAGGCCTGGTGAATGTGGTGGCGGGAGAAAAAATCGTGCCTGAACTGGTGCAGTTCGATGCAACGCCCAGGAAGATCGCCTCAACCGTCCTGGCCATCCTCGGCGACAAGCAGAAGATGGAAAAGATCAACGCGGAGCTCTACGCCCTCAAGAACACCCTCGGCATCCCCGGCGCCTGCCGGCGGGCATCGGAAGAAATTTCAAAATTCCTCGGTTAGGGTTACGGCCATGAGGCCCGTTTGGGTTACGTTGTTGGGTCACGTGTTTGACAAACAACCTTACCGAACGACGACACGGGCTTCGTCGCCGTTACCGAACTACTTGACCGATATCTCCTGCCAAATCTTGCGGTATATTTCCAGATCACTCTTCGAGAAACAGATATACCGGATCTCGTCAAAATCCTTTTCAAACTCCCTGCCGGCAGACAAGGCGATCCGCGTCGCCCCTTCGATGGGATATCCGTAAATACCTGTGCTGACGGCGGGGAATGCGATTGTCTTCAAAAGGTTTTTCCTGGCAAGAAGAAAACAGTTGCGGTAACAATTACGCAGGAGCCCGGCCTCATTCTCCCTGCCTCCATGCCACACCGGGCCCGCCGTATGGATGATCTTTTTGGCCTTGAGGTTTCCGGCATTCGTGATGACCGCTTCGCCTGTGGGGCAGGAGCCGATCTTGCGGCACTCCTCCATCACCGTCGGGCCTGCGGCCCTATGGATCGCTCCGTCCACGCCCCCGCCTCCGCGCAGGCCGGTATTGGCGGCATTAACGATCGCCTCCACGTCTTCCCGGGTAATATCGCCGAGCTTGATCGTGATCATATACAAGTTAGCGGGTAAGCGGATCAACGAGCTAAAAACTGCCGAAAAGACTTCTAGCAAGGCTTTATTCTATACTCATCCGGGTTACGGTAACGGCCACGAAGCCCGTTATGTTGTTCGTCTAAAAATCGGGTTTCGTCTTTCTGCCGCTTTTTCACACGTCACCGAACGACCTTGCCCAAACCGGCTCCCTGATCCTTACCGTTGCCCGGTATCTGAATAATCGAGACCGGGTCTCAATCAGGACACCGCTTGTTCAACTCATACACTCGTTTACTTATTTTATATTTTCTCCAGATCATACTCCAGACTTCCCAATCCTGTCTTCTGGGCATACT
Source organism: uncultured Planctomycetia bacterium (assembly GCA_964471325.1). GTDB lineage: Bacteria > Omnitrophota > Gorgyraeia > Velamenicoccales > Velamenicoccaceae > Velamenicoccus. Next base: position 25,983 of record CAYYFL010000016.1, read on the forward strand.
GGAACATCCCGCGATACGCCTGATGTTGTCCCAGAAAACCAAGTGTGTCCTTCATCAGATCGGTCGTCGCCCGGTCTAAAGCAAGGGGGTCTTGCGACGCCAGGATGCCGACGTCGGGGCTGATGAGCTTATCGTCTTTCGTCGAGATGCAATCGCAATCCTGAGTGATCCCAAAAGCAAACGTGATGAAAACTTTCTTCTTAAAATGCGACAGGATCCCGGCAGCGGCCTCGACCATGCGGCTGCAGAAGACGTCCATTTCTTCATCCCAGTTCACCAACACCGCCTCAAATCTGCAGGCGCACAAACATTCCCCGCAGCCGATGCATTTCCTGGTGTCGATGACGGCCCTTTCCGCCATTTGGCCGCCCTGGCCGAAGGCCGGCCCCGGGCTTCGGTGCCGCTTCGGCCTGAAGGCGATCGCGTTGACGGGGCATGAGCGGATACAGGCGCCGCACGCCGTGCACTTCTCTTCGGCAATGGACGGCTTCACGGACGAATGTTGGACCTGTTTTGTGGACCGGCAGCTCATGCCCATGGCCACATTCTTGATCGCGCCCGCATAGCCGCTAAAGACATGGCCTGTGGCATGCGACAGGACGACAAGGTTTTCCAGGATCCCCACGAACGACGGCACGCGGATCTTCTTGATGTGCGCGGCATTGATCTCGTACTCCCGGCCGTCGTGGCCCAGGAGCCCGTCGGCCACGATAAAAGGCGCGCCCACGGCCGCTTCATGGAACCCCTTTTTATACGCGAGACTCATGTGGTCCACGGCATTCTGGCGCGAGCCGTGATAGATGACGCTCGTGTCGAACAGGAACGGCCTGGCGCCTTGCGCGCGGATGGCCTCCACGACGAGGCGGACGAGCTCAGGCGGCATATGATGCACGCATGCGCTGTCGCCGATGGTCAGCTTGATGGGAACAAACGCACCCTCGTCATATTGCATCGCCGGCCGCAAGGCATCGAGCGCCTTCACAAGCGCCGCCTGCCTGGCATGGTGCGTGTCCTCCGCTATGGGGACCAGATAAACCTTGGATTTCATTTCTCTTCCTTAACCCGCAAGGCGCCCGTTGTCCTTTCTTTTTCGATCCATGCCATGATGAGCTTGACGATAAAATCCTGGTGCTCTTCATTCAGCATGATCCCCTGCCGTATCTTGTGCCACTTCTCAAGGCAGGAACGGCAACAAGTCCCCGTGGCATGCTGGGCGACGAATACAGGATGTCCGGAAAACGGCGTCTGGCGGCCGTCATTGGCGGGGCTGCGCGGCGCAATGCGCGCCGCGATAAACTCACGGGCGTGCCTGCGGATCGTCTCGATCCCCTTCTCTTCGATATAGGTGACGTCGGTGTCCTTGAGACGGAACCGGCTGCGGAAATGCGAACCTTTCAGCCTGTTAAAAATGCTCTCGTGGGATTCGTTCATCTTCTCAGGCCTCCGAAAGCGGCCATGCGGCAAAAGCATGCCGCAAAAAATGTTCCGGCCGGTTTTTACGACGGCGGTATTTCGTGGGAATATTTCGAGGTATAATAGAGGAGCCTTTCGCGGTCTTCGTCGGATATCTCGACAAAATCGACGCCCACATCATAATGCTGCCTGTCTTTGGCCATCACAAAAACCGAAGGCCGCACCCACACGACCCGCCCCTTGACTTCAATAGGATTGCTGCCGTCCAGGAGAAAAACCGTTATCGACAGGATGGTGTTCGGCTTGATCTCTTCATTCACAAAGATGCAGATCCCCGTCGCGCTGACATTCTCCGCGAAAGCCTGGTACTTCTGTTCAGGGACGCCTTCTGTGCGGCAATATTCCACAAAACTCGCATAAACGCGCCTGGCCCTGCGGCGTTCGCTTCCATCTTTTTTGGGAACTGTGTCCATAGCATCTCATCTTACTTCAACTACGCGAATCTTTCAACGGAAAGAGTTGGCGGACATCGCCAGCCTTATCACCGTCCCAAGCCCTTCAAACACATAAGGGGCGATCCTGACCTTGCTTCTCCCCTTGTCCCTTTCCTGCCACGGCAAAGGGACCTCTTTGACCCTGAGCCCCCTTTTCAAGGCAAAAAACAACAATTCCGTATCAAAACACCAGTGATCGCTTTTGACAAAAGGCAAAATGCCAAGCACCGGGCCGCGACTGAAGAGCTTGAAACCGCACTGCGCGTCGCTAACGTCGATCTTCAATATTTTTTTGACCAGCGCATTATAGCCGCATGACAGGGCTTTCCTGAAAGGCGAACGCGTCACGCAAGACCCTTGGCTCAAACGCGTACCGACGGCGATATCGCAGCCGTCCGCCATAGCGGCATAGAGTTCATCAAAAGCCCTCAGGTCACTCGACAAATCTATGTCCATATATCCGACCATTGGCGCTTTTGACTGCAGGAGGCCGTATCTCAAGGCCCTGCCGCGGCCCTTGGCATCCAGCCGCATCATCCCCACGCGTCCCGCGAACTTTCCGCAAAGCGCTTTTGAAACCTCCGGCGTCTTGTCCGTCGAGCCGTTATCAATGATCGTCAGCCTATAATCCCACTTCTTTTCGGCGTCAAGATACCTCACCACCCTACCCACATTCTCTTCCAATATGTCGGATTCGTTATAAACAGGCAGTAAGATTTCGAGTTGGGGATTGGACATGGGGGTATTATAGCATAGAGATTAACAAGAAGGACAAACAGAGAAGTTGCGGATTAACGGGTTGGCGAGCGCGGGAAAACGTAAGAACATTCCCTGCACTAGAACGAAAGAACAAAAATGGGCGGAGATTATTTTGTCACTATCGAAGCTAAGCTCTGATAAAAGACTATCGAAGCTAAGCTCTGATAAAAGACAGACCGATCGAAGCCGAGCCGCCGGAGGCAGGCCCGGCCCAAACCCTTAACGCGAAAGCCAGGACACGAAGTTGTAGCTGAAGTGATAGCTGATCTGATAGAGAAACAGGGCCACCAGATACATGGTGATGTATTGCGGCGAGAACAACAGGCTGATGAGACACACCCCGTAAAACCAGAGGTAAAGAGAAAAAACAGGCATATTTTTCGGCTTATAGACGCAGTTGAAAAAATTATATCGCGTCCAGTTGAAGGAAAAGATGCGGCCCTCGGCGTTGAGCCTCTCAAAAAGCCTGGAGCCGGGAAACGGCGTCAGGAGCGTAAGATAAGAACGCCACAGGCGCGCCCGGGCCAAGAACCACAGCAATTTGAGGTAATCCGCCGGCCTGTCCTCATCGGCCCCCACGATAAAAGAACCGACCGCGCCGATCTTGTGCCTCCGGAGGTTCCTGAGGGCCGTCAGGTAATCTTCGCTGCTGCGCACCTGCCGCAGGGACGTCTTCTTGTACTTCTGGGGATGGATGGTCTCAAAACCGATCAAAAGGACCCGGCAGCCGCTCTCTTCGGCCAGACGCAAGGCCTCCTCATCAAAGCACATGTCGATGGAACAATTCGCCCCCCAATCGACGCCGAGGGCCGCAAGTTTCCGGAAAAACTCCTTGGCATAGGCGGGATTTGAAAAAATATTGTCGCAGCGGAAGACGACAAAAGGTTTTCTGAGATAAAACGGACGCGGCGCCTGTTTGATCCTCTCGACCAGCTGTAAAACCTGCTCCATTTTGATCGAACGGCACCACTCCGAGATCCTGGCGCAGAAATCGCAGCGATACTTGCACCCCCGGTCGATATGAAGGCCCAGCCGGCTCAGGAACGCCGGTTCCATGCGGCGGTAATAATCATACACAGGCGAGAAAAAATCCTCCAGCGGCTCGCCCTGGTATCGGGCTTTGAGCCTGCCCGCCTCAAAATCAGCCAGCACGTCCTTCCAGACGGACTCCGCCTCCCCGATCACGACAGCGTCGGCGTGCTGGAGGGCCTCCTGCGGCAATGCGCTCACATGAGGACCGCCTAAAACAACCCTGGAGCCGGCGCGGCGAAAACAGTCGGCGATCCGGTAGGCATGGCGGGCCGCAGACGTCAAACACGTGATCGCCACAAGCTTGCCCGCGCTGAAATCTTTCTTCTTCCAGAAAATCTTTTTATTGATGAAGGTGACGCGGTATGAGGCGGGGGTCAGGGCGGCCAGCGTCACCAGCGCGTGCGGAAAAGGATTGCCGGTAAAACTATTTTGGATCGCGTCGATCATGCGATACGACGCGCAAGGATTGATGAGAAGGAGTTCGTTTTGAGGAAGCGTTGTCATCTCTGCGGCACGAAACCTCATGTTCGATGATGGACGAAAAGGTCAAAAAGAATGATGTGTAAGCATTATACAATAATCGCGGCTAAAGGGATAGGCCTGCTTGATCAAGACGATCAGGGACCATTAAAATCCGGCCGCGAAGGACTCGAGTCTCGCTTGGCCTTGAAAAACAAAAAACAACGCAAAAAGCGTGGCTTGATTGGTCCCTCGCATCAGCGCTCAATTAAGATCGCCTTCTATCTCCCTGCCGCTCTCGACTAAGCCGCAAGGACTGCGGCAGGGGCCGCGAAGGACTCGAGTCTCGCTTGGCCTTTGGCCTGCGCTCGACACCGGCCGCCTCACCGACCTGGATAAACTTCTTGGAAATCCTCGGCGGCGCGCTAAACGGCGCTCCTTACTCGTCGCGCCAGCGCCCTCCGGTTCGAGTCCTTCGTGTAGGGTTGACCAAAAATTTGACCCATCCAGAAAACCTGGATGGGTCAAATTTTGGTGAGCCGCGAAGGACTCGAACCTTCAACCCCCTGATTAAGAGTCAGATGCTCTACCGATTGAGCTAGCGGCCCGAATAATGCTTTGCTGCTTATCTATGATTTTATTTCCGAACAAACCACAGCTCTACCTCCGCCACCAAAACGCCGGCGGATCTTCGCCAAAAAACATGGCTTCGAGATTGAGCTAGCGGCCCGAAACATTCCTTAACATGCACCCTCTGGATGCATCAAGAAGTTCCTTAATGGTAACGTCCTGAGCGAAGCCCTTCGCTCTGCGAAGGGCGGAGTCGAAGGGCGGCCACGTAAAACGACCTTTGCTCATCACGTGGCAAGCTCGAAATAATCTTCTTTCTCTATTCTACCTCAAAAGAAGTGTAAATATTACCAGATTTCAAACGGGGTGTAAAGAAAATTCACTGGGCGTCCCGTCACTCTTTTTCAAACTTGATCTTGGCGATGAAATAACCGAGACCGACCCCTAACACAAAGATACCAAAAACATAATTGGGATAATTGTTCTTCAGGGCGAAATCCACCAGCAAATACGTGTAAATCCAGATCAGCAGGCCGTGAAGCAAGATCTTAAGGAAAATCTTGAGCTTGAGCCCTTTCATCTCTCCCCTTCCTTTCTTGGAGCTGGTCCCATTCTTCCCATCCATGAGCCCCGGCGCCTCCCGGAGGCAGACCATGACGGATGGATGGGAGCCTAGCCCATCTTCCTCTTGAACTGGAGCGTGCTCAGGACGATGACGCACAGCCCGATGAACAACAGCGGCACCATCTGCTGGCGGAGGACCGCGATGCCGACGCCCTTCAAAAAAATCCCGCGGATGATGATCATAAAATACCTCAAGGGGTTGAGGTACGTAAAGACCTGGATGGCCTGGGGCATGTTGGCGATAGGATACGCAAACCCGGACAACAGGACCGTCGGCAGATAAAAGAGGAACACCGACATCATGGACTCCTGCTGGGTGGAGGAGATCGTCGAGATAAAAAGCCCTATGCCCAGGGTCGTAAACAAGTAGATGCAGGTGGTCAACAACAGCAATAGAAGGTTTCCTCTCAAGGGGATGTGGAACCACAGGACGCCGAGCGCGGTGATCAGGACGATCTGCACGAGGGCGATGATGCCGAAGGGCAAAAGCTTTCCCAGGATCAGCTCTATGGGCCGCAGAGGGCTGACAATCAACTGTTCCATGGTGCCGATCTCTTTTTCCTTGACGATGGCCATGGACGACAGAAGCAAAGACATCATGGTCACGATGATCGCGATGACGCCGGGAAGGTAATAATTACGCGAGATGAGGTTGCCGTTGAACCACGCCCGGTCGCGCAGGTCCACGCTGGGGGCGTATTTGATGCCGCCGCGCTCCAGGGCTTCCTGTTTGAGAAGGTTGTACTGGTAATCCTGCATGATCGTGTTCGCATAGCCCATCACCACCATCGCCGTGTTGGAGTCCGTTCCGTCGTAGGCCAGCTGGATCTGGGCATCCTTGCCCGCCTCGAGGTTGCGGCCGTAGCCGCGGTCGATGCGGATGACGACGCTCGCCTGGCCCTTGTCCAGGACAAGATTCTCGGCCTCCTCGGTATCGATGAAATACTTGGGGACGAAATATTTGGAATACGTGAAATCACGCAACAGCTCGCGGCTCTCCTTGGTGTTGTCGCGGTCGAAGATCGCCGTCGGGACGAAGTTGATGTCCTTGTTGGCGGCATAGCCGAAGAGGATGATCTGGATGAGCGGCGTGATAAAGATGATCGTCTTCATCCGGGGGTCGCGGAAGATCTGCTTGAATTCCTTGATAAAGATGGATTTGGCGCGTTCCCACATATCCGTTTTGCGTTTTTATATTAGGTGATGACTTTCTTTTTAAACCGTTTCATGGCTAAAAAAAGCATGAAGAAGGCGAACAAAAAAAGGAACGTCGCCTCGTCCCACATGACCCTGAGCCCTCCCGCCTTGAGAAACAGCTCCCGCAGGATGATGATGTAATATTTGGCCGGCACAAAATACGTCACAGCCTGGATCACCTTTGGCATGTTGAAGACCGGATAGATGAAGCCCGACAACAACATTGTCGGGATGAGCGTCGTCAAGCTCGCCAATTGACTAGCCATCAGCTGCGTCCTGGCGACGACCGAAATATAGATCCCCTGCGACAAGGCGCCCGTCAAAAACAAGGCGCTCAAGAACGCCAGCGTCAGGTAATGGCCGCGGAACGGCACGGCAAACAAAAACCGCGCCATGAGGACGCCGACGATCAGGTCGAAGAACCCGATGCAGAAATAAGGGATGAACTTGCCGAAAACCAGCTCCGGCGCCTTGACGGGAGTGGCGATCAGCTGTTCCATGGTGCCCCTCTCCCACTCGCGCGCGATGCACAAGGACGTGACCAAAGCCGAGATGATCATGATGATCATGGCGATGACGCCCGGCACGATGAACCACGTGCTGGTCAGGCCCATGTTGTACCAGACCCGCGTGCGGGCATCCACCGTCCGCTGCGGCGTAACCCCGCGGCTCTCCATGGCGCTCGTCATCAGGTTGACGTTGTACTGGGCGACCACCGAACGCACGTAATTCATGGCGATGGTCGCCGTATTGGCGTCGCTGCCGTCGACGATCAACTGCAAAGGCGCGGTCTTTCCGGCCTCCAGGAAATGCGAAAAATCCTTGGGGATGACGAGCGCCAGCATGGCATCGCCGGAGTCGATCTTGTATTCGATGTCCCTGTAGTTGTCCGTATAGGCGATGATCCTGAAATACTTGGAATTCTTGAAATTCAGGAGAAATTCCCGCGTGACCTCAGAAGAGGCATCCTGGTTCCAGACGATCGTCCTGACGTGGTCGATATCCAGGGAAAGGCCGTAACCGAAGATGAGAAGCATGAAGACCGGAATACCCAGGGCCAGGCCGAGCGAGCGCGTGTCCCGCTTGATCTGGATGAACTCCTTCCAGGCGATCGCCCTGATCCTCTTTACGTTCACGACGCGTGCTCCTTATCGTAGTTCTCGATGGCCGAAACAAAGACGTCCTCGAGGGACGGCATGATCTTGCGGATGCTCTCGACGTTGGCGCCCCTGGACGCCAGATAGGCCTTCAGGGCCGGGATCGCCTTGGCGGCGTCATAAACGACGGCATGGATACTGGCGCCGAAAAGCGCCGCCTCCTTGACCGTCTCAAGCGCATCCAGCCCGTCGATCCAGTCCTGCGCGGCATTGACGACGATCTCCAGGACGTCGTTCTTCATGAACTTGGTCTTCATCTCGGCCGGCGTGCCCATGGCGATGATCGTGCCGTGATAGATCAGGACCATACGGTCGCAATTCTCGGCCTCGTCCATGTAGTGCGTCGTCACGAAGATCGTCACGCCGTTGTGCGCCAGGTCTTTGATGATCGCCCAGAAGTTGGCGCGCGTGATCGGATCGACGCCCGACGTCGGCTCGTCCAAAAAAAGCATCCGGGGATGATGGATGAGCGCGCAGCCCAAAGCCAGGCGCTGTTTCCAGCCGCCGGAGATGACCTTGGTCGGTCGCGTGCGGAAATCCTCCAGCCCCGCCAGCCGGATCACCTCTTCCTTCCTCTCTTTGCGCTTATCATAGGGGATATTGTAGATGCCGGAATAGAAATCGATGTTCTCCTCGACGGTCAGGTCGTCGTAGAGGGAGAATTTCTGGGACATGTAGCCGATGTTTTCCTTGATCTTGCCCTGCTCGTTGATGATGTCGAAACCGCCCACAGTGCCCGAGCCGGATGTCGGGGCGTAGATGCCGCAGAGCATGCGGATGGTCGTGGATTTGCCGGCGCCGTTGGGGCCCAGGAACCCGAAGATCTCGCCGCGGCGGACTTCGAAATTCACCTTGTTGACGGCGGTGAAGCTGCCGAACTTCTTCTCTAAGTCCCGGACGCTGACGATGATATCAGGCGCGCTGTTCATGTTTTTCGGCGTCCTTGATGATAGCGATGAACGCCTCCTCCAACGTCTTGGCGTTCCATTGTTTTTTGATCTTCTCCGGCTCTTCGCAACGCAGGAGCCGGCCTTTGTGGATCATCCCCACTCTCTTGCAGCGCTCGGCCTCGTCGAGATAGGCGGTGGAACAAAAAATCGTTACCTTCTCTTTCAGGAGGTCATAGAGGATCTTCCAGAAATCCCTGCGGGAGACGGGATCGACGCCGTTGGTGGGCTCATCGAGAAAGAGGACTTTCGGGGTGTGGATCAGCGCGCACGCCAGGCCCAACTTCTGTTTCATGCCGCCGGAGAGCTTGCCGGCAAACCTCTGCTTGAACGGCAGGAGGCCCGAAAACCCCAGGAGTCTGTCGATGGTTTCCTGGCGGCTGGCCTTTTGGATGCCGTAGACGTCGGCGTAAAAATTGATGTTCTCCAGGACCGTCAGCTCTTCATAAAGACCGAAGCGCTGAGACATGTAGGCGATGTTTTCCTTGAGGGGCTCGGCTTCCCTGACGATGTGCTTGTCATACACCCAGCCTTCGCCGGACGTCGGATCCAGGATGCCGGTCAGGAGCCTCATCGTCGTGGTCTTGCCCGCGCCGTCGGGCCCGACGAGGCCGAAGATCTCGCCCTCCTCGACGGCGAGGTCGAGGCCGTCGACCGCTACGAGCGGCCCGAACGCGCGCGTCAGCTTGTCGCAGCGGATGGCGTCCATATGCTTCTTCATCTTGTAGGGGGCCACCCACGTGTGGCCCCGCTTTGGCTGTTGTAGTGCGCTCCCCTTGTGGGGCGCCTCTTGCGACCGCCGGCCCACAAGGGAGCCGGACTACCGGAGCCACAGCCGGGCGACGCATGCGTCGCCACTACTTGAGCAAGATGCGCGCATCCGCGGGCATGCCGGGCTTGAGTTCCAGCGAGTCGTTGAC
>CAYYFL010000017.1:0-30923 GCA_964471325.1 uncultured Planctomycetia bacterium
GGACGGCAGCAAAGATTTCATGCCTAAGGGGACGACCTTATTGTCGTGCTCCAATTGGATTACATTTTACCCTGCCGATTTCAAGCTGGCCGCCGGCAAATCGGAGACCGTTCATTACACCGTCAACATTCCTCCCGACGCCAAGGGCGGACATTTCTCCGTTATGTTTTTTGAGACCGAGGGCGGGGAGATGGAGCAGAAACAGGAAGACGGCTCAACGGCTTTTGTGAAGGTCCTTAACCGCATCGGCGCCTTATTTTATGCGGAGGCGGAGGGGACCGTTGAAAAGAAAGCCGAAATCCGTTCCCTGGATATCCGGCAACAACTCAACGATTTCATCGTGTCCGCCGCCTTCGTGAACACCGGCAATACGGACATCGCAGCCTCCGGCACATTCGATGTCCTGGACAACAGCGGCTTTGTCTATGTCCGGGGATCGTTCAGCGATACATTCACCCTTCCCGGCGATAAAGCTGAATTGACCTCTGCTGTTTCTTCCGTAAACCTGAAACCGGGCGTTTATGACATTCTCATCACGCTGGATTTCCAGAATGGCGGCTCTCTGGTTCAGGAAGCCTCTTTCACCATCGATGCCCGGGGAAACGCTTCCGGCATCACCCTGAAGTCTTGATACACCTGATGAAAATTTTTTTCCATACTTTTTTAATCATTTTAATAAGCATGGGGCAGAGCATTTTTGCCGTCGATGCGCGCGCCGCTGTCTCCGCTCAGATCGGCGATCTTCTTTGCCAGCAAGGGGTGGCGTATTTTGACCGGGATCAATACCCCGAAGCCCTTATTGAATTCAAAAAAGCCTTGTTGGCTAACCCCGAGTCTCAGGTTGCCAGGGAATACATTGCAACGATTGAAAGGGAACTCATGTGCCGGCAGGGGTTATTGTCATGTACGCAGGTGAGCAAGAAGAACCTTGTCGATCTGTATTTGAGCGGCATGGAACAGAAAATGGCTCCTCAGACCGCAGGGGACGCTTCTCTTGCGGTTCCTGTTTCCGGAGCTTCCCGGGCCGAAACAACAATGCGGCTTCCTTCATCTGCCGCGCCGTCTGCGACGACAGGGGATGCAGCCAGTTTCTCTGCTCCTTTCAAAAAAACCGCAGGATCGTCGACAGCGGCGCAGGGGCCCGCGGCTACGGCCTCAGGCCCTGCGATCCTGGATCTGACGGCTTACGAAAGCTCAGATATCGAGCTTTATGTGGACGAGCCCGTTGCTCTTAAAGGGGGCGTCATCAACAGGTTCCTGGTGACGCATCCGGCGATCCTGAAGGTGACACAGGTTGCAAGAGACGAGGTCCTTCTTGAGCCCCAGGAGATCGGTAATTGTTTCCTGCACCTGTGGGGGGAGAATAACGAACGCAGGAGCTATAAGGTTACGATCGGCCCCAGGCGTTTTGTAGAGGCCATGGCGCAAGAGACCCAGGAGAAGATTTATGAGGAAAGCCTGCCGCAATCTTTCAAATTCTCTTATTCGATATCCGGGGATACTTATTTGACGGGCCGGGGTGTGGGAGACCTTCATAGGACTTCTCACACCATGGCCTATACGTCTTCGGTGATAGGAGAGACGCCTTATGGCATGTTCGACACTTCTGTTCAGGGGAATCGTACCAACCTCGGCCAATACCGCGTTTCCAACGTCAGGATGGGGTTGACAGATGCCCATTTCGACGAATTCAAAGATATCGATATCCGTATGTTCGATTACGGGCCGTCGTTCACCACCTTTGGTTTCCCTGTTTCAGACCTTAGGGGTGTTAAGGTGGATGCGCCCATGTTCCAGAAGAAACTCAACTATTCGGCGTTCTGGGGTGCTGTCCCCAAAGGGGATTTTACCTTCTTGACGCCTGATGCGGGCCTCTCCAAGACAAAGAGGGCCTGGCTTGAAGGCATTGGTATCAGTTATGATGTGTCGCGCTTCGCCAATTTCAAGACTTTCTACGCGCATTCCTACGGGCCGGAAAGGAACGAACCTGTGCTGACAAGCGATACGGCCGGTCTGCAGATGAATTATGACTTGGGCGCATGGGATTTTGGGACGGGCATGGTTTCCGATATGACGCATAACTCATACACGGCTGAAACATCTTTCACTATTCCCAAGCTGAGGGTCGGCTTGAACATGACGGACAACAGCAAGAATTTTGCTTCTCTTTTGGGCGGCGTTCCTACGACAGGGTCGACCAGCGGGACCTTGTCGATCAATTACCGGCCGACGGATTCCGTGACCATCTATAATGCGTTTTCCGGGACGCATGACAAGGTCTTCAACAACCCTGACAATCCCGGACGGCCGAATTACAACTCGACGACGCGCATCAATTGGGTCTTGGACATGCATACGGAGCTGGAGGCGGGTTATATCATGGACGACCAGATGGGGTCCAATACGCCTTCCGTGACGGAGACCAAGGAACTGATGCTTAGGAAGAAATTCTTTTTGATCCGGCGCCTGAGCACGTATCTTTTGTATCAAAACAGGAAGTCCAAGAATTACACTTCGCCGGCCCAGAATTTCAATAACAACCGCCTCCTGGGCGGTATTAATTTCCGGCTATTGAGCGATGTGTATTTTTATTATAATCAGGAAGTCAACTATCTGCATAACACCTTTACCAAGGAGACGGCCTATCCGACGGCGCAGGAGTTCGGGCTGAATTATTACCACCAAATTTATGATACTCCGTTCTCTACGAACCTGAGGCTGTTTTACCGCGACGAACAGAACACGGAGTCGGTGTTGAGTTTCCTGAGCGGCGAGGACAGATTGGAGGGTGAGGCGGAACTGAGGTTCAAACCGTCTGACGGTAATGAGACCTTTGTAAAATTGAGGATCGATAATGTCTGGGCAGAGCGCGAGGGGGTCGGCAAACACTTTGACGTGGATCTAAGCTGGGGTGTCCGGTTGCTGTGGGATACGGGGTTGCGGTGGCAATCTGTCGGAGGTTTCTGCGGTTTTGTTTTCTATGACACCAATGGCGACGGCATCAAACAACCGCAGGAGGCGGGTGTTCCCGGCGCCAAGATCGCCGTCAACGGCAAGAAGACCGCCGTGACCGACCGCGACGGCTATTACCGCCTCAAAGGCGTGTCCGGCAAGACCGCGACACTTTCGCTTGATTTGTCGACCATCCCGCCAGGGTACAATCCGACTGTTTCCGCCGAGCGCAAGGTGGATATCGTGCACGGCGTCAACAAACGCTACGACTTTGGCTTGGCCACCCGCATGGAAATATCCGGGCTTGTCTTCTACGACAAGAACAAGAACGGCAGCTATGACGCAGGCGAAGAGACTTTGAAAGGGATCGTGCTTGTCCTCGACGGGACGACAAAAACGGCCACCAACCTGCAGGGAACGTATATGTTCCGCAAGTTTGCGCCGGGGGAACACGTGATCACCGTCGACTTGAAGTCGGTGCCCGTTAAGTACATCCCCAAAGTCCCTATCCGTAAGACAGTCGATGTCCGCGAGGGTACGACGTTCGTCTTCAATGTCCCGTTGGACTTGCAGGAAACGCCGTCTGTCTCTCCAAGGGATTCATCCCAAGACCAGGAAAAATACAACGTGACGGCTACGTTTGTCCGTTGAGTTTTTTTCTGCCTGCTTTTGGTTTCGCCGCAAAACGGGAAAACGGCTGGTTTGTTTTTTAATCCGTGTAATCTTTTTGCTATCTGTGTGATCAAAAGGGCATTGCCTTATAGGCAATGCCCTTTTTAAAAAACCCCTCAAGTGAATTGAGGGGGAAACCCCTGTTTTTTGTAGTTGGGGTTTTGTTTGATGTTTTATTTGGCGCAAACCGTATAGATCGTGACGGTTTGTTTTTGTCCCTGGTCGTTTTGTTTCGTGATCCTGGATTCTTTTGTCGTCATCTCTTCAGTCTTCGGTTGGCGGTTTTGCATGGAGACGTCGTACGAACTTCCAGTCCCGACGGCAGAAGGCGGTTGTATGGTCGCCGTTCCAGAAACCGGCTGGGCCGTCTGCAGTTCCACGTGTTCCGGCATGGTGCAGCTCATGGTCCCGGAAATCGTTGTCTGGCCGGCCAGGCACGGCGTTGCGACCATCGTTACCATCATGATGACCACAAACTTCTTGGCGTCCATAGCGCCCCCGCGACACTTAAAGGGCAAGCCCGTCAGAAAACATGTTTCCTGGCGAAGCGTGGACGCTTGAAGCCGCCGTTGAAGGCGGGCAACAAAAAAGCCCATTCAAAGAAATGGGCTCCTTGAATTTGACGAGAGTCAGGAGAGGATACCCTAAAGGGGATCCTTTCTTGACTACGGCAGCCCGACTACCCCGGTTTGAGCGGGGTTCGCGGCTTTGCTCCGACGCGCAGCTTTTGCTGCGGTCGGAGTCCCGACTTCCCATGTTCATGGGAACGTCGGGACGTCCTGAGGTTTCCCTCAGTTTGCCCTTTAAGTTTTTAAAGAACTTTGTAAATCTAGTGTAAATATACCATATCCAGGGCGGCTTTTCAAGGGGAGGCAAAGCGATAAAAAAGACACGATTTCCTTGCCCGGTTTTGCATTAAACTTATTGACTTATAATGGGATAGGTTGTATAATTTAACCCCGTCAGAAAAGGTGATTCCCATAAACCGCAATGCTTTCAGATAAAGCATTCCCTGTGCGATATCGGTAACGGAATTGTGTTCCAAGGAGGCTGTTTTATGGTCAACAAGGATGCCGCAAAAGACAAGGATTTGAAGAAAAAAGAGGAGTCTTCCAACCGCCTGAAGGCCCTGGAGCTGGCATTGAGCCAGATCGAGAAGCAGTTCGGTAAAGGGTCCATCATGAAGCTGGGAGAGGATGTTAAGGCGGATGTGGATGTCATCCCAACGGGTTCAATCTCGCTGGACCTGGCTTTGGGTGTGGGTGGGATCCCGCGGGGCCGTGTGATCGAGATTTTCGGGCCCGAGGCATCGGGAAAGACGACGCTCACCCTGAGCATCATCGCCCAGGTCCAGAAGCAGGGCGGGGTGGCCGCTTTTATCGACGCGGAACATGCCTTTGATTCTACGTATGCCAAGAAGATCGGCGTTAATCTCGACGATATGCTGATCTCCCAGCCGGATACGGGGGAGCAGGCCCTGGAGATCGCCGAGACCCTTGTGCGTTCCAATGCCGTCGATCTTATTGTCATCGATTCGGTCGCGGCGCTCACGCCGAAGGCCGAGATTGAAGGCGACATGGGCGACAGCCATATGGGGCTGCAGGCGCGTTTGATGTCGCAGGCGCTGCGCAAATTGACGGGCACCATTTCCAAGTCCAAGACCTGCGTGATTTTCATCAACCAGATCCGTGAAAAGATCGGCGTCATGTTCGGCAATCCGGAAACGACGACCGGAGGCCGCGCCCTGAAATTTTACTCTTCTGTCCGGCTGGATCTGCGGCGTATCAGCTATCTTAAATCCGGGGATGAGGTCATCGGCAGCCGCGTCAGGGTCCGGGTCGTCAAGAACAAAGTGGCCCCGCCGTTCAAGGAGACGGAAATCGATTTCCTGCATGCCGAAGGCATCTCCAAAGAGTCGGACCTTATCGATACGGGCGTGAATCTCAACATCCTCCAGAAATCAGGCGCCTGGGTCCTTATGGGTGACGAGAAGCTCGGGCAGGGCAGGGATGCGGCCAGGCTTTTTCTGAAGACGAATCCAAAGGTTGCATCCGAGGTCGACAAGCGGATCCGGCAGGAACACGCCAGGAAAGTCGCCGAGTCCCAGGCCCAGGCCTCTGCGCCGAAGAAATGACGGCAGGGAAATTCCTTTATGGTTCCCGATCAGGACGAGAAAGAAAAGGCCAGGGCGTGCGCTCTGCGTCTTTTGAAATTCCGCCTCAGGAGCGAGCGGGAGATCCGCGACAAGCTGTCGCAGAAAGAGTATGCCAAGGGCGTCATCGACGAAACCCTTGCGTCCCTGAAAAAATCGGGTTTGGTAGATGACGAGACTTTCGCGCGCTTGTGGGTGGAGACCCGCATGAAGCGGCCCTTGGGGCGTAACCGCCTGCGCCGGGAGCTTAAAAAAAAGGGCGTGGACGAGAAGTGGATCGAGGCGGCTTTCGAGAGGGCATGCCAGGGTTATGACGAAAAAGAGGTCGTGCGGGACCTCATACGGCAAAAAATGAAACGGATGCAGGGCCTGGAGGAAGACAAAGTCAAAGCCAGGCTCTTCGGTTACCTGGTCCGGCGCGGTTTTCCTCAAAATCTCGTCATTGAAACCATCCTGGAAGAAATCAGATGAAACAACTCACAACAAATCAATTGCGGCAGGCATACCTCGATTTTTTTGTGTCCAAAGGGCACAAGCTCTTCAAGAGCGACTCTCTTGTCCCGGCCAATGACCCTTCGGTCCTTTTTACCTCGGCGGGCATGAACCAGTTTAAAGACCGTTTCCTGGGCAAGGTGCGCGACGTCAAGCGCGCCACGAGCTGTCAGAAGTGTTTTCGCACGGGAGATCTCGAAGAGGTTGGGCAGACGCCGTTCCACCATACGTTTTTCGAGATGCTGGGCAATTTTTCCTTCGGCGATTATTTTAAGAAGGAGGCGATCCAGTGGGCCTGGGAATTCGTGACGCAGGTCATGGAGATCGATCCGGCGCGCCTCTGGGTCTCCGTTTATGAGGACGATGACGAGGCCTCGGGGATTTGGCAGAAGACCATAAAGGTGCCTAAGAACAAGATCCGGAAGTTTGGTTCGAAGGACAATTTTTGGCCCTCCGATGCGATCAAAGATGGGCCGAACGGACCATGCGGCCCATGTTCGGAGATTTATTACGAGAAGGAAGGCGGCCGGTCTGTCGAGGTCTGGAACCTTGTCTTTACCCAGTTTAACCGCTGTGACGGCGGTGTCCTGGAGCCATTGCCGAACAAGAACATCGATACCGGCATGGGATTGGAGAGGATGAGTTCTGTTCTCCAGGGTGTAGATACGAATTTCAAGATCGATGTGTTTGTGCCGATCGTCGAGGCCGTGCGTCAAAACGCGCAGGATCTTGAGGATCCCGCGGTTTATACGATTGCCGACCATGCCCGGGCCGTTGCCTTTTGCATCTGCGACGGGGTCCTGCCGTCCAACGACGGCCGCGGCTACGTCGTGCGCAAACTGATCCGCCGGTGTCTTTATCTGGCGCAGGCGTCCCATCACGCCAAGCCTTTCGTGTATAAATTGATATCCAGCGTCGCCGCTTCCATGAGGGAGGCGTATCCGGAGATCCTGGAGCGCAGAGATAATGTCGCCCAGATCGTTCGCGCCGAGGAGGAGAAGTACATCAAAAATATCCTGGAGGGCGGCTCGGAGAAGCTTGCCGTGATCCTGGAATCCTTGAAGGCCGGCGGCCATAAGGAGCTTGCGCCGGAGACCGGCCTGGATTTGTATGTGACATACGGCATCCAGCCCGATTTCACCAAGGAATATTTCGAGAAGGCCGGCATCGGCGTGGATATGGCGCGTATCGAGGCATTGATCCGCCAAGAGCAGGACAAGTCCCGCATGACGAGCAAGATGGCCTGTTCGATTTTTTCCGGCGAAGGGGTCGTCCTGAAACCTTCGCGTTTCGTGGGATATGAAACGGACAGCTGTCCGGCCAAGGTCGTGCAGATCATCAAGGATGTTTGCGAAGTTTCCGAGGCGCAGCCAGGCGACAAGATCGGTATCGTCCTGGATCAGACGCCGTTTTACGGCGAGGCGGGCGGCCAGGTCGGCGATAAGGGAGAGATTTTGAATGCAGGATTTCAAGGTTATGTTTCCGATACCAGAAAACAAGATGGATCGATTGTTCATTTGGTAACCATATACGGTGCGTCGAAGAGTCCACTTAACGTCGGTGATGCTGTTACTGCAAGAGTGGACGTGATTCATCGCGAGGCCGTGAAGCGCGCGCACACGGCGACGCATATCCTTCAGGCCGTTTTGCGCCAGGTGCTGGGCGTCCACGTGCAGCAGGCCGGCTCTTTTGTCGAGCCAGACAGGTTCCGTTTTGATTTCACGCATTTTAAGGATATTACAGCAGAGGAGATGGAGGATATCCAGGAGAAGCTCAACGCCTACATCATCCGTAACGACAAGATAGACGCCAGGACGATGTCCAAGGCCGAAGCCCAGAAGACCGGCGCCATCGCCTTGTTCGGCGAGAAGTACGAAGACACCGTCAGGGTCGTGAGCGTCGGGGATTACAGCAAGGAGTTTTGCGGCGGCACCCATGCCGCAGAGACGGGCCGTATCGGCCTTGTCCTGATCACGGCGGAATCTTCCGTCGGCAGCGGTTTGAGACGTATCGAGGCCTTGACCGGCCGGCTCGCTTTTGACTCTTTGATGGGCGCCAGGCGTATGCTGGAGGAGGCCTCAGAGAAGCTCAAGACCAGGCCTGAACGGTTTCTTGCCAGCCTGGATGCACAGGCTCAGAAGCTTAAGGCCATGGAGAAGGATTTGATCCGTTTGCAAGAGAAGACGCTCGGCCAGGACGTGGAGGGGATGGCCGTCTCCGCCCGGCATATCAAGGACGTCGTCGTTGTCGAGCACGCGTTTAAGAATGCCGATATCGCTTTCCTGAGGCGTTGCGCAGACCTGCTCAAGGCCAAGGTTCCGCAGGCCGGCATATTTTTCTTAAGCGGCCAGAAGGACGAAGATATTTATTTTGTCTGCGCCCTCACACCGGCGTTGTCCCGCAAGGAGATAGCGGCGGACGCGCTCCTCAAGAAGGTCCTTTCGGCTTTTAGCGGCTCCGGCGGCGGCCGACGCGACTTTGCCCAGGGCGGACTCAAAGATCCGTCGAAACTGGAAGCCGTTTTCAAGGAATTTGAACGCACGATCCAGGAGGTCCTGTGAGGATCATCAAACCGCAGAGCCGGGAATTTGAAAAGCTCGTCAACAGGGCGAGCTTCATGCAGAAACGGCGCATCCAGTCTTCCGTCGAGAAGATCATCCGCGGCGTGCGCACCGGCGGAGACGAGGCCGTTTTGAAATATACGCATCGCTTTGACGGCGTCAAACTCTCGCCGAAGCAGATGCGGGTCAGCGAGGCGGAAAAAAGCGCGGCCTTCCAGGACATGAAGCCCGAATTTATCGCGACCCTCAAAAAGATCATCGCCAATGTCAGCGCGTTCTATACGACACAGGACAAGAAGTTCCGCAGGACGAGCGGACGCGACGGCGTTTTTCTCGGCGAAAAGGTCGATCCGTTGGGCCGGGTCGGGGTTTACGTGCCGGCGGGTACGGCGCCCCTGGTTTCCTGCGTTTATATGAGCGTATTGCCGGCGCGTATTGCGGGCGTGCAGGACATCGTGCTTGTGACGCCGCCGGACGCGGCCGGCCATGTTAACCCCAACATCCTTGTCATCGCCGACCTTCTGAAGGTCAACGAGATCTACAAGATCGGCGGAGCGCAGGCCATCGCAGCGCTGGCCTTCGGGACAAAGACGATCCGGCGCGTGGACAAGATCGTAGGCCCCGGGAATCTTTACGTGACAGAAGCCAAACGCCAGGTCTTCGGGTTTGTGGACATCGATATGCTGGCAGGGCCGACAGAGCTTGTCGTGATCGCCAACAGGAATTGCAACGTGCAGTACGTCTTGGCGGATCTTGCCGCACAGGCGGAGCACGCCGGAGGGCTGGCGATCTTGGTTACGCCTTCTAAATCCCTGGCCAAACAGGTGCGTCATGCGCTGCCGGGCCGGGACGACGGATATGTTGTCCTCGTCAAAAACATGGATGAGGCGGTCGACGTCAGCAATTTGATTGCTCCGGAGCACTTGGAGATTTTGACCAACAACCCGAGAAAATTCATCAAGAGGATCAGGAATACCGGGGCGGCGTTCCTGGGTCCTTTCAGCCCCGTGGCGCTGGGCGATTATTATGCGGGCCCCAGCCATGTCCTGCCGACGGCAGGTTCTGCAAGGTTTTTCTCCGGGCTCTGCACAAAGGATTTTTTAAGGTCCACGCATATCATTTCTTATTCAAGGAAGGCCCTGGAAGAATCCAAACCCCACATCGAGAAACTGTGCCAGATCGAGGGATTGAGCAAGCATTTTGAAAGCGTCAAGAAAAGGTTTGAGTGAACGGAGATAACAGAGAACGGACGCCCCCAAGAGGACATTCCATGAAAAAAAGAACGGCGACGGAATCCAGGAAGTCAACAGAAACGAACATCACGGTGAAATTGAATATTGATGGCGCAGGGAAGGCCAAGATCAATACCGGGATCGGTTTTTTGGACCACATGCTGGAATTGTTTGCTTTTTGGGGGTTGTTTGATTTGGAGATCAAGACTCTTTCCGCCGATCTGAAGGTGGATAGCCACCACACGAACGAGGATCTGGGCATTGTTTTGGGCAAGGCGTTTAAAAAGGCGCTTGGGAACAAGGCCGGCATCAACAGGATCGGTTTTGCCGCGGCCCCCATGGAGAATGTGACGGCGAACGTCAATGTGGATTTAAGCGGGAGGGGTTCTTTCCAGTGGGAGCTGCCTTCGGTTTGTGCGGCGCAAAAAGACTACAAGGCCCAGTATGCAGAGCATTTTTTTGAGGCGTTTGCCAAACAATTGGGGATGAACCTGAATATCAAGATAGACAATCCCAGCAAGGATTTGCACGCGACGTTAGAGCCGGTTTTTAAGGCCCTGGGTATCGCTTTGGATAAGGCCACACAGATCGACCCGCGCAGGAGAGGCGTCCCTTCCACGAAAGGCATCATTGATTAAGAAGACCGCCATCATTGATTACGGGATGGGGAACCTTTACAGCGTCCGTAACAGCTTTGCGGCGCTCGGTATGGATACGGATACGGTTGGGTGCGGTTGCGACCTTGGGCGTTACGACAAGTTGATCCTTCCCGGTGTCGGGGCGTTCGGCGACGCGATGAAAGAATTGAAGAAGAGGGGGCTGATTGTGCCTATCAGGGATTTTGTCGCATCAGGACGGCCTTTGATCGGGATATGCCTGGGGATGCAGTTATTGCTCGATAAAAGCGAGGAATCTCCCGGCGTTGAGGGTCTGGGGATCATCCCCGGCCAGGTCAGGAAATTTTCAGGCAAGCTTAAGGTTCCCCACATGGGTTGGAACAAGATCACAAAGACCGGCCGGCGTTGCCGGATCTTCCGCGGCCTGAAGGGGGACGTCTATGCTTATTTCTGCCATTCGTATTATGCAGTCCCGAAGGATAAAAGAGTTGTCGTCGGCGAGACGGAATACGGCGTCAGGTTTGCCTCGATGATAGAGAAGGGTCGTGTTTACGGCATGCAATTCCACCCGGAGAAGAGCCAGGACACCGGGTTAACGTTGCTGAGGAACTTCATCGAATCATGCTGATCGTGCCTGCGATTGATATCATGGCCGGCCGCGTCGTCCGGCTGGAACAGGGGGATTTCGACAAGCCGATCCATTATGAGCGTACGCCTCTGTCGTTCGCGCAGTTGTGGAAGCTTCAGGGGGCGCAGTTCCTGCATCTGGTCGATCTTGACGGCGCTCGCTGGGGAGAGCCGAGAAATTTCGAGATCGCCCGCGATATCGCCCAGCTCACGGGTATTAAAGTCGAGGTCGGCGGCGGTATTCGCAGCGTGGAGACCATTAGAAAATATCTGGATGCCGGCATCGAGAGGGTCGTCTTGAGCACCAAGGTCCTGGGGGACGCGACTTTTTTGTTGAGCAAAGATATCCAGAAGTATCTGGATCGCGTGGCCGTCAGCATCGATATCAAGCATATGGGCGACGGCGAGTCTTCGAGGCTGGTGACGGCGACGACAGGCGGGTGGCTTGAAAGCGGCGATATGACGATCGACCTTTCCGCTTTCGTGCAGACCATGGCTCACGTGGGCATCCGCTATCTCAATTTTTCAGATATCAGCAAAGACGGCATGCTCTCGGGGCTGAATGCGGATAAGATTGCGCGTTTCCTTGAGATGGTCCGCCGCGCGGCCGGCGAGATGCTGTATTTTACGTATGCCGGAGGCATATCTTCTCTTGAGGATATCCGCCAGCTCAAGGCTCTCGGCGTCCACGGGGTGGACGCGGTGATCATTGGCCGCGCCTTGTATGAAAAAAAATTCGACGTCGCTCAGGCGATCGAAGCGGCCAGATAGGGCATTGCAAGACCATGTTGACCAAGCGTATCATTCCTTGCCTGGATGTCAAAGACGGACGGGTCGTCAAGGGCGTCAAGTTCGTTGCGCTCAAGGACGCCGGAGATCCGGTCGAGACCGCCCGGCAGTATGAGAAGCAGAAAGCGGACGAGCTGGTTTTTTTGGATATCACGGCAAGCCATGAAGGCCGCCGCACGATGGTCGATGTGGTGCGCCGCGTCGCCGCAAAAATCTTTATGCCTTTTACGGTCGGCGGCGGCATCCGCGGCATTGACGATATCCGTAACCTGCTGAATGCGGGTGCCGACAAGGTGTCTTTGAATACGGCGGCTGTCCAGCGACCGCAGCTCATCCGGGAAGCGGCCAGGCGTTTCGGCAGCCAGTGCATTGTCGTCGCCATCGATGCCAGAAAGAAAGCCGGACGCAATGCATCTTGGGAAGTCGTGACTCACGGCGGCCGGAAAGCGACGGGCCTGGACGCCGTGGCATGGGCCAGGCGCGCCGAAAAGCTGGGGGCCGGCGAGATCTTATTGACGAGCATGGATTTCGACGGGACAAAGGACGGGTTCGATATCGCGCTGACGCGGGCCGTCTCCGGGGCGGTGACGATACCCGTCATTGCTTCCGGCGGCGCAGGAAGCAGTGAGCATTTTTTTAAGGTTTTGCGCGACGGCAGGGCCGATGCGGCGCTGGCGGCGTCGATCTTTCACTACGGCCAGTTCACAGTCGGGGATGTCAAAACATATCTTAAGAAAAGAGGTGTCGCGGTGCGCATCTGACGGGAAGGACATATGAATAAAGACGAAAAGAAGCTGATCAAAAGTCCGAAAGAATTGAAATTCGACGACAAGGGGTTGATCCCGGCCATCATCCAGGACGTCAAGACAGGAGAAGTCCTGATGCTGGCGTATATGAATGTCACGTCCATCAAGAGGATGCTGCAGATCAAGAAGACGTGCTTCTGGTCGCGGTCGCGCAATACCTATTGGGTGAAGGGGGAGACGTCCGGGCATTATCAGTTCGTCAAGTCCATTGCCTATGATTGCGACAGAGACACGCTTCTTATCAAAGTCAGACAGGTGGGCGCGGCGTGCCATACGGGCAAAAGGAGCTGTTTTTACCGCAAGCTGAAGTTAAAATGAGTTGGGCGCCGCGGCCGCCCATACCGGGACACAAAAAGCCATTATGATTTATCCTGATTTCAAAGAATTCAAAAAGCTCGCCAAAAACGGGAACGTGATTCCTGTCTACCGCGAGATCCTCGCGGACCTGGAGACGCCTGTCTCGACGTTTCTCAAGATCGACGATAGTTCCTATGCGTTCCTTCTGGAGTCTGTCGAGTCCCAGGAAAATGTGGGGCGTTATTCTTTTTTGGCGTCCGGGCCCTCGCTTGTCTTTGAGGCCAAGAACGGGACAGTGACCTGCACACGGTTAAGCGGCGGGCGCAAATCCTCACGGTCTTATGCGTGTTGCGGCAATCCTCTCGATGAGCTTAAAGGCATGCTTCATGCCTTTCGGTATGTCCCTGTCAAGGGGCTGCCGCGTTTCTGCGGCGGATTCGTCGGGTATGTGGGATATGACATGGTCCGGTTTTTCGAGGACATACCGGACGAAAACCCGGACGACCTGCAAGTGCCGGATTGCGTGTTGATGCTGGCGGAAACCCTTATCGTCTTCGACCATGTCAACCGCAGGATCAAGATCGTTGCCAACTGCGTCCTGGATGCAAAGACGCCCCAGGCCCTGTCACGTGCTTACAAGAAAGCCTTAAGCAGGATCGACGCGCTCGTCGTTAAGCTGAGCCGGCCCCTCAAGATGGACGCAGAACCGGCTAAAGGATTGCAGAAGCCGGCCATCGTGTCTAATGTCGGCAAGACCGGATTTCAGGAGGGTGTCCGCAGGGCCAAGGAGTATATCCGGTGCGGCGACATCATCCAGACCGTTCTGTCGCAGCGTTTTCACATGAAACTTCACCAGAAACCTTTCAACATCTATCGTTCCCTGAGGGGCATTAACCCATCGCCGTATATGTTTTATCTGAAGCTCGGGGGTCTTGTGTTGGTGGGGTCATCGCCGGAGCTTCTGGTGCGCTGCGAAAACGGCATCGTCGAGACAAGGCCGATCGCAGGGACCAGGCCCAGGGGGGCCAACGAACAGGAAGACGCGAAGCTGGTCAAAGAATTATTGAACGACGCCAAGGAGAAGGCGGAGCACCTGATGCTGGTCGATCTGGGCCGTAACGACCTGGGGCGTGTCTGCGATTACGGTTCGGTCAAGGTCGATGAATTCATGACCGTTGAAAAATATTCCCATGTCATGCATATCGTCAGCAACGTCACCGGCAGGCTTAAGAAGGGCAAAAGCGCCCTGGATGCCCTGATCGCCTGTTTCCCCGCAGGGACGCTGTCGGGCGCGCCCAAGATCCGCGCCATGGAGATCATCGACGAGATCGAGACGACGCGCCGGGGGCCTTACGGCGGCGCCGTTTGTTATTTCAGCTTTTCAGGAAATCTCGACTCCTGTATAATAATCCGCACCATGTTGATCAAAAATAACGACCTGTATATCCAGGCTGGAGCGGGCATCGTCAGCGATTCCGATCCTGCCAAAGAATATCAGGAGACCGTCAATAAGGCCAAGGCGCTGCTGGAGGCCGCGGCCTACGTTTACCCCGTTAGAAAATAATATGGCGAGGGGTTTACTAAGGGCATAAGAGCAAGAGAGGAGACAAGCGACATGTCAGTAAAGATCAGATTGCGTAGAATCTCGGATACCGCTAAAAAGCGTTTCAACTTCCGCGTCGTCGTCATAGACGAGCGTCAACCGCGCGACGGCCGTGTCATCGAAGAGATCGGTTATTATGACCCTTCCAAGGTGCCCGCCAGCCTCAAGATCGATAAGCAGAAGTTCGAAGATTGGCAGAAAAAAGGCGCCGTGGCAAGCCAGACGCTCAAGAGTTTGATCAAGAAAGTAAAGTAATAACCTTTCGTTTAGACGTTTTCAATTCACGCGTTCGTTGAAGGAGGTTCCATGAATACGGCACAGGCCGGTATGCTGGCCAATCTGTTTCCCTTGGCGCTGATCTTCCTTATTTTTTATTTTATCCTGATCCGTCCCCAGCAGAAACAGCAGAAGGATTTCAAGAAGATGCTGGAGGCCCTGAAAAAAAATGACCAGATCGTGACGGTCGGCGGCATCCACGGGACGATCATTAACGTCAAAGACAAGACGCTGGTCGTCAGGATCGACGATAACACACGCATCGAGATCGACAAGAGCGCCGTCGGACGCCTGGAAAAAGCTGGCGCATGATTTTGGTTGAGGAAATATGCGTTGACTCCGCACTTGGGCACTTGAAAATTTCCGCCAGGGCGGGCCGGCGTAAATTTTCCTGGTCTGCTGTTTCAGCAGACCGAGTAAGTGCGGAGTTCATTTTGTAAGGAAAGATTACCCTGTTATAGGCAAAATGAAGGAGTTTTGTTATGCAAAAAAGTCTGTTGTATCGGGGTCTATTGATCATCGGCGTCATCCTGGTAACGGCTTTGTTGGCCTTTCCGTTGAACAAACGGATCAGCCTCGGTCTCGACCTTCAGGGAGGAATGTATCTAATCCTGAAGGTGGACACCAGTAAGTTGAGCGATAAGGCCAAAGAAGACGCCGTGGAGCGCGCTTTGGAGATCATCCGTAACAGGATCGATCAATTCGGGGTCCGCGAACCCTTGATCCAGATCCAAGGAGCGGATCAGATCGTCGTCCAGCTCCCCGGCATGACGGATAGGAAACGCGCGCTGGAATTGATCGGCCGTACGGCCTTGCTTGAATTCAAGCTTGTCAGCAACGATACAAAGGCCATTTCCGACGCTATCGCGGGGAATGTCCCGGAGGGGTTCGAACTCAAAGAGCTCGAAGGCGAAAAGCTTCTGTTGAGCAAGACGCCGGCAGTCACGGGAGAATATCTTGAGACGGCGGATGTCAAATTCGACCAGAGCGCTTTCGGTCAGCCGATCGTCAGCATGAAGCTGAAGGGCGACGGCATCAAAAAATTTGCCGAGTTGACGAAGGACAATGTGGGCCGGCGCCTGGCGATCGTCCTGGACGGCAACATATATTCGGCGCCGAGGATCGATGAGCCTATTCCGACGGGCGAGGCCGTCATTTCAGGCCGTTTTACTCCCGATGAGGCCAAGGACCTTGCCATCGTCCTGCGTTCGGGTTCCCTGCCGGCGCCCTTGATCATCGAGGAAGAGCGGACGGTGGGGCCGCTTCTAGGCCAGGATTCGATCCGCAAGGGGCTGTTCGCGTGTCTGGTCGGTGCGGCCCTGGTCTTTCTTTTTATGGTCTTTTACTACGGCGCAACGGGGCTGATTGCGGATTTCGCCCTTTTATTCAACGTTTTTATCATTTTGGGCGGTTTGGGCCTTTTCCATGCCACGCTGACTTTGCCGGGCATCGCCGGTATCATCCTGACCATCGGCATGGCCGTTGACGCCAACGTTTTGATCAATGAACGCATGAGGGACGAGTTGGCGCTCGGACGACCTTTGCGCACGGCAGTCGCCAACGGTTATGACAAGGCGTTTTCGGCGATATTCGATTCCAATGTGACGACGCTGATCGCGGCTTTTTTTCTTTTCCAATTCGGAACGGGTCCTATCCGCGGTTTTGCCGTGACGCTGACGATCGGTTTGGTGGCGAGTATGTTTACGGCGATCGTCGTCACGAGGCTCATCTTCGACTTTTTGCTTTACAAGAACGCCGTCAAGGGTCTGTCTTTTCGTTCATTCATCAAAAATGAAACGCACGTTGATTTTATCAAGAAACGTTATTTTGCCTATGCGCTTTCAGGGTTGATTTTTGTCGTCGGCATTATTTCTTTCGTCAAGAAAGGGTCCGCGGCTTACGGCGTCGAGTTTTCCGGAGGGCAGCTCCAGGAATACAGGTTCCAGACGGCCGTGCCGATCGAACAATTGCGTACCGCGATGAAGGACATGGGGTTGCCCGACGCCAACATCCAGCAGGTGAAGGAAGACCCGCGCCAGGTGATCATCCGCTCCGGAGAGGATTCGGCGGATGCCGTGCAGGCGGAATTCAAGAAGATATTCAATAACAATCCTTTCGAGGTCATGAGGATCGAGAAGATCGGTCCTACCGTCGGCAAGGAACTGAAGAAGAAGGCAACGCTCGCCATCGTCTATTCGCTGATCGGCATCCTTTTGTATGTGGCGATCCGTTTCAAGCACTTTGATTTTGCGGTGGGCGGCGTGTTTGCGCTTCTTCACGACGTGGTGCTGACGGCCGGTTTTATCGTGTTCATGAACCGCCAGGTCGATCTCTTGATCGTGACGGCCCTTCTGACGATCGCCGGTTATTCGATCAACGACACGATCGTCATTTACGACAGGGTCCGCGAGCTCATGCGCACGAAATTCAAGGTGGGATTGCGGGATGTCATCAACTTGGCCCTGAACCAGACCCTGGCGAGGACCATCTTGACGTCGCTGGCGACCCTTCTGGTTGTCGTCTCCATGTATATCCTGGGCGGCGAGATCCTGAATTCTTTCGCGCTGGCCCTTTTGTTCGGTTTTCTCATCGGCTGCTATTCGACGATCTTTATCGCCAGCCCCATTGTCCTGGCTTGCCGGGGATTGATGAAGCCCGGCACAAGGCGCTGAGGATCAGACAAGGTCAACGGGTGGGCCGGTGGGCGGGTTAACAGGAAAATCGGTTCACAGGCTCACCGGCATACCGGTCAACATGCTGAATGTTCAGGTCTTTTAAGTTTTTCGAAGGACAACAGCTGTCCCCCGAAATCTTCATCCGCACACTGGTGGAGTTCGGCTATAAGCGGCAGGCCCAGGTGTCCGAAGAGGGGGAGTTTGCCCGCCGCGGAGGCATCGTCGATGTCTTTCCGACGACCTTCGAATACCCCTTGCGTATCGAATGGGACGGCGAGCTCATCCGTTCCATCGACAGCTATAGCCTGACGACAGGCGCACCTTTTTGGAAACATAAGATCGTTATCCTCCTGCCCAAGAAGGCGCAAAGCCGGCCTTTAAAGATCGCCGCTCTCTCTCAGGAAACACCGCTCAATGCCTTTGTGGACATCAAGAAGGGGGATTATGTCGTCCATCCCGAGCATGGCATCGGCGTCTATCAAGGCATGGACAATGTCCGCCTGGGAGGGCAAGACCGCCCGCATATGGTCATCCGCTACCAGGGCGAAGACCGTCTTTTTGTGCCCGTGGAACAGATGCACGTGGTGCAGAAGTATGTGGGCTTCGGAAACCGCAAGCCCAAGATCTATCGCATGGGGTCGGGGGAGTGGAAACGGACAAAATTGCGCGCCCAGAAGGCCACGGTGAAAGTGGCGTGTGATCTCTTGAAGATCCAGGCCATGCGCAAGGCGCTCGGGGGCCATCCTTTCGGAAAAGACATGCCGTGGCAGGCCGATTTTGAAAAGGCTTTTCCCTACGTTCAGACGCCGGACCAGGCCCAGGCTGTTTTAGACACCAAGCGCGACATGGAAGCGCCGTTTGCCATGGACAGGCTGCTTTGCGGGGATGTCGGTTACGGTAAGACCGAAGTCGCCATGCGTGCCGCATTCAAATGCGTCATGGACAATAAACAGGCGGCCTTTTTGGTGCCAACGACGATTTTGGCCGAGCAGCATTACCAGAATTTCAAGAAACGTCTCAAGGATTTTCCCGTGCGGGCCGAGATGCTCTCACGGTTCAGGACAAAGGCGCAGCAGGCGCAGATCATCAAGGATACGGCTGAAGGGCGCATCGACATTTTGATCGGCACGCACCGCTTGTTGTCGACCGACATCCGCTTCCGGGAGCTTGGGCTTGTCATCATCGATGAGGAGCAGCGGTTCGGCGTCAAGGACAAGGAAAAACTCAAAGAGATGCGTTCCCTGGTGGATGTCCTGACGTTGACGGCGACGCCTATCCCGCGGACGCTTTATATGTCGCTGATGGGGGCCAGGGACATCTCGGTCATCAATACGCCTCCGGAGAACCGCATCGCGATCGAGACACACGTCGTCGCTTATGACAAGGTTCTTTTGTCCCAGGCGCTGGAGCGTGAATTAAAACGGGGCGGCCAGGTCTATTTTATCCATAATCGCGTCGAGGATATTGAAGAGGTTAAAGACGACGTGGTGGCCCTGGCGCCTCCAGGGGCGCGCGTGGCCTATGCCCACGGCCAGATGCCGTCCTATGTGCTCGAGAAGATCATGGTGGATTTTCTTAATAACCGGATCGATGTCCTGGTATCCA
Organism: uncultured Planctomycetia bacterium; assembly: GCA_964471325.1. Lineage (GTDB taxonomy): Bacteria > Omnitrophota > Gorgyraeia > Velamenicoccales > Velamenicoccaceae > Velamenicoccus. The sequence goes on from CAYYFL010000017.1 coordinate 19,357, forward strand.
CCACGATCATTGAATCGGGCATTGATGTGCCGAACGCCAACACCATCATCATCAACAATGCGGATAATTTCGGGCTGGCGGATCTGCATCAGATGAGGGGCAGGGTGGGGCGTTTTACCAAGAAAGCTTATGCTTATTTTGTGGTGCATCCGCGCAAGGCGCTCTCGACGGAAGCGCGCAAGCGCCTGGAGGCGATCCACGAATATGCCCATCTGGGCGCGGGTTTCAGGATCGCCATGGAAGACCTTGAGATCCGCGGGGCAGGCAATCTCCTGGGCGTTCAGCAGCACGGTCATATCACGGCGGTGGGGTTTGATCTCTACTGCCGCCTTTTGAGAGAATCTGTCGCAGCGTTGCAGGAAACATTGGCACATTAGTCAAAAGAGGCCGCAGCTTTGCGAATGAAGCAAGGATGCAAGGACGGCCAGAAGAAGCAGAAACTCAGGCCTATGATCTATGGAATTTTGTCAGCTTCCATAAATCGACCGTTCAGTGAAGCCCCCTTGATTTAAAGACGAGGGCTTCTTCCTGGGCAGAATTTCGCAGCTTGAAGCCAGGGGATTCCTGCGGAGGATTAAAGGAGACGTATGCGCATCAAGCAGATGATGGTTTTGGCCGGATTCGTATGGATAGCCGTATGCGGGGCAGCGTCGGTGCGCGCAGAGAGGATCGATCGCATTGTTGCTATTGTCAACGGCGACGTGATCACGCAAGACGAACTGGACATGTTCACCAAGATGTCGCTCTTGGACGGTGAAGCCGAACCGGCCATGAAGGACGAGGCGCAGAGGTTCAGATATTTTCTGGACCGTTTGATTGAAGACCGCCTCATCCTCCAGGAGGCGAAAAAAATGCAGCTCAAGGCCGACGAGAAGATCATTGAGGACAGGATCAAGGATATCCGGTTCCGCGCCGGCAGCGAAATGGCATTTCAACAAGCGCTGGCCAGCCAGGGGATATCCCTGACGGAATTGAGAGAGAAGCTTAAAAACCAGCTGTTGATCTATATGGCCGTGCAAAAGGAGATTAAGAATAAAACGCAGGTTTCTCCGCGGGAAGTCACCGAGTACTACGAGCAGCATAAGGACCGTTTCATGGTTCCGGAGTCCGTCGTGGTGCAGTCTATTTTTGTTGAAGACAAGGATGTCCTTAAGGAGGTCATGCAGAAGCTCGCGGCGGGAGAGGATTTTTCGGCGCTGTCCAAGACATATTCAAAACGGAGCGATCTGGGCACGGTATCGCGGGGACAGCTGAAGAAGGACCTTGAAGATTTTCTTTTTGCCTGTGAAATAGGCAAACCGTCAAAACCTTTCCCTTTTGATAACGGATATTACATTTTTCTGGTGAAAGAAAAGATACCCCCGGCGGAAAAAAGCCTTGATGAGGTCAAGGGTAAGATCGAGTCCATACTTACGAACGAGAAATCCGAAAAGCTGCTGAAAGCCTGGATCGAAGACTTGAAAGATAAGGCCTATATTTCCGTTCGACAATAAATATCCCGTCAAAAGGCAAAGCTAATGAGAACGCGGATTGCGGTGACCATGGGGGATCCTGCAGGCATCGGAGCGGAGATCCTCGTTAAGGCTTTGCGGCGCCTTGGGCGCCGCAAAGGTGCGGAATTGCATTTGTTCGGTGATGCCTCTATTCTGCGGCGCTATGGCTTTGATTCTGCGGAACGTGTCTGCTTCCATGATATGGCCCATGCGGGCCTCAAGGGCCTGCGTCCAGGCAGACCGTCGCGTCCCGGCGCCAGGGCCGCCCTTGGGTATCTTCAGGAAGCTGTCCGCATGGTCCGCCAGGGACAGGCTGACGGTCTTGTGACAGCCCCTGTCTCTAAAGAAGTCTTGCGTGCTGTCGGGTTCCGCTGGGCCGGCCAGACGGAATTTTTGGCTCACGCCTTTGGAACGCCGCAGGTAGAAATGGTTTTTGTCTCGCGGCGCCTGCGCGTCGTTTTGGTGACGCGGCACATGAGCCTCGTGCAGGCGGCGCAGTCCATAAAAAAAGAGAAAATCGTAGCCTGCGGACTTTTGATCTATGATTTTTTGCGCCGTACGTGCGGGTTGGCATCTCCGCGCATTGCCGTCTGCGGATTGAATCCGCACGCCGGTGAGAAAGGGTTGTTCGGGAAAGAAGAGATTACCCAGATCGCCCCCGCCGTCAAACAGCTCAACCGGATATGCCGTGGCGCCTTCAGCGGGCCGGCGGCAGCAGATGCATTGTTCCGCCGGGCCTGGGAGGGGGCTTGCGATATGGTCATGGCGATGTACCATGACCAGGGCTTGATTCCTTTCAAGATGACGGAATTCAGCCGCGGCGTCCATGTGACGGCAGGGCTGCCTGTTGCGCGGACGTCTCCTGTGCACGGCACAGCCTATGATATTGCCGGGAAGAACAAGGCCGATGAAGGCTCGATGCTTGCGGCGTTGGAGCTTGCTTGCGATCTTGCCGGGCCCCGCCGCGCCGACAGATGAAACATTCTTCTCTGAGACCCCTCAAACGCTTCGGACAGAATTTCCTCGTCGACCCCAACATAAAAAGAAAGATTATTGCCGCTGTGCATCCCGGTATGGGAGATCATATCCTGGAGATCGGGCCGGGCGACGGCGCATTGACATTGGAGCTGGCCCTTGCGTCGAGACGGGTTTACGCCGTCGAGATCGACAAGAAGCGGTGCGCGTGTCTTTCTTCACGGGCAGCGGAAATTCCTCGTCTGACTCTGATCTGTGCCGACATTCTCAAGTTTGACCTGGAGGATTTCTTGCGGCGGGAAAAGGTGGATCGCGTGAGGGTCGTCTCGAATCTGCCGTATTACATTACCACCCCTGTCGTCGAATATCTTTTTAAGAGGATCGACCGTATCGATGATATCTTTTTGACGGTCCAGAGGGAAGTCGCACAACGCCTGACTGCCAAGGCCGGTGACCCGTCTTACGGGTCTTTGTCGTGTTTCGTCGATTATTACTGCGAGGCGGCTGTGCTGTTTGCCATTGCGCCTGCATGTTTCAGGCCTAAGCCGAAGGTAGATTCCGCTTTCATCCATTTCGTGCCGCGTCGTGACCGTAAGGAACGTCTATGTTTGCGTTCATCGGAAGAAGAGTTCTTCAGGTTGATCCGGGCGTCATTCGGACAGAGGCGCAAGACGCTCAGGGCGAGTCTGTCGCGTTTGCTGGGCAGGACATTCCTTGGACGTCTTGGCGAAGACAATCTCCTGGAGCGGAGGCCCCAAACAGTGCCGGTGCAGGAGTTTGCGCGCCTGAGTAATCGCATCTTTGGGCAGCCTTAAGAGGCCGTGTTTCATGTCAGCGGCGTCGCAAACCGTTACAGAACGAAATTCTCTAACGGGGTTTACTTTTTCTGGCGTCAATGATAATATAAATCTTTCTGTGTTTATTTCGTGAAGGTTAAAACCGAGAGGAAGAAATGCCTATATCCCGTGATGATGTCAAATATATAGCCCATCTGGCAAGGTTGGGATTGACAGAACAAGAGGTGTCGCATTTTCAGGGACAACTGGAACGCATTCTGGGATATGTGGATAAGCTTAAAACTCTGGATGTCAGCCGTGTCGAGCCGATGACGCATGTCCTTGATTTGAAGAACGTCTATCGCAAAGACAGCGTGGTGCCGTCCATTGACCCCCCGGCGGTCTTGAAGATTGCGCCGGCCACGCAAGGGCAATTTTATAAGGTACCCAAGGTGATTGAATGAATCTGCATGTATTGACGGCCATGGAATTGAGGTCGCGCCTGGACAGCGGCTCTGTCAAGCCGCAGGATATCCTTGAGGACCTGCGCGGCCGCTATGAATCCGTTGAAAAAAAAGTCATGGCCTTTGCCCGTCCGCCGTCTTTTGAATGCAGGGAGGCGCGTGCGGCCGGCGCCTTGAAAGGGATTCCTGTCGTCATCAAGGACAATATTTGCAGCCGGGGAGACCTGACAGAATGCTGTTCGAAGATCCTTAAAGGTTTTGTCGCGCCCTATGATGCGACGGTGGTTGAGAAGCTTAAAGAAAGCGGCGCTTCGATCATGGGGAAAGCCAATATGGATGAGTTCGCTTTCGGCTCTTCTTGCGAAACATCCTGTTTTCATCCGACGAAAAACCCATGGAACTTGGATTGTGTGCCAGGCGGTTCAAGCGGCGGCTCCTGCGCCTGTGTGGCGGCCGATGAAGCGATTGCCGCGCTGGGTTCGGATACGGGCGGTTCCATTCGCCAACCGGCGTCATTATGCGGCGTTGTGGGCATGAAACCGACTTACGGCCGCGTTTCGCGCTACGGCCTGGTTGCCTTTGCCTCCAGTCTCGACCAGATCGGCCCTATTACCAAAGACGTTCGGGATAACGCCGTGGTCCTGGGCGTCATTGCTGGACACGACGACCACGATGCGACGTCGGCCCGCATAAGCGTCCCGGATTATCTGGCGGAAACGGAGAAGGACATCCGCGGTTTGCGTGTCGCCATCCCCAGGGAATATTTTGTCGAAGGCATCGATCCCGATGTCCGCCAGGCGATGATGGAAGTTAAGGCGAAGCTGGAATCCCTGGGGGTGCGCTTCGGCGAAGTCAGCCTGCCTCACACAGGTTACGCGGTGGCGGTGTATTACATCATTGCGACGGCCGAGGCGTCTTCAAATCTGGCGCGTTTCGACGGCGTCCAATACGGCTTGAGGCAGATGGGAAGGGCAGAAGATGAATCGGCCCTGATAGGAATGTATAAAGAGACGCGCGACAAAGGATTCGGCGCGGAAGCCAAGCGCCGTCTCATCCTGGGGACGTATGTATTGTCCAGCGGTTATTATGACGCTTATTATCTGCGCGCCTCAAGGGTCAGGAGGCTGATTAAAGAAGATTTCGATAAGGTATTTAAGGAATACGATATGGTATTGACGCCTACGTCTCCGACGCCGGCCTTCAGGATCGGCGAAAAAACGGGCGATCCGCTGAGCATGTATCTATCCGATATCTATACGATCTCCGTTAATCTGGCGGGTGTCCCCGCCATATCCGTCCCCTGCGGCTTTGCCAGGTCCGGCCTGCCCATAGGCATGCAGTTGATCGGCCGGCCTTTCGGGGAGGCGGATCTTTACAGGGCGGCGTTCCATTACGAGCAAAGCACACCTTGGCATAAACAAAAACCGAAACTATAAGAAAAATGAACTATGAACCTGTGATAGGCCTGGAAGTTCATGTGCAGCTTAAGACTGCGACTAAGGCGTTTTGCGGCTGTGCCAATGTCTTTGGGTCGAAAGAAAATTCGAATATCTGTCCGGTTTGCCTGGGCTTGCCGGGGTCGTTGCCTGTCTTGAACGAAAAGGCCCTGAAGGCTGCGTTGAAGGTCGCCCTCGCCCTGGGGTGTCAGGTGCGGTCATTCACGAAATTCGACCGTAAGAATTATTATTATCCTGACCTGCCGAAAAATTTTCAGATTTCCCAATATGATATGCCGTTCTCCGAGCATGGAAGCCTTGATATTTCTCTCGAGGACGGCACGAAACGCATCAGGATCAAGCGCGTGCATCTGGAAGAAGACGCCGGTAAGCTGATCCATCCCGAAGAAGGCGCGGAAAGCCTGGTGGATTATAACAGGGCGGGCACGCCGCTTTTGGAAATCGTCAGCGAACCAGACCTTTATTCTCCTGATGAAGCTTATGCCTATCTGACGGACCTGAAGCTGATCCTGCAGTATTTGGATATTTCCGACTGCGATATGGAGAAGGGGAGCCTGCGCTGCGATGCGAACGTCTCTTTGAGGCCGGCCGGAACGACGGGTCTCGGCGTCAAATCGGAGCTCAAGAACATGAATTCTTTCCGCGCCGTGCGCCTTGCCCTCGATTATGAGATCAGGCGCCAGGAGGCCGAGCTGGGCGACGGCAGGCCTGTCGTCCAGGAGACGCGGCTGTGGAATGAAAAGAAACAGATGACGTTACCGATGAGGTCCAAGGAAGAGGCGCATGATTACCGCTATTTTCCGGAGCCCGACCTGCCGCCTTTTGTGATCTCGGCTTCCGAGATCGAAGAAGCGAGACAGGGATTGCCGGAATTGCCTAAAGAAAAACGGAACCGGTTTGCCGCGGCGTTCGGTTTTTCCGGCAAGGACGCTGCGACGCTGACAGCCGCTAAAAGTTTTGCGGATTTCTTTGAGGCATGCCTGGAGCTTTACGACAAACCCAAGAAGATCGCTCATTGGCTGATCGGCCCTGTTTCCTTCCACATGAATTCCCGCGGACGGGATATAAGGGATTTGCGCTTGACGCCGGCATCCCTTGTTGAGCTTGTCGATCTGGTTGAGACCGGTAAGATCAGTCAACTCGCCGGAAAAGAAGTATTGCAGGAGATGCTTGAGAGCGGCAAGCCCGCCGCCAAGATCGTGGAAGAAAAGAACCTCGCCCAGGTTTCGGATGCGGGGAGCCTGTCGGCCGTGATCGATGAGGTTATCGCCGCCAACAAGAAATCCGTCGATGACTTCAAGGCCGGTAAGGAAAACGCCGTGATGTTTCTGGTCGGCCAGGTGATGCGTCTGTCTAAGGGCAAGGCCAATCCGAAGACGGCCAGAGAGATGCTGATCGAAAGGTTGAAGGCATGAAAAGGGTCCTCAGGGTCTGTGTGTGGATCATGGTTGTATTTCTCGCGCTGGTGGTGGCGAATTTCGGCATGACGGCCATCAACCAGGCCCGCCGTAATGAGACGTATAAGGAACTGGAAATTTTTGCTGACGCTCTCGCTTTTGTGGAGGCGCATTATGTGGACGAAGTGCCGCCCAAAGATCTGATTTACGGCGCGCTGGCGGGCATGCTGGGAAACCTGGATCCTCATAGCCAGTTTTTGACGCCTGAAGAATACGAGGATCTGATGGCGGATACGTCGGGGCATTTTGGGGGTATCGGCATCGAAATCACGCTTAAGGACCATCTGGTCACCGTCATTACGCCGATCGAAGGAACGCCGGCATGGGAGGCAGGATTACAACCCAATGACCGTATCGTCAAGATCGACGACACGGTGTTGAGGGACGTTACACTCAATCAGGCCGTCAAGATGCTCCGCGGCAAGCCGGGGACGGGGGTGACATTGACGGTCTGGCGCGAAAAAGAAGCGAAGCTTTTGACATTCAAGATCACGAGGGCGACCATCGAGATCAGGGATATCAAGGAAACCCGGCTTCTCGAACAGGGTATCGCTTATATCAAACTCGTCGAATTCAGCGAAGAGACGCCTCATCATCTCGACCGGGCTTTGGCGGATCTCAAGTCAAAAGGGATGAATGCGTTGATTCTCGACCTCCGCAATAATCCGGGGGGCCTTTTGGATAAGGCCGTGGAAGTGACTGAGCGCTTTGTCCCCAGAGGAGAGGTGATCGTTTCCATCAAGGGCCGCGATCCTTCGCAGGACGAGGTTTTTACATCCCGTTCGGGGCCGCTCTATAAAGACATGCCTCTGGTGGTTTTGGTCAACGAAGGGAGCGCTTCCGGCAGCGAGATATTGGCCGGTTGCCTCCAGGACCAGAAAAGGGCTATCATTGTCGGTTCCCAGACATTCGGCAAGGGATCGGTCCAGACGGTCCTGCCTTTGCGTGACGGTTCAGCATTGAAGTTGACGACAAGCCGCTATTACACGCCCTTGGGCGCTTCGATCCATGAAAAGGGCGTTACGCCCGACGTGATCGTTCCCGAGGCATCTTCTGCAGAGATGGATGTCCCGGAAAAAGAAACCACGCTGGAAGAGATTTTTGAAGGCGTTGAGAAGAAACCGGATTCTGCCGCTTTGGCCAATCTTTATCAGCACGATCAGGTTTTATCGCGCGCTGTCGACATCATTAAGGGGATCAAGGTTTACCAGCAGATGCTGAAGCCTGCGGCATCTGTTGATCCGGATGCTGCAGGGAAGAAAGCGTCTCATGAATAACGCCAAGAATTTTGTCATTCTGCTTCTTTCCATCCTCGTCATTCTTCAGTCCATTATTCTTTTTTATCTCCTGCGGCGGCCGGCCCCTGCGGTAAAGAGGCCTTCGGCGGTGACGCGTACAGGCGCCAAGCCCGGCGGGAGGTTCCCTTCAGTCCTTCCCGCAGAAGTGAAACCCATGCCACCCGCCGGAGAGGAAGCGCCGGTTCCGGCTGCCGGCAAAATCGCCCTGATCATCGATGATTGGGGATACAGCCTGAAAAACAAAAGCATCATCACGGATAATAATTATCATCTGACATTGGCCATTTTGCCTTTCCAGGAATATTCCCAAAAAGTGGCCGAATTGGCCCATTTTCACGGCAAGGAAGTGATTATCCATATGCCTATGGAGCCTCTTCATAAGGAACAGTACGGCCTGGAGGCGAATACGCTTTTGACGACGATGAATGCCTCTCAGATCGTCCATGTTCTGGATAAAGCTTTTTCAGAGATTCCTTACGCCAAAGGGATCAATAACCATATGGGTTCCAAGGCGACGGGAGATGCGCGCATGATGCGTATCGTCCTGGGATATCTCAAAGACCATGATTTGTTTTTTGTGGACAGCATGACGGCGCCGAAGAGCGTTGCTCGTTCGGTCGCTAAAACCTTGCATGAGAAATTCGCCAGCAGGGATATTTTCCTCGATAACAGCAGCGAGCCGGCATCGATCCGTGAACAGCTGATGAAATTAGCGCATCTGTCCCGTCAGAACGGCGTCGCCGTCGGCATCGGGCACGACCGTCCCAATACTATCGCTGTTTTGAAGGAAATGATCCCTCTTCTGCAGAGGCAAGGGTATGAATTCATAGAAGTATCGGACGCCGTCAAGAACCCTTGAGGGGAGCATCGTTGAACGTTTTGGGCATCGAAACATCTTGCGATGAGACAGGCGCCTCTGTGGTGCGGGACGCCGGAGACGTCGTTTCCAATGTGGTTGCTTCAAGCTTGGCGCAACATGCGCCCTATGGCGGGATTATCCCGGAGATCGCTTCGCGCGCCCAGATGGAATCCATCTGCGCGGTCGTGCGCGAAGCGATGGAAAAGGCCCGCCTGAGGGCCGCAGAGATGGATGCCATTGCCATCACTCAAGGGCCCGGCCTGATTGGTTCTCTGCTTGTTGGGTTGTCTTTTGCGCGGGCCCTCAGCCTGGCATGGCGGGTTCCGCTCATCGGCATCAATCATTTACAGGCCCATCTTTACGCCGCTTTTATCGGAAGCGAGATATTTTTTCCTTTCACAGGTCTTGTTGTTTCAGGCGGGCATACCAGTCTTTATGAGGTCACAGGTATCGGCCGCGAGAAACTGATGGGGTCGACCCGCGACGATGCCGCCGGCGAGGCCTTTGATAAAGTGGCCAAGATTCTCGGCCTGGGGTATCCCGGCGGGCCGGCCATCGAGGCGGCAGCCCGCAAGGGTTCCCGTGAAGCATTCAGGTTTTGCTGTGATTGCGGGCCGGGGGTTGATTTCAGTTTCAGCGGCATCAAGACAGCCGTTCTTTACAAAGCCCGGGATTTAAAAAAGCTGTATGGCAGGCTTTCCCGGGAGACGGTCGCGGACCTGGCCGCGTCATTTCAGTCTGCGGTCGTCGAAGACCTGGTCGGCAAGGCCTGCCGTTTGGCGCAAAAAAGCCACAGCAGGCTTTTGGCTGTGGGCGGAGGGGTCGCGTTCAATACAACATTGCGTTCCCGGCTTCAGGAAGAGACGCGGCGCAGGGGTATTGAGCTGCGTCTGGCGCCGAAAGCTTATTGTTTGGACAATGCTGCCATGGTGGCGAGCCTGGCAGGGCGCCTTCTCCAGGCCAAAAAATATAAAAAATCGGTACACATGGACACGCTTTTGGGGTAACGTAAGCCCCTGGAGGAGGGGGAGGGACATGATCACAGACAATGAAATGGTACTTAGGATTTGCGTTGCTTTTCTATTAAGCGGCCTGATCGGGCTGGAGCGCCAAATTTGCCGTCACCAGGCGGGGTTGCGTACGCACATCCTTGTTTGCGTCGGATCGTGCCTCATTATGTTGACATCGCTGCATGTTTTTGATATATATAAATCTGTAGCAAATATGGATCCGACGCGGATCGCCGCCGGTGTCATCACGGGCATCGGGTTTCTCGGCGCCGGCACGATCATCCGCTCCCCTGAGGGAATTCGGGGATTGACAACAGCATCGAGCCTGTGGGTTGTAGCAGCGTTGGGTTTGAGCATCGGATGCGGGTTCTTCAAGGTCTCTGTGGTCGTGACCTTGCTGGTTCTTTTGGTTCTCTTGTTTTTGAGAGGATTCGAGAGGGTGATGCTAAATAAGGGGGTGCCGCATGGCCATAAGAGACAGGAAGAAGGAGATTGAGGACAAGGTAATCACTGTCGATTCAGCTATGCAGGGCAGCCTTTCTTTCAAGGAACCCGTGCATCTGCGTATCAACGGCAAGTTTGAGGGGACCCTTGAGGTTCGGGGTGTTCTTGAGATCGGGGAGGAGGCGGTGGTGGATGCCGCCATATCCGGTGACGATATTGAGGTTGCCGGCCGCGTCAAGGGCGAAGTGACCGCGACCAAGAGGATCCATTTGAAGGAACATGCCGTTATCGAGGGCAATATCAAGACGCCATCGTTGCACATTAGCGAAGGGGCTGTCTTCCAGGGGCGGTCTACCATGCTGGGAGATATTTTCGACACAGAAACCTTGGCCCGTTATCTGGAAGTGGATCTCAATACCATCCTCGACTGGGCCAACAGCGGCAAGATCCCCGCGTTCAAGGAATCGAACGATTGGAAGTTCGAGCGTAAAAAGATAGACGAGTGGATATCCGCCGGAAAGATCGGTTAAGGCATTAGTTCATGGCAACCCATAAACTGCTGACCATCCGCGAGGTGGCCAGCTATCTCAATATCACGGAGAAAGAAGTCGTCGAACTGGCTGAGAGCGGGGTGATTCCCGCCTATAAAGTCGGCGGCGTCTATCTGCGGTTCAAAAAAGAGCAATTGGACCAGGTCCGGCCCGGCATCAAGCCCAACCAGTCGCTTGTCACCATCGAAGGGACTTTGATCGAGAAAGTCAGAGATTTTATCTATCATAACGATTTTTATATCCTGTCCCTGATCGTCATCTTCTTCCTCCTTTATTTTATCGTCAAATTATGAAGAAACAGGCCTACGTGGACCTTGGTTTTGCCTGCGTGGATACGGGCAGGCAAACGAGACGGGGGTTCCCGGAGGTCATCTTTTGTCAAAGAAAGACGAAAGATGAGATCCTCAAGATCGCCCGTGAACTCGACAGGGACCCGGACGCGCCGCTTCTGCTGACACGCCTGGAACCCTGTGCGTATTCTTTTTTAAAATCGAAATTAAAAGGCCTCTCCTATGATAAAAAAGCCAGGGCGGCTTTCCGTAAGGGGCGCCGCCCGTCGCCCGCTGCCGCAGGCGACGTTCTTATCGTAACGGCAGGGACGAGCGATATCCCTGTTGCGGAAGAGGCGGCGTTGACCCTGGAGCTCATGGGTGTATCTGTGCGCAAACTTTATGACGTTGGCGTTGCCGGCGTGCACCGCGTGATGGACAGGATGAATGTCCTGCGCCGGGCCGCCGTCATCATCGTCGTCGCAGGGATGGAGGGTGCGCTGGCGAGCCTCGT
>CAYYFL010000018.1:0-26925 GCA_964471325.1 uncultured Planctomycetia bacterium
GCTGCTGTCGGCGGAAGGCTACGAGATGACGGATGATCCGAAGAAGGCGGATGTCCTCTTGTTCAACACCTGTTCGGTGCGCCAGCATGCGGAGGACAAGGTCTGGAGCGAGATCGGCCGCCTGGGAAAGGGCAAGCGCAAGACCATTGGTTTATTGGGCTGTATGGCGCAGAACTACAAGAAAGAAGCCTTCAAGCGGTCGCCCGATGTGGATATCGTGTGTGGTCCAAGCGAGATCGATAATATCGCTTTGTATCTTGAGGAGGCCCTGAAGAAGCGAGAGAACGTGCTGGCTGTCAGGGAGCGTGCGCGCGCAGAGGAGATATATCACACCGGCTTTTATGAGAAAAAAGACCATGCTTATATCGTCGTCTCCGAGGGGTGCGATAATTTCTGTTCCTATTGTATCGTGCCGCATGTGCGGGGCCGCCTGCGCCACAGGCCGGCAGACGAGATTGTCAGGGAAACCCAGGCGGCTGTTGATGCCGGTATAGCCAGCATTACTCTTCTTGGACAAAATGTCAGCGCCTACGGGGCAGAGTACAGAGAACAGAGTACAGAAAACAGGGGCTGCGGGTTCCCTGAGCTTTTGGAAAAAGTCGCCAAGGTCAAAGGGCTCAAGAGTTTGTCGTTTATCACTTCGCATCCGAAAGACACAAAAAAAGAATTATTCGAAGCCATGCGGGATATCCCGGTGGTCAGGAAGTATCTCCACATGCCGGCGCAATCAGGGTCGGACAGGGTCCTGGCCATGATGAACCGGGGATATACGGCCGAAAAATATCGCGAACTTGTAGACCTCTACCGTTCCATTGTATATAATGGGGAACTGAGCTCGGACTTCATCGTGGGATTCCCGACAGAGACAGAGGAGGATTTCCGCGCGACATATGAGCTGGTCAAGAACGTGCGTTTTGACTCGGCTTTTATCTTCAAGTATTCCGTGCGGCCGCACACGAAGGCCGCAGAGTTCCCTGACGGCGTCCCGCAGGCCACAAAGAAACGCAGGCATGCAGAGCTGCTGGAGCTCCAGAAAAGCATCTCTCAATCCTTAAAAAAGCATGCGAAAAAAGCATAATATTATCTTTGTCCAGGTTCTCGGGGCGCTGTTGTCGGTTGGGGTGACGGCTTGTGCCGCGGCGCCGGCAGATGGCATCCTGGATAAGGCGCAACTTTTGTTTTTGCAGAGGCAGTATGTGCAGGCGATCGACGAATGCGTCAAGGCGGTCAAAGAGCATCCCGATAATCCGGCGATCATCTCCCAGGCCAATTATCTGACGGGCGCCAGCTACGTCAACCTCTTCGATTTCCTCACCGCCAAAAAGAACTTCCAGGTCATCGTCGACCAGTATAGCGGTTCTCCTTATTACGAGGACGCTTATATGGGCCTCGGGGACATCGAGTTCCTCCAGGAGAATTACGGCGAGGCCCTGAAGGTCTACGAGCAGTTCCTGCGCACGGATCCGTCGCCCAGGCGGCGCGCGACCCTTTATTTCCGCCTTGCGGAGATATACCTGAAACGGGGCGACCGGGAGTTGTTCAAAAAATATTACGACAAGCTCCAGAAGGAATTTCCCCTCTCCTTTGAGGCTAAAGACGCGCGCCGCCTCCAGGGATCCGGGTCTTATTATACGGTGCAGGTCGGCGCATTCACCAATTTCGACAATGCGCAGGAGTGCATCAATCAGCTCAAGGCGAAGGGATACAATGTTTATTCCGTCTTGTGCATGTTGTCCGGCAAAAAACTGTGCCGTATCCGCGTCGGCCGCTATGCGACGGAGAAAGAGGCTGAGGAAGCCAAAGGAAAATTGGAGTCGGACGGATTCCTTGCCAAGGTTTTTCCTTTGGAGTGAATGACGCCGGCCTATTTTGAGGAGAATAAACCCATTATAGGCAAAGTTAAGGAATCAACGTTGGCTCCTCGCTTGAACACTTGAAAATTTCCTCTCCGGCTGGCCAAGTCAGCCTTCGGGAAATTTCCTGCCTGGCAAAACATAGTTTTGCCGAAGCTCGGAGTTCATTTTGCAAGGAATCATCCATTATAGGCAAAATGAAGGGATTATCAGTCGGGCTGGTAATCCCTTTTTCTTATGAAAGACCACATTGTTGTGTTTATCGTCGGCCCGACGGGTTCAGGCAAGACGCAGGTGGGTTTGAACCTGTCTAAATATCTGCCTTGTGAATACATCTCCGCAGATTCCATGCAGATTTATAAAGGCATGGACATCATGACGGACAAGCTGGCCGCGCCTTTGCGCAGGAAATATCCTTACCATCTCCTGGACGTCATCCCGCCGTCACAAGAATACAGCGTCGCCGCCTTCTGCCTTGCCGCCACCCGGAAGACGAGGGAGATCGTTAAAAGAAAAAAGGTCCCTGTCGTTGTGGGAGGGACAGGCCTTTATGTCCGTTCTTTTATCCATGGGATCTTTGAGGAGAAGTCCTCGGCCAGGATCCGTTCTTCGCTGGCACGTCTGGCCGCCGAAAAGGGGAATCCTTTCTTGCATCAGCGTCTGAACGAGGTGGATCCCCGGGCCGCCGGCCGCATCCATATCCATGACACCAGAAGACTCATCCGCGCCCTTGAGGTTTTTGAGATGACGCGCCGGCCGATCTCGGAACTCCAACAAAAAAGGCAGGGGTTGGCTGCGGCTTATGACGTGCGCATCTTCGGCCTGGAAAGGGACCGGGCGGATTTGTACGCCCGTATTGACCAGAGAGTGGATTTTATGGTCCATGGCGGCCTGTTGGATGAAGTCCGGCGCCTATTGAAGCGGAGCCTGGGCCGGACAGCCTCGCAGTGCATCGGGGTGCGCGAGATTGAAGGTTTCCTCAAAGGGCAATATGGATTGGAGGAGGCTGTGCGACTCATGAAGCGCAATACGAGGCATCTTGCCAAAAGGCAGATGACGTGGTTCTGCCGGGAGCCCGGGATTGAATGGATCAAGGTTGCCGCAGACGATGATTTGGCCCAGACCGCCAGAATGATTGCGGAGAGGGTAGCTCATGGCTGAAGAGAATAAACCCAGCCTAAACGCCTCAAAATTCTCCTGCGATAATTTTGAGGCAGGCTGCGGAGTTCATTTTGAACGGAAAAGAAACCCATTATAGGCAAAATGAAGGAATTAAACGTTGACTCCTCGCTTGAACACTTGTAAATTTCCTCTCCGGCCGGCCAAGCCAGCCTTCGGGAAATTTACGGCGTAAGCTTGGAGTTCATTTTGAACGGAAAAGAAACCCATTATAGGCAAAATGAAGGAACGAGTTTTATTATTGACCGTCAGGTTTGATCTGGAGAAAAGACGCCGCGATATTGTCGAGGCCCAGCGTGAACTCAAAGAACTGGCCTTGACCGCAGGCGCCGATGTCGTCTTGGAAGAGGTGTGCCACAGGCCGGAGACGACGCCTGATCTTTATATCGGCAAAGGCAAGGCCAGGCAGTTGGCGGATATTGTCGCCTCCGAAGAGATCGACACGGTGATCTTTAATCACGATTTGAGCGGCACCCAGCACAAGAACCTTGAAAATGTCTTGCAGGCCAAGGTCATCGATCGCACGCAGCTGATCCTGGATATTTTTGCCAGGCGCGCCCGCAGTCCCGAGGGAAAGGCCCAGGTGGAATTGGCGCAGCTGGAATACCGTCTGCCGCGGTTGAGCGGCAAAGGCACGGAATTGTCGCGGCTGGGCGGAGGTATCGGGACAAGGGGCCCCGGCGAACAGAAACTCGAAGAAGACCGCAGGCGCATCCGCGAGCGCATCAAAAAACTCAAAGACGACCTGAAGGCCCTGGCCGTGCGGCGCAAGGCGCTCAGGGGCCGCCGCGACGAGATATCCCTGCCTACTATTGTTTTTGTCGGCTACACGAGCGCTGGAAAATCGACTCTTTTCAATGCCCTGACGCAGGGCGGCCAGACGGTAAGTGCAGGGCTGTTTACGACTCTCGATCCTTTGGCGCGTTCCCTGGCGCTTCCCAATCACCAGAAGGTCGTTTTCTCGGATACCGTCGGTTTCATCCGCGATCTGCCGCACCACTTGATTGAGGCCTTTAAGGCGACCCTTGAAGAAGTCGTCCAGGCGGACCTTCTGGTCCACGTCCTGGATATCGGCTCGCCTTACGTCAGCGAACACTATGCGTCCGTCTGTCAGGTCTTAAACGAGCTCGGCGCCCAGGACAAAAAGGTCGTTCTGGCACTAAACAAGATCGATCTTTTGGAGGACGAAGAAGGCCCGGGCCGTTTTCAAAAGCAATACCCTGGCGCCGTGGCGATCTCGGCGCTTCACAAACGCAATCTCGACGAACTTGTCAGGCATATTGAGAAAAGTCTGCAAGGGTATTCGTTGGAGACCAGCTTGAAGCTGCCGATCGCGCGCATGGATCTGGTCGATCTGATTTATTCCCAGGGCCACGTCAAAGACATCCGTTACGGCGAGGACGGCATTCGCGTGACGGCACTGTTGCCTGCGATCGTGGCCGAGAAGCTCAGAGAGTATGAGGTGTAGATTTTAGCTTCGCCGGTGGGAGGATCAGGAAATTAATTAATTTGACAAAATTAGTTAAATGTGTTAAATTATTATCATAGGTCAAATAAGAGAAGGCCATGAAGCCAAAGATAAAGATCTCGGAGTCCGACGCCGTTTATGCCATCGGCATCGTCAGTCAGCTTTTGCAGATGCCGGAATGGACCTTGCGCGCCCTCGAGAAAGAAGGCCTCGTCGCCCCCAAGCGCAAATTCAAGAAGATCCGTTTTTATTCCATGAAGGACATCAAGAGACTGGAGTACATCCATTACCTGATGGATGAGAAAGGCGTCAATATCAGCGGCGTCAAAGTGATTTTGGAGATGGAAGAATGAAGCCCGAAAATTTGACCGTAAAAACCCAGGAAGCTGTTGAGCAGGCGGTGACCGAAGCCAGGGAGCGCGGCCATCAGCAGGTGGATTGCCTGCATCTGGCCCTCGGCCTTTTGCGCCAAAAAGAAGGCGTTGTACCTCTTGTCGTTGAGAAGATGGGGGTCGGCGTCTATCCCTTGATCAAAAGGATCGAGGACGTCCTGAATACCTATTATCAGGTGCGCGGGACCCGGGGCGAGGTCTATTTTTCGCGGGAAGCCAACAGCGCTTTCGACAAGGCCAAGACGTATATGGAGATGCTCAAGGACAGCTATATTTCTGTCGAGCACTTGTTTTTGGCCTGTCTCGACGTTGATGCCAAGCTGAGCGATATCCTGAGAGGCGCCGGCGTCGACAAAAACGGGTTTCTGGAGGCCCTGAAGGAAGTCAGGGGGGCCCAGCATATCACCGACCAGAACCCTGAAGACAAGTTCCAGCCGCTTGAAAAATACGGCCGCGACCTGACGGAATTGGCCAACCGCGGCAAGCTTGATCCTGTCATCGGCCGCGACGAGGAGATCCGCCGCGTGGTCCAGGTTTTGAGCCGCCGCACAAAAAACAATCCTGTTTTGATCGGCGATCCCGGTGTGGGCAAGACCGCCATCGTCGAAGGCCTCGCCCAGCGCGTCGCCCAGGGGGACGTGCCGGAGGGATTGAAGAACAAGCAGCTCATCGTTCTGGATATCGCCTCCATGGTCGCCGGTTCCAAGTTTCGCGGGGAATTCGAGGACCGGCTGAAAGCCGTCTTAAAAGAGATCCAGTCCAAAGAGGGCCAGGTCATCATTTTTATCGATGAGCTGCATACGATCGTCGGCGCCGGCGCCGCCGAAGGCTCGGTGGATGCCTCCAACATGCTTAAACCTGCTTTGGCGAGGGGCGAGCTGCGGTGCATCGGCGCGACGACGTTGGACGAATACAGGAAATATATCGAAAAAGACAAGGCCCTGGAGCGCCGGTTCCAGCCGGTGTTCATCGGAGAGCCGTCGGTGGAGGACACCATCGCGATCCTGCGCGGCCTGAAAGAAAGATACGAGGTCCATCACGGCGTGCGCATCAAGGATGCGGCCTTGATCGCTGCGGCCGAGATGTCCCACCGCTATATCACCGAGAGGTTCCTGCCTGACAAGGCCATCGACCTGATCGATGAGGCGGCGTCGCGCCTGCGCATCGAGATCGACAGCCTGCCTCAGGAGCTTGACGAAGTCAAGCGCCGCAAGATGCAGCTGGAGATCGAGCGCCAGGCCATGAAGAAAGAGAAAGACAAGCCGTCTTTGGAAAGGCTTGAGAAGATCGAGAAAGAACTGGAGGGCTTGAAAACCCAGGAAGAAGGGTTGTCGGCGCACTGGAAGAAAGAGAAAGATGCGATCAGCGGCATCCGGGCGATCAAGACGGAGATCGAAGAGGCGAAGGCCGGTGAAAAGAAGGCGGAGCGTTCCGGCGACCTGGACCGTGTGGCGCAGATCCGTTACGGCGTGCTTGCCGGTTTGCAGAAAAAGCTGGATACGGCCAACAAAGAACTGGCGGCCCTGCAGAAAGAAAAAGCCATGCTTAAGGAAGAAGTGGATGAGGAAGACATCGCGAGGGTCGTTTCCAAATGGACAGGCATCCCTTTATCCAAGCTGATGGAGGCAGAAAGCCATAAGCTTCTTGAGATGGAAGGGCGGCTTAAAGAACGGGTGGTGGGCCAGGACGAGGCGCTGGGGCTGGTCTCGGATTGCATCCGCCGTTCGCGCACGGGTTTAAGCGACCAGAACAGGCCTTTGGGCACATTTATCTTCATCGGGCCGACAGGCGTCGGCAAGACCGAGCTCGCCAAGTCGCTGGCGTGGTTTTTGTTCGACGACGAGAACGCACTCGTGCGTATCGACATGTCGGAATATACCGAGAAACATACGGTCTCGCGCCTCATCGGCGCACCGCCGGGATACGTCGGTTACGAGGAGGGGGGCCAGCTGACGGAGCGCGTGCGCCGGCGGCCTTACAGCGTCGTCCTTTTTGACGAGATCGAAAAGGCGCATCCTGAGGTCTTCAACGTTTTCCTGCAGATCCTGGATGACGGCCGCCTGACCGACGGCCAGGGCCGGATCGTCAATTTCAAGAACACGGTGATCATCATGACGTCCAATATCGGCACCGAGCTCATCGGTGCCGAGAAGGACCGGCTTAAGGTGAAGGACAAGATCCAGCAGGCCCTCAAAGACCATTTCCGGCCGGAATTCCTGAACCGCATCGATGAGATCGTCATCTTCAAGCCGCTGGACGAGGCGGACATCCTGCATATCGTCGATATCCGGCTCAAGGAATTGCAGGCGAGGCTTGATGAGAAGCATATTTTGATTTCTGTGGACAAGGATGCTAAGATATTTCTCGCCAAGGAGGGGTTTGACCCTGTCTACGGCGCGCGTCCTCTGAAGCGTCTGATCCAGAAGCTGGTGCAGGACCCCATCGCCCTGGGGCTTCTTAAAGGGGATTTCGGCCCTGGAGATAGGATCGCGGTGAAGATGGGGAAAAAGGGATTGGAATTCAAAAAAGACCAAGGGTAAAGAGATTCGATCTGTGTAATCCGTTTTTAAGAATCTGTGTCATCGATCGAGCGAAGCGAGAAAGGGAGATGAGATGAATATCACGTTTACCATGAGCCATGTGGAAGAAGACCCGGCGATCAAGGAGTGTTTTGACCAGAAGGCGGCCAAGGTCGCCAAGCACCTGAAGCGTTTCAAGGATGATTTGACGTCTCTGCACGGCGTTTTGGATAAAAATCCGCACAAGAAAGACGAATTCTTTGCGTCTTTAAGTTTGTTTCTGCCTTCCGCCGCCATCCATTGCCGCGAGTGCGGGAAAGATTATTGCGCGGCCATTAACGCGGCCTTTCTCGACTTGGCAAGACAGATCGAGAAACATAAAGCAAAGCTCACCAGGGAAAAACGCCGTCAAGAACGTTAACCCCCTGCTTCTTTTGATGTTGCGCTAAAAAGACGGATTGATTTTTTAGTGGTTGCCCCGTTAGAAAACGCTTCTTTAGAAACCCCGCCTTTCAGTGCGATGCCGTTTATAGTGCAGGTTGTTTCTAATAGAGTTGACAAACCACTAAATTATGGTACTATTTTTATTTTAGCAGTCCGATTTAATGAGTGCTAATATAAAGGGTAGCTGATGCCTAGGTTGACAGATCACGATTCAAGGAATAAAGAGATCCTGCTGGCTTCGATTGAGATGTATCTCAATTCGGCCGCGCCCATTTCTTCGGAATCTCTGCGTAGAAAAAAGAGACTGGCTCTAAGCTCGGCCAGCGTACGCAATGTTTTTTCCGAACTTGAAGAACTGGGGTTTTTGACCCATCCCCATACCTCTGCCGGCCGCATCCCGACCGACGAAGGGTACAGGCTCTATATCAACGTCCTGATGAACAAAAAGAAGCTTTCTTCGAGAGAAACGGAGTTTATCGACAAAATCTATGAACTCAAGGTGCAGGAGTTCGATGATCTCTTTGAAGAGACGAGCCGGATCATGTCGGATTTCACGCATTACACAAGCCTTGTATATTTTAACGAAAAGGAAATCGAGAGGACATACGCGTGCGGGGCGCGCTATCTTCTGGAACACCCGGAATTTTCCGATATTCACAAAGTCCAGATGATCCTGGAGATCTTGGACAAGAAGGAAGAGATGATCGACTTGATCAAACGCAACTTTTCGGGTCAGACGCAGGTTTATATCGGCAAAGAGATCGCCTGCCCGCAGATGGAGCATTGCGCGGTCGTTGTTTCGCGTTATGAGGATAAGCATAAACGGTCGGGTCGCCTGGCCCTGATCGGCCCCAAAAGAATGGCTTATGATCAGGTCATTCCTCTTATCGAGTACGTCTCTGAGGCTTTCGCCAGGAACATCGAGAGATTTTGACAGGATCCGGCTTTTTCTCGACGCGGTGCTTTATCTCCTGGGCGAAGCGCAAGGTAGGAATAATTGATCGCCATGAATAAGAACAACCATGTGAACGATAAAAAGAACCATCATCCTTCGGAGCCGGAGGCTATTCGGGCCGGCAAGGAGGACCAGCTTCCAGGCGTTGACGCCGGCGGCGGAGATACAGTCACGTTGAAAAAAGAGGAATACGAGAAACTGAAGGAAGGGGCCGCAAAGGCCCAAGAGACCTGGGACAGGCTCTTGCGCCAGCAGGCGGATTTTGACAATATGCGCAAACGCGTGGAGCGCGACAAGCAGGAGTTCCAGAAATACGCCCACGAGGACATCATCGTTGATCTTCTGGGGATCCTGGATGATCTCGAAAGGTCGGTAGAGGCTGCGGAAAAAGGGCAGGAGAATTCGGATGTCTTCTTGAAAGGCATCGAAATGATTCTGGCGCATCTTTATGAACTCTTGAAAAAACGCGGCGTTTCCGCGATCTCGGCCAAGGGGAAGAAGTTCGATCCCAACCAGCATGAGGCGCTGGTGCAGACGGAGTCTTGCGATCACGAGGACGGCGAGGTGATCGAAGAGATGCAAAAAGGCTACAGATTGAACGACAAGGTCATCCGCACGGCCAAGGTGAGGGTGGCCAAAAGAGTAGAAAAGAAATAAAAGGAAGGATAATTTTTAATCCCGCCAGAGGCGGGATTGAGGAGGACATTATGGCAAAAATTATCGGTATTGATTTAGGGACATCGAATTCAGCGGCGTCTGTTATGGAAGGCAACAGGCCCGTGATCATTCCTTCGGCAGAAGGCACGACGGTCGGCGGAGGCAAGGCATTCCCGTCTTACGTGGCGTTTACGAAGGACGGCCAGCGTCTTGTCGGCGAGCCGGCCAGGCGTCAGGCGGCCATCAATCCGGAAGGCACCATCATGGCGGCCAAGCGCAAGATGGGGACAGACCATAAATTCAAGGTTTTCGGCAAAGAGTACACGCCTCAACAGATCTCGGCGTTTATCCTGCAGAAGATCAAACAGGACGCTGAAAGCTATCTGGGCGAGCCGGTCAACGAGGCCGTGATCACCTGCCCGGCGTATTTTGACGACAATCAGCGGCAGGCGACCAAGGATGCCGGCGAGATCGCAGGCCTGAAGGTCCTGCGCATCGTCAACGAGCCGACGGCGGCATGTCTGGCCTACGGCCTGGACAAGGCAGGCAAGGAACAGAAGATCATGGTGTTCGACCTGGGCGGCGGAACCCTGGACGTTACCATCATGGAGATGGCGGAGGGCGTTTTTGAGGTCAAGTCCACGCACGGCGACACGCAATTGGGCGGCACCGACATGGACAATACCCTGATCGATTATATCGCCTCCGAGTTTAAGAAAGATTCAGGCATCGACGTGCGCAACGACAGGATGGCGATCCAGAGGATCCGGGAAGCGGCCGAGAAGGCCAAGATCGAGCTGTCCAGCACGCTGACGACAGACATCAACCTGCCGTTCATCACGGCGGACAACACGGGGCCCAAGCATTTGACGATGTCGATCACGCGCGCCAAGCTCGAAGAGCTGGTCAGGCCGATCATCGACAAATGCCGCGCCCCTATGGAGAAAGCATTGGAAGACGCCAAGGTCAAGGCATCGGACGTCCACAGGATCATCATGGTGGGCGGACCGACCCGCATGCCCATCGTCCAGAAGTTTGTCGAGGATTTTGTGGGCAAGAAGATCGAGCGCGGCGTCGACCCGATGGAGTGCGTCGCCATGGGCGCGGCTGTCCAGGCAGCGATCATCAAAGGGGACATCAAGGATGTCCTTCTTTTGGACGTGACGCCCTTGTCTTTGGGTATCGAGACCCTGGGCGGCGTTTCCACGAAGCTGATCGAAAGAAATACGACGATCCCGACCAAAAAAAGCCAGGTGTTCTCAACGGCGGCGGACAACCAGACGGCCGTTACCATCCGCGTCCTGCAGGGCGAGAGGCCGATGGCCAACGACAATACGGAGCTTGGCCGTTTCGACCTGGTAGGGATCCCGGCGGCGCCGCGCGGCATCCCGCAGATCGAGGTGACATTCGATATCGATGCCAACGGCATCGTCCATGTCAACGCCAAAGACCTCGGGACAGGCAAGGAGCAGTCGATCCGCATCACGGCGCCCCACAAGCTCTCCAAAGAAGAGATCGACAAGATGGTCAAGGAAGCCGAGAAATTCGCCGGAGAGGACGAGAAGAAGAAGGAAGAAGTGGAGGCCCGCAATCAGGCCGATACCTTGATCTATTCGACGGAAAAGTCTTTGAAGGAATACGGCAGTAAAGTTTCTGATGCCGAGAAGAAAGCCATTGAAGAGAAGCTCGCGGCTTTGAAAGAGGCGATGAAAGGCAAGGATACCGACAAGATCAAGAAGGGCATGGAAGAGTTGACCCAGGCGTCGCATAAGCTGGCTGAGGCCATCTATAAGGAGGCAGCCCAGAAACAACAGCAAGCAGGGGCCAAAGGCAAGGGGCCTGCGTCAGATGGGGCCGCTGAAGAGCCTAAAGCGGACGGCGCCAAGCCTTCGGGCAGCGGCAAAGATGATGATATCATCGATGCGGAATACAAGGAAGAAGACGGCAAGCAATAAAGCGTGAAGGGCATGACGACACAGCGCGATTATTACGAGATCCTTGGTGTTTCCAAATCTGCGACGATCGACGAGATCAAGAAGGCGTACCGGATGCTGGCCATGAAGTACCATCCGGACCGCGTGGAGGCCTCCCAGAAAAAAGAGGCCGAAGAGAAATTCAAGGAGATCTCGGAGGCTTACGCGGTTCTTTCGGACGAGAACAAGCGCCGGCTTTACGATCAGTATGGCCACGCCGGGATCGACCAGCGCTATTCGACCGAGGATATCTTCCGCGGCGCCGATTTTTCGAGCATCTTCGAGGAGGTGTTCGGAGGCCGGGGCGGCGCAGGAGTCCATTTCGGAGGCGCAGAGGGGAGTATTTTTGACGAGCTCTTTGGCGGCGCCGATATCTTTGGAGGGGGCTCCCGCCGCGGCCGCAGGTCCAGACAGGGCCGCGACCTTCAGATCGAACTGGAGATCACGCTGGAAGAGGCGGTTTTCGGCACGGAAAAGACATTCCAGATCAGCCGTTACGAATTTTGTCCTACTTGCAAAGGGACGGGCGCCAAGGCCGGCAGTAAAAAGGCCACATGTTCCTATTGCCATGGTACCGGCCAGGTGACCGTTTCCCAAGGGTTTTTTCATCTGACGCAGACGTGTACTAAGTGCGGCGGCGAAGGCCGGGTCATCACAACCCCCTGTCCGCAATGCGCGGGCCAGGGGCGCCTGAAGGTTGCCCGCAAGATATCCGTCAAGGTCCCCGCCGGCGTAGACACGGGGTCTCATCTGCGTGTCCGCGGGGAAGGCGAGGAGGGCGAAGGCGGCAAAGGGGATCTCTTCGTGCTTATCGCCGTCAAGAAACATCATCTTTATGAACGGCAGGATGACAATCTTTTGTGCGAAGTCCATATTGATGCGGCCCAGGCGATCCTGGGCGCAGAGGTCGACGTCCCGACGCTCTACGGGAATGTCAAGATGAAAATTCCGTCCGGAACGCAGTCCGGCAAGGTCTTCCGTGTCCGCGATAAAGGCGTTCCCGATGTCAGGACTCACGTAAAAGGGGATGAATTGGTGCGTATTGTCGTCGATATTCCCCAGGGGTTGAACGCGGCCCAGAGAAAACTCATCGAAGAATTTGCACGGCTGAGGAATATAGATTTAAGTTAAAGGGTATCATCTGAAGGGGGTTGAGAAATGCCTACGTATGAATACGAGTGCAAGGCCTGCGGCCACCGTTTCGAGAAATCCCACTCCATCACGGCCGAGGCGATCAAAGTCTGTCCGAAATGCCACAAAAGGAAAGTCGTGCGCCTGATCAGCTCCGGCTCCGGCATCATATTTAAGGGGTCCGGGTTTTATGCTACCGATTACCGTAAGGGAGCGCCGGCGTCCTGTCCTTCGGCTGGAAGCAAATCCAGTTGTTCATCGTGTCCTGGCAGCGCAAAATAATGCCCAGAAACCATTTGGTCATTCCTTGGGCTTTTGTGGGCGGATATGCCCTTTTAATCTTCTTTCTTTCGTCTATTCCAGGAAGTGCTGTTCCACCTCTCTTCTGCGGCGCCGATAAAATTCTCCACTTTTTGGAATATCTTCCTTTAGGGGTTTTATTGATGCGGGCCATGGCCGCCGCGGGGGGCCGCCGCAGAATTCGGGCTTTACTTATTGTGTTGTTTGT
Organism: uncultured Planctomycetia bacterium; assembly: GCA_964471325.1. Taxonomy (GTDB): domain Bacteria; phylum Omnitrophota; class Gorgyraeia; order Velamenicoccales; family Velamenicoccaceae; genus Velamenicoccus. The sequence continues at coordinate 13,080 of CAYYFL010000018.1, forward strand.
GGTAATGTTATATGCCTTGACCGATGAATGTCATCAGTATTTTGTTCCCGGCCGCACCCTGGATGCAGCAGATTGGGCGATGGATGTCCTGGGTGCAACAGCAGGAGGCGGTCTCTACCCATGGCCAAAATAGAACCTTTTGCAGGCGTGCACTATAATCTGGAAGTCGTAGAGGATATTTCCAAGGTCGTTTGTCCTCCTTATGATATCATCGATGCAGGAGGACAGGAGCAGTTTTACCAGAGGCACGCCTATAACATCATCCGTCTCATCCTGGGCAAGGATTTCAGCGCCGACAATGACCGCGAAAACAAATATACGCGGGCCGGCGGTTACCTCGAGGAATGGCTGCGCCGGGGTGTTTTGACGCAGGATAACGAGCGCGGTATCTATTTCTACGAACAGGTATTTACGCACGAAAGAGAAAAAAAGACGCGCCTCGGTGTCATCGCTTTGATGCGGCTGGATGATGATGGGCAGGACCGTTCGGTCTATCCGCATGAGCACACCCATACGGCCCCCAAAGAGGACCGCCTGAGGCTTTTGAAGAGCGTCGAGGCAAACCTGAGCCCCATCTTTACCGTTTTTTCCGACCCCAAAGCCGTGTTAGAGGGTATCTTTAAGAAACATGTCTTTCCTCAAAAACCCCTCTTTGATATTGTCGATGATGAAGATATCAGGCACCGGCTCTGGCGGGTCACGGAGGAGACGCTGATCGGTCAGTTCAAGGAGTTCCTGGGCGATAAGCAGCTTTTTATCGCCGACGGCCATCACCGTCATGAAGTCGCCAGGATGTTCCGCGAGCTCAAACGCAAGGAATCCCCGGCCGGCCTCAAAGATTCCTATAATTATATCATGACATACCTGACGCCCCTCGAAGACGAGGGGTTGTGTATTTTACCCACCCACAGGCTGATCAAGAATGCCGCCTTTGCCGTTGAGGATTTGTCGTCCTGTTTTGACGTTAAGGAAGTGCCGGGCGCCAAGGAGCTGTCGGCCGCCATGAAAGAGCGGCAGGAAGATGTTGGCGTCTTCGGTCTTTACAAAGACCATCATTTTTACCTGTTAAAGCTTTCTGAAAAGCGCGCATGCAACAAGATGATTCAGGAAGGGCCGAAAGATTATAAGAACCTGGATGTCGTCATCCTGCACAAGGTTGCTTTTGACCATCTTTGCAAGATCGCCTTGGAGGATATCGCCTACGAGATCGATCTGGGGCGCGCCGTCGCCGAAGTCGACAGCGGCGCCTATGGCGCTGTCTTCGTCCTCAATCCGACCAAGATGGAACAGATCCGCTCGATCGCCCTGGGCGGCCATGTCATGCCGCAAAAATCCACGTATTTCTATCCGAAATTGCTCAGCGGCCTCGTCATCAACAAACTATAACGCTCGGCGCCCATGGCTTTTTTCAGCAAGCCCAAATATACGGTTGTCAAGATCCGCAAAAGAGAGATCCCCGAGGGCCTCTGGACGAAATGCCAGGAGTGCGGCGAGCCTATCTATAAGAAGACCCTTGAGGAAAATCTTAAGGTATGCCCCAAGTGTCATTTTCATTTTAACGTCACGGCGCCCGAAAGACTGGAGATGATCGTGGACGCGGATTCCTTCAAGGAATTCGATAAAAAAATGTCCAGCACCGACCCTTTGGAATTCAGGGGGATCAAGTCTTACACGCAGAAACTTGCGGAGGACCAGAAGGCGACCTCGCTCGCAGAGGCCGTGATCACGGGCCAGGGGGAGATCTTCGGCAAAAAGGCCGTTATCGCGATTACGGATTCCCGGTTTATCATGGGATCCATGGGCGCGGTCGTTGGGGAAAAGATCACCCGGGCGATCGAGTTTTCCATTGAAAAACGGCTGCCTCTGACGATTATCTCCGGATCCGGCGGCGGCGCCAGGATGTATGAGGGGATTTTCAGCCTGATGCAGATGGCCAAGACATCCGCGGCCTTGCGGCGGCATCACGAAGCGGGCCTCTTGTTCATTTCGGTCCTGACCAATCCGACCATGGGCGGCGTCATGGCGTCTTTTGCCGGCCTGGGAGATATCATCATCGCCGAGCCCAAAGCGCTAATCGGTTTTGCCGGTCCACGCGTGATCGAGCAGACAACGCGGCAAAAATTACCGGAAGGATTCCAGCGGTCCGAGTTCATGCTGGAGCACGGCCTTCTGGACATGATCGTCCACAGGAAGGCCCTGAAGGAGACGCTGCACCAGTTGATCGATTATTGTAGTTGACACGGTTAAGTTTTTTGTGATAACATTTTAAAATTCTGACTCCAAACTTTAAATGCCGGAATAGATTACGAGATTGTTTGGAGTCTGGAAATTGGTAATTGGGAATTGGAGCGAAGCGACATCATGGCCCAAGTCAGTTTACGCAACGTCAGCAAGGTTTATGCCGGAGGCGCCCGCGCCGTTGACCGCGTCACGCTGGGGATCGAAAATAAGGAATTTCTGGTCCTGGTGGGTCCGTCCGGTTGCGGAAAGTCGACGACCCTGCGCATGATCGCAGGGTTGGAGGAAGTGACGGAAGGTCAGATCTATATCGCCGACAGGCTGGTCAACGATATCCCCGCCAAAGACCGCGACATCGCGATGGTTTTCCAGAACTACGCCCTTTATCCCCACATGACCGTTTTTGAGAATATGGCGTTCGGGCTCATGTTGAGAAAATACCCGAAGTCGGAGATCGTGCGCCGCGTGAACGAAGCGGCGGACATCCTGGGGATCAAGCATTATTTGGAGCGCAAGCCCAGGGAGCTTTCCGGCGGCGAGCGCCAGCGCGTGGCCGTCGGGCGGGCCATCGTGCGCAAACCCACGGTTTTTCTTTTTGACGAACCCTTGAGCAATCTCGACGCCAAGCTGCGCGTGCAGATGCGCACGGAGATCCATAAGCTGCATATCCGCCTGCAGACGACCATGATCTATGTGACGCACGATCAGACGGAAGCCATGACGATGGGCGACAGGATCGCGGTCATGAAGGACGGCGTGGTCCAGCAGATCGCCGACCCCATCACGATCTACGATAAACCCATCAATAAATTTGTGGCGAGTTTTATCGGCTCGCCGCCGATGAATTTTATGAAAGGCAAGGTGGTCAAGTCGGACGGGCGTTTCTATTTTGATGAAGGGAACCTGCGCGTCCGGATCCTCAAAGAAATGGAACCGAGTCTTGCAGGTTACGTCGGACGCGATGTCATTTTCGGCATCCGCGCCGAAGACATCTATGACAAGCTTTTCGTGTCCGAAGCCCCCGCAGAAAACGTCGTGAGCGTTATCTGCGAGGTCGTCGAGCCCATGGGCTCCGAAGTCTATCTTTACCTGAACACGGGCAAGCATAATTTCATCGCTCGCGTCGGCGCCCATGACAGGCCTGCGGTCAATGCAGATATGGACCTTGTTTTTGACATGAGCAAGGTCCATTTCTTTAACGCAGACACCGAAAAGACCATTGTATAAACCCTCGAGAACTTTTTTCATTCTGGCATTTTTTTCCCTCCTCGCCGGCCTCGGGCTGACCTTTTTTATTTTTTTGATTTTCTTCTCCAGGTTTTTCGTATGGATCATTCTCGGTTACTGCCTTTTGTTCTTCCTTCTCCTTTTGCGGTTCCAAGCCAGCCGCTCTGTCCTGACACGCCTGACCCTGAAAAAAGAAGAGGTTTTTGAGACATTCAACATTGCCGAACAGGAGATTGCGCGCCTGGGCGATCTGCGGGTTGCGCTCGAGAAGAAAATCAAAAGCTACGAGCGGCTGGAGAAGTTTACCCAGAGTCTCAACAATGAAGTGTCTCTGGATCGTATCTGCGGGATCGTTGCCGGGGAGCTTTTTGAGCTCTTTGAAGCGCGAGGCAACGTTCTTTTATACCTGGTCAATCCGGCGACCCATCGATTGGGATTGAGGGTCCTGAAGAGAGAGGACGAATCGATCCGCATCCGTGAAAAGACAGGCGACCTTTTCGATGCATGGGTCTTGCGTCATAACCAGCCTCTTCTGGTCGAATCGGCGTCCAATGATTTCCGTTTCGACCCGGAACGCCTCAAGGCGGAGGTGAGGCGCCCGGTCGAGTCCCTGATGGCCGTTCCCCTGGAAACAGAGTCGCAGACGCTGGGGATCCTGAGGATCGATGCCCGGGCGGAACGTCAATATTCTTCCGACGACCTTCGGCTGCTCTCCGTTATCGGGGACATCGCAAAGCTCGCCATTGAAAATGCCGTTTATTTCGGGCAGATGCAGGCGCTTTCCATCACGGACGGCCTGACAGGCATCTATCTGAGGCGTTATGCCGCCGACAGGTTGAAGGAGGAATTCCTGCGGGCCCGCCGTGAGAATTCCTGCATTTCTTTCCTCATGCTCGATATCGACCATTTCAAGGCCATCAACGATACCTACGGGCATATGGCAGGCGACGCCGTGTTGAAAAAGATGGCTCAGTGGCTCAAAACTTCTTTTGACCTTCCGGGGCAGCTTGTCTTCCGTTATGGCGGCGAAGAATTCGGCGTCATCCTGCCAGGTGTTCAAAAGAAAGAGGCTGTCCGCCTGGCTGAAAGTTTCCGGCGTTCATTGTCCGATAAGGATGTCAGTCTGAGGCGTGAAAAGATCGCGGTCCGCGTTTCTTTGGGGGTCGCCGCATTCCCGGATGATGCCGCGGAGGAAAAAGAGCTCATTGGCGCCGCCGATGAAGCCCTGCTTGAGGCCAAGCGGTCGGGGAGGGACAGGGTATGCCCTTCTTAGCTGTCTTTATTTTTCTGGTTTTAGCTTTCGGCGCATGGACATGTCTCGTGCGCCTGCTTGCCGAAGAGGGTTCCGAGAGAGAATCTGACCTTGCCTCCCTGGCGGCATCTCTTCAACAGATATTGACCGCCAAGAAAGAGATAGAAAAAGAAATTGTTTCTTTGAATGCGGTCCTTTCGCGGACCTTGAAGATGTACGAAGCGGCGCGCGACATCTGTGCGACGCTGGATGAGACGAAATTGTTCGAGCGTTTCAAGGAGGACCTCAAGAAGCTGATCAATTACGACGAATGCCTGCTCTTGAAAGAAGAGAAGGAGGCTGCTGCGTCTTCTGCCCGGGAAGAAGATTTCCTTGAGCCGCTGGCCGTTTCCGATACGCATTTCGGCTATCTTTATGTCCGGGGAGTCCGGGGGTACGACAGGCCCTATCTGGGGATCCTCGCCAGACATTTTGCCCTGGGCCTTAAGCGGTCCAAGCTTTACCGGATGACGCAGGAATTGGCGATCACCGACAGCCTGACTGGTCTCTTCACGCGGCGCTACGCCATGGAACGTCTTGGAGAAGAGCTGAGGCGTTCCCGGGCGCAGGGGATGCCCCTGTCGTTTTTCATGATCGATGCCGATAATTTCAAGGAGTGCAATGATCGTTATGGCCATATCGTGGGTGATATGGTTTTAACGGAGATCAGCCGGCACATCAGGGACAATGTTCGTGAAATCGATATGCTTGCGCGTTTTGGCGGGGAGGAGTTTATGGTTTTTGCGCCTCGGACGAATAAAGAGAGCGCCCTTTTGATCGCCGAACGCATCCGCCGCAGCATCGCCGAGTCCGTCATCCAGGCTTATGATGAGCATCTGAAAGTGACAGTTTCAATCGGCCTGGCGGCATTTCCCCAGGACGCCGCAGAAGTGGAGGACCTTATCGGCAAGGCGGATTGGGCTCTTTATCAGGCCAAAAAAATGGGGAAGGACCGCGTCTATGTCTTCGCGGCCTTTCACGAGTCCCGTTAGGTTTTTATGGGGACAGGCCTCGCCGTGATAGGGATTTGCAGGGAGACCGGACGGCCTGGAGGTTCGGCGGCATGAATGAATGTCCCTGGAGCGTGAAGGATGTTTTTGTCGTTTTTGTTTACGCCCTGGTGCTCTTTTTTGTTTTTAGTTTTTGGGCGACGGCAGCTTATTTTCTAGCTGCCTTTGCCTTTGGATTTTCCCGCCAGGCGCCGGGTCTCTACATTCACTTTGTCCGCCATACCTCCGATTTTCTTACCGTGGTCCTTTTTTATGGCGGTCTCCTCGCGGCGATGAAAGTCAAGATTTTTGACAGATACCGCCTCAATCCGTTTGTTTATTTTGTAAAAAAAGAGAATATCGGCCGGGATATCGCCCTCGGGTTACGCAGTTATTTGAAGTTTATTCTTGTTTTTTTGTCCGGTGTCGTCTTGGTGACCCTGGCGGCCTGGGTATGGGATGCCATCTTTGGGTCTCACGCCTATGAATCGGTGAGTGCATTTTTCCGTGCCTCTGAGATTGAAAACGCCGCGGCACGCAAGGGGCAAGTGGGATTGTCAGGATTTATTATCATTTTCCTGCTCGGCCCTTTTTTTGAGGAACTTTTTTTCAGGGGGTGCCTCTACCGCGCCTTGCGCCGCCGCATGAATGTGCTCTCCGCCGTCTTGATCAGCAGTTTTGTTTTTGCGATCGTGCACGGCTATTTTTCCCTTTTTCTCTACGTTTTTCTTGTGGGGCTGTCCCTGGCCTGTCTTTATGAAAAAACGGAGTCTTTGGTCGCCCCTTTGAGTTTCCACATGCTCAACAACCTGTTTGTGCTTGTGCTGTTTTTCCTGGGTTTGTAAATGCCGGTCGTCAGGTCCAGCGCCCGGCCCCCTTGGGGGCCGGGGTGTATGATTTTTTTAAGTTTCTTGCAACCTTTCATAACTTAAGTTAAAATAACACTTTATTGCCCTGGCTCAAAATACGGAGCGGCGCCAGGGATTTCTTATCAAATAAATCGTGGCGGTTTCTCTGCCGTCTCGCAGGAGACGCAGGCCTTGTCCGTTGGTTTCTCCATGAAGAAAGAATATTTTATCGGTGTTGATGTCGGCGGAACCTTTACCAAGGCGGCTCTGGTAGACCAGAAAGGGAAAGTCCTTTCCAGGGTCCAGGTATCTTCTCGCGGCTTCAGCCAGAAGCAATGTTTCGCCAAGACCCTGCATGATATATCTTTGCGCCTCGCAGATGGGGCGCATATCTCTTTTGACGAGATCTCTGCTATGGGGATCGGTTTGCCGGGTCCGGTCGATTCGGAACGGGGCATTATCTTGAGCCTCACCAATATCAAGGGCTGGAACCATTTTCATCTCGCCGGTTTTCTTAAAAAATACCTGCCTTTTCCCGTTTATGTGGACAATGATGCTAATTGCATGGCCCTTGCCGAATCGAGGCTCGGTGCCGCCAGGGGCGCCCGTTTTGCCCTGTGTCTGACTCTTGGAACAGGGGTGGGCGGGGCGTTGATTTTGGACAATGATATTTATCGCGGACCATTTTTTCTGGGCGGCGAGATCGGGCATATGCCCGTTTGTGTTTCGGGTCCCCGTTGTGAATGCGGAGGCATCGGTTGTCTGGAGAGATATGTCGGCAACCAGGCTATTGCCAGCCGTGCGCGCCGCATTTTCGGAAAGAGTGTCTCTCTTGAAGAGGTCAGCCGTCTGGCCCGCCGCGGTCATGCCAAGGCCCAAAAGGTCTGGCAGGAGGCGGCGGTTTGTCTGGCCATGAGCATCGCCGGGATTATCAATGTCCTGGGACCTCAGGTGGTCGTTATCGGCGGAGGCGTGGCCAGGGCCGGAGTTGTTTTGTTGGGGCCCTTGCGGAGCCGTGTCAGGCAGCATGCGATGCGGCATCTCAAGGGGAAGGTCAGGATTGTCAGGGCGGCGCTTGGGAACGATGCAGGTTTCCTGGGGGCGGCCCTGCTGGCAAAGGAAAAGATAGGCGCAAGATGAATCACCCGCGTTTTTTGATTGTCGGTCTGTTTTTGCCGGTCTTTTTTTGTTGTGTTTCTTGCGGCATGGCGGCCGTGGGCAAGCAGCCGTTGACGGTTGACGGCGATGTCGTCGAGTTCTTCTCGGAAGGCCGGGAGATCGTCGCCGAGGGACATGTGAAGATCATCGGCCAGGACATGCACATTACCGCCGATAAGGTGCGTGTCTTTTTTGACGAGAAACTCGTCATTGCCGACGGCAATGTGGTCTTCAAACGCGGGACGGAAGAGGCCGAAGGGGACATGGTCATCTTCGATTTCGGCGACAAGACCGGGACGCTCATCAATCCGCGCGTGCGGATGAGCCCGTATTACGGCAGCGCAGCGGTCATGGAGAAGCTGGGAGAAGAAAAGATCCATCTCAAAGACAGCGTTATCAGCACTTGTGATCTGCCGCATCCGCACTATGCCCTGACCTGCAAAGAGGTGACGACGGAGCCCGGCAAGATCCTGCGCGCCAAGGGCACGAAGATCTCTCTTTTGGGCATCCCCGTTATGTATGTGCCTTCTTATTCGCACCGCCTGACCGATAAGCGGCCGCGCTTCATGATCACGCCGGGCCACCGTAAGAATTACGGCATGGAGCTTTTCGGCTCTTGGAGATATTATCTGAACGACAATGCCAGGGGATTGTTGCATTTTGACTGGTATCAACAGAAGGGATGGGCGGAGGGCGTCGACCTGAATTACGATACGAAGCTTTTTGGTATCGGGAACGTTAAGTACTACCGTATCGATGAGAAGGATACCAACAAGGGCATTCCGGAGAATGAACGGCGGACCCAGGAGCGTTCCCGTCTCGAGGTCCAGCACAGGTGGCAGATGACGGACGTCGATCAGGCGATCCTGTCGTATTACCGCGCCTCCGACGTGAACTTCCGCAAGGATTATTTCTACCGGGAATACGAGATCGACACCGACCCTTCCAGTTTTTTCCTCTATTCCCATGTTTTTCCAAGCGCCACGCTGAGCTTTTTGGGCCAGCCGCGCGTCAATGCGTTCGAAAGCGTCCTGCAGAAGATCCCCGAGCTCAAGCTCGAGACCATCAACCAGAGGATCGGCGGTTCACGCTTTTATTTTAAGAATACGACCACGTCCGCCTTCCTGTCGAATACCACGGCCAATTCCAATCAGAACGCAGAGACGACGCGCGTGGATACGACCAACCAGGTCAGCTACCTGTTCCGCTGGGCGGGTCTGGAGTTTAGTCCTTTTGCCGGAGAGCAGGAGACTTATTACAGCCGCGGCGTCAGCGGCCGGGACAGCCTGATGCGCAGCATGTTTTTTACAGGCATGGACATGAGCACGAAGCTGTTCAAGCTTTATGACGTCGAGTCGAATTTCATGAAGATGGATATCCATCAGCTCAGGCATGTCATTACCCCGTCGGTCCAATACCGCTACCAGCATGATCCGTCGGTCAGCGCCTCCAAGATCCAGCAAATGGATTCTATAGATGCTTTGGACAGCATGAATAAAGTCACCCTTGGCCTTGAGAACAAGCTGCAGACCAAGCGCGGCGGCGTCAGTGTAGACCTCCTGCGGCTCTTGTTGTCATCGGATTACAATATCGAAGACAACGATACGCTCGGCAAGGGGTTCCAACTTTTCAAATACGAATTGGAATTCAGGCCCTGGTCATGGTTTGAGATCGATTCGGACGCGGAATACGATACGGTTCAGGAGCATTTCAATACGATCAATACCGAATTCTGGAACACCGTCGGCAAATTGCGGACGCATGTCGGCTATCGTTATGCCCACAGCGAGAGCAGTCAGATGACGATAGGCATGGATTGCCCCCTGAATCCGTTTTGGACAGCCAGCATCTATGAACGTTTTGAATTCAAGACTGGAAATCTTGTCGAGCAGGAATACCACTTGACGCGGGACATGCACTGCTGGCTGATGGAAATCATCGTCAATCAGCGTGAAACTGAAGGGGTGAGCGTCCTTTTGGCTTTTAAGATCAAGGAATTCCCGGATATTGGTATCAATGCGGAAACAACATTCACGCCGCCTCGCAGCAGCCAGTGATCCTCGAGAGGTCTTTCATGAAAATCTCCATTATAGGAACAGGTTATGTCGGCTTGGTGACAGGAGCGTGTTTTGCCGAATTGGGGCACGATGTCATCTGCATTGACAATGACATCTCCAAAATCCAGGCTTTAAAAAAGCTCCAGGTGCCGTTTTATGAGCCTGGTCTCGAAGAGATGGTGCGGTGTCATGTCCGCAAAGGCAGATTGTCTTTTTCCGGCCAGATCGCCCACGGGGTCAGGAAGAGCGATGTTGTCTTCATCGCCATTGGCACGCCCCCGAAAGAAAACGGAGAGGCGGATTTGACGGGGATCGAGAACGTTGTGCGGACGATCGCCAAATCCATGCGTTCGTACCGCTTGATCGTCGAGAAATCGACGGTCCCCGTGGATACGGGGTGCCGCGTGCGCCAGACGATCGAGATCTGCAAGGCCAAACATGTTCCGTTTGACGTCGCATCCAACCCTGAATTCCTGCGGGAAGGACGGGCCATCCATGATTTTCTTCATCCCGACAGGATCGTCATCGGCGTTGAATCTGCCAAGGCCGAGAAGATCCTGCGTCAGCTGTATGCGGGTATCCGGGCCCCCCTCATCGTCACAGACATCAAGTCCGCCGAGCTCATCAAGCACGCCTCGAATTCGTTTTTGGCGCTCAAAATCTCTTATATCAACGCCGTGGCCCGTGTCTGCGAGGCCGCGGGGGCCGATGTGGAACGGGTCGCCGAAGGAATGGGGATGGACGGCCGTATCGGCAGGGCTTTTCTGGACGCCGGGATCGGCTTCGGGGGATTCTGCCTGCCCAAAGACCTGGAAGCGTTTGTCCGTATTTCCCAGAAGCTCGGATACGATTTTGGCCTGCTCAAGGAAGCCAAAAGGATCAATGAGTCGCAAAAGGAACTTTTCGTCAGGAAGATCGAGAACAGCCTTTGGAATATCAAGGATAAGACGATTGCCGTGGCCGGTCTGGCCTTTAAGCCGAATACGGATGATATGCGCTTTGCCCCCTCGGTCGATATTATCTCTATGCTGCAGCAACTCGGCGCCAGGGTCCGTGCCTGCGATCCCCAGGCGGCAAAGAAGGCCCGCCGCCTCTTGAGGCGTGTCGTGTTTTGCAGGGATGTCTATGAAGCGGCCCGCGGAAGCGATTGTCTGATCATCGTGACGGAATGGGACGAATTTAAAAAAATGGATCTGAAGCGCATCAAGAAGCTTTTGAAGCAGCCCATCATTATCGACGGCCGCAACACGTTTGAACCGGCCATGCTCAAAAGGATGGGGTTTTCCTACGTTTGTATGGGGAGAAAATAATTATGAGGACGGTTGTCATTACGGGCGGGGCCGGTTTTCTGGGGTCGCATCTTTGTGAATTGTTCCTTCGGAAGGACTATCGTGTGGTCTGTGTTGATAATCTTTTGACCGGCGAGGAGGGTAATATCAGGCACCTGCTGCCTCATAAGTCTTTTGTGTTCATGAAGCGGGATGTCGGCAAACCTTTCAATGTGGCAGGGGCTGTGGTTCTGATACTGCATTTTGCTTCACCGGCAAGCCCGGTGGATTACCAGGAGCACCCCCTGGAGACGATGCTGGCCGGCTCTGCCGGGACACATCATTGCCTGGAGCTGGCGGGCGCGAAGAAAGCTTCTTTCCTTTTGGCTTCCACCTCGGAAGTTTACGGCGATCCGTTGGTCCACCCCCAGACCGAAGACTACTGGGGGAATGTCAATCCGATAGGCGTCAGGAGTGTTTATGACGAAGCCAAGCGTTTTGCCGAGGCCATGACCATGGCCTACCGCAGGGTCCGCGGCCTCGATACGAAGATTGTCAGGATCTTTAATACATACGGCCCCCGGATGAGGGCGAACGACGGCCGCGCCATACCTAATTTTATCTCTCAGGCGCTGAAGGGGAGGCCCATAACTATTTACGGCGACGGGACGCAGACACGCTCGTTCTGTTATGTCTCAGACCTTGTTGACGGCATCTACAGGTTGAGCAGGAGCGCTTTTCATCAGCCTGTGAATATCGGCAATCCGAGGGAAATGACCTTGAGAGAAATGGCCGTTGTGGTTAAAAAAATGACGGGCAGCAAAAGTAGGTTGATATTCAAGCCGTTCCCGCAGGATGACCCCAGGCAGCGGCAGCCTAATATTTCCAGGGCCAGGAAGATTTTGAAGTGGGAGCCGAAAGTGGGGCTCGAAGAAGGTTTGTCGGCCACCGTCTCCTGGTTCAGGGATCACATCTAAACTGCAGTTCATCTTCCTTCTTTTGGAAATCGCATGATGACCATTGATTTTCATATCCATTCCAAGTTCTCTTTTGATTGTTTCCTGGAGCCGGCCAAGATTATCGATTTGGCCCGGCGCCACCGCATTGATGGGTTGGCCATTACGGATCACGATACGATCGCAGGGGCGGAGGTGTTCCGTCGTTTGGCGCCGGACCTTTATATCATTACCGGCCAGGAGATTTCGACGCCGGCCGGAGATATCCTTGGTCTTTTCCTGCGGCATGCGGTTGAGGAGCATGATGATGCCGGCAGGGTCGTTGACGAGATACGCCGTCAGGGAGGGGTGGCCGTTTTGGCCCATCCTTTCAAGTGGCCGCATTTGGTCCGTTCGGTTGATTTCTTGAGACAGTTTGACGCGATTGAGATGTTCAACGCCAGAAACAATATCCCGCTACCGCGCTTGGAAAATCACCTGGCATCGCGGGCGGTGAGACGTTTCGACCTGGCCTGGATCTGCGGCAGCGACACTCACGAAGGTTTCGAGATGGGGTGCGGCGCGACGGTGTTTGATTTCGAACCGGCCGGGGCCTCGGATGAAAGGATCAAAGAAGCGATCCTCAAGAGGCGTGTCCGCATGCACGGCAGGGAGGTTCATCTGATTCCTGAGATCGTGAGTCATTTTTCAAGAAACCTGAGGAGCCGCCGCTCATGATGCTGTTGCAGGACAAACTCAAGGTGCTCCTGAAGCTTTGGCTCGACCATCGCAGCCCGAAGATATTCTCTTTTCATGATTGCCTGCCGGATGTCTTTAGTGAATATATTGAGCTCCTTATGTATAAGAGATATAGGATCCTCGACGCGCGCGATCTCGTAGGGCGGATCCACGAAAGATCGAACGCAGGGCGGGAGGTGGTGTTGACCTTCGACGATGGACGCCGTAATTGCTGGAGCGTGATTTTTCCTTTGCTGAAGAAATACCGGGTGCACGCGTCCATCTTTGTTATCCCCTCGAGGATCAGCGATTCCGAAGAGGATTATCCAAGCCTTGAGGATTATTGGAGAGGTCGTGTCTCCTGGGAAAATCTCTACCTGAGCCACCGCAAGCAGCCTTATTTGACGTGGAAAGAATTAAGGCAGATGCGCTCGAGCGGTCTCGTCGATGTCTTTTCCCACAGCTTGAGCCATCGGATCGTTCCCGTCGGTTCGCGCATCGTTGATTTTCAGCATCCCGGCGTCTATGAGATGCCCGTGTATTTCGACGAGTGGTTTGAGGGAGGGACGCCGTCTCCGGATTCCATATGGGGTATCCCCGTTTACGAACGCGCTTGGGCGCCTTTGGCATCTAATGTTTATGTGCCGGATAAGAAAGCAGACAACGTGATGCATGAGTTCATTAAAGCCAGCGGCGGCTTTCTGTTTTTCAAAAAGAAGAGCTGGAGGGATCGCCTCTGGGAATATTACCGGCACCATAAATCTGATTTTGCGTCGGGTCATTTTCGAAAGGCCGCGGTAGGGGAAGATGTGCGTACGAGCGTGTTGGAATCGAAACGCAGAATTGAAGAGGCCATTGGCGAGGAATGTTTCTTTTTTTCATTGCCGTTGTACCAGGGTTTCAAAGAGACGACGCCCGTCTTGGAGGAGGCTGGTTACAAGGCCGTGTTTGTGGGGCCGGATATCCCCGACAGGAACATTTCTTCCTTACAGGTCTTTTGCCGCATCCCCAGCTTCTGGATCAAATTCCTGACTTATTTTTGATTTCGCCGCATTCTGCGGCGAAATCCGACCCTTCCTTTATGTGGAATGAGGAAG
>CAYYFL010000019.1:0-26059 GCA_964471325.1 uncultured Planctomycetia bacterium
GTATGCGGAGACCTGTCCTTCCTGGACTACCCCGCGAGTAGAGGAAAAAATCGGTACCCGGCAGCCCCGGGCAAGAAATTTTTACGATATCTTACGATGCGCAGGTCTGCAGAGAAGAAACCCCGTGTCTGCCCTGCCTTGGGCAGGGCGAGCACGGGGAGATTCATTGAGGCCATAACTTACGGTGACTATCCGCAGGACGGGCGACGTAAGTTATCCGGCCGAATTAAATCCGCCAAAGAGGTGGTGGCGGATAAAAAGGTTATCAATGGAAAAAAAGATATTCGTGACGCGATCTGCCGAAGAGACAATGAAGCTGGCGGCAAAACTGGCCCGCGGGCTGGAGGCCGGCGATTGCCTGGCTTTGATGGGAGAACTCGGCAGCGGCAAGACGACATTCGTCAAAGGGCTGGCTTACGGCCTCGGGTTCAAAAAAAAGGACTATGTGTCGAGTCCCACGTTTGTTATACTGAAAAATTATCCGGCAAGAATCCCTATTTATCATTTTGATGTCTACCGGCTTTCGACATTGAATGAATTCCAGGGGATAGGCCTCGAAGAATTTATCGGGTCGCAGGGGATCTGCGTCATCGAGTGGGCGGATAAGCTCGAGGGTCTGCTGCCCCCGGATCATATGCGCATCGAATTTTCTGCCTTAGGGAATAGGTTGCGTAAGATCGTTGTGCATCATCTGTCGAAGAGGCGGGGAAAGAGAAAAAGCCTGTGAAACAGCCGATCATTTTTTTCAAGGGTGCGGTCAGCGGGACGGATCAATACCTCTGGTTGACGTTCGGCATCGCGCTCGGAGGTTTCATCATCTGGTGGCTGGCGCGGACGACGCTGGTCATCGGGCATTTTTTAAAGGCGAGCCGGGAGGTCCTGGGCGTAGAAGATGCGCGCCGGCCGCCTTGGCTGGATTTTTTGGCCAGCCGCGAGATCCGCGGCGTCTATAAAGGACGGGATATTTACATCGGCGTGAGTTATTCCGGCATCAAAAACATTTTTCTTCCGCTGCCGCGCGTTTGCATGACCTTGAAGGAAACGACGGGGTACAATACCGGCAGGCTGACCCAGTATGCCGCGATTGAGAATAACACCCTTGTGTTTCTTCCCAAGGTCAGCCTGGCCCTGGGCGTCTTCGACAAGGGCTTCGAGAAGGTGTTCAGCAAGAATTATCTGATCATGGCGCTGGAGAAAATGATTGCGACCGCCGAAGACCTGGAGCGGGGGCATCCGCTCAAAGAGGTCTTTTCATGAAGTTCCTTTGCCTGGATACTTCCACGGTTTATTCGGTGGTCGCTGTCTCCGATGAAAAAAAAGTGCTGGCAGGGGCGAGGCGCCAGTTTGAAAAGGGAAGGGCCGAAGGGATCTTCGATCTGATCGAGGTGTGTCTGCATTCATCGGGCCTGGCCTTGAAAGACATGGATGCCTTTGGCGTGGGCGTCGGGCCGGGTTCTTTTACCGGTTTGCGCATAGGCTTGAGCGCGGTCAAGGGGTTTGCATTCGCTTTTTCGCGGCCGGTCTACCCATTTTCAAGCCTGGCTGCTATCGCTTTTAATGCCGTCCGCATCCCCCTGCGCCGTCTGGCTGTGGCTGTGGATGCCAGGCGTTCGCATGTCTACGCCGCGGAATTCAAACAGGACGGCAAAAAGGGATTTGTGCCGTTGCGCAAAGACGCGTTGCTTGACGTTGAGCGATGGCTGGACCGGCTTGATGGGCATACGGTCCTGGCCGGAGACGCCGTCAAGGTGTATGGCCAGGAACTTGGCAAGCGCCTGGGGGTTTTCGGGTCTCTTGAAGAGGACATGTGGTATCCGACGCCCGAGGGCATTGCGGCCCTGACGCAAAAGGCCTTTCGCCAGGGACGCAAAACGGATGCGCAGGGGCTCGAAGCCGTGTATCTGTATGCCAGGGATTGCCAGGTCAAAAAAATATGCTAGACCGCGCCTGGTTCGCGACGGACCGGCGCTGTGAGATGATTTTATGAATAAGACCTCTTTCTATCGCCAGACATGGGTAGAGATCGATCTCGTTGCCGTCGAGCGTAATTACCGGACTCTGAAGAAGGCCCTTCCGGAAGGCACAAAGATGATGGTGGCTGTCAAGGCCAATGCCTACGGTCACGGTATCGTCGAAGTTTCACGCAAACTTGTCGCCTGCGGGACGGATTATCTGGGGGTCGCTTGTCTGGATGAGGCCCTGACATTGAGAAAGAATCTCATCCATGTCCCGATCCTGAATCTGGGCGCTTTTCTCAAAAGCGATGCGGCGGCGTTGATCGACAATGATGTGACGGCGACGGTCACGGATTATCCGATGGCGCTGGAATTGAACAAGGTCGCCGGCGCCCTCAAGAAGAAAGCCAGGATCCATGTGAAGATCGATACGGGCATGGGCCGGCTGGGTGTGTGGCATTCCGAAGCGGACGATTTTATCCTGAAGCTCTGCGCCCTGCCGCATCTCTCCATTGAAGGTCTCTACACCCACTTTCCCAGTGCCGATACCGACGAAGCTTTTACGCGTTCGCAGATCACGATGTTCTGCGCTTTGGTGACAAAGCTCGAGATCAAGGGTGTCAAGATCCCCCTCAAACATTCCGCCAATACCATGGCCGTCGTCGGCTATAAGGACGCCTATTTTAACCTCGTCCGTCCGGGCCTGGCCATCTACGGCCTGCATCCGACGGAGGCGTTGATCGGGAAAGTGGACTTGGCGCCGGTCCTTTCTTTCAAGACCAGGATTGTCTATCTCAAGAATGTCGCCAAGGGCCGTTCTATCAGTTATGGACGGACGCACATCACCAAAAACGATACGGTGATTGCGACCCTGCCTGTCGGATACGGCGACGGATATAACCGCCTTCTATCGAACAAGGGCCGCGTCCTGGTGAATGGGGAATTTTGTCCGGTTGTCGGCGTGGTCTGCATGGATCAGACGATGATCGATGTCGGCCACCTCAAGAGCGTCCGGCTGGAAGATGAGGTGGTGCTGGCCGGAACGCAAAAAGACAAGATCATCCGCATCGAAGAACTCGCCCACCTGTGTCACACCATTCCTTACGAAGTCGTCTGTTGGATCTCTCCTCGCGTGCCGCGCGTCTATATCGATAAAGAATAGTTCTCTTTTGCGCTAAGGCGTCATTTCGCAAGCTCAAGTTCAAGATATTATTGGGTATGTGCGATCAGATAGAGGGCTGTGCCGCCGAAGATGATGTGGCTGCCCCAGGCAGCCAGAAGGGGCGGCAGGACTCCGGCTTTTCCCAAGGCTGTCAGGACGGCGAAGAGGACATAGAAGAGGAAGCTGATGCCCATGCATATGCCGATGGAAGAGAAGGCAACCGCCCGGCGGCGCACGATGATGGCCGAAGGGATGCCCAGGAGGATGATGATGAAGCTGGTGAAGGGCGACGATGTCTTCTGAAAAAGATCGACCTTCATGCGGACGATCGTATTCTGCGCGCCGCTCTCCGGGAGTCTCGCGATGTAGTTGGCGAGGTCCTTGATGTTCATGTTTTCTACAGGGATGTTCTGCCTCATGAAGTCTTCCGGCGTTTCCTCTATTCTGTAAACCTTGTCTGAAAAATACAAAGGCTCCCCGCGTATCCTTTGGCCTTCGCCCAGATAGTAAATGAAGCATTGGTAAAGGACCCACCTGTTGTTTCTCCAGACGGCCTTTTCCGCATAGACCTTGGAGCGGACGTTTTGCTGGGCATCGTGCTCCAGGATCGTCAGCCCTTCGATGGTGTTTGTTTTCGGAAAGAATTTATTAAGAAAATAGAGGCGGTTGTCGTAACCGTAGATGGCGACATTTTCCAACGGGACATCCTGGGCGGATTCGTAGGCCTTGTCGACATAATAGCGCTTGATGAATTTGCTCATCTTTTGCGCATAGGGCGTGATGGTTTCGTTCATGACGAAGATCGACAGGCTTAGGATGAAACCGAAGAGAACGAAGGGGCGCACGATATGCCAGATGCTCAGGCCCGAAGATCTCATGGCGATGATCTCGTTGGCCTGGTTCATCTGCCCCAGGGTGAAGAGCGTGGCCAGGAGGGCGGCGATAGGCGCCGTTTGACCGATGATGACGGGGACGGCATAGAGATAAAGCTCGAGGATCTTCAGGATCGAGGGGTGGTTGTTCAGGATTTCCTGGAGGCTGCCGAAGATGTCGACGATGATGAATAAAAAAATAAAGACAATGAGACAGAAAATAAAGCTTTTGAGGAACGATCGAAAGAGGTAGCGGTCTAGGATAAGCATGTTTTGTAGAGCATCCCCGCGCCGAGAATGCCGAAAATGATGTTCGGCATGCTCATGGCCAGCCCAGGCGCCATGACGCCTTCGGAGCTCATCGTTTCGAAACCGATCAGCAAGAGATAATAAAGGGCCATGATGAGGAAGGCGAAGCCGAAATTCAGGGATTTTTCCCTGCGTCTCGTGATCATGGCGAACGGCGCCCCGGCGAAGATGAAGACAATGCAGGAGAACGCCAAGGCGCTGCGTTTATAGATTTCCGTCAAGAGAGGGGCGACGCCTATGCCGGTGGATTTGAACTTCTGGATCTGCTGGCGCAGTTCCTGGAGCGTCATGTCCTTGGCTTTCTTGTCGACCTTGGCCGCGGCCTGCTTTTTGAAATCGATGTTCATGAAGTATGTCTTGAAATTGAGTTTGTAAAAATTTTCGGGGTCGTTCGGATTGATCTCGTCGGACGTGCCGTCGATCAGCTTGAGCTTGAGCAATTGTTTGTCCGGCAGGACGATGAATTCCCCTTTTTTGGCGATGATGGTGCGGGGAGGTTTGTTGTCGCCCTGAGGTTCATAGATGCGGATGTTGGAGAATTTATTGCCGTCGATACGGTAGATGAAGATGATGTATTTATCAAAGGCCGTGATGAAGGTCCCGGCTTCCAGCGCGGCCATGGGGTTCTGGGAGCCGAGCTCGATCAGCGTCTCTCGCGATTTATGGTGGGAGACGGGGATGATCTCGTTGTTCAGGATGACGGCAAACAGGCTGAGGATTACGCCGACGACGATGATCGGTGAGAGGATCTTGAAGAGGCCGATGCCGCTGGAACGGATCGCGATCAGCTCGTTGTCGCCGGAAAGCCGGCCGATGGACAACAGGACGGCGGTCAGGGTCGAGACCGGCAGGATGAAGCTGAAGAGAAAGGGGATGAGGTATAGGAAAAGCTTGCCGGCCACCAGGATCGAAATCCCCTTGGAGATGATCAGGTCGGCGAGCTTGATCATGTTGCCCAAGAGCATGACGAAGGTCAAGATGAACAGCGACAAAAAGAAGGCGCTGAAGAATTCTTTTAAGACGTAATTTCTAAGGATGCGCATGATTAACCTTTGGCGAATGCAAGCATCGCGACCTGGCAGCAGCCGCCTTCGTCCATGAGCAGGCGGCTCGTCATGCGCGCCGTCGCTGTCGTCGTGACGATATCGTCCACAAGCAGGACGCGGCGTTGCCTGAGCATGGGGCCGAGCCTTTCCTCCAGGCGGAAAGCATCTTTAAGGACGCGCATGCGTCCTGGTTTCTTCAGGTCTGCCAGCGCCTGGGTGTTCTTTGATCTTTGGAGCGCCGGGACCACAGGCAGGGACGTAGCACCGGCCAGATGCCGCGCGATGGCCTCCGCCTGGTTGAACTCCCGTTCCCTGGCGCGCGCCGCATGAAGCGGCACCGGGACAAGGGCGTCAAACTGGTCCAGCCATTTGTCCGGCAGGGCCGCCGCGATCAGCCTGGCGACGGTGGAAGCCAGGTAGGCCCGGCCTTCATATTTCATCTTATGGATCAGCAGCCGGACAGGCCCTTCATAGGCGTAGCAGGTCATGAGGCGGTGGTATGCCGGCCTGTCGTTGCGGCACCTGCGGCAGAAGAGTTCCTCTTTTTCCCTTTCTTCGGTCAGGGGAGATCCGCACCAGCGGCAGGAGATGACGTTGCAGCGCTTCATAGAGGCAAAACATTCCGCGCAGAGATGGTCGTCAAACCTGGCTGTCGCGCCGCAGAGAAGCCGGGAGCAGATGTGGCAGCTCCTCGGAAAGAGAAGGTCGCAACAGGCCTGTGCATAACTTTTAAACATGGGAAACATCGTAACATCCTAATAGGTAAAAGTCAAAAGAAATGGCTAGAGCTATTACGGCCAATAAATGATTGTTGCGGCGTCATCAAGCCATGTCTATTTGGCCGTATATAAGGCTATATAGGGGAGGATAAAGATATGGCTTAATTATATATCGCGAGGGGAAAGAATTCTACTCGGTAGGTGAGATGTTTTGTTTTCGATCTTTTTTGAGGCGGTTTAAGAAACTTGCAACGATTATTGCAAGAGGGGTGAGTAAGCTAATTAAACCTTCTATAGGTCTTCCTGAGAAGATAAGAAAGACGCCACCGGCGATAGCGACAAGAGCGATTATGAAAGCAAAAACCATTCCTAATGTTCCTTGGAAGGTTTCGGAATAGATGATTCTTTTTTCCATGTTTTGTCTATGATTTGATTGTTTTTCGGCCATACCCAGTATTCTCCCGGCGGCGCCTGGAAGAATTTGTTCGTATTGGGAGAGAATTTGAGGAGGAGGTATGGGTCCAGAAAAACTATATCCTTTAGTAACTTGTAGAAGACGTCCCTCGGATTGATTATCTTCCTGGATCTCTGATGCGGGCGAATTAGGCGTGATTTCTTTATCTATCTGCGGTTTGTTTTTCTCTTCGGGACGAGTCATTTTTTAATTGCCTATTAAAATGATATTCAGCTTCTTTTATATCATTTCCTGTGATTTTCCAGTCAGAGTATATTTCAAATGAATCAAAGTCAGCCTTCCTTGAATTAATTATGAAATTATGGGAAAAGTCGTCTCGAAAAAACCCGAAAATGTTAAACGATCTTCTCATATTTGGCAAAAAGCCATTTTCATAAGAGAGATAATTGGCTACACATTTTGTTCTAGTGGATATGTTCTTCTTTTTCATACGGTAAGTATAACGGATGTACTCTCTATTTGCAATCTTTTTTAAATTCTATTTCTCTATAAGAAAATATGCTCTAGCATTGACACTCATGTTTTTTGACAGTACAATAAGCGCCTATGGAGCCAGTCACTCTTCTCAAGAAACAGTTGTTCGCGCTGATGAGAGAAAAGGCTTATCGCGAGGGCGAGATCAAACTCGCCAGCGGCAAGACGAGCCATTATTACATTGACGCGCGCGCCGTAACCTTAAGCGCTCAAGGGGCTTACCTGATCGGCCATATTGTTTTTGACATGATCCGCGACCTTAAGGTGCATGCGGCCGGAGGCCCTACGCTGGGGGCTGATCCTATCGTCGGGGCCCTGGCGCTGGTCAGTTTTCAGAATGATTTTCCCATAAACACCTTCCTTATCCGTAAAAATCCCAAAAGCCATGGCCGGATGCTTCAGGTCGAAGGGCCCACCCTGAAGGCCGGCGACGAGGTCGTTCTTCTGGACGATGTGGCGACGACCGGAGGTTCCCTTGTTGATGCCATCGAAGTTTTGAAAAAGATGGATGTTACGGCCCGGAAAGCCATCGTGATCGTCGACAGGGAAGAAGGGGCCCGGGAGAGCCTGGCCAAACTCGGCTGCGGGCTCTCGTCTGTTTTCAAGGCCAGCGAATTCTTCTCCGAAAAATACAGACCGGCAAGAGATCAGAAACGGTCTTGATGACACAGATTTTTAAAGAGTATCGGTTCTCCCGGCACCCTAGAAAACCCTCCGTCTAACCCAACCCCGTTATCATTATAGAGATGCCATGGATTCTCAGCCGATCGTGATCATTGGAGGCGGCCCAGCGGGGATTATGGCCGCGGTTCGCGCGGCAGACCTGAAGGCGCCTGCGGTGATCCTGCTTGAGAGGAACGCCAGCCTTGCCCGCAAGCTCGGCCTGACGGGCAAGGGCCGCTGCAACCTGACGAATGAGGCGCCTGTCGAGGAATTCTGCGGCCGCTTCGGAACCAATGGCCTTTTCCTGCGTAACGCATTCAGCCGTTTTTTCTCGGAGGATCTGATGGCTTTTTTTGAGGACCGCGGCCTCAAACTCAAAAAGGAACGCCAGGGCCGCGTCTTTCCGGCGACCGATTCTTCCTCCAGCATCATATCCGTCCTGTCTTCTGAATTAAAGAAGCTATCCGTGGATGTCCGCCTGGGCCGTCATGTCCGAAAGGTCAGATGCGACGGCGGCATGAAGACCGTCATCTTCGACGATGGATCGTCTCTGGAGTGCCGCCTGTTGATCATGGCCACCGGCGGCGCCTCATATCCCCAAACGGGTTCTACAGGGGATGGTTTTGTCTGGGCCGGGGATCTGGGGCATACCGTCGTGCCGTTGAGGGCCGGCCTTGTCCCCCTGGAGACGCGCGAAGGATTTGTCAAAGACCTTCAGGGATTGACGCTCAAAAATATCCGGCTTATATTTACACAGGGGTCCCGCAAACTCGAAACGCCTGTCGGCGAGCTCCTTTTCACTCATTTTGGGGTCTCGGGACCCCTTGTTCTGGATCACAGCGTTTCTGTCGCGGCCTGGCTGGAAAAGGGAGACGTCGGCGTCATGCTGGACCTCAAGCCGGGCCTGGTCCTCGGAGAGCTGGATAAAAAATTACAGGCGGAGCTGCGCGCGGCCGCTAATACCACCGTCGGAAATTATCTCAAGAATCTGCTGCCGCAGCGCATGGCCGGCGTTGTCGCAGCACAGGCCGCTGTGGATGCCGCCAAGAAGTGCCATCAGGTGACGGCGCAGGAGCGCCGGCGCCTGGCTGCGTCCCTGAAAAGTTTTTCTTTTACGGTCCATCGGGCCAGGCCCATCGACGAGGCGATGGTGACCTGCGGCGGCGTGTCCTTGAGAGAGATCAATCCCAAGACGATGGAGTCGCGCCTTGTGCCGGGGTTGTATTTTTGCGGGGAGATACTGGATCTGGCGGCTTCCAGCGGCGGCTACAATCTTCAGGCGGCGTTTTCAACGGGTTTTGCGGCCGGCGAATCCGCGGCGTTGAACGCCAGATACTGACGAACCATAGATCATCCGGGGGCTACGGGCGACCATTATGCTGATCCTTGCTTCGAGATCCAAGGCCAGGAAAAAACTTCTCGAGAATCTCGGCGTGAGATTCAGGGTGATGCCTGCGCGCGTCAAAGAACATACGGAGACGGTGCGGCATCCGGCGCGCACGGTGGCGGCCAATGCTTTGCTGAAAGCGCGCGACGTGGCCGGACGCGTCAAGAAAGGGATTGTCATCGGCTGCGATACCCTTGTGTGGCAGGATGGCAGGGTTTTCGGCAAGCCTGCGTCTTTGAAAGAGGCGCGCCGCATGCTCAAAAAACTCTCCCGCAGGCCCCATGTCCTTTATACGGGCATCGCCGTCATCGATGCCGCGACCGGGCGCCAGGCGGCGGGCGTCGAAGAGACGCATATCGAGATGGAGCCTTTAAGCGACCGGGAGATCACGCAGTATTTCCGCAAGGTCTCGCCGCTGGACAAGGCGGGAGGTTTCGATGTCCAGGGCCTGGGAGGGTCGTTTATCCGTCGCATCCGCGGGTGCTATTTCAATGTGGTGGGTTTGCCGATCGCGCGTCTGCGCGTCATGCTCAAGAAGTTCGGCGTCTCTCTGTTGCTGGTGTTGTGCGGTTTTGTCGTCAACGGCTGTTCGACGGAATACAATGTGGCGACGCACAAAGAGGACATGATGATGTACTCGACGGAAAGGGAAGTGGCCATCGGCGATTCCCTGGCGGCGCAGGTCGAGAAGAATTATACGGTCGTCCAGGATCCTCAGATGAACGAGCGGCTGGAGCGCATCGGCGCCAGGGTGGCAGAGGCCAGCGACCGTCACGATCTGACATACCGCTTCCGTATCATCGAGGACCCGAAGGACAAAGATATCGTGAACGCAGTTTCTCTGCCCGGCGGCTATATTTATATTTTCAAAAATTTGATGACGGTGGCGGACACGGACGATGAATTGGCCGCCGTCGTCGCGCACGAGGTGGCGCATGTTGTCGCGCGTCACAGCATCAAACGCCTCCAGGCGATCTGGGGCTATAATATCCTGACGATCCTCGCCGGCGCGGCGAAGAATGCGGAGGCGGCGCAGGGCGTGCAGATGGCCTACGCCTTTTTGCTTTCCGGCTATTCCCAGGAAGACGAACTGACGGCCGACGGGATGGGCGCGATTTACGCCAAGAGGGCGGGATATAATCCCCAGGGCATGATCGATTTCCTGGACAAACTCCGCAAGAGGCAGAAGAAGGAACCCCCGCAGGCCCTGTCTTATTTTAAGACCCATCCCGGCTACGGCCGCAGGATCCGCGCGACAAAAGAGGCCCTCGGCGAGAATATCGATTTCGACGATTTTATCGATACCCTTTGATCATGGAAAACAAATTACCCCTTATCTCCGGCATCTTGGATTTCGATTACGTCCGCTGCGCTCACGAAGCGCTTTTCGAGAAGTTCGCCACGTCCCAGAAAGGGCTGACGGATCATGAGGCCCGGGAGCGCCTGTCGGTCTACGGCTACAACGAGCCCGCCAAAAAGAAGAAGAGGGCCTTTCTTTTCGAGATCCTCTCCAGGTTTTTAAATCCTCTCGTCATCGTCCTTCTGGTGATTGCCGGTTTTTCCCTGTTTTTCGGAGAGAAGATCAGCGCTCTCCTTGTCGTCCTGATGGCGTTGATCAGCGTCTTATTGTCTTTTGTGCAGGAGCACCGCGCAGGCCGCGAAGCGGAGAAATTAAGCGAGATGGTCCGCGCCACGGCAACGGTCTATCGTAACGGCCGGGCGCGGGAGATCCCCATCAAGGAGATCGTCCCCGGCGATGTCGTGGACCTCTTTGCCGGCGACATGATCCCGGCGGACCTGCGGATTATCTTCTGCAAGGATCTGTTCATCAATCAGGCGTCCTTGACGGGAGAGTCCTTTCCTGTCGAGAAGACGGCAGACCCCGCCGATCCAAAAACGCAATCTCCGGCGGACATGACGAACATCGCTTTCATGGGTTCCAGCGTCGTCAGCGGCACCGGCCTCGGCGTCGTGGTGAAGACCGGCATCGCCACCCAATTCGGCGAGCTTTCACGGCGGCTGGCTTCCATCCAGATCGAGAGCAGCTTCGACAAAGGCATCCGCAGTTTTACGTGGCTGATGATCCGTTTCATGCTCGCGTTGGTCGTCATCATATTCGCCATCAACGCTTTCCTGAGAGGCAATATCGTCCAGGCCCTGCTTTTTTCTCTGGCTGTGGCGGTGGGTCTGACCCCCGAGATGCTGCCGATGCTCGTCGCCATCAACCTGTCCAAAGGCGCCCTGGCGATGTCGAAAAAAGACGTCATCGTCAAACGGCTGAACTCTATCCAGAATTTCGGGGCCATGAATATGTTGTGCACGGACAAGACCGGCACCCTCACGCTGGACAAGATCGTCCTGGAAAAACATTGCGATGTCGTCAGGCAGGAGGACGACGATGTGCTCAAACTGGCCTTCATCAACAGTTACTACCAGACGGGCCTCAAGAACATTCTCGACCGGGCGATCTTGAGGCACGAGAAGCTCAAGATCGAGAATTATGCCAAGATCGACGAGATCCCGTTTGATTTTTCCAGGAAGATGATGTCGGTCGTCGTGGGTTTTGAAGGCAGGCACATGTTGATTTCCAAAGGCGCTCCCGAGGAGATATTCAAGCGGTGCGCGACATACGAACTGGAAGGCGAGGCCCTTGAGATCAATCAGATGATCCTGACGGACCTTAAGGAAGAATGCGACCGTCTCAGCGCCGAGGGATTCAGGGTCCTGGCCGTCGCTTACAAGAGCATGGACGTTGCCAAGGAGCGCTATACGAAAGACGACGAGCAAGGTCTGGTGCTCAAGGGGTATATCGCTTTTCTGGATCCTCCCAAGCCGACCGCCAAGAAGACCATCGAGGCCTTGCGGCGTCTAGGGATAGAATTGAAGGTGTTGACAGGAGACAATGAGCTGGTGACGCGCAAGATCTGCAGTGACGTCGGCATCAGCGTCATGGGCCTGGCCACGGGCGACGCGATCGACAAGATCAATGAAGAAGAGCTGGCGGAATTAGTGGAGGTGACTTCTGTTTTTGCGCGGCTATCACCTCTGCAAAAAGAGAGGGTCATCCGGGCCCTTCACAGAAACAGGCACATCGTCGGTTATCTGGGAGACGGCATCAATGACGCAGCGGCGCTGAAGGCGGCCGATGTCGGTATTTCCGTTAACAATGCGGTGGATATTGCCAAGGAATCGGCGGACATCATCCTGTTGAAGAAGAGCCTCATCGTCCTGGCCGAGGGGGTGACCGAAGGCCGCAGGACGTTCGGCAATATCCTCAAATACATCAAGATGGGATCGAGCTCCAATTTCGGCAACATGATCAGCATGACGGGCGCCAGCCTTTGCCTGCCTTTTTTGCCGATGCTGCCGATCCAGATCCTCCTGAACAACTTTCTTTATGACATCTCGCAGATCGCCCTCCCTACCGACGAGGTCGATGACGAGTATCTGCTGCGGTCCCGGCCCTGGAACGTGGGCTATATCAAGAAGTTCATGCTCTTTTTCGGGCCCATCAGCTCCGTCTTCGATTTTGTGACCTTTGGCGTTCTTTTGTTCCTTTTTCACGCATCGCCGAAGCTTTTTCATACGGGGTGGTTTTTGGAATCGCTGATCACGCAGATCCTGGTCATTCACATCATCCGCACGGGCAAGATCCCGTTTGTCGAAACCCGGCCCAGTCCGTTCCTGATGTTCACGTCGGTTTATATCGTCACCATCGGCCTCTTGATCCCCTTCACGCCCTTGTCCCAATATTTCGGCTTTGTCCAGCCGCCGCCTTTGTATTTTGCGGCGCTTGTCTGCATTGTGGCCGCTTATTTATGGGTCGTCCAGACGGTCAAGGGCAAGTTCATAGATAAATACGGGTATGAGTAGGTTTTATTCTTTCTTAAGGGCGGTGCGATCTTATAAACAATTTGACAGGCATGGCGCAACAGGTTATACTTTTTCCTGCTTACTGACTTTTTATTGAAAGGTTAGTCACGCCGGGATGGTGAAATTGGCAAACACATAGCGTTCAGGGCGCTACGCTCGTAAGGGCTTGAGGGTTCAACTCCCTCTCCCGGCAAAATTTTTGCTTCGCAAAAATTTTAGAGCAATCGATAATCGAGAATCGAGATTTGAGCAGGGGAAAGATTGATTCGATTGCGGTCAATTTTCTATTTTCTATTGTTCAGCACCTAATGGTGAAGCCGAGCGCCTGCCTGCCGGCAGGCAGGAATGCGAGGCGGGGGAGGAAAACTCCCTCTCCCGGCATATTTCTTCATTATCGTGTATTTTGATATAAGTCTGTTTTTTTTGTGATTCTCGCCCAGATAGCTCAGTCGGTAGAGCGATGGACTGAAAATCCATGCGTCGGGGGTTCAATTCCCTCTCTGGGCACTTTTATTTTCTCAACGTATTGGTTTAAGACGAGTTTGAATCACAGACACATGAAGGGAGTTTGAGGGAAATTTTCCCTCAATTTCATGTTTCTGAGGGAAAGAAGTGAGAGTCCGCCTTCAGTGTTAAGGCGGACGCCATAGGAGAAAACCTGCGGTTTTCTCCTATGCGGAGCGCAAGCGGCGCGTCGGGGGTTTCCGCCGCCGGAGGCGGCGAGACCTCGCCTGTCAAGCAGAGCTTGACAAGGCGGGCAATTCCCTCTCTGGGCACCATTTTTTTGGATCCCTGCCTTCTTGACGACAATGCCCGAAAAACCCGAAAAAATCGCGGAGATTGAAGAGCATATCAAAGATATCCAGGAGATATCCATTGCGATCGATTCCTGGGACGACGTCTTTTCCGACTTTGACCCGAGCCCCATCGACCACCGCATCCTTTCCGAAGATTTCCTTTCGGAATTGAAGAAGAGATACCGCGAGACGCAGAGAGGCGAGTTTGTCATCACGATCTATGCGCCGGCCTCCCTGAAGGACGAGGTGACTGAGAAGCTGGTGAACAAGCGTCTCAAGCAATATTTTAAGTTCCGCCACCTGTCGCTTCAGAAAGAGATCGCGCTGGCGATCCGCAAGGGATCGTTGTTCGTCGTCGGGGGCATCGCATCGCTGTCGTCTTTGACCATGTTGACTTATTTTCAAATGCTCGACAAGCTGACCCTGGAGCTGATCGCCATTATCCTGATGCCGTTGGGATGGTTTGGCATCTGGGAGGGTTTTTCGCGCATCATCGAGCCGGCGCCGCTCCTCAAACAGGACCTGGAGCTTTTCGGCAAGCTTTCCAAGGCGGCATTTAAGTTCAAGTATGCCGGCAGCCAGGAAGAGGCGGCCGCAGCCCCTGCAGCAAAACAGGAAACAAAGCACGAGACTAAGGCTGCGGGGACCATCGCCCAGGAAGCAAAGGCAGAATCTAAAGAGGAAAAAGAAACAAAATGAAACCATTGCTGCCCGACAAAAACGGACATTACGGGGTCTTCGGCGGACAATACATGCCGGAGACGCTGATGACGCCTCTAAGAGATTTGGAGGCGGCTTATCGCCGGTTGCGCAGGGACGTCTCCTTTAAGCGTGAGGTGGAATATTATCTGCGTCATTATGCCGGCCGGCCGACGCCCTTGTATTTTTGTAAACAGTTGAGTTCGGTCCTGGGCCGCGGGAAAATTTATCTCAAGCGCGAAGACCTTCTCCATACGGGATCGCACAAGATCAATAATGCCCTGGCTCAAGGGATCCTCGCCCGGCGCATGGGCAAGAAAAGGATTGTCGCCGAGACAGGCGCGGGCCAGCATGGGGTCGCGACGGCGACGGTGTGCGCGCTCTTCGGGCTCGAGTGCCACGTGTATATGGGCACCGAGGACATGGAGCGCCAGGCGCTGAACGTCTACCGTATGAAATTGCTGGGCGCCCGCGTCGTGCCCGTGACCAGCGGATCCAAAACCCTTAAAGACGCCATGTCAGAGGCCATCCGTGACTGGGTGACAAACGTCAAGACGACATACTATCTTCTGGGCTCTGTGGGCGGACCGCATCCGTACCCCCAGATGGTCCGCGATTTCCAGACGGTCATCGGTAAGGAGGCCCGGCAGCAGATTTTGAAGATCGAAGGCCGCCTGCCGAAATATCTCGTGGCCTGCGTCGGCGGCGGCAGTAATTCCATCGGGCTTTTCCATCCATTTTTCAACGACAGGTCCGTCAAGTTCCTGGGTGTCGAGGCCGCTGGGTTCGGCCTCAAGACCGGACACCACGCCGCGACGCTGGTCGCCGGCCGCATCGGCGTCCTGCACGGCGCCAAGAGTTTTCTCCTGCAGGATAAGGATGGGCAGGTCAAGATAGCGCATTCTGTGGCCGCCGGCCTGGATTATCCGGGCGTCGGACCTGAACACGCCTATTACCGCCAGACCGGGCGGGCGCAATATGCAGCCGTCACGGACCATGAGGCTATTGAGGCTTTTGGACTTTTGTCGAGGACGGAGGGGATCATCCCTGCGCTTGAGTCTTCGCATGCGCTGGCCTATCTGCCGAAGCTGGCGAGGCATCTCAAGAAGAACGATATCGTGATCGTCTGCCTTTCGGGGCGCGGCGACAAGGACGCCAATACATTGAGCCATGAATCGCATTGATGCGACGTTCAGAAAACTGAAAAAAAGAGGCCGGCGGGCGTTGATCCCGTTTGTGACGGCGGGCTATCCCGGTCTGGGCGCAACGGAGAAGATCGTCCTGGCCATGGAGGCTGCCGGCGCCGATGTGATCGAACTGGGCGTGCCGTTCTCAGACCCGATCGCGGACGGGTCTGTTATTCAGATGTCTTCTTTTGAGGCGCTTAAGAAAGGTGTGACCCTCAAAAATGTCCTTGCCTTGGTCGGGCGGCTGCGCCGCCGCACGCAGATTCCGTTGGTCGCCATGACGTATTTCAACCCGGTGCTGCAATACGGGCCGGGGCGCTTTGTCGCCGATGCGCTGAAGGCGGGGCTTGATGGTGTCATCATTCCGGACCTGCCCCCGCAGGAAGAAAAGGATTTTTTGGCCGAGGCCCGCAGGAAGGGGCTGGCGGTGGTGTTTTTTATCTCTCCTACGACGCCTCCGGCGCGCGCCCGGGCCATCGCCGCCCAAGCCAGGGGTTTTATCTATTTTGTTTCTCTCGCCGGCGTTACCGGGGCGCGGCGTAAGCTGCCGCCTGATCTCAAGGCGCGCCTTGCGGCTGCGAAAAGGATTGCAGGAAGGACGCCTGTATGCGTGGGTTTCGGAGTTTCTTCGCCGAAGCAGGTCAGGGAACTCGGGCGTTATTGTGACGGCGTCATCGTAGGCAGCGCCGTGGTGAACAAGATTCGCGAAGGCCGGCCTTCAAAGGACTATGTCGGGCGGGTCATGGCTTTCATCAAGGCCCTCAAAGGACCCCGTGTATAAGATCCGTGAGTACGGCAACGGTGTGCGGCTGGTGTATCGCAAGATGGAAGGAGTTTCTTCTGTCGCCCTCGGTTTCTGGGTCAATGCAGGGTCGCGTAACGAGCCTGCGGCCGTGAACGGCGTGAGCCATTTTCTTGAACACCTCCTGTTCAAGGGGTCCAAAAAATATACGGGCGACCAGATCAAGGAGTCCATTGAAGGCCTGGGGGGTTCTCTCAACGCCTTCACTTCCGAAGAAAACACCTGTTATTACGCCAAATTCCTCGGCCGCCACCTTAAAAAAGTCTTCAGTGTCCTCTCGGACATGGTCCTCCATCCCGTATTGAAGGAATCCGACATCGAGAAGGAGAGGACCGTTATCATCGAAGAGATCAAGATGTACAAGGACCTGCCGCAGTTTCAGGTCGCGGAGGTCTTTGACGAGCTTTTGTGGTCCCATCATCCCCTGGGGCGCAATATCGCCGGTTCCGTCGAGACCGTGAAGGCGATCGGCTCGAGCACCCTCTCGGAGTATCACGGTCAGTGGTACAGCCCGGCCAATATCGTGATCGCCTGCGCCGGCGCCCTGGATGAGGAGCTTTTGGAAGAAGCTGCCGAGAGGCTGTATGCCGGCCTGAAGGCCGCGGCCGTCGGCCGCGTCGAGCCCTTTGCGGCGCATCATCAGGGGCCGCAGATCAAGCTGGTCGCCAAGGATATCGAGCAGACGCATATCCATATCGGTTTTCCCTCTTTGTGGCGCGCCCACCGTGACCGCTTCGCCCAAGGGCTTATCCACGTCATCCTTGGCGGCAATATGTCCAGCCGCCTGTTTAACGAGGTCCGGGAGAAGAAGGGGCTGGCTTACGAAATCGCCACCCACGTCAAGAGACTAAGGGATACCGGCGTCTTCTTTGTCCATGCCGGGATCGACAGCCGTAATTTCCTGGAGGCCTCCCGCGTGATCTTCCAGGAGCTCGATCGTATCAGGCAACAGAAGGTCCCTGCGGCCGAGCTGCGCCGGGCCAAGGATTTCCTGACCGCCCAGTCGGAAATGGCGCTGGACGACACCATGGAACACATGCTCTGGGTCGGAGATTCCCTGATGAATCTGGGTTTCCTGCAGACCAAGGAGGAGGTCAGGCGGCACATCGAGCACGTCACCGCGGCGGATATCCTCCGCGTAGCCGAAGAAATGATCTCCTGGCGTCGTCTGCATGTGGCAGCCGTCGGGCCCGGGGTCGACGCCCACCAGGAGAAGATGCGCCGGATGGCGGCCGAACGGTAAACACGCCCCTCAGGGCAGCAGCAGCTGGCTAAAACAATTTGACATGACTTTTGAGTTATGGTAAAAATAAACAAGGCATAGTTATCCGTTTATCCCTTTTGCCAGAATTCCGCAGGGAAAGCCGCGGCATCATCATGGCGGACAGGGACGTCGCCCCGGGTGAACATGGGCCCATGGGGCTCCAGACAACAGGAGGCAGAATATGGAAGGTTATTGCGTCAAGTGCAAGTCGAAGAGGGAAATGAAGGATACCAAAGAACAGACCATGAAGAACGGCCGCAAAGCCATGAAGGGAAAATGCGCCAATTGCGGTACATCTATGTTTAAGATCCTTGGCAAGTAATATCCTCTAGACTTCCAGGCGGTTTTCAACAGGAGGGTGTCACATAGAAGCCAGAAAAAAGGCTCTCTTGGCGGCCAGACTCGCAGAAGAGAGGAAAGCAGAAGACGTCGTTGTGCTTGATATGAGGAAGGTGGCAAACTTCTGCGATTATTTTGTCATCTGCAGCGCCGCTTCGCAACGGCGGGCGGCGGCGATCGCGGAGCTCATCGAAGAGACGTTCGACCAGCACGGCCTGGTGCTGAAATCGGTCGAAGGAAAACGCGAAGGCGTGTGGATACTGTTGGATTATTCCGACATCGTTATCCACATTTTTTTTAAAGACGTCCGTGACTACTACAGTTTAGACAGATTGTGGGCGGACGCGAAACGGGTTGGCCGGACCGTCCATAAATAATAGGCACATTGGCTGAACTGATTTTGGAGCGAGACAAGGAACGAGGACGCCGGCGTAGTCCCTGGACTACGTCAAGGACGAGTGACGACGTCGCAGCCCAAAAGCAGCCAGCCCCATAAATTTTTAACAATAGAGGGGAAGCCCGCCTTTTGTCCGTCTGCGGCGTTGCTCCTCCTCGACGTACCACAAAGGGTACGCCATCGTCGTCGCGCCTTGCATCCGGGCCAAAAATCGGGCTTCCAATGAGCCCATTATTTATGGATGGCTCGGCTATGTTTCAAGAGGTCGAAAAACAACTCCTGTCACTCCTTAAGAGAAGCGTCGCGACCGTATGCAGCGCTTCTTCCGCTGGACATCAAGTCCCCCAACATATCCTCGATGCTGCGATTTTGGAGATCCCCAAGGAGAAATCCTTTGGGGATCTCTCTTGCAGTATCGCCATGAAGCTCTCGTCTTTCCTGCGCACAAAACCCCAGGCGGTCGCCGCCGCGATCATCGGTGAACTCGAACGCCTGGCCCGCACGGAGGGCGCGACGCTCATCCATCATACCGAGATCAAGGGCGCCGGCTTCATCAATATCTTCCTGTCAGACCGGGTCTATCAGGATCTTTTGCGTTCGGTGAACGAAGAGGAAGAGAGGTTCGGCATGACGGCTGCAGGCGGCAGCGGCCGGCTTCTCCTGGAATTCGTCAGCGCCAATCCTACGGGCGCTCTTTCGATCGCGCATGCGCGCCAGGCCGCGGTAGGCGACGCCCTGGCCAATATTCTCGGCGCCGTGGGCTACGAGGTGACGCGGGAATACTACCTCAACGACGAAGGCAACCAGATCCGCATCCTCGGCCGTTCCATCTGGCTGCGTTATTGCGAAAAAAAAGGCGAGACGATCGATTTTCCCGAAGATCATTACCAGGGCGATTATATCGGAGAGCTGGCCGCCGAACTCCTCAATGATCCCGCCATGCGCCGCAAGATAGACGGGATGTCCGAGGAGGACAGGAATTCGTTTTTTATGGAATACGGCACGCAGAAGATTATGGCCGTTATCCGCAAGGAATTGGATGATTTCGGGGTTTCTTTTGACGTCTGGTACAGCCAGAAGGCGCTCGGCGCATCGGGAAAGGTCGAGGAAGCCTTAGAGGAGTTGAAGGCCAAGGGATACATTTATGAGTCTGAGGGGGCCGTCTGGTTCAAATCAACGGCCTTCGGCGACGATAAGGACAGGGTCGTGCGCAAATCCGACGGCGCCTATACGTATCTGACGCCGGATATCGCTTATCACAAGGATAAATTTCAAAGGGGGTTCGCGCACCTGGTCAACATCTGGGGGCCGGACCATCACGGCTACATCCCCCGCATGAAGGCGGCGATCCAGGCATTGGGTCACGATCAAGAGGCCATGGACGTCATCATCGTCCAGCTGGCGACGCTCTTCCGCGGCGGCGTGCCCGTGCCCATGTCGACGCGAAAAGGGCAGTATGTGACGTTGACGGAGCTCCTGGAAGAAGTGGGCCGGGATGCCGGCCGCTTTTTCTTTTTGATGCGCAAGACCGACAGCCATCTGGATTTCGACCTGGAGCTGGCGAAGAAACAGACGTCCGAGAACCCCGTTTATTACGTCCAATACGCCCATGCGCGCATCTCGGGTATCTTGAACAGCGCGGACAAGGGGCAGGATGCCGGGCCCGACCTGACGCTCCTGGGCCAGCCTGAAGAGAAAGACCTGATGCGCTCGCTTCTGGAATATCCGTTCTGCCTCTTGGTGTGCGCCAAGCAGCTGGACCCTTACAGTTTGACCGTTTATCTGCAGTCTCTGGCTTCGTCATTCCATCGCTTTTACGACCGACACAAGGTCCTTTCCGACGATGCGGCGCTGACCGCCGCCCGTCTTTATCTCATCCGGGCGGTCAAGATCGTGTTGGCCTGCGGCCTGAAGATGCTCGGCGTGACGGCTCCTGAACGGATGTGAAAAACGGCGCGGCCGTTTTTCAAAACGGCGCGGCCGTTTTTCACTCTGAGGCCTGCCCGGATCTGTTTTGAGGTTGCCGAAGAGCCTTTCGAACACGTTCTCGGCGCATCCGTCCCGAGGCCTTCCCTGATCTTGTTCCGGAACTTTTTCAAACATGCGAAAAACATGGAAGATCAAAGAACCCGATATCGCGCTTAAGAACTCTTTAAGCCGTGCATTGTCCACGAGCGGGCTTTTTGCCCAGATCCTGATCAACAGGGGATTGACGGACAAGGCCAAGGCGGAGGCGTTTTTGCGTTCAAGCCTTGCCGATCTCCACGATCCTTTCCTGATGAAGGGGATGAAGGAGGCGGTCGGGCGCCTGCATCGGGCCGTCGAAAAAAAAGAGAAGGTCTTTATTGCGACGGATTTCGACGTCGACGGCGTCACCTCTTGCACGATCCTGGAGAGCGAACTGCGGCGGTTGGGTGTGAGTGTTGGCCATTACCTGCCTCACAGGGTCCGGGACGGCTACGGCCTGAACCCGGAGGCCGTAGAAGAGGCTAAGGTTTTTGGCGCGTCCGTTTTCGTTTCGCTTGACTGCGGGATCACGGCCTTTGCGGAAACAGATGCCTTGAACAAGAAAGGCATCGATGTCATCATCGTGGATCACCACGAGCCTCCTGCTGGCGGAAGACTGCCTGCGGCTTTGGCAATCGTCAATCCCAAACAAGGAGGATGTCCTTATCCTTTCAGGGACCTGGCAAGCGTGGGTCTTGCTTTTAAAATAGTGCAAGCCCTGTCTGCCGGAGAAGAACGTCAGTATCTCGACTTGGCGGCCCTGGGCACGGTCGCGGATGTCGTCCCCCTGAAGGGGGAGAACAGGATCCTTGTCAAGCACGGTTTGGATGCCCTTAATAAAACCAAGCGTCACGGATTGACTTCTCTTATGGAGGCGGCAGGTCTTGATGCGCAGGCCAAAAAACTCTCGACGCATTCCATCAGTTTTGTCTTGGCGCCGCGGCTCAATGCGAGCGGCCGCATGGATTCGGCGCACGCGTCCCTGGATCTGCTGTTGACGCAGGACAGCCGCGAGGCCCAACGTTTGGCAGGCGCCTTGAACGACCACAACCGCATGCGCCAGAAAACAGAGGAGAAGGTTTTTCAGCAGGCGATGGAATTGATCGAGCGGGACGTGGATTTTGACAAGGATTTTATCATCGTCCTTTGCCACGAGGACTGGCATCCCGGCGTCTTGGGGATCGTCGCCTCCAAGATCGTCGACCGGTACTACCGGCCTGCCGTGATTATCTCCTTGCAGGATGATATCGGCCGCGGCTCGGCGCGCTCTGTCCATAATTTCCATATTTATGAGGCCTTGGTCCAATGCGCCTCATGTCTCAAGGAATACGGAGGGCATAAGTATGCCGCCGGCCTTTCCTTGGCACGGCAGGATGTTGGAAAATTCAAAGGTCTCCTGAACGATATTGCCAGGAAATCCCTTGGTCGGGAACGTCTGGCGCCGGTCCTGGAGATCGACGCTCAGATCCCTTTATCTTTGGTCACAAAAGACCTGATGCGCCAGATCGATTTTCTGAGCCCTTACGGGGAAGGCAATCACAGGCCCGTCTTTGCAAGTTTCAATCTTCTGGTCAAGAGCAAGCCCGTCCTTGTCGGCAAGAACTCGATCAAATTTTGGGTGAGCGACGGAGAGGCAACCTATGAGGCTATTGGTTTCGGCATGGGGGATTTTCTTGGCCTTGTGAGCGCGTCAAACCGCGTGGACGCGGCGTATGGCCTGGGGTGGGACGAATGGAATCCCCATACACCGCTGCAGCTGGAGCTTAAAGACCTCAGGCCTTCGAGTTAGAAAATTTGGAGCTTTCCCGGATTTGTAGCAAATATTTTCTGTAACTAATTAAAAACAAACAAGTTTCTCACTGTTACAATCTTGGGAAAGAACCGAAAATTCTTTACGCTGTTAGAGAATTTTGTTCTGCAGCGGGGTTTGTTTTGCAGGAAAAATGGAATTCTGTGATCCCGTGAATAAAAAAATGACCACATTTTCGTGGTCATTTTTTTAAGTCTTTTTTTCGGAGCTATGGAGCCTATCGCGCCTTTTTTACCTTTCCCGCTTTCAGGCATTTGGCGCAGACATAGGCCGAGGTGATGCGGCCTTTGGCGTCAAGAATTTTGATCTTGTGGACGTTGGGGTTAAACGACCTCTTGGAGCGGCCTGTGATCTTGCGGCCGGCGCCGCCTTTGATCCTGGCCATACCGCGCCTGGCCGTGTGTCCGCCGATGACCCTGCGTTTGTCGCAAACAATGCATACTTTTGACATGGTTTCCTCTTGTTGATCGTGTTCCTAAGACTCTCAAATTATACTGATGAACGGTTCCTTGTCAAGAAAAAGTTCCGTGCCCACAGCGGCCTTCTTCCGAAAAAAAATCGAACGGCAGTGCCCCATTGACTATTGACTGCGGACTGCTAAAATACCCCCATGCGGTTACAGATCAGGCGCCAGGATATCGCTTTCGAGGTTTTTAAAAGCTCGGGGCCGGGCGGCCAGCATAAAAACAAGCGTTTTACGGCCGTGCGGCTGACGCATGCGCCGAGCGGCATTGTTGTTGTGGCCCAGAAGCGGCGGTCGCTGTCCGCCAATAAAGCCCTGGCTCTCGAGCAGCTGGCACACAGGCTCGAGGTTCTTTATCGCCCGGCAAAAGAAAGAGTGGCGACGCGCAAGACGCGCGCCGCCAGAGAGAGGACGCTGGACTGGAAGAGAAAGCACGCCGAGAAGAAATCGCTGCGAAGGCGGGGGTGCGAGGAAGAGGAATAGCCCCTTGTGTCTAAGTATTCATCTATTTTGTTCCTAAACGATAGAGGCGAAGGATTAAGTAAATAAACGTTACTCCTCGCATTTGCATCTTGACAATTTATGTCTGCGACCAGCCTTCGCAGAGTTCAGGCGGGCAGCCATAAATTCTCAAGATACGCGAGGAGTTAACCCAGAAAGGGTAGACCTCCGCATTCCACATAGCGGAGGGTCTAATTCCGCCGGAGGCGGAATTAAGGAGGTTCTATGTTGAAGAAAATGCTCTACGTCGTTTTGGGTTTTGTGGGCGGCGTCCTGTTTGCCGTTGTCGGCGTCGGCGAATTAAGGGCCCAGTATGGGTTTGATTCCAATGCCAGTTATACCGAGGGCGTGATGACGCCGTCTTTGCCGGGCAAATACGGCAAGCTCGTTGCTGTTTCCGATATGAATCTGTACTTCGCCGCCGAGGACGGAACCGTGACCATCGTGCGGCCGAAGACCGGCGGGCAATTGGATACGACTGTCACCGTGATTAAGCGTTCTTAATATCTATGCTGGATATCCCCCGCATCCTTGAGAAAGAGTTTAAGCTCACGACGGAGCATACGCGAAACATCCTGAAGCTGTTCCATGAAAAGGCGACGGTCCCGTTTATCGCCCGTTATCGCAAGGACCTGACCGGGAATTGCGATGAAGTGGTTTTGCGGAATTTTTCAGAGCGTTTCAGCTATCTGGTCGGCCTCCAGGAGCGTAAAGAGACTGTCGTAAAGACCATTGCCGAACAGGGCAAGCTGACACCTGAACTGCAAGCCAAGATTGAACAGTGTCTTTCTTCCGTAGAACTTGAGGATCTTTATCTGCCGTTTAAGCCCAAGAGGCGGACACGGGCGACCGTAGCGAGAGAAAAGGGCCTGCAGGCGCTGGCGGATGAGATCAGGGCGCTTACAGATTCGGCGGCCAACCTTCCGGCGATGGCTGCCAGATATATTTGTGCCGAAAAAGGCGTTTTGAATGCCGAAGAAGCCCTTGCCGGCGCCTCGGACATTATCGCCGAGGAAGTCAGCGAGAGACCTGAGCACCGGGATTTTGTCCGGAAGTTCTTTTTTGAGAACGGGCGTTTTCATTCGCGGCCGCGTGTTGGCTTCGAAGGCAAAAAGACGAAATTCGAGATGTATTATCATTTCGAGGCGCCTGTCAAATCCATCTCGTCCCATAACTTGCTTGCGATCATGCGCGGGGAGGCGGAGGAGGTTTTGGCGATGCAGCTGGTTGCCGACAAGACGCCCATTCTGAATGAGCTATGGCATAAAGAAGTCCGGCTTCCGCCGGGGGCTGTCGCCGATTTTCTCAAAAACGCCTGCGATGATGCCTATGAGCGGTTGATGCGCGCGTCATTGTCTGCTGATGTGCGCGTCGCCTGCAAAGAGGCGGCAGATGACGTGGCCATCCATATTTTTGAGAAGAACCTGCGGGAATTGCTTTTAAGTCCTCCGGCAGGCATGAGGCCTGTTTTGGCCATTGATCCCGGTTTTGTCACAGGTTGCAAGGTGGCTGCGCTTGACGAAACGGGCAAGTTCAAGGAGTATCAGACGGTTTTTCCGAATCCTCCGCAGCACGAAAAAGAGAAAGCCGGCCGCACAGTCGTCGAGATGTGTCAAAAACACAAGATCGAGCTTATTGCCGTCGGCAACGGCACCGCAGGCCGCGAAACCGAAGCATTTGTCCGCGAGACCCTCGAGGCGCACAAGGGGGAGCTCAGGCCTGTTCCTGTCTGCGTCATTGTCAATGAATCCGGGGCTTCCGTCTATTCCGCCAGCCCCTTGGCCGCCGAGGAGTTTCCCGACCAGGATGTCACGGTGCGCGGCGCCATCAGCATCGGCCGGCGCCTGCAGGACCCGTTGGCCGAGCTCGTCAAGATCGACCCCAAATCTATCGGTGTGGGGCAGTATCAGCACGATGTCGACCAGAAGAAACTTAAAGAGAAGCTCGAGGATGTCGTCGAAAGCTGCGTCAATTACGTCGGCGTGGAGCTGAACCTGGCGTCCAAAGAGCTCTTGTCGCACGTTTCGGGCATCAACGCCCGCGCCGCGCGCGACCTTGTGGCTTATCGGCAAACCCACGGAAGCTTCAAATCCCGGCAGGAGCTGATGCAGGTCAACAACTTCGGGGAGAAGACCTTTGAACAGGCCGCCGGTTTCTTGCGGATCCGCGATGTGGAGAGTCCCCTGGACAATACGGCGATCCACCCGGAGAGCTACCCTATTGTCGAGAAGATGTGCGCCGACCTGAAGATGACGGTGAGCGATTGTATCCGTCATCCGGAACGCCTCTCGGGCCTGAGGGTTTCGGATTATACCGGCGGGGTGGCCGGCGAAGTGACGGTCAAGGACATCATGGCCGAATTGAGAAAGCCCACGCGCGATCCGCGCGCCACTTTTGTCTATGCGGCATTCAAGGACGCGGTGCGCGAGATCAAGGATTTGAAGACAGGCATGAAGCTTGAAGGCGTGGTCACGAACGTGACCCGTTTCGGCGCCTTCGTCGATATCGGCGTCCATCAGGACGGCTTGGTGCATATTTCGCAGCTGAGCGACCGTTACGTTCGCGAGCCTTCCGATGTCGTCCATGTCGGCCAGGTCGTCCGCGTGACCGTCCTGGAAACGGACCCGGAGCTTAAGCGCATCAGTTTGTCCATGAAGACAAAGCCGGAAATAAAAAAGTGAAGCCGGCCGGGCTGAATAGTTTCTTGAGTTGATTGAGTTTGTAGAGTTGTAACTCAACAAACTCAATGGACTCAAAAAACGCAACAAACGAGAATCTCCTGTTTTATTGTTCACGTTTTGTTTCTATCTGATGGAGGTATCATGAAAGATCCGAGAGTGGAAAAGCTGGCGGATATC
>CAYYFL010000020.1:0-23935 GCA_964471325.1 uncultured Planctomycetia bacterium
GCCTAATCCACGCCGCCAGCGTTCACTCTGAGCCAGGATCAAACTCTCCGAAAAAAAACGGTTGTTGACTTTTTACGGTCAACGACTTCTTGGCTATTTATCAAAGAACAAACAAAAAAGGCATCGAGATGATGCCTTGTTTGAAAATCTAGCATCTCGACAAACAGAACTTTTGGTTATGATCCCCTACGCGGGGCCCTTCTGTCGGTCTTCAAATCTCTGGTCACCTTGGCGACCTTGCGCCCATCTATAAAAGAATATTTCGCACCCTAAGGTGTAGCTGTAATTTATACCAGAACACACATGTAGTGTCAAGGATTATTTCAATATTTTTTTAAAAGAACGTAACTCACGTCAGGAGCGAATCTTAAGCTTTTCTTTCGACGACGATTTTGACAAAGCTGCGCTTGGCCACCTGGATCAGGTATTCTCCAGGGTTTTTTAATTCATAATTCACGGAACCGATTTTCTCCCCGTTGACCTTTACGGCCCCCTGCTGGATCATGCGCCTGAATTCATTTTTGGTATTGTTGGTATACAGGATATCGACACCAAGATCCAGCAACTGAAGGATGCCTATGACTTCCTGATCGCTTGAAACTTTTTTCACCGGCACGTGCTTCGGCACGTTCTTCTCGCGGAAGACCGTCTCGAACTCTTTGCGGGCGTCGCGCGCCGCGTTCAGACCGTGATAGTGCGTGACGATAAAAGAGGCCAGTTTCATCTTCGCATCGCGCGGATGCATGACGCGCACCGCCTCCAAGTCCTCGTCCGTCAACAATTCATAATACCTCATCATGAGTGTATCGTTGATGGACATAAGCTTGCCGAACATTTCTTTGGGGGATTCGTTGATGCCGACATAATTCCCGAGGGATTTGGACATCTTGTTGGTGCCGTCCGTGCCCTCCAAAAGGGGCATGGTGATGACGACCTGGGGCATCTGGCCGTATTCCCTTTGCAGCTCGCGCCCAACCAGAAGGTTGAATTTCTGGTCCGTCCCTCCCAGCTCCACATCCGCCCCCAAGACGACGGAGTCGTATCCCTGGATCAAAGGATACATGAATTCCAGGATACTGATCGGCCGGTTCTCCTTGAATCGCTTGGAAAAATCGTCGCGTTCCAGCATGCGTGCCACCGTATACTTGCTCGAGAGAGCAATGACGTCCTGGAACTTCATGCGTTCATACCAGCGGCTGTTGAACACGACGCGCGTACGGCGGGGATCGAGAATTTTAAAGATCTGTTTCTTGTAGGTTGCGGCATTCCTGATCACCTCT
The DNA here is from genome assembly GCA_964471325.1 of uncultured Planctomycetia bacterium. GTDB lineage: Bacteria > Omnitrophota > Gorgyraeia > Velamenicoccales > Velamenicoccaceae > Velamenicoccus. The sequence continues at coordinate 1,281 of CAYYFL010000020.1, forward strand.
TCCCGCGACAGCTGTTTGCGGACCTCGGAGACGCCCGAAGGATCGCCGATACGCCCCGTAAAATCACCGATCAAAAAATAAACGATGTGGCCGAGGTCCTGAAAAACCTTGAGCTTCCTCAAAAGGACCGTATGTCCGAGATGGATATCCGGGGCGGTCGGATCGAACCCCGCCTTCACCTTCAAGGGTTTGCCGGATTTTTCAGACCACTTCAGGCGCGCCGCAAGCTCTTCTTCTGCGATGATCTCGCTTGTGCCCCGTTTAATGGCCTTTAATTGATCTTCGATGTTCATTAAATGAATGCCCCGGTATCGCACGCGTCCGTCTCCCGCAGGAATCGGGACTCTGGATCACGAGAATACCGGGGCACCTCACATGTTAAGACGCCAACCCCAGACCGATACGCATCTGATCGGTGTCCACTTTGATGATCTTGATCTTGATCTTATCGCCGATATTGACCTTCTCGAACTGGTCCTTTGGGATCTCGTTGATATAAAGCAGTCCCTCGAAATCAGTATCGAAACGGACAAAAACTCCGAAGTTATTCTTGGACGTCACCTCGCCCTCGCGTTCCGTGCCGATAGGATAGGTTTCAGCGATCTTCGGCCAGGGGCTCTCCATCGCCTGCTTCAACCCCAGGGATATTTTCTTGTTCTGGGCATCGACCGACAGGATGACGACGTCGACCTTCTGGCCTTTTTTGAGGATTTCTTGCGGATTCATGACGCGCCTCGTCCAGGACATGTCCGAGACGTGAATCATGCCGTCCAGATTGCCGTCCAGCTCCACAAAGGCCCCGAAATCCGTGAAGCCGCTGATCTTGCCGGACACCTTCGATCCAACAGAGAACTTGTTTTCCGCCTCCAGCCAGGGATTCCCTTCGAGCTGTTTAATGCTCAGAGAGATCCTGCGGCTGTCCTTGTCGATGGTCAACACCTGAACTTCAACAGTATCGCCTACGGCAAACATCTCCTGCGTATTGATGTTCCTCTTTTGCCAGGAGATCTCGGAAACGTGGATCAATCCCTCGATGCCTTTTTCCAGCTCAACAAACACGCCGTAAGGAACGATGTTGACGACCTTGCCTTTCAGTCTTGTACCGACCGGGAACTTCTTGTCGACATCCGTCCAGGGATCGGCCATGCGCTGCTTGAGGCCGAGGGACACCTTGGACGTCTCTTTATTCATATTAAGGATCACGACCTCGATCCTGTCGCCGACGGCCAACATCTCGGAAGGATGCGAAATACGCGACCAACTCATGTCCGTGATATGCAACAGGCCGTCCACGCCGCCCAGGTCGATGAAGGCGCCGAAGTCCGTGATATTTTTGACTAAGCCGTTGACGACGTCTCCGGGCTTGTGGGTCTCCCAGAAACGCAGACGGTTGTCCTCTTTTTCCTTAGCCACGGCCTCCTTGCGCGAAACGATCAGACTCTTGCGCAGGGAGTTGATCTTGATGATCTTGAATTTAAAAGAATGCCCGACGATATCCTTCTCGCTGACATTCCTGAACATGGCGAGGCTCGCAGGCAGGAACCCTTCCAGGCCGTAGACATCGACGATAAAGCCGCCTTTGACTTTCTTGCGCACAAAGCCGTCGACCAGGTCCCCTTCTTTGAATCCCTGGTTGATCTTGTCCCAGCCGTGAAGACGCCTGGCCTTGTCGCGGGAAAGGACGATCATGCCGTTATCATCTTCTATCGAATCCACGTAGACTTCCACTTCCTGGCCAACAGCCAAATCCGGCAGGCCCGTGAATTCCTCGCGCGCCACAGCCCCTTCGGACTTGTAGCCCACGTCGATCAGGACGTCTTTGACGCCGATCCTGACGATCTTGCCCTTGACGATCTCCCCTTCCTTGATCTCTCTGAAACTCTGTTCATAGAGCTGCGTTAATGTTGCGTTCTTTTCTTCGCTCACAAAAAATTCCCCCTTTATGGTGTATTAATAGCGCGCATATTGCCGCGTCTATTTGCATTTTGGAGCCCCGCGGCGATAAAGCTGCGGGGCGGCATCCCGCCCGAATGTCATGGCGATGCCTGAAAGCGCCGCCATAGCATTCTGGATGAGGGATAAGGTCCTGCGCTCCAAGAAAAGCGCAGACCTATCCTTTCTGGATAAGGTCCTCACTCCAAGGAAGGCGCAGACCTATCCTTTCTGGATAAGGCCTCGCGTCCAAAACATTTAGGCGCCAAGCGTAGAGAATAATTATCCTTAAAAACAGAAATTTGTCAAGCTAAAATGTTCAGACGCCGGCATCGGCCGCCGCCTTGAGAGCGCTGACCCGTTCCATCACCCGGCCGGCGAACGCCTCGTCTGACTCTGCCGAACCGCCGGACAGCGTCATCGGCTCACCAAACCAGACCGTGATCGGCGCCCTCCTGAGCCGCTTGTTCGTCTTAGACAAAGCAACATCTGTCCCCCGGACAAAAGCCGGCACGACCGGAACGCCGCTTTTGCGCGCGAGGAAACCGACGCCCGCACGTCCACGGCCGATCTTGCCGCCCACGGTACGCGTTCCTTCGGGAAACAACAACAACCCTTCTCGGTGCTTTAAACGCCTCAGGGCTTCTTTCATGGCCCCCAGATCTGCGGCGTTGCGCTTCAGAGGAAAAGCCCGCACGCGCATCAGCAACCAGCCGAAAAAACGGGCCTTGAACAATGTATCCCTGGCCATGAAACTCAAAAATCTCGGACAGGCGCAGCCGAAAACGATAGGATCGAGGTAGCTGACATGGTTGCAAGCCAAAAGAAAACCGCCGCGGCGGGGAATGTTCTGCCTGCCGAAAACCTTAAAATGAAAGAACAATTTAAAGACAGAAAAAAATAAAAATCTGCCTATGGCATAAATCATGGGTCGACACCTGCTCTTTCAAGGGGAGATAGACACGTTTTCGAATGCCTTAAAGCGCCGGGGAGACGGCCGCGAAGGCCGGATCAGGCCGTATAACGAATCTTCTCTTTCACCATCTCGTTGCCCAATTTGATAAGGTCTCTGGCCCTGGCGTAACTCTTGGCTTCGGAATAAACGCGCATCTTCGGTTCGGTGCCGGAGGCCCGGAACATGAGCCAACTTTCATCCTCGCAGATGAGCTTTGTCCCGTCGTAATCCTTGACTTTAACGACCCTTTTTCCCAAAAGGGAATCCACGCAGAGCGCCTTCATGTCCAAAACATAATCTTTCGATTTCAATCTCATGTCGCTGCGCAGGTAGTAATAACGACCGTACTTTTTTTCCATCTCGCGAAGGATCTGGGCTATTTTTTTCTTGCGATGGATCATCATCTCGACAAGCATGAGACCCGCCAATGTGCCGTCGCGCTCCGGGATGTAGTTCTTCAGCCCCATGCCGCCGGCCTCTTCCCCGCCCACAAGGATATTCTTGGTCTCCATCAGATTGGAAATATATTTGAACCCCACAGGCGTCTCGTGCAGCTCGACACCCAAGTCCCTGGCGATATGCTCGAGCATCGTCGTCCCGGCGATGGTCGTCACAATACCGCCGTCCCAGCCTTTATCCTCGCGCAGATGCAGGGCCAAGAGCCCCAGGATCTTCTGGGGAGGGATATACTCGCCCTTGGAATCTACGGCGGCGATACGGTCCGCGTCACCGTCAAGGATCAAACCGATATCGTGTTTGCCCTCTTTCATGCGGCGAATGATCTTCTGCACGTTGTCTTCCACAGGCTCGGGCCCGCGGCCTTCAAACCACGGATTGACTTCATTGCGCATCAATTCCAACCGGATCGAAGTCCCTTTCAAGACGTCGGCGATATAGCTGTTGCCGCTGCCATACATCGCATCCATCAAAACCCTGAATTTGGCTTTTTTAAACGCCTTTCTATCGATATAAGAACGCAAGAAAGAAACATATTCCTTTGAGATGTCGGCAACCTTGATCGAGCCGTCCGCAATGGCCAGGTTAAGTTTTTTGACTTTGCTTTCCGCCTGCCCGATCAACGACTCGACGCGGCGCGTCACCGTCACGTCAGCCGCCCCGCCCTGTGCGTTCTTGATCTTGTATCCGTTGAATTCCGGCGGGTTGTGGCTGGCCGTGATCATGATGCCGAGGTCGAGCGATCTCTTCTTGACCGCAAAACTCAATGCCGGGGTAGGGACGGCCCTGTCGGAAAGGATGGCCTCGATATCGTTGGCGGCAAAAACCTCCGCAACCGTCTGGGCGAATTTCGCCGAGAGAAAACGCGTGTCATAGCCGACGCAGACACGCACCTTGTCTTCCTGTTGTTTGGGAAAATCGCTCTTGAGATAGCAGGCCGTTGCCTGCGCTACCTTGCGCAGATTCACAAACGTGAAATCGTCGGCGATCACGGCCCGCCAGCCGTCCGTTCCGAACTTGATCGCCTTGACCTGTTCCTGTGCCTCGTTATTCGTCATGCTTCAATCTCCTTATGGCGTCTTCCATGTTATGAGCTTTAAAAAGATACGTCCCGGCGGCCAGAAGATTCGCGCCGCTGCGCACCGCCTCGCGGGCCGTCTTGTCGTTAATGCCCCCATCCACCTCGATATCCCCGGCGAACATCCGTCTCAGATCAGAAATCTTCGGCAAAACAGCCGCGATGAACTCCTGGCCGCCAAAACCTGGATTAACGCTCATCACCAACACCCAATCCACCTTCTCCAAAAGCCCCTTGATGTCCGCCAGCGGCGTCGAGGGATTCAGGGCGACTGCCGGACGGACATTGAGCTTTTTGAGATCCTGGATGATGAGGTGGGCTTTTTTGAGGCGCGCATGTCTTGTCTTGCCCAAAGCCTCAATATGAAAACTGATGATGTCGGAACCGCTCCTGGCAAAGGGGACGATATAATCCTCTGGGGTTTCGATCATTAAATGCGAGTGGATCGGCAGGTCTGTCGTCTTGCGCAAGGCGGCGACGACGGCCGGACCGATGGTGATGTTGGGGACGAAATGACCGTCCATGACGTCCACGTGCAGAAAATCAGCGCCCGCCTCTTTGGCGCGCCCGGCCTCCTGGGCCAGATTCGCAAAATCCGCAGCCAATATGGACGGTCCGACCTTGATCTTCATTGGTAGAGCCTGTGCCTTTCGATATATTTCACCACGCTGTTGGGCGTCAGATAACGGATCGAACGCCCTTCGCGTCTGAGCTTGCGGATCAAGGAAGAAGAAATATCCACCTGCGCGACGTTGATCTTGATAAAAGGCCGTCCGCTCAGACGCCTGCCGTATCCCGGCCGCCGGGCCAGGACAAATGTCGCCAGCGCATAGATCTCGTCGACGTTCTTCCAGCTCGGGATCTCCGACACCAGGTCGGAGCCGCAAATAAAAAAGAGAGCGGCGTTCGGATGCCTCTTCTTGATCTGACGCAGCGTATCCACCGTATAAGACTTGCCTTTGCGGCGGATCTCGATATCGGAAACGGAAAAAGCCCTGTTATTGCCTATAGCCAGCCTAAGCATCTCAAAACGATATCTTGCCGGAATAACGTCGCTATTGCTTTTGTGCGGCGGCATGAACGTAGGCACAAAAATCACCCTGTCGAGCCCCAGCTGCCCTCTCACCTGTTCCGCGAGGATCAAGTGCCCGAAATGTACCGGATTAAAGGTGCCCCCCAAGATACCGATCTTTGAGCTCATCGGGTTCCTTGAGTTTATTGAGTTTGTTGAGTTATTGTTTTAACTCTACAGACGCAATAAACTCTATAAACTCAACAAACGCCATTATTCCCGTATCTGTCCCGTGCCTCGTATCTCGTACTTATAGGTCGTCAGTTCCTCGAGGCCCATCGGCCCCCGGGCATGCAGACGGTCCGTCGAAATCCCGATCTCCGCCCCCAGGCCGAACTGGTAACCGTCCGTAAAACGGGTAGAGGCATTGACATAAACGCAGGCAGAATCCACGTCCTTCAAAAAAAGTTCTGCGTTCTCCTGATCCTGGGTGACGATGGCATCGGAATGGGAAGATCCGTAGCGGTTGATGTGGTCGATGGCCTCCCGCACATCTTTGACCACCTTGACCGAAAGGATCAGATCGAGATATTCGGCATACCAATCCGCTTCCGTCGCCCGGCCAATGCCGCGGACGATCTGGCGCGTCCGGCGGCACCCCCTGATTTCGACGCCTGCCTTCTGAAGCGCTCCGATCACGACAGGCAGAAAGCTCCCGGCGATATCCTGATGCACCAAAAGGGTCTCAACGGCATTGCATACGGCCGGACGCTGGACCTTGGCGTTCAAAACGATCTTTTGGGCCATGGCTGCATCGGCGCTCTTGTCCACAAAGATATGGCAGACACCCTTGTAATGCTTGATCACCGGGATTTTTGATTTGTCCCTGACCTCCCGAATAAGGGCTTCGCCGCCGCGGGGCATGACGAGATTGATCTGTTGGTCCATCTGCAAAAGCATATCCACAGCCCTGCGGTCCGTTGTCTTAACAAGATTAATCACATCCGCCGGGACCCCCTCGCGCTCGACAACCTTCTGCAGGACCCCAAAAATGGCCGCATTCGACCCGATTGCATCGCTGCCGCCCTTCAAAATCACGGCGTTTCCGGATTTAAAACACAACCCGATGCAATCCGATGTTACATTCGGCCGTGATTCGTAAATCACAAGAATAACGCCGATGGGAACGCGGACCTTGGAAATCAACAGGCCGTTCGGCCGGCTCCAGGTCTTGATCTCTGCTCCAACGGGATCCTCAAGATTGGAAACCTCGCCCAAAGATTCCGCCATCTCGCAGACACGCTTCTCATTCAGCGTCAGACGCTCGAGGAAAGCCTTGGACAGACCTTTCTTGGCCGCGCGTGCAACGTCTTTTTTGTTGGCCTCAAGGATCACCTCCATCTGCTCCAGGAGCGCCGACCCCATCGCGCACAAGACTTCGTTCTTTTTCTTGGTACTCAAAGACGCAAGAACCCTCGAAGCCTCTCTGGCACGAAATGCCATTCTGGCCAGGTTCCTTTCAAGCGCCGGACTCTTTGTTTTTTGTGTTCTCTTCATCGCTAATCCAGGATAGCAAGATCGTCCCTGTGGACAACCTCTTTTTTTGCTTTTTTTTGTTTAATCTCGTTCAATTCCGTCGAAGAAAAATTTACTTTCCCCCTGGCGAAACAAAACCCCTTAATGTCGCAGATATCGACCACATGACCGGCCCGGAAATCGCCTTCGACACCCTTGACGCCCGGCGCCAAAAGACTGCGTCCGCCGGTCGTCAAAGCCGTCTTAGCACCGTCATCAACAACGATCCTGCCTTTGACTTCAGCCTCGAAGCCGATCCAGTGCTTTTTGCTGCCGATGCATGCGCCAACGGAAAAAAGCGTACCGTCATGCTCTTGCGATGATGAAAAAGCGATCTTTAGAGAACTCTTGAGACCATTGGCCAAAAGCACGGGAACGCCGGCATTTGTCGCGATGCGCGCCGCAGCGATCTTGGTCGACATACCGCCGACGCATCCGATCTTATCGGTGCCGCAGGCCAGACGCTCGATATCGGGCGTGATCGCCGCGACCTCGGCCAAAAGGTCTTTGCCCGTCCCGCTTTTGGTATCGAAGCTCCCGAATAATCCGTCGATATCTGAAAGGATCAGAAGCCCGTCAGCCTCCACAGCTGCCGCGACCCTGGCTGAAAGCGTATCATTATCGCCGAATTTGATCTCTTCTGTCGAGATCGCATCGTTTTCATTGATGACCGGAATCACCCCATGATGCAAAAGGGTATTGATCGTGCTGCGGGCATTCAGATAACGCTGCCGATCATGGAAATCTTCCCGCGTGATCAGGATCTGCGCACACTTCAGGCCGTGTTTGGCAAACTCAGACGCGTAGGCCTGCATAAGAATATTCTGCCCGGCGGCAGCAGCGGCCTGGAGCTCGGCCAGCACGGTCGGGCGTTTCTTGAACCCCAAAACCGCCAGACCGCTCGCCACAGCCCCTGATGTCACAAGGATCACCTTGCGGCCGGCACCATAGCATCCGGCGATCAGGCGGACAAGCCGCTCCAGGTTCTCGGGAACGATGGCCGTCCGGCCTCCCGTCAGAAGGCTGGCGCCGATTTTAATGACGATCTTTTGAGAGGTGCTTGCTGATTTCTTCAAGGAGCTCCTTTAAACCCTCGCCCCGCAGGGCGGAAACAGCCATGATCTTCTTGCGGTAACGGGCCCGAAAGGCCTTCAGATGCGCCGGGGCCGCCTCAAGGTCCATCTTGTTGGCAACGATGATCTGTTTCTTTCCGGCGAGTTCCCCGGAAAATGCATCCAGTTCTTCATTGATGACGCGAAAATCATCCCAAGGATCGCGACCATCCACGCCCGCCATGTCGATCAGGTGGACGAGGATCTTTGTCCTCTCCACATGCTTCAAAAACTTATCGCCTAGCCCCTTGCCCTTATGAGCCCCCTCGATCAAACCCGGAATGTCCGCCACGATAACGTCATCATCACGATCTTCAAACTTCACCACACCCAGCGTCGGGGCTTTGGTGGTAAAAGGATAGCTCGCGATCTTGGGGGTGGCGTTCGAAATCTTCGATATCAACGTCGATTTGCCGGCGTTAGGGAAACCAACGATGCCCACATCGGCGATCAATTTCAGGTCGAAGCCGATGTTTTTTTCTTCGCCGGACTCCCCGGTCTCGGCATCATGCCGGCGGCTGTTGCCCCGGCCTCCGCGCCCTCCACGGGCGACGACAACCTCGGTGCCGTCCTGGTCCATATCACGGATCAGGCAATCCGTATCCAAATCCGTGACGACGGTCCCTACCGGCACGCGGACGAGACAATCGCCCCCCCTGGCGCCGGCCTTGTCGTTGCTCGATCCGTGTTTACCGTTATGAGCCTTGAAATGCCGCTGATATTGAAAGTCTAACAGCGTATAGATGCCTTTGTCGGCCCTCAAAACCACATCGCCGCCATCGCCGCCATCGCCGCCGTTGGGCTTGCCATGCTCAACCCTTGTATCCCGGAAATAACTCTGGCAGCCGTTTCCGCCGTCGCCGGCCCTGACATGGATCTTGGCTGTATCAATAAACATGGAATAATACCCTGCCGGCAGCCTTGGGCTGCATGCGTCGATCAGGAAGCGGAGATATCCTTGATCTTTACCTTCGTCAAGTCCTGTCTGTGGCCGTGCAGGCGGCGCGAGCTCTTGCGGCGCCTGTACTTGAAAGAAATAAGCTTGGGCCCGCGGATGCCGCCCAGAACGTCAGCCGTCACCTTGGCCCCCTTGAGATACGGCTGCCCGACGGCCACCTTCTCGCCGTCGCAGATCAAAAGCACCTCATGGAAGGTCACATCCTTCTTGTTATCGATGCGCTCGACCGCCAGCACATCGCCTGCGCTCACCTTATACTGCTTGCCGCCTGTCTGTATCACTGCGTACATAACCCGCTCCTTTTAAGTAGTCAGTAGTTAGTAGATAGTAGTCAGTAATAAAATTATGACTACCGGTTTGACAGAAGTTCAATATCTCCAAGAGCTTTTGTTGTGAAAAATGGCTTCAAAGCAAGCTCTGAAAGAGGAGTAATATAACATATCCAGGGCAGATTCGTCAATATTTTACTTGAAAGCACGGATGGCCGCCAATATGCCCCAGCGCTTCATGACTGGTGCGGGATTTCGCCGACGCCGAAGGAAAACAAGCCGCCGACGCTTCTAGCTGATCAGCACCTTTTCAATATGAAAATCTGTGTTGGCTTTAACGTCAGCCCTCACCCCGAAACGGCGGCAGAGACTGCGCAGGGCCTGGAAATTCTCGTTATTAAGGCTCGCCGCGACATCCGGATGGACCTCGATTGTGGCCTTCCTGGTCTTGCTCTTCAAAATATGCGTCTTGAGTTCCCTTAAGGCTGTCAACGCGATAGAAAACGCAGACTTGACCTTCCCCTTCCCCTGACAGTAAGGACAATCCTTATAAGAGATGCTCTCCAGTGTCCTGTGGGTACGCTCGCGTGTCATCTGGACCAGCCCGAGTTTGGAAATCCCGAGCACATCGGTCTTGGCGCGGTCGCTGGACAAGGCGGACTTGAAAACGTTAATCAGTTCACGCCGGTGCTTCTCTTCCATCATATCGATGAAATCGACGACGATGATGCCGCCGACATCGCGCAGCCTCAATTGCCGGGCAATCTCCCGGGCAGACTCGCAATTCACGGAAAACGCCATCTGTTCCTGCGAAATATTCTTCTTGCGGAATTTCCCGGAGTTAACGTCGATAACGGTCAGGCCTTCCGTCGGCTCGATGACGATATAGGCGCCGCTCTTGAGGAAAACCTTGATGGCATACAGTTTTTCAATCTCGCCCTCGATCCCCTTCTTTTCAAAGAGAGGCGTATTTTCCCTATAGAATTTGACGGCGTTGCTCAACCGCGCCATATACGACCGGACAAAACGCAAGACCCTCCTGAATTCATCCTTGGAATCCACCCAGATGGAATCGATCTCTTCGTTGAAATAATCACGCAGCATCCGCAGGGCCAGGTCATAATCTTCATAGATCAAAAACGGGGCGTTACGCTTGTGGCCGGCCTTGTCGATACGGTCCCAGAGACGCAGCAACAGTTGGAAATCACGCTGGATCTCCTTGTCTGTGGCCCCCCAGGCGACCGTCCGCATGATAACACCCATATGTTCCGGGACCTTCAGGCCGCCGAGGATCGCACGCAGGCGATGCCTTTCGGCGTCATCCGATATCTTTTTGGAGATGCCGAAATGACGCTCGAAAGGCATGAGCACGAGATACCGCCCCGGCAAACTGATGTGCGTCGTCAGCCGCGGCCCCTTGGTCCCAAAAGGCTCCTTGGTCACCTGGACAAGCAATTCCTGGCCTTCCTTGAGCTGGACGTGTTCCGGCCGCCTGCCGTTGCCGCCCTCTTTGAGGTCGATATCTTCCGTTTCCATGGCCATGGCCAGCGTATCGTTCAAATACAAAAAACCGTTCTTCTCCATGCCGACATTGACAAACGCCGCCCCGACGGAAGGAACGATCGTTTCCACGCGCCCTTTGTAGATATTCCCCAAGATCGTACGGTCCTGCGCGCGTTCCACGAAATAATTCTCCAGCTTTCCGTCTTCAAGGATGGCGACGCGCCTTTCCTGATGTTCAAAATTAATAAGTATTTCTTTCTTTTTCACCTGATGCCTCCTAACAGTTCTGTATGAACCCCTCTAGAGAACATTGTTCTCTCGCGGGGTAAATGTAAGCCGCTGGATGACGATACCGGCCGGCAGTTCCTTCTGCCAGCTCTTGCGGATGTCGTTTTCATTGCGGCGTTCCTTAAGAACAATCTCCCCTGTCTCACAATCTGCCTCCACGCCCAACTTGACAGCACGGAAAAGCTTGATCTTCATGCGCGGGTGAAACCCTTCCGTCAGGACTACGGGAAGTTCCGCCCTGCGGGCTGCGCGGCTAAAGAGCCGCAGGAGATCCAAGTGCGAGATATAAATACTCGGCCCGCCCTTGGCAAAATCGAAACGATACGTATATTTCACCTGCCCCATATGCCTGCCGTGCGTTCCTCAAGTTCTTCGGGTCCCGCAAAGACAAAACCCCGCACGCCTCCTGTCCATATGCGGGGTCTCCCTCTTTTAATCGGATCCTTGATGAAAAACCGGCGGACTACTTCTGGTTGACTTGCTTAAACCCCAGACTCCGTTCCAATGTCGCCAGTTCATCACCCGTCAATTCCCTGTCGTCAACGATATGGGCTGTGATAAAAATCAAAAGCTCGATCTTCTGCGTGTCGACAGTCGTTCTTTCAAAAAGTTTTCCGACAAAAGGGATTTTCCTCAAAAAAGGAACCCCCTGCACACTCTCTTCTTTTTGGTCCTTGATCAAACCGCCGATGACAACCGTCTCGCCCGATTTCATCAGCAGCTGGGTCTGCGCTTCACGGGTCGTGATGCGAGGATATCTGTTCTCGATCAACGTCCCTTCGTCCGTGACCGCCGGATGGACGATCATGTTGATATAATCCCGGTCTTTGCCCGAAACCTGGGGGATCACATTGAGTTGGATCCCGATGTCCTTATAGGACTCCAGCGACACATCGACCGTCGTGGATGTGTCCGAACTCTTGGTCGTCGCGACGATGGGGAACTGTTCACCCACGAGGATCGTCGCTTCCTGGTTATCAAGAGTAAGGATGCTGGGGGCTGAGAGGATATTGGCCGCCACATTTTCCTCCAGCGCATGGATCGTGACCTCGAACTCCGAACCGCTGAGTTTTTGGAACACAAAATTCATGCCGGTATTGGCCGTCGTGATCGCTGTCGCCTGAGGAGCAAAGGCCGCCGGCGTGACACCGACGCCGCCGAAGGAATGGCCGCCCGCCTTAAGGCTCTGGGTGATGGAATCGGTCGTCACCGTCGTGCTGGATGACGATCCTGCGCCGCCCGTCGCAAAATCAACACCGATGTCCCTGAGTTTATCAAGGCTCACCTCGACGATACGCGTCTCGATCAAAACCAGCTTGGGCTTGACATCGATGGATTTCAAAACCTCCTTGATGCGCTCCAAGACCGGGGGAATGTCTGAAATGATCAACGTTTTTGAACGGCTGGTCGTAGAGACTGCCCGGCTCCTCTTTTCGGAAAATGCGCCGCCGAACCCCCAACCTGCCTGCCCCGTGATTTCCAGGTTTGTGATCTTGCCCCGCGGCGACAATTGCGGCTCGATGGCCTTCTGCGCGTCAATGGCATCGATATACTGCAGGACAACAACCTCTGTCGCAACCGGCTGGACTTGCGCCAGGTCCTGCTCCATCTTGCGCTGGGCCGTCAGCTTTTCCAAGGGAGCCACCATGATGATGTTTTCCTGCTTGTCATACGCATACCCGTAGGTCTTCAAGATAACATCCAGGGCTTTTTCCCATGGGACATCGGTGATGCGCACATTCACCGTTCCCGTCACCTCGGGGCTCGCAACGATATTCACCCCGCTCTTGTATGAAATGACCTTCAAGACATCGCGGATATTGGCTTCTTTAAAATCCAGCGTGATCAGGTCGGTCTTGACCTGTTCTTCCTCCGGGGGTGTCGCGATCATCTCGATCGACGGGGCCGCCGCGGCGGACGCAGCCCCTTGAATCGCAGCCTCCTGGTTGCCGGTCGTCTCCTCGTTCATCGCCCCCGGCTCCTGTGCAATACCGATGGTGCCGATCGCAAAAACAAAAAGAACGCCCAGAAACATCCGGCAGAATCTCGGCCCTCTCATTTATTCCTCCCTTCTCAATTCAATCTCAATCTTCTGGTTGTCTTTGATCACGACAACCTTGGCCGGCTCTATCTTGCTGACAACGGCACCATTGATGCCCTCTCCAACCTTCAGGAGCTCCCCGTTAATGATAGCCATCGAATTACCGCTGGGGTCATACATGATGCCCTCCAGCCGGATCGCCGCATTCTCCTCTTCCTCCAGATTGATGAGGTACCCTGCCGGCGACACCAAGGGGACAAAAGGATCGCGCTTGCCCTCGGGCGTATAAATATATTTCTGCTCCTGCGCCGCGAGATGGCATTCAGACACCGCCACGGCAACCGCGGCAAGTACCCCCGCCACCCCGCAGAACAAACGCCAATGTTTCATATTCTAACCCTTATTCACGACAACTTCAATAACCATTGTGATCACGTGGTGCATGTAATCCCTGTCATCCGTCCGGATCTCCAGGGAACTGATGTCAAAAAAATTCGCCGCATTTTCCAAGAAAGCGATGAAGCGGCCAAGCTGATGGAAGCCGGCCGTGGCCGAAAGGGCAATTTTCTCGCGGAAGATCTTCGTTTCGCCTTTACCAACGGTAGGGATCACCACGGTGTTCGTCAAGCTCTGCACCTCGGGGATAGGCTTGATCCTGGTCAGCTTCACGCTGCTGACGTCGGCATACTTGGACACCGTTTCCAAAAGCGCCGGGACATTCTCTTCCGGAGGGATCTGTTTTTCAAGCGCGGCCTCTTCCGACTTCAAAGTCTCCAGCCGCGTCTTATATGTCCCCCCGAACTTCACGTCAAGCACATCGTTCTTGTATTCGTTCCTCAGCGTCCGCGCCTCGGAAAAAAGCCGCACCACCTGCGACAATTGGCCGCGCAGCAGAAAAGCCGCATCAAGAAGAAACACGCAAGCGGCGATCGCCATGATCGCCCTGGGATTGTGTTTCAGATTCCTGAAGAACGCAAACAACTCTTCGTTCGAAGGCGTTTTCATTTCTCTCCGACTCCGCCCTCTCCAGGGCAGGAACCTTTCACTTCTTCATCTCTCCGTTCAGGACATAATCAACGACATCGTAGGTCTTGATGGACCGCCTCTGCACAGAACCCAGCTCCAGCCTGGGAAATGCCGTGGAGAATGTCTTGCTGCTTTTAAGATTCTGAAGAAATCTTCCAATGATCGTCATCTCGTTCTGGGTCAGGGAGACAACCGTTCCCTGGATGATAAGACTATGGCCCGAAAGAGAGAAGCGGTCGATCCACAACCCCCTGGGAACAGCATCGCTCAACCCAGACAGAAGTTCTGTGAAACTGACCCGGCGGGACAGAACACCCTTGAGCGCATTGGTCCGCGTTTCCAGTTCCTTGATCTCCGATTTTGTCTTGGCCGCTTCCTTGGCCGAAACGGCGATTTTATTGATACTGCCATGGAGAGCGATCACCTGTATTTTCTTCATCGCGGCGGCGCCGAAAAGCAAAAGATGAAGAAGAACAAGGCCCGTCACCCCTAAAAGCAAGTACACCCTATAGGGGACAACTGCCTTGTTTTCCGTCTTGCGCAACTGCCTGGGAAGAAGGTTGATCGTGATCATGCGGCATCCCTCAATGCCAGCCCCAGCGAAACAGCCAAAAGGTCGCTGTCCGCCGCGAACGCCTGACGGTCAATGCCCTCGCCCAGCGCGAGACGATCTGTATAATCGAGGAATTTGACCTCCACGGCCAAGGCATGCTCCATATATTCCCTGATGCCGGCAAGACGGCTTGCGCCCCCTGTGATCAAAACCAGATCCGCGGCCTTGCCGCCCCGCGATTCGAAATAATCAAGAGAGACGCGGATCTCGGACGTCAGGTTGCTCAAGACAGGCTCCCAGATGGAAAAGAGTTCGTCTTCGCGGCCCTTCGGAGTGCATTTTAATTTTTCGGCTTCAGGAATATCGAGACTGAGCGTCTCTGCGGTCTTTTTGGTGAAATCATCCCCCCCGATAAAAATATCTCGGCTCAGAAACGGCTGGCCGTCAACAAGAATGTCCATATTGCAACACGTCTTTCCCATGTTGATGACCGCGCAACAGGCGTCGTTTTTCACATTCCCAATGATCTCCGTGTAAAAATTTGCCAGGGCCAGGGAATCCAGTTCCATCGCCTTAACCTTCAAACCCAGCTCCTGGGCAAGGGTGAATTTTCTCTGGATGAGCTCATTTTTAGCGGCCGCAATCAGGATGTTCATCTTGGCCTTCCCCTTCATCTCGCCCAAGAGCATATAATCCGTGGCGACATCGGCCAGGGGAAACGGGACGTATTTCTCTATCTCAAATTTCATCGAAGATTCGAGCTCCGTCTTGTTCATGGAAGGCAATTCGATGTAACGCGAAACGGCTCCCTGTCCGCTGACAGAAAACACACAGACCCCATTTTGGATAGTGCGGTCCCCCGCCAATGCCCGGCTCAGGGCATCCCGATAATTCTTATTCGCTACCTTTTCGACAACGTAAGCCGAAAGCACAGGAGGCTGTCTCGATACATCCAGACGACAGATCTTAACGGCATCCGTACCAACATCAACCCCCCAGGTACCGCTCTCAACCTTAGCCGCAAGCATCTTCTGGTTCAATAACCCCTTCACGGCCATCGGGAAACCGTTAAGCTGCTTCTTCAGTTGCTGCAAATCCATCTTCATATATTCCTTCTTTTCGGGACGATATATGGACGCTTCGGCAGCCTTCCGGCAGCGACAAAACCTAGTCTAGCCGCCATATAAAATATTAATAAATCTATATTAATGGCATTACTGTAAAAGTCAACGGAATTTACTCACTTTTCAAGCCCGAAGGACTGACAGGAAAGAAGGTTCCGAAGGAAGTGCGGTGCAGGCTTATGCCTGCATATGCAGGCATAAGCAGGCATAAGCAGGCATAAAAAAAGCGGCTGCGCGAAGCAGCCGCTTTTTTTGTTCCTGAACAGATTACTCGATCGGTGTGCCGGCAGTGGTATTGCCAACTCTCACAACACCCGACTGATCGACAAAGAACGACCTGACACCCGTCACGTTCTCCGTCTGAGGCGTAGCAACGATGCCATATGTATTGCCGCCGCCGCTCAACGTGAACGTATAACCAGACTTATTGCCGCCCGCCAAAACAGAATCTATGTAGGGCGGATTGGAGGCGTTCAGGTTTGTCAAAGCCGTCGGATAGGCCGGTGGAGACTGGGCCGCCCTGTATGATTCCATGGCGGTACTCAATGTCCTCATCGCCGCAATTGCCGTCGCCTCGTTGGCGCTTAATCTGGCCCTCAAGAGGTTCGGGATCGCGATCGCAGCCAAAAGGACGATGATGGCCACAACGATCATGATTTCAACAAGCGTGAAACCTTTTCTGGAGCGCATATTTCTTTCCTCCTTTCTCGGCATGGATTGACTCTACGCTCAACTCTAAAAGATGATACAACTAGACCTTACTGTTTTCGAAAGCGTAAAGCCTGCCAACAAGTTACAACAATTTTATCTCACCCCCTTCCCCATTGTCAATAAATATTTATAATAATGTCTTACAACAACAGGGCATAAAAAAACCTATCCCCTTCTTTCAAGAAGTCGATAGGAATAGGCGCACAGGCTGTCGCAGTTCCGAGGCTCCCTTGGGAAGTCGGCACTCCAACTTCGGAGCAGCTGAACCCTCCTTAACATGGATGCGGAGGTTCGCCCTTCCTGGGCTGAACCCTCCTTAGCATGGATGCGGAGGTTCGCCCTTCCTGGGCTGAACCCTCCTTAGCATGGATGCGGAGGTTCGCCCTTTCCGGGCTGGCTGCCATCGTTTATAAAATACGATTAGACCCTGTCGCTTTGCGTCCCGCTCTTTCGAGCCCTTCCTGCACAGAAGAGGTTCCGCACTCTGGGCGCGGAATGGTTTATCCGTTCGGCCAGTCTCTATTATAAGTATAACATTGCTCCGGCGGGATTCAAGAGAACGCCTGTCCGGCAGGACGCGCCGGGGAGACGGAGACGCGCCAGACAACGCATACCCCAAAATCCAACCCGGACTGCGGGATAGACTATCTGATGAGCTCGGTGATCTTAAAGATGGGCATGAAGAGCGCTATAACGATACCGCCGATGACGATCCCCAGAAAACCGATAACCACGGGCTCGATCATGGAGGTCAAACCTGAAACCGCCGCATCGACCTGCTCATCATAAAAATCGGCGATCTTGGTCAGCATCTTCTCCAACTGCCCTGTCTGTTCACCGACGGAGATCATGCGCACGACCATGGGCGGGAAAACCCCGCTCTTGGACAAGGGGTCGGCGATGGGCTCGCCTTCCTTGATGGATGTCCGCGCATTCATGACCGCCTCTTCGACGACAAGATTGCCGGCGGTCTTTCCGACGATCTCCAGGGCATTGAGGATGGGGACACCGCTCCTGACCAAGGTCGAGAGCGTCCGCGAGAACTTGGCAACGACGACCTTTCGCAAAAGGGGTCCGAACAGGGGCATGCGCAACAGACTACTGTCCAGTTGATAGCGCCCTCTGGGCGTATCGATGTATTTTTTAAAAACGAAACCGAAAACGACAAATCCAACGACAACGAAAGGGAAAAAATGACGCAACGTATCGGAGATCAAGATCAAGACCTGCGTGGGCAGAGGCAGGGTGCCGCCGAGAGACGCAAAAATACCCTTGAACGTCGGAACCACCTTGACCAAAAGAACGATCGTGATCAATACCGCCATGGAAATGACAACGATGGGATAGACGAGCGAAGACTTTACTTTTCTCTGGAGGGCGCTTGATTTTTCCAGATAGCCGGCCAACCGATCAAGGATCTCATCGAGCAAGCCGGAGGCCTCTCCGGCCTTCACCATGTTGACATAGAGATTCGAAAAAATCTTGGGGTGTTTATTCAGCGCTTCGTGGAGGCTGGAACCGCTCTCGATATCCTCCTTGATCTTGAGCGTCACATCCGAAAGGGTTTTGCTTTCAGCCTGCTCGCTCAAAATGCTGAGCGCCTGGACAAGGGTGATGCCGCTTTCAACCATGGTCGCCAATTGACGAGAAAAAATAACCAGATCGTCGAGCTTAACCGCCCTCTCGACTATCTTTCTGACCCTCTCTTCCTTGACGGAAATAACGATCAGGTTTCTCTTATGCAGCGTGGCAATGGCATCCTGTTCGCCCGCGGCCTCAAGGATCCCCGTCAATCTTATTCCCTGGTTGTCTTTTGCGACATAGCTGTAGAGCGCCATGCCCTTTCTCCTCGTAAGACGTGACCGTCTCTTACACGAATGTATCGACGACTTTCAAAAATGCCTCGACGACCTTGGGATCGAACTGCGAACCGCTGTTCTTCTTGATCTCCTCGACAGCCTCTGACTTCATCAAGCCCACCTTGCGATACGGCCGGGCCGACACCATCGCGTCGTAGCTGTCGGCGACGGTCATGATGCGCGCGCCAAGAGGGATCTCTTCGCCCTTAAGCCCGTCGGGATAGCCCTTGCCGTCCCAACGCTCGTGATGGTGCTTGACGATCGTGATGACGCTTTCCAGGAATTTTAACGGTTCCAGGATCTGGGCGCCTTTCTCGGCGTGCTGTTTGATCTGGTTGAATTCATCGTCGGTGAGGGCCGAAGGTTTGCTGAGCACATTATCGTGGACGCCGATCTTGCCCAGATCGTGCAGCTGGCATGCGTCTTTGATATCACTGATATAGGAGGGGTCCACGTTCATCTGCCGCGCAATCGCTTCCGCATAACGCGTCACGTTGTCCGAATGCGAAAAGGTGTAATGATCGCGCGCATCGATCGCGTGCGCCAACGCCTTGATCGTGCGCATATATGTCTCTTTGAGATCCTCATAGAGACGCGTCAAATTCTTCGTGCTCTCTTCGATGCGGCGCGCCAAAAGAAGATTCTGTTTCTGCAGCGCTATATTGCGCTCTTCAATCCCCTTGAGGGCGCGGCTGTTGTTAACGACGAATTTCCTGATCTCAAATGCCTGCTTGGCCTTGAAGTAAACCTCCTCGGACCTGAGCGGCTTATAAAGATAATCGGTAGCACCCAATGCCAGAGACTCCTGGACAAGATTGGCCGTCTCGGCATAGCCCATGATAATGATAACCATGGCTTCATCCCTGTGATGAAATTCACGCACAAGATAGCGGACATCGAGGTCTTTGAGGCCGAGATCGATAAAAACGGCGCCCGGCGTGTCTTGCTCATAAAACTGCAGGCCTACGCGCGCTGTCAGCGCCACCGTCACCTGATAACCCCGCGTCGTCAACGCCGTCTTGATCAAAGCGCAGCTTGCTTCATCGCTATCAATCACCAAAACCTTCTGTTCGCTCATCGCAGCACCTTTGGTGGAATCCCCGGGGCTTCGCCCTCGCCGAAGCAAGGGCAGGCCCGGGGCCCCTTTTTGTTTCGAACAGTCTCCAGAATAGTCCTGATCCGCAAAGGATAGACCTCCGCATGGCTCATCCGATGGAGCCAGGTATTCCACATAGCGGAGGGTCTAACAACGTCTCCCCGGGAGTTCCCTCCCGAGGCAGCACCGCATTCCTGCCGAGGGATTGAATCCTATTATACAAGGCTTAACGCTCTATCAAAAGATTTATTCTTCTGTCGTCGCGCGCAGGGCCTCTTCGATGGTCGTGATCCCCCGCGCCACCAACAACATGGCGTCATCCCTCAAGGTCTTCATCCCTTTTTCTTTCATGGCAAACTCTTTGATGTGGCCGCTGGAAGCCCTCTGGATGATCAACCCGCGGACCGCATCGTCAATCATCAGCACCTCGTGGATCCCGATACGCTCGAAGTAGCCGGAGTTATTGCAAACATGGCACCCCTTGCCTTTAAAAAATGTCGGGTTCTCTCCGGCACCGAGCACCCGTTCCAATCCGAGTTTTTTCCATGTCTCCCTGGGGATGTCGATAGGTTCCTTGCAATGCTGGCAGATACGCCGGCAGAGGCGCTTGGCCGACGTCACGATGAGACTGGAAGCGACCAGGAACGGCTCAATACCCATATCGATGAGACGCGTGATGGCCCCGACGGCGTCGTTGGTGTGGAGCGTCGACAAGACCACCTGCCCTGTCAATGATGCCTTGATTGCGATATCGGCGGTCTCGGAATCCCTAATCTCGCCGACCATGACGACATCCGGGCTCTGTCTCAAGACCGACCGCAAGCCGGAGGCAAAAGTCAGGCCGATCTCGGGCCTTACGGCAATCTGCGTGATGCCTTCCACCTGGTATTCCACAGGATCTTCGATCGTCACGATGTTGGACTCCGGTTTATTCAGCTTGTTGAGGATGGAATACAGCGTCGTCGACTTCCCGCACCCCGTCGGGCCGGTGATCAAGATCATGCCGTAAGGCTTGATGATCGCCTCCTCGAACAACCGGCGCGGCTCTTCCGTCATGCCCAGGGACTCAAAACCGACGGACAGCTTGGACTTGTCGAGCGTACGCAAGACGAACTTCTGCCCGAAGGTTGTCGGGAGCGCCGAAACGCGGAAATCGATCTCCCGGTCCTTCAGCTTGACCTTGAACCGCCCATCCTGCGGCAGGCGGGCCTCTGTGATATCGAGGCCGGAGATGATCTTCAGGCGCGCCAGGACCGCGTTCTGGTTTTTCTTCGGCAGCCGGAAAACATCAAAAAGGTGGCCATCGATGCGGTAACGTATCCTCAGGTCGTGTTCCATGGGCTCCACATGGATATCGGAGGCGCGTTTTTTCAAGGCTTCTGTCAACATCAAATCGACGATCTTGACGATCGGGGCCTTCTCGCTCTCCTCAACAACGACCCCCAGTTCAATCGTCCCGTCGGTCTTGACGACCTCGACCTCTCCTCCGCCATCCTCCTCCGCGGCGGCGGCCATCTCCTCGCTGCCCGTCGTCCCTTTGAAGAACCTGTCGAGGGCCTTGATAATGTCTTTCTCGCTGGCGAGGACGATATCGACGTCATGGCCGGTGATCGCCTTAAGGTCGTCAATCGCAAAAACATTCAAGGGATCGCTCATCGCGACACTCAGGACATTGCCGATCTTGGACAGGGGGATCGCCTTATATTGCCGTGCCACTTTTTCCGGGAGCATCTCGACAACCTGAGCATCTATTTTGTATTTCGCCAGCTCAAGATAAGGGATGAAAAGCTCCTTGGCAAGCGCGGCAATCAGGTCTTTTTCTTTTACGAAACCCTGCTTGACCAAAATATCTTTCAGGTTCTCCCCTGTCTTGGCCTGGATCTGCTCCGCCTTCTCCAAATCCTGAGGAGTCAACAATTTCGCCTGCAGAAGGGCATCCATGAGTCTTTTTTTAAGAGTCGCCATATCTTTTCTAGGGTGGAAAAGGTAAAGTTTATAAGTGCATGAGTGTGAAGCCTCCCTGATCTAAAGACCAAGGCTTCCTTCTTTCGCAGAAGGCGAAACACCCGCGCCATTCCGATAGGCGCGGGGTGCCGCAGAAGGCGAAACACCCGCGCAATACCGCTAAGCGCGGGGTGCCGCAGAACTTCACAACTGCATTCCCGCCACCACAACTTAGGCGGACCCGCCGATCTTTAGGGACGGGCATCCCGCGGGTCTGCCCTGCCCGAGGCAGGGCGAACCCGGGGATTTCTGCGTCTTGATTAAAGTTTATAAGGGCACACACGGCTAAGTTTGGCGGCATATAACTTATGCACTTATTTGTCTAGCGGCTCGTCGGGTGCCGTGACGCGCAGGACTTCCTCCAGGGATGTGGCACCTTCCAAGACTTTTTTAAGGCCGTTCTCCCGCAGCGTCTTCATGCCTTCTCTGCGGGCAGCCGCTTTGATTTCATACTCTTGTGCCCTCTGGATGATCAGATCTTTGATCTTCGGCGTCAACACCAGGGCTTCGCCGATGACCAGACGGCCCGCATAACCGATACCGAAACATCTTTTGCATCCTTTCCCGCGAAACACGGTAATGCCCTTCTTGGCCGCAGGGATCCCCAAAGATGCCGCCGCTTCCGGCGTCAATTCATAACCTTCTTTACAGGAGTCGCACACCTTGCGGACCAGACGCTGGTTGACCAGACAGATGACAGAAGAAGTGATCAGGAAAGGTTCGACGCCCATATTGACAAGCCGGATAATGGTGCCGGCGGCGGTCGTCGTGTGGAGCGTGCTTAAAACCAAATGACCGGTCAGAGCGCTTTTGATGGCGATGTCCACGGTCTCGAAATCACGGATCTCGCCGACCATGATCGTATCGGGGTCCTGCCTGAGGATCGAACGCAGACAGCCGGCGAAGGTCAGGCCGATCTCGGGACGCACGCTCACCTGGTTGATGCCTTCCAGCTGATACTCCACCGGGTCTTCGACGGTCACGATATTGTCTTCCGGCGTATCGACATATTTCAAAACAGAATAAAGCGTTGTCGTCTTCCCGGACCCCGTCGGGCCGCAGACGAGGATCATGCCGTGAGGCCGGTCGGCACCCGACTTGAC
>CAYYFL010000021.1:0-20745 GCA_964471325.1 uncultured Planctomycetia bacterium
GGTTGCATCTCTTCTGTTCTTTTTTTGAGGAATTTGGGTGGATATGGATTATTGGTCTTATCGATCCTGTCTGCATATTTATCAGCTTTGATTTTTTATAGAGGAGCTCACTGCGTCGTAAACAAACGGAGATTATTGTTGCCTGTTATTTTGAGTGCTTGTTTATTAATATTCCCTATAGCGATGATCCATCTCTATAACTTTGATATCGTGTCCACGAATAGAGAAGAGCATCACTTTAAAATATTTAAAAAGGATTTCCATGGCATATTAGCTACATACTGGAACCCAATAAGCAGAGTCGATCTTTCTCACGAAGGATCTTGTGATAAATACGAATATCTTTTTGGACTAGCTGAAAAATATCGTAATAAGAAATATATCGGAAGATATATCCTTTTAGACAGCGGTGCCGCAACGCGACAATTTAGAATCACAGATAAAACAGAGGATGAAGGGTTTCTAAAACACTTCCTGTTTTCTATTCCATACCGACTCGATAAGAGTATATCCAATATTCTCATTGTCGGACCGGGGGGAGGCCTAGAGATATTAATTGCCAAGGCTTTTCATGCTACACATATCGATGCGGTTGATATTAATTCTGACATTATAGATATACTTAGAGGAAAAAACAAAAAGGACCCGTTACGAAATATTTATTCAGATCTCACGGGTTCAAATGATAGAACAAAAATTGAATATCATGTCGATGAAGGAAGGTCTTTTCTATCTAAAAACCGTGCCGATCAGTACGATATTGTTCAGCTGACGGGGGTTGATCTTTTGTCTGCGCTGATGTCCGGGGGCATGCTCCTTTCTGAGAGCTACCTTTACACTCAAGAAGCTTTCTCCTACTACTATAGCGCCCTTAAAAATGATGGTTATATACAGGTTTGCTATTGGGGAGGGCCATATGCTTTAAGATTATTTGTCACCTTCCTTAAGGTGCTTGACGAAAAAGGAATTGTCCAGCCTGAACAATCTCTTGTAGCTCTTTCTGATGGAACAAATTTTGTAAATATCATTGCTAAAAAAGGCAAATTCTCAAGCTTGGAATTAGACAGAATTAGAAGTATTTGTCTCGAGGATAATTTTCAAATTTTGTTCCTCGCCGGCAGATATTTTAATCCTGGAGAACAAGAATACAACGCAGACGCCTCTCTTTACACTGAATTGTGTCAGAAGGAAAAACGGAAGGAGCTTTTCAAAAACTCTGTATTTAACCACAGGCCTACACATGATGACAAGCCTTTCTTTTATTCAATTATCAATACAGAAACTGGAAATAAATTAAAGGATTACCTGACAATTTTTTCTCAGAATAAAATAGTTTTGGTCGGCATAGTTTTTAGTTTTATCCTAATATTCCTGCCATATCTTCTTACATACCACAAAAAACGGACTTACGAAAAAAAATCATTGAATCTGTTGTTTTATTTCGGTCTTATTGGCTTAGCATTTTCTTTGATTGAAGTCACCTTAATTCAGAAGGTTTCCATCTTTGTCGGTGGGCCGTATTATTCAATGAGCGTAACGCTCCCTGCTATTTTGATTTTTTACAGTTGTGGGGCATACGTTACATCAAAAATCAGGCTTGCAAAGTTACGCGCGTTAATGTTTGCAGTCCTTGGGATTGTTCTTTGCGGCCTATTTTTTTATTATTTTTTGGATCGGATTATCAACATCTTTTTCTATTTCAACCATTTGCAAAGAATGATTTTCGCTGCTCTAATTGTTTCTTTGCCAAGTTTTTTGCTTGGTTTTCAAGCACCCCTTGGTTTAGAAATTATAAAGATGGACGACACAAGGAATGCATTGATTCCCTGGGCATGGGGCATTAATTCTTACGGAAATGTTGTTGGGGCCTTAATTTTTGCCCCCCTTTCGCAAATCTTGGGTTTTAACTTATTGTTGGTTATTACTTGCTTTTGTTACCTTATTGCTTTTGTCGCATTAGCGGTCTGGAGATCAAGAAGGGGCACTTATTGATTTTATTTTACCATTGAAATGAACTTTTTAATCGATTCCCGCTGGAACGATAGGGGGAATAATTTACTTACATAGTTTCTTTAGAAACTAAAAATATTATGAATGTTTTGTTGATTAATCCGCCGTGGGAAAAGCCGAGCGACGACAACAGGGCGCGTTTCAAGGTCGTTAGCTGTCTGCCGTCTTTAGGATTAGGATATGTCGCGGCGTCGTTGGAAAAGGCAGGCCTGCAGGTGCGGATTCTTGATCTTAATATTGACCGCATGACCCGCAGGGAGCTTGCGGTTTATTTGGAAAAAATGGACCCTCATCCACGGTGGTGCGGGATCACATCTGCCGCCACAACGCTTTATGCCGCCCTTGATATTGCCGGTATATGTAAAAAGGCCTTCCCGGAAGCCAGAACAGTCATGGGAGGCGTTCAGCCAACTGTGACGCCGGATCTGGTTTTGGCCTGCGAAGATGTCGATTATGTCATCCGTGGAGAAGGCGAAGAAGCCATGGTGGAACTGGCTAAGGGGAATCCTTCTGAAAAAACCCTCGGCCTTTCTTTCAGGCAGGGAGGACGCATCGTGCACAACCCCGATCGTCCGCCGATTGAAAATCTTGATATGATCGCCTTCCCCGCCTACCATCTCTTTTCTATACGCAAATACCATCCCCCCGAGGCCCTTTTTCGCCGCCTGCCGGCTATCAATCTGATCACGTCGAGGGGCTGTCCATTCCGGTGTACCTATTGCGCGACACAGACTATCTGGCCGGGGAAGCTGCGCCTAAGATCCATCGAAAACGTTATCGATGAGCTCGAAATACTGACACAGCGTCACGGAATACGGGAAATCTCATTCTCCGACGATACTCTCGTGACCATCAGGCCCCGTATTGTTCAGTTGTGCGAAGATATTCTTAAAAACAAGATCGACATCACCTGGAGCTGTAATGCGATCGTCAAGTTTATCGACGAGGAAGTACTGGGACTTATGAAAAGAGCGGGGTGTCATCATATATGTTACGGCATCGAGTCTGCCGACGTTCAAATCCTGAAAAACATCAACAAGAACATAAGTCTTGCGGACGCCGAAAGGGCGATCAAATTGACCAAAAAGGCCGGCATCGCCTGCAGAGCGTCTTTTATGTATGGCAACCCAGGCGAGACAGAAGAAAGCATGCGACGGACCCTGGATTTCGCCTTGAAAACGGACCCTGATTTCGCGCTGTTCAACATCACGACACCTTATCCAGGGACGCCGATGTATCAATGGGCCAAACAGAATGATTACCTATTATCCGAAGATTTGTCATTATTTACGGCCTCCAAATGCCTTATGCGCCTTCCGACGGCTTCACCGGAAACCATTGAAGCGGCGACGGCTCATGCCTGGAAAACGTTTTATAAACGACCCCGTTACATGTTAGGGCGGCTGGCCAAGATCCGCAGTTGGTATGATGTTCGGGCTTATGCAAAGGCCTTCATTTCACTCATGCGATTCGGAAACAAAAAGGCAAGCAAATGAATTTTACCCGCGAGCGGATGATCATATATTGCGATACGGCTTTGGCCGGGCTCCTGTATTTGCTGGTCATTCTGACGCCATTTTCGATAGCCGTTACAAGCATCCTACCCGTCATCATGGTGCTCATCGTCATTATTAAAAAATCCCTGAAGCCGGATTTTGCAGCATTCAAGGCGCCCGATCTGTTGGTTTTTTATGCCTTTTTGGCTTTTTCGCTTCTGTCTGTAGTCAACAGCGGTCCTTATACAACCAAAACCCTCTCGTTTTTCTTCGGTCGCTGGTTAAAAAATGCATTGATTTTTCTTATGGTACAGGATATTTTAATTAAATATTCCAGGGTTAAAAAAATCGTCTGGTGTTCTTTAGGCACAGGCGTCATATTAAGTCTTGATGGTTTTTTCCAGAAATATTGGGGGTATGATGTTTTCGCGCATCAACCTCTGGTCGATGTCGGCAGGGGGTTATCCGGCATCAGCGCGACCTTCGGAAATTATAACAGTCTCGGCATTGTCCTGGCCGTGCTTCTGCTCTTTGCGATATCTTTGTTGATCCCAAAAAGGTCGTGGGATTGGCCGCGCGCTGTCATGCTTCCGTTGATCGTTCTGTTTGTTTATGGCCTTTACTGGACGTATTCGAGAGGAAGCTGGGTGGCTGTTATCCTTGGAATGCTGGCCATGGTTTTTCTATCAAAGCGCTTCCACATTGCTTTTTTTGTCTTAGCGGCCTTTGTGGGATGTTTATTTCTTTCGCCTCGCGGCTGGGAGCGTTTTCTGTTTATCTTTCAAACGGGCGGCGACCAGGGACGGTATGCCTATTGGAAAATCGCCTGGCACCTCGTTCAGCAACATCCTATTTTGGGAAACGGCCTAGGGACCTTCGGCCCGCGTTTTTTTGCCGAAACTCCCATCTACGGGAAGATGTACGCCCACAATTCTTTTTTGCAGATATGGATGGAGGCCGGCTTCCTGTCGATACTTTCGCTGGTAGTCTTTCTTCTTTGGAATTTAGCTAAAAGTGTCAGGACGTTATGGAAACATTGCGATGCTTATCTCTTGGCTTTATTTTGCGGCATCTTGGGTTGGCTGGTGCGTGCCTTTTTCGACAATGATTTCTATTCGGTTCAGCTCTCGGCATTGTTCTGGTTGCTTCTCGGCACCCTTAGAAGCGCGGAAATTCTTGTGAGGGGCCAACGCATTAATCCCGTTTGCCAGAATTCCCTGCCCGCTTTGGCGGGCGAGGCTAAGCCCGTGGATGAATGATGGATCGGGACGTCGCCCCACGGACGAATCAAAAAGGACCCACGGGCTCGCCCTGGCCTCAAGGCCTAGGGCAGGCCCGTGGGGCTCCAGTTTTAAACAGTGAAAGGACTCTTCTTATGAAGGTGCGTTTTGTAGATCTTGCGGCGCAATACCGCGAAACAGAAAAAGAAATCTCGAGATTGAACGACGCTCTGATACAACGCAGCGATTATATCCTCGGCCAAGATGTCCGGTATTTCGAAGAATCCTTCGCCTCGTATATCGGCTGTCGGTATGCTATCGGCGTCAATTCGGGAACGGATGCGTTGTTCCTTGGGCTTTTGAGCCTTGGGGTCGGCCGGGGGGATGAAGTTATCGTGCCCGCATATACATACATTGCTTCGGCTTTTGCCGTGACGTATACAGGCGCGAGGCCCGTTTTTGCCGATATCGACGAAGCCACGTTTAATATCGATCCTCAAACAATCGAACGCGTCATCACGAAACGAACCAAAGCCATTATGCCGGTGCATCTCTACGGCCAGGCGGCGGATATGGACCCCATCCGCAAGATAGCGCGAAAACACGGACTTCGGATCATCGAAGACACAGCCCAGGCGCATGGGGCGCAATACCGTGGTCGCAAGGCCGGCTCCATCGGCGATATCGGCGCCTTTAGTTTTTATCCGACAAAGAATCTCGGTGCATTCGGTGATGCAGGCCTGATAGCGACAAACAGCAAGCAGCTGTACCAGAAACTGAAGAAACTTCGCGATTATGGCCGCATATCGAAATATGTGCACGGGTCCATAGGGTTCAATTCGCGCCTGGATTCGGTGCAGGCGGTATTTTTAAATGCCAAACTGCGGCACCTCGATGTTTGGAATCAAAAAAGGATCGGCGTGGCCGGGATGTATGATAAATACCTCGGCGACATTCCAGGCATCCGGCTGCCCAAGGTGGCCGGTTACGGAAAACACGTATATCATATTTATGCTATTCGAGTGAAGAACCGCGCCAAAGTTTTAGAGGGTCTTATTTCAGCCGGGATCAGCGCGGCCGTGCATTATCCGGTGCCTTTGCATCTGCAGCCTGTTTACAAGCACCTGGGTTATCGCCGCGGAGATTTCCCGGTCGCAGAGAGGGTATGTCGCGACGTGCTTTGTCTGCCGATCCATCCCCATATAACGAAAAAACAGATTATATACGTGGCGCAAACACTAAAAAGGCTGGTTAAACATGTCTAAGACAGGGTTGAGCGTAGTGATACTGACAAAAAATGAAGAAGAAAATATCGCCGCTTGTATCAAATCTCTTAAAGGCTGGGCGGACGAAATCATCGTCGTAGACGATATGAGCTCCGATAAAACGGTACCTATCGCCCAGGAGCTGGCGGATAAGGTCCTCATTAAAAAAATGGACGTGGAGGGCACCCATCGCAATTGGGCCTATGCGCAGGCCCGTAATACCTGGGTCTTGAGCCTTGATGCAGATGAGACCGTAACACCGGAGCTTCAATCGGAGATAACAGCCGCTATCGCTTCAACGGGGCATGCCTGTTTTTCCGTGCCTTTGCGTAACTATATAGGGAACCACTGGGTGCGTTACGGCGGCTGGTATCCAGCGGCCAAGGTAAGACTTTTCGACAAGAATAAATTCAAATATGAAGATGTCGTCGTCCATCCAAGGGCTTTTGTCGACGGCACCTGCGGACACCTAAGATGCGATATCGTCCACAAAGGATATCCGGATTTCGGCCACTTTTTGGCCAGCCTCAATCGTCAGACAACGCTGGAAGCTCAGAAATGGATCACGACAAACAGAAAAATGGGTCGCGGCCGGATCGCCTGGAGGGCTATTGACCGCTTCTTCAGACGTTACATCGGAAAGAAAGGCTGGAAAGACGGCTATATCGGTTTCATGGTAGCTTTTTACGATACAATGTATCAGCTGATCAGCTATGCAAAATTCCGCCAGATGCTTGATGAAAAAGAACAAAAAACAGAGAGCAGAGAACAGATTACAGAGCACAGAAAAGACTTATGAAAATTTTAGGGATTGCCGCACCTTTTGGACACGATGCTTCGGCTGCGCTTTTGGTAGACGGCAAAGTTGTGGCGGCTGTTGAGGAAGAACGCTTTTCGCGCAGGAAACACGCTAAAGACGAATGTCCCCGCCAATCCGTTAAATTCTGTTTAGAAACAGCGGGCTTGAAGCCGCAGGACATCGATGCGGTGGCTTTTCCGTGGGCGCTATCGGCGTTACGCCAAAGGCGCTGGGAATATTTTTTTCGTACTTTTGTCTCAAATCCTTCGCGGGCCTATAAGAAATTCTTCCGCAACATGAAGGAGTACAGGGGCCAGGCTGCTTTTATTGCCCGGACCTTGCGTGAAAGCGGATTCGACAAGCATCAGCCTCAAATCCACTGGATCGAGCACCATATCGCCCATGCGGCATCGAGCTATTTTCTTTCCGGCTTTAAGACGGCTGCTGTATTGTCCATCGATGGGGGCGGCGAAATCACCTCAACGCTGATCGGCCGCGCCGAGGGCGCAGCCATCAGTAAAATCAAGGAGATCGTAGCGCCGGATTCCCTCGGAAATTTTTATTCGACGATGACCGAATATCTCGGCTTCGAGCGTGAGGATGGCGAGTATAAAGTCATGGGCATGGCGCCTTATGGAGATGCCTGGAAGGTTAATCTGGACCACATCCTTTGGTGGAACCCTCGACACAGGACTTACAGATGCAACGACGATTATGTCTGGGTCCCCAGAAGCAAACGGGCCAGGCCGGACAAGGTCTATTCCAGGAAAATGATCAAGGAATTTGGGCCCGAGCGTGAGGGCGATGAGCTTAATGTTCCCTATATCCATATTGCGGCAGCAACCCAGAGAAAGCTTGAAGACACGACCATGAAGCTCCTTGAAACGTATTTGGCCCAGGAGCTGAAAAGCCATGGAAATCTGTGTTTTGCGGGCGGTTGCGCTCTTAACGTTTCGCTGAACCGCATTTTATTAAAACACCCTCTCGTCAAAAATTTATGGGTTCAGCCGTCTTCCCATGATGCGGGCGGTTCTATTGGTGCCGCCGCCTACGTCGCCGCCCAACTCGGAGACAAGATCGCCCCCATGGAACACGTCTATCTCGGCCCTGAATTCACCAACGCCCAGATAGAGCCTGTGCTCAAGACCTCGGGTTTTCGGTTTGAGAAGTGCGCCGACATCTGCGAGACGGCATCTTCACTCCTGAAAGACGGCAAGATCGTCGGTTGGTTCCAGGGAAGGATGGAGTGGGGCCCCAGGGCCCTGGGCAACAGATCCATTCTGGGGAACCCGACCATCCGCGGGACCAACGACCGCATCAATGCCATCATCAAGTTCCGGGAAAGCTGGCGGCCGTTCTGTCCGTCCATGCTCAAGGAATATGCCTCCGACATCCTGGGATCTGACCACCCCGCGCCCTTCATGACCTTCGCCTTCGACGTGGCGCCCCACTGGAAGGAGCGGATCCCCGAAGCCGTGCATGTGGACGGCACCTGCAGGCCGCAGGTGGTCGATGAGCGCCACAACCCCAAATTCCACCGCCTGATCAGTCTCTTCCACAAGAAGACAGGAGTCCCTGTCGTCATCAATACATCCTTGAACAGGCGCGGGGAACCCATGATCTGCTCGCCGCAGGACACCATCCTCATGTTCCGGGAATCGGGTCTAGAATACCTGGCGATAGGGGATTATCTGGTCAAAAAATCATGACGGAACCTAAAAAACGCAGGCACAGCACGACATTCAGGATATTATTTTGCGACGATATCGTGCCGCGTTGCGTTCCGTTGACCTACCGTCTTTATCTGTTGGCTGTCAAATGGTCGAGATCGCTGGCCAAGCGGATACCCAGAAAAAAATCCGGCGCGATAACGAAAACGCAAGAAGAGATATTCATGCGGGAAGCCTGTCTTGGTCCTGCCAAGATCCCTGTCATCAATAAAACGTTTATGGAGCGCGAGACCGATCTTGCCGAAACCCGCACCCATGCCTTAGCCCTTGCTTTAGAAAACCTCCGCACAAGACTCCAGACTTCAGGATTAAGATGCACCTCTGCCGCTGGCAGCTTTAAGGCTAAAGATTTTATATCGGAGAAGGAACGTAACAAACTCTGGGAAAACGCCTGGATCTTGACCCATGCAATGCCGCAATCGGGCGATATCATCCTGGACCTGGGGGGCGCATCTACATTATTCTCTTTCTATGCGGCTTCCTTAGGTTGCCAGATGCATGTCCTAGATTATGATTGGGGACAACACGGCCTAATTTATAATGCAAGATATGTGGCGCGCCGCATGAAGTGGAATATGCGTCTTTACAACCGCAACTTGGCTCGGCCATTGCCGTTCCGAAATGAAAGCTTCGACAAAATCTATTGTATCTGTGTACTGGAACACCTGCCTTCAGAAGTCCGGCGCAAGACAATGCGGGAAATCAACAGAGTTTTAAAACCCGGCGGTATGGTGGCCGTGACACTCGATTATGATGCTGGACGCAATGACCCGCGGCTGGACAAAGGGTTGCGTTACGGTCTGAAGGACCGGCTATTACGCGATGTCGTCGAGCCGGCAGGCATGGAGGTCGTCGGCAATCAAGTCCTTTCCGACAACTGCCCGGATAGTTTTTTTCTGGGCAGTCTTTTCATGAAAAAACCAAATATGCGGAGTTGATTCATGGTCATCCTCGGTATTTGCGGCGCGTTGACACACGACCCATCGGCGGCTCTGATCGTTGACGGAAAGGTCGTTGCTGCGGCCGATGAAGAACGTTTCACGAGAAAAAAACACGCGGAGGGCCAATTACCGGTCAACGCCATACGCTTTTGCCTTGAGACCGCCGGCCTGACGCCCGAGAATATCGACCACGTCGCCTATCCATGGTCGACAAGCATCTATCATCAGCTGAAATGGAGGGTAGCCAGAAGGATCTTATTCAAAAGGACTTCACGCGCCTTTAAGGTCATCACTCAGGAAAAAAGGAAAAATGAAGCCGCCCTCAAAAAACTGTATGACACTTTGGAACAGACCCGCATCGACCGCTCGCGCGTCAAGATACATCTAGTAGAACACCATATGGCCCATGCGGCCAGCGCCTATTATTTTTCCGGTTACGAAGATAGCGCCATCCTCTCTTTGGACGGCGCCGGAGAACTTACGACGTGTCTTTTTGCCGAATCAAGAAATGGAAAAATTGAAAAGTTACACGAGATCGTCTTTTCGGATTCCCTCGGGTATTTTTATTCTACGGTCACGGCGTATCTCGGTTTTGAGATCGGTGACGGCGAGTATAAAGTCATGGGCATGGCGCCCTATGGAGACGCCGGCAAGATCCCCATGTCCCATATCATCTGGCCGAAAGGCAAGGATTTTCAAGTGGCAGACGACTATGTCTGGCCCATCCGCACGCAGCGCTATCATCCCGATGTCCTGATCCCTAAAAAAATGGTGGAAGAATGGGGGCTGCCGCGTACAGGAGACAGTCTGGCCGAACCCTATATCCATATTGCCGCGGCCACCCAGAAGACTTTTGAGGATATTGTGCTGCATCTCTTGGAAAACCGCTTGCAAAAATCCCTGAAACGCTCAGGCCGTCTTTGTTTTGCAGGAGGGTGCGCCTTAAATGTTTCAATCAACAGAAAACTAATTCAGCATCCTTTGGTCAAACAGCTATGGGTCCAACCCTCTTCCCACGATTCAGGCACTTCTTTGGGTGCCGCCGCCTACGTCGCCGCCCAGCTGGGAGACAAGATCGCCCCCATGGAACACGTCTATCTCGGCCCTGAATTCACCAACGCCCAGATAGAGCCTGTGCTCAAGACCTCGGGTTTTCGGTTTGAGAAGTGCGCCGACATCTGCGAGACGGCATCTTCACTCCTGAAAGACGGCAAGATCGTCGGTTGGTTCCAGGGAAGGATGGAGTGGGGCCCCAGGGCCCTGGGCAACAGATCCATTCTGGGGAACCCGACCATCCGCGGGACCAACGACCGCATCAATGCCATCATCAAGTTCCGGGAAAGCTGGCGGCCGTTCTGTCCGTCCATGCTCAAGGAATATGCCTCCGACATCCTGGGATCTGACCACCCCGCGCCCTTCATGACCTTCGCCTTCGACGTGGCGCCCCACTGGAAGGAGCGGATCCCCGAAGCCGTGCATGTGGACGGCACCTGCAGGCCGCAGGTGGTCGATGAGCGCCACAACCCCAAATTCCACCGCCTGATCAGTCTCTTCCACAAGAAGACAGGAGTCCCTGTCGTCATCAATACATCCTTGAACAGGCGCGGGGAACCCATGATCTGCTCGCCGCAGGACACCATCCTCATGTTCCGGGAATCGGGTCTAGAATACCTGGCGATAGGGGATTATCTGGTCAAAAAGGCCTGATCACTTCTTAAGCAGTTCAAAAAACCGTCTTTCATTAAGCTGGGCCATCGCATCTTCGGGCAAGAGTCCTCTAAGGCAGGCAATATCCTTGCAGGACTTGTTGTAGCGGAAGTACTGATAACAGGGCTGACAAGGCAGACGCCTGGACAGGACAACAGCGTCTTCTCTGGGGGGATACGGTCCGTAGGCCTTCGGATCGGCCGGACCGTAAAAAACAACCATCGGCGCATCCTGACAGGAGGCGATATGGGCCAGGCCTCCGTCATTTCCGATGAACAAAGCGGCATGTTTGATAATAGCTGCAGCCTGGGCGATGTCCGTTTTTCCGAAAAGCGGAATGATCTTCGCCGATAAACCGCAGAAAAGTTTCTCAAAACGCTGTTCGTCCTGCGTCCCCAATAAGACGACAGGACCCGGATCGAAAAAAACCTCCAGAAGTTTTAAAAACTGCACGAAATATTCCGGCGGCCACTGCTTGTAATAGGCATCCATGCCCCATGTGGCGCCCCCGCCGGCAGAAACGACGATGTAACGGCCGCCGCTCCAGCCGCCTGCCTCCAAGAGTTTCTCCGCCGATTCCTCAATGCCTGAATTAAGCCTTAATTCGGGTTTCTTGTCGGCAATGTCCAGACCGACCAGACCGGCTAAATCACTTATGTATTCAATGACGCTTTTGCCGATATAGCCCTGCCCTGGAAGATCAAGCGGCTTATTAAGGAATCTATTTCTCCTTTTATAATTAAACCCTGCAATGATGGGGATACGCAGGAAAAATTTGGCCCAAAAAGAATATTCGGGCTGCATGGAAAAATCAAAAGCCAGGTCATAATGTCTCGAGGCGCAATGGAAAAGAAGTTTTATTTTTTCACGCAAAACGGCGATCTTAGACATGCGTTTCCATAGGTCTTTGTCGATGACATGGATTTCATCGACATAGGGACAAAGCTGCATCAGCCGGCGGGTCCTGGGGCCGATGATGACATCCAGGCGTTCTGCATTTCTTTGGAGCTTGAGGGCTTTGAGAAGAGGAAAGATAAAAAGCGTATCGCCGATGCCGTAAGGCTGAACAACAAGAATGCGTTCTTTACGCGCTTGATTTTCCATGCTATTATTTTTATCACTATTACCTGCGATGTCAACCAGTTATTAAAATGACGTTCTGAAGTCAAAACCCCACCGGCATGAAATTCATATTTCTCGATAGGGACGGCGTCATCAACAAATACCCCGGCGACGGCAAATATGTGACCCGTTTGCGTGATTTTCGTTTTTTAGCCGGGTCTTTAGAGGCCATAAGGCTTCTGACGCAAAGAGGCTATCGCATCTTTGTGATATCCAACCAGGCAGGCGTCACCAAAGGGCTTTATTCCAAAGAAACGCTGGATAAGATGACGGACCGCATGTTAAACCAGGCAAGACGACAGGGAGGCAAGATTGAAAAAGCCCTGTATTGTCTGCATACCGAAGCGATGAACTGCGCCTGCAGAAAACCCAAAGACGGTTTATTGAAACAGGCGACTGCAGGACAAAGAGTGGACAAAGATAACTCTTATTTTATCGGCGATAGCCTAAGAGATGTCAAGGCGGGGAAGCTTTTCGGGTGCAAGACAATTCTGGTGCTTTCGGGGCGAGAGAAGCTCAAAAACGCCGGCGGCTGGGATGTCCTGCCGGATTTTATCGCCAAGAATCTCCTAGATGCCGCCAGGCACATCGTCGGCAATAGATACGAACGCGCTTAATGAGACTTTTAGGCCAGACCTTAAAGTCTCATTAAAAAGCTGGATGGATGAGCAAAAATATGCAGGTTGTCATTTTAGCCGGGGGCAGGGGGACACGCCTGGGCCGCCTCACGGACACCGGCCCGAAACCTATGGTGTCCATCCTCGAAAAACCATTCCTGTATTATGAGCTCCAGATGCTTAAATCCCAGGGATATCGCGATATCCTGATCCTTACGGGTTATCTGGGCAAACAGATCGAGGAATATTTCAAGGACGGTGCCGGGCTGGACCTGCATATCGCCTATTCGCACGAAGAGACGCCGCTGGGAACAGGCGGCGCGCTCAAGCTGGCCGAGAATAAAATATCCGGTAATTTTATTTTGATGAACGGCGATACACTTTTTCCGTTCGAGCTTCATGAATTAGTCGACTTTTTTTATCGGCAAGACAAGTCGGGGGCGATCGCCGTCTCAAAAGACCCGTCCTGCCGGCCTGCTTTCAATATCACCATAAATGAAGACAGGCTCGTGGAAACATATCACAAAAAGCTTCCGTCCTCCGGGGCCCAATACGCATCCGGCGGCGTCGGTGTCTTTAAGCACGACCTGTTGCAGACAATCCCTGCAGGACGCCCTTGCTCTCTGGAGGAAGATATTTATGATGTCCTCATCCGGAATCATGATCTGGCGGCCTACGTCGCCCAAGGACCTTTCTACGACATAGGGACACCGGAACGGCTCAAAAAAATAGAGGAGTTTCTTTCAACATGACGGCCGATGGTTCCAAAAAAATCCTGATCCTCTATGCCACGGCGGGCTCCGGCCACAAGAAAGCGGCTGAGGCCATTTTCCATAAGGCAAAATCCGCATACCGCAATGTCCGTACGGCGGATGTCGTCAAATACATGCCGTTTCTTGTCAGAAAACTCTACTCAGACGGATATACGTTCGTCATCAGCCATCTGCCGTGGCTCTGGGCCGCGATGTATCGTTTAAGCGACAGCCCCCGGCTGTCCTGGATCAATGTGGGCCTGCGGCGTTTCATGGACGTCATGGCCTACAGGCCCTTTGTGCGTTTTTTGCTTGAAGAAGACCCGGACATTATCATCTCCACGCAATTTTTGGCTTCTGAGATCGCCGCCTATGCCAAAATAAAAAAAGGACTGAAAGCCCGGCTCATCACCGTCGTCACGGATTACGGCGTCCATAATTTCTGGGTCAACCCGGGGACCGACCTCTATTGCGCGGCTGCCCCTTCGACCAAAGATATCCTGATGAAAAAAGGCATCAGCGAATCGCAGATCGTCGTGACGGGCATCCCCCTGGATGAAAAATTCCTCCATGTCGACGAGGCCGCGGCTGTCCGTAAAAAGCTTGAAGTCAAAGAGGGGGTATTCACCGTTCTGGTCGCCACCGGCGGCATCGGCATAGGCCCTATCGCGGAAATAGCCGACAGGCTCAAGGACGATGCACAGCTCCTGGTGGTGTGCGGCCACAACAAAAAACTTCATCAGACCCTTACCGATATGAGGCATCCTCATATCAAGGCCTTCG
Organism: uncultured Planctomycetia bacterium; assembly: GCA_964471325.1. Lineage (GTDB taxonomy): Bacteria > Omnitrophota > Gorgyraeia > Velamenicoccales > Velamenicoccaceae > Velamenicoccus. The sequence goes on from CAYYFL010000021.1 coordinate 14,443, forward strand.
GTTTTGTAGACAACATGCAGGAACTTATGCGTATTTCCGATGTCATGGTTACGAAAGCAGGAGGGTTGAGCGTCACAGAAGCCTTGAGCATGGAGCTCCCCATGATCTTATTCTGTCTTCTGCCCGGACAAGAGACCATCAATGCCAACATGATGCAGGCCCTAGGCGCAGGCAGGATTGTTTCCGGTCTGGAAGCCATAGAAAAAGAAGTGCTCAATTTTAAAAAGGACAAACAAAAACTTAATGCCTTCCGCGCTAATTGCCGCGCCCTGGCCCGTCCGCATTCCAGCGCAGATATTGTGAATTTGATCCACTGATTGAATTTCCTATCCGCCAATCTTGTCAGAGCTCGGCTCTGGAGAGTTCGGCTCTGACAGAAGGTTGGTTAAAAGACATATGAAAAGAATCGCTGAAGTCGCAGTCCCGGTTTCCCTGGCCTTAGACGAAACATTCGATTATCGCATTCCGGCCCGCTGCCGCAGCAGCCTGGCCGTCGGATGCCGCGTCCGGGTCCCTTTCGGCCGCAGACAGCTCATAGGTTATGTGACGGCCTTTAAGCGCACGTCTCCCTATGAAAAAAAACTCAAGCCCTTGTCGGAATGCCTCGATCCCCATGGGCCGTTGCTGAACGACCGCCTGATATCGTTGGCGCACTTCCTGAGCCGTGAATATTTTTGTTCCCTGGCCCAAGGGTTCGAAACTGTCCTGCCCCGCCCCCTAAGAATGTCGATGGGCCATATCGCAACGACCGTGTCCGACGATACGTCTTCTTCACTCGATCCTCTGACACAAGAAGAAACAACATTCCTGGATCGCCTGGATCCGCGCAAGAATATCTATGTGGTTGAGGATGTGTCCGGCAATGCGCGCTGGAAGGCCTATCTCGCCCTCGTCAAATCTACGCTTGCCCAAGGCAAGGACGTCCTTGTGCTTGTCCCGGATTATGCCATGATCGCCCACGCCCGCGAACAATTAAAAACAGGTATCACGGCCTGCGTCATCTCTTCCCATGAGAAACCGGCTGTTGTACGAAATTCCTGGACAAGAGCGCAACAGAAAAAAGGGGTCCTGGTCATAGGAACACGCAGCGCGATTTTTTCTCCGGTCCGCCGGCCAGGACTTATCATCGTCGACCAGGAGGGACATTTTGCTTACCGCCAACAACAAGTCCCGAACTATCACATCCGCGACATCGCGCTCAAAATTGCGCAAGCTGAAGGGGCAAAGCTTGTCTTTGGGGCTGTCGTTCCTTCTCTGGAGGCCTTTGCATTGGTGGAACGTCAGGAAGCCTCTTTGTTGAGCTGCGGTGAGCCGCGAACGGCGCCGCGGACCACTGTCGTCGATATGCAGCAGGAATTCGTTCCCAAGGGCCATACAAAAATGGTCTCCAAAGTGCTGGAATTCCGCGTGGCGGAGCTGCTTGAAAAGAAAGAAAAAATGCTTTTCTTTGTGCCCCAGAAGGGATTCTCGACATTTCTTTATTGCCCAAGATGCAAAAAAGCCGTCGAATGCGAACGCTGCAGCTCTCCTGTGGCGTATTACCGCACCATCAAACGTTTGATCTGCCCGGCATGCCATCTGGAACAGGAGGCCAGGGACATCTGCCCCGCATGTTCAGCGGCTTACGTGCGCTATTCGGGTTTCGGGATTGAAAAAGTCGAAAGTGAGCTACGCAGGCTTTTCCCGTCCGTCAGGATCGCGCAATTCTCAAAGACTGCTGAGCCGGCGGAATCTTATGATATAATGCTGGCGACGCAGGAAATCCTGGAAGACCCGGATGTCTTCAGGCATTGTTTCGACCGGATCGTCCTGGTCTCGGCGGACCTCATGCTTGGGCGGCCTGATTTTCGCGCAACGGAAGATGCCTTTCGCCGTTTCCTGACATTGTCGCGCATCACCACAGGCGAGCTCATCATCCAGACAAAAATGCCCGAACATTATGTCTGGGGATTTCTTAAAACACGGGATACTGCGGGTTTTCTCAAAAAAGAACTTGAAGAACGGCGCGAACTCAACTTGCCGCCTGTTGTCAGATTGGGGATCCTGACAACAAGGGCGGCCGCAGAACCCGTTGCCCTGATCGCGGCGAAAAGAGCTTTTCGGATCCTCAAGGCATCCCTTAAACGACACGCGACGGCCGCAGAAATTTTTGAGCCGCAACCCGCCAGGCCGTTTAAGTTGCGCGGGAATTTCCGCTATCAAATGCTTATCAAATACAAGGAACTCGGAGAAACAGAAAAGGCCCTGCGTCGTATTGTCTGCGGCCGCCACAGCGGCGTCATCGCAACGTTTGACCCGGCCCGGGAATAACACATGATGGACATCGTCTTTTTCGGCAGCGGAAACTTTGCCGTTAAAATCCTGGAAAACATCGACAGGCGCGCATTTCCCGTGAGCCTTGTCGTGACGCAGCCTGACAGAAAACAAGGGCGCCACCTGCATTTAGGCGCAACACCGGTCAAGACCTTTGCCCTCAATCATGGCCTGAACGTCTTCCAGCCGGAGGATATTAATAACGCCGAATCACTGGAAAGAATGAAGAAAGAAAATGCGGACGTTTTTCTCGTCGTTTCTTATGGCAGGATCCTTTCGGCCGGACTTTTGGATGTGCCGCGCATCATGGGTATCAATATCCATTCGTCGCTCCTGCCGAAATACAGGGGGGCGGCGCCTGTGAACCGCGCGCTCATCCACGGCGAAAAAACAACGGGGGTTACATTTATCAAAATGAACACAGGCATGGATTGCGGAGACATCCTTCTGCAAAAAACCTTAAAGATCGGCCGGGATGACACGGCACCCCTCCTGGATGAAAAATTGGCTGTTTTGGCGTCGAAATATATCAATAAGCTCCTCGCCATGATCGAGCAAGGCCGCTGCCGCCTCAAGAAACAACACGAAAAGGCTGTCTCTTACGCCGCTCTCATGCACAAGCAAGATGGATTGATCCGTTGGCAGGAGACTCCCGCGCAGATTTATAATCGCTTTCGGGGGTGTTACGGATGGCCGGGCACTTTTACGTACTTTCGGGGAAAAATCCTTAAAATCCTTGAACTGAAACCCGGCCGACCTGTCCGTGAAGCAAAGCCGGGGACGATCGTTAAGGCCGCAGATAATGCCCTGGTTGTCGCTTGCAAGCGGGGTACGGTCATCATTACCGAAGTCCTGCCTGAATCCCACCGGAAGATGCCTGTATCCAGTTTCCTGGCCGGACATGACGTCAAAATCGGAAATATCCTGGGGGCTTAAAAATCCAGGCAGGTTTTTGTACGGACAGAGCTCGCTTTCGGAGGTTATCGGACCCATCCAAACGCTTAAAAATACTTGCAAGAATACGGCGATGTGTTAAAATTTCTGAGTTACGTTAAGGGCCCAACGACTAAACGGTCTCATTTTAGAGCCGTACCCAGGAAAAAACAATGCCCGAATTAAGAAAAGATCCCGTCATTGGAAGATGGGTCATCATCGCGGTCGAACGCTCCCGCAGGCCGAAAGGTTTTAAGGCCCCTTCGCACAGGGACGCAGAGGAAGATTGCCCCTTTTGCGAAGGCAAGGAAGACCAAACGCCCCACGAGATCTTTGCCATCCGCAAAGAAGGAAGCATGCCGGACAAGCCCGGTTGGGACACCCGCGTCGTCCCCAGCAAACGGCCTTTTTTGCGGGTCGAAGGCAGCATCAACAGGCACGGGCGGGGGCTCTATGACGTCATGAGCGGCATAGGCGCCCATGAAGTCATCATCGAAACGCCCAAACACATCGGAAACATCGCCGATCTGGAAGAGACGCAGATCGCCAAAACCGTCACGTGCTGGATCGACCGTTTCGTTGATTTAGGGAGAGACGAACGCTTCAAATACGTCCTGGTCTTTAAAAACTACGGGGTCGCCGCCGGCGCAGGGCATGTCAAACATTCCCGCAGCCAACTGATCGCCACGCCCGTAACACCCAAACGCGTCAAAGAGGAGCTGATCGGGTCCAAAAAATACTATGAATATCATGAGCGTTGTGTTTTTTGCGACCTGGTCCATCAGGAGATCGAGTCGAAAGACAGGATCGTCCTTGACTTCGACGGATTTATCGCCGTCACGGCGTTCGCTTCGCGTTTTCCTTTCGAGGTCTGGATCCTCCCCAAAGAGCACAATTGCGATTTTTCCAGCATGGGCGTCGAAAAGCGCCTCTACTTGGGTAAAGTCTTAAAAAAAGTCTTAACAAAGTTAAAAGTGGCCCTAGACGACCCGGCATACAACATTGTCCTTCATACGGCCCCTTTCCGCAGGAAAAAAGCAAAAACGGGGTACTGGACAACCATCGAAGACGATTATCACTGGCACATAGAGATCATTCCCAGATTAGGCAGCACAGCAGGCTTCGAATGGGGAACAGGGTTTTATATCTGCCCCATCACCCCGGAAGACGCGGCGCAATACCTCAGGGAGGTTGAGGAGTGACAGAGCTCAGGCGAGACCCCATTGTCGGACGCTGGGTCATCATGGAAATGGACCAGCCCATGATACCCAAAGACCTGCACATGACGCCGCATCATTACGAGGATGCGGCCAATTGCCCGTTTTGTTACGGCAACGAATATATGACGCCGCCGGAAATCCAGGCCTTTCGCAACCCAAAAACCGAGAAGAACGCGGCCGGATGGCAGGTGAGGGTGGTGCCCAATAAATTCCCGGCGCTCCAGATCGAAGGTAATCTCGACAGAAGAGGGTTGGGGATCTTCGATATGTCCAACGGCATCGGCGCTCACGAGATCATCATTGAAACCCCTTACCACGAGAAAGACCTGTCCGACCTGGAGCTAGGAGAAATCGGGAACGTCCTCAAGATGTATTGCCTGCGTTCCCTGGACCTCCAAAAAGACAAACGCTTCAAATACCTCATGATTTTCAAGAATTACGGCAGCGGCGCCGGCGCGACACTCGATCACAACCACAGCCAGCTCATCGCCCTGCCCATGATCCCCAAAAACGTGATCGAGGAGCTGAAAGGATCCGGGGCCTATTTTGAGTTCCGGGAACGCTGCATCTTCTGCGATATGATCCGCCAGGAATTGGATGAAAAAGAACGGATCATCACGCAAAACGACCAGTTTATCGCGTTTTGCCCTTTTGCCTCACGCTTCCCTTTCGAGATGTGGGTAATGCCGAAAGAACACCAGTTGTTTTTCCATAACATCTCCGACGAGAGCATTGCCAGCATGGCCGGGATATTAAAAGAAGTGCTCATAAGAATGAAGGCGGTCCTGAACGATCCGCCGTATAATTTTATTATCCATACCTCGCCTATCGACGGGGAAGAACGGCAGGGGTATCACTGGCATATGGAGATCATGCCGCGCCTGAGCCGCATCGCAGGCTTCGAATGGGGAACAGGGTTTTATGCGGTCTCCACGCCGCCGGAAGTCGCGATTAAATACCTCAGGGACGTAAGGATATAAACAATTCCTAATTCTAAAATCCAAATGACGAAAGAAATCCTAATAACTCAATGACGAATGGAAAAATATTTTCGGCATTTAGTCATTCGATATTCATTAGGCATTTGACATTCGGAATTGGATATTAATCAAAAGGAGGAACATCATGGCAGTTAAAGTGGGGATCAACGGTTTTGGAAGGATCGGCAGACTCGTCTTCAGGGCTGCAATCGAAGAGAACACCAAGGATATCGACATCGTCGCCGTCAATGACTTGACCGACGCCAAGACCCTGGCGCACCTGCTCAAATACGATTCGACCTTCGGCAGATTCAAAGGCACGGTCGCGGCCAAGGAAAGCGCGCTCGTCGTCAACGGCAAGGAGATCAAGGTCTTTTCCCAAAAAGACCCGGCCATGATCCCCTGGAAGGACGCAGGCGTCCAGCTCGTGATCGAATCGACGGGAAGGTTCACGGATGCCGAAAAAGCCAAGGCCCATATCGCCGCAGGGGCGAAAAAAGTCATCATTTCTGCGCCCGCCAAGAACGAAGACGGGACTTTTGTCATGGGTGTCAATGAAGACAAGTACGATCCGACGAAACACCACATCGTCTCCAACGCCTCCTGTACGACCAACGGCTTGGCGCCGTTGGCCAAGGTCCTCTTGGATAGCTTCGGCATCAAGTACGGTATCATGACGACAATCCATTCTTATACAAATGACCAAGTCATTCTGGATTTTCCGCACAAGGACCTGCGCCGCGCCAGGGCTGCGGCCCTTTCAATGATTCCGACGTCGACGGGTGCAGCGAAGGCCATAGGCCTGGTCATCCCTGATCTCAAAGGAAAGATGGACGGTCTGGCGGTCCGCGTGCCGA
>CAYYFL010000022.1:0-18170 GCA_964471325.1 uncultured Planctomycetia bacterium
TCATGGGTTCGTTCTGGAGACGGATGATGGCTTCGCGCGCAGCGGCCGCATGGATCGTCCCCATGCAATACTTGCCGATGTTCATGGCCGTCATCAGATCCTGGGCCTCTTCGCCCCTCACCTCGCCGACCACGATACGCTCCGGCCGCATGCGCAGGGAATTCTTCACGAGGTCCGCCAGCGTCACTTCTTCATCGCTTTCCATGCGCGACCAGCTGTCTTCGCGCAGGGTATTCAACTCGAGCGTGTCTTCGATAATAACCAAGCGCTCCTTGCTCGGCACAAAACTCAACAGGGCGTTCAAAAGCGTCGTCTTACCCGCCCCCGGCGCACCCAAAATAAGGATATTCGCGGGACGGATGGACATCCCTTCCATATAAAGCCAGAACAGCGCCGCGATATCATAATTCAACGCCCCCTTACGGATCAGATCGATGACGCTCAATGGATTTTCTTTGATCTTGGTGATCGTGATCTGCGGCCCGAACGGGGACATGGCGATATTCACCCGGCCCTGGACATTGGCCAGCTCTAGATTGTTCAGTTTCTTTAACGACGTCCTGCCGGAAAAAACAACCAGCTTCTTGATAAAAACATCCAGTTCCTTGGGGGTCGTGAAACGCTTGTCCGTCTGCGTCAGTCCTTTATAGGTGTGATGGATGTAGATAGGCCTCAAGGAATTGATGACGATGTCTTCCACGTCGGGATCTCTCAGCAAATCCTCGATGATCCCGTAGCTGAAGAACTTATCGATAAAATTTTCTCTTTCTGCGTCGTTGGAGAGCTCGCTCAACGTCTGACTCTGCAGGAAAGTATCTTCCTTTGTCGCGCCGTAGAGCTCGGAGATGACGTCGCTGACGATATTCTTCTTTTCCGAATCATTCTGCAAAAGATTGATGCGGCCAAGGATCTTGTCCAAAATCTTGGCTTCGATATCGACCTTGCGTTTTTCCATAAGCTTCACCTTTCCATGAGCGCGCAACTTATGGAGCCGTCACAAAACAGCGAGACAACATAAGTTGTTTGCGCGAATGGATCCCGAGCCGCCCGCAACTTATTAAAGCGGCGGGGGATCTTTTATCATACGTTGACTTAACCGATGCTAAAAATTTCTCCCTATAAGGAAAAGCGTGCATTAGAGAGAGATTCGAACTCTCGAGGGACCGAAGGCCCCTGCCGGTTTTTCCGCCCGTCATTCCATGACAGGCGAGACCTCGCCCGCCGAAATCATAGATTTCGGCGAGACGGGCAAGACCGCCGCAACCTCAATTTTCAGAATTTCTACGGAAGGGGAGAGATTCGAACTCTCGAGGGACCGAAGGCCCCTGCCGGTTTTCAAGACCGGTGCATTCAACCGCTCTGCCACCCTTCCAAAGCCCCTGACACCGCCTTCTTGATCTCTCCCCTTCCGACTCCTGTTTTCAAAAAGTTTTCTCTCTTTCGTGCTTCTGTGAAAGTCTTAAAAACCTCTTCCTTAATAATCACCCAAGGACGACCCGCCTTTGTTGATCTAGTCTCGCCTGCATTATGAGACTTCAATCGATTCTTCCCGTCATCATTTCTACTGCTTCCAATATAAATCTTATGCAACAATGAACTGTATAAAACATAAATACATACCCTGCGCTTTGTTCCTATATTTTCCCGTCCCATCTATCGGACGGCCCGCACCTCGAACAGCTGCCTGAACGACGCCGTATAGATCGCCCCGGCCTTCTGTCCCGCAGACTTCATGAAATCCGTAAAATAAAAATCGGCCGTCAACAGATTGAAGGCGGCGCCGACGATCATGATGTTGATGATGTAAATGGCGAATATCGCAAAAAAATAATTCTCTTTGAGCCAGCCGGCCTGTTTGCCTTTGAGGGCATTGGCCGTCATGACCAGATGCATCGTGAGCGCAAAGGCGGCGACAAAAACGAAACATCCGAAATATTCTTCGAGTTGCGGCCAGATCTTGCGCGCCGCCATATAGATGACGAAAGTCAGGATGGTGAATATCGGGATGCAAAAACCCGCCACTTTGAAAAAAGGCGCCACAAAGCCGATGGCCGTCTCCGCCATTTTCTTTCCCGTATCGAAGACCTGGGCCGGTTGATAGAGAAGAATGTGCAAGACGAGATACATGACGACGCCCCATCCGAATGTCGACGGGATGGGCGCCGGCGTCAGGCTCAGGGCGTTCCAGAAAGCGGCCGTGATTCCGATCACGAAAGGCAACAACAAAATTGCCAACAACAGCTTCAAAACGGCAAGGATCTTATCTTTCAATTCTTTCCAGGCCTCCCATATACGGACGCAGGACATCGGGAACGAAGATGCTGCCGTCCTTTTGCTGGTGGTTTTCAATGATCGCGATGACGGTCCTGGCCATGGCCACACCGGAACCGTTGAGCGTATGGACATACTCAAGTTTCTTGGTCTCTTTGTTCCTGAAACGGATATTGGCGCGCCGGGCCTGGAAGTCGCAGAAATTCGAACAGCTGGATACCTCCAGCCACTTGTCCAGGCCGGGGGCGTAGGCCTCCAGGTCATAACACTTGGTCGCAGCAAAGCTGATGTCGCCCGACGCCAGCAAAACGACGCGATACGGCAGTCCCAGCGCCTGCAGGACGGTCTCGGCATTGCCGACGAGCTTCTCCAACTCGTCGAAAGAATCCTGCGGTTTGACGAATTTCACGAGCTCGACCTTATCGAACTGGTGCACGCGCACGAGGCCTTTGGTATCTTTGCCGTAGGAACCTGCCTCCCTGCGGAAACACGGCGTATAGGCGGTGTAATACACAGGCAGGGCGCTCTCCTCAAAGACCTCGCCGCGGTGGATGTTGGTGACGGGGACTTCAGCCGTCGGGATAAGGAAAAGATCGTCATCTTTAAGACGGTACATGTCCTCTTCGAGCTTCGGCAGCTGCCCCGTCCCCGTCATACTGGCGCGATTGACCAGGGCCGGCGGCCACATCTCCCTGTAGCCGTGTTTCGACGTATGCAGGTCAAGCATAAAATTAATCAGCGCCCTCTCCAGCTTTGCCCCTACCCCCTTAAAAAGGACGAAATTCGAACCGGAAAGCTTGGCCCCGCGCGCAAAATCTACAATATCCAAATACTCACAAAGATCCGTGTGGGAGCGCGGTTTAAAATCAAAGGTCCTCGGCTGCCCCCATTGCCGGACAACCTGGTTGTGCGAAGGATCGCCCACGGGGACCGATGCATGGACAATGTTAGGAATGACCAAAAGCAGTTTCTCCAGGGACTCTTCCGTCCGGCGCAGGCCCGCCTCGCAGGCATCGATACGGCCGGCAACGTCTTTCATCGTGGCGATCGTCGGCTTGGGGTCCTTCCTTTCCTTGAGGAGCCTGGTGATGGCGTCGTTGGCTTCGTTCTTCTGGCGACGCAGATCGTCGAGCTCGGTCAGGATGCGGCGGCGTTCTTCATCCAGCTTCAGGAGCTCGTCCAAGCTCAATTTCGAGCCGCGCTTTTCCAGCGATGCCCCGACAAGGTCCGCGTTGTCACGGATAAAACGGATATCTAACATTTATTCTCCTGTGGCTTTGAACTTCTTTAAGGTGTCCTGGATGATGGAGGCTGGTTTGTCGGCATCGAGGAGGCCGCAGAAGACGATCTCGGCTTTCTCGAAACCGGGAACGCCTGCGCTCCCCGTGCCCGGCGTAAAAATCTTCAGGCTCCAGATCCCCAGCCCTTGTTCAATGATGTTCTGATTGACCTCGACGTCCGTGATCTTATGAAAAGGCACGCTGCGGCGCCGGCGCACAAAGATCCCGCCCTCAAAGACGCACCGCTGGTTCGTCACGGTATAATGGAACGTCTCAAGAAGATGATGGTAATAAAACAAAGCACAAACCAAAACGACCGGCGACGAAAAAATGAGGAGAGACGGAACAAGGATAAAGACCGGCCCTTTCATGTGATGCGCAGCGGCATAGATCACGCAGGCAACGACGGTCAAATAAGCCAGGATGCCGCAGATGACCAAAGACATAAGAAGCACCCGCGTCAGGAGCCACATCACATAGATCCTTTTCTCGGGCCTTCCTTCCCACAAAACCTGTTCGCCTTCCTGCAGCGCAAAAGCCATGTCTCCTCCTTACCCCTTGACAACCCCCGAAGGCCGTCCTTCGACGAAGTTTATCCTGAACAAAGCCGAAAGACTCAGGACTTCCTCTACCCTTTGACGACACCGAGAGGCCGCATCCGGCAGACGCGCCTGGCAATGCCGGCGTTGTGCACAACGCCGACGACATCATTGACGTCTTTGTACGCGCTGGGGGCCTCTTCAACGACCGTCCCGTGCCCCGACGCCATGACCACGATACCTTTGGCCTCAAGCTCCTTCATCAATGCGTGAAAATCCACAACCCTCTTGGCCTCGTGCCTGGACCTGAGGCGTCCGGCGCCATGGCAGGTCGAGCCGAATGTCTCGTCCATCGCGGCCTGCGTCCCGACGAGCAGATAAGAATTGCGCCCCATGTCGCCGGGAATGATCACCGGCTGGCCGATCTGCCTGTATCTCTCGGGGACATCCGGATGTCCGGGCCCGAAGGCGCGGGTCGCTCCTTTACGGTGCACGCACAACATGCGTTCCTCGCCCTTGACGCGATGTGTCTCGATCTTGGCAATATTGTGCGCCACGTCATAGACGAGACGCATCCCCAGTTTCTGCCACGAAGAGGCGAAAACCTTCTCAAAAACCTGACGCACCAGATGCATCAGGCACTGGCGGTTGTTCCAGGCATAATTCGCCGCGGCGCGCATCGCCGCCAGGTAATCCTTCCCCTCGGGTGACTCCACGGGCGCGCATGCCAATTGCCTGTCGGGCACATGGATATTGTACTTATCCAAACAGGCATTCATCGTTTTCAAAGAATCGTCGCAAACTTGATATCCAAGCCCCCGGGAACCGGAATGGATCATCACCATGATCTGGCCTTCAGCCAGACCCAGGGCATCCGCCGCATCCCTGCCGTAAAGCTGGTCGATGGCCTGGACTTCCAGGAAATGGTTGCCAGACCCCAAGGTACCCGATTGCTGCCTGCCGCGCGCATACGCCCGGTCGGAAACCTTCTCGGGGTCTGCGCCGGCCATCGCTCCGCGTTCTTCGGTGGCCTCCAGGTCGTCTTCTGTGCCGTAGCCGTTGGCGACGGCCCACCCTGCGCCTTTAACGAGGATCTCTTTTTCTTCACGGGCGGTCACACGGATATCTCCTTCGGATCCGACGCCCGAAGGCACGGCATGAAACAGACCGGCGACTAATTCTTTGAGATGCGGCCTGACGTCTTTTTCAAAAAGATCCGTTCTTACCAGCCGCACCCCGCAGTTGATATCATAGCCGACGCCGCCCGGAGATATCACGCCCCCTTTTTCGATATCCATGGCCGCAACGCCGCCGATGGCAAACCCGTAACCCCAATGAATGTCCGGCATGCCGAAAGACGCCTTGACAATCCCGGGCAAAAAAGAAACATTTGCCACCTGCTCGGCGGCCTTGTCATGACGGATGTCTTTTAACAGTTTCTCATCCGCATAAATGATGCCGTCGACGCGCATGCCGGCCTTGTAGCTCTTGGGAATACGCCAGCGGTAATCGTCAATCTTCTCTAAAGGGCCGTCCCAGATTTGAGGCATAAACCAGGGCTCCGTTACACGTCAAAGATCACTTGGGCCTGCCAGCTGTTGTGCACTTTCTTGACTCCCAGCTCATGATAGGTGACGGCCTTGACCTCTTCCTTGACGGCGTAATACTCCCCGTCGAAAATATCGAATAGAACAAAGGCTCTCATCTCTCTATCGCCCACATCAATGGATTTGATGCGGACCAGAACCAAATGCTCGACGGTATAGCAAAAAAGAAGCTCATCCAGCCAGGCCTTCAGCAGGTCCTCGGACTCCTCCCCGCAGACGGAAATCTCTTTTTCCGTCAATACCGCTCCCGGCCTGTTTTTGGTCTTCTCCAGGAGGACCGCAAACATCGCCAAGGCCGCCGATTCAAAAAGGTCTTTCAAAGACCGGCCGAAAAGACGTACGGCCACATCTGCCGTATGTTTTAAAAATTCATATCTTTTCATAGAAGATACGATTACGCGGATTTAAAACAAGATGACACAGAAGGAAGGATCTAATCTTCGCCGCATTCTGCGGCTTGATTAAAAACCTTCGAACATGCTGCGATATCTACTCTTGCATTAATCTGTATAATCAAAATGCCGCAAAAGCGACGGTCTCATCTTATCAATAAAACAAAGAGGCGTCAATCCCGTTAGAGACAAAGCGTCGGGGCCTGTATCTTCAAAACCACAGCTAAAAGATATGATGTTTTTGCGCCGCGACTGACGGAAACGCTTTTGTGAGAGCGCTCGCGAGTATTTCCCGGCCCCGACGGGATCAATCCTCTCTGTCGGCCTCGAAATCAAGGTGCCTGCGTAAATCGCGGTAGGACGAAAAGATAAAATCCGCGCCCTTGAGATAGGGGCGGCCAAGAGAAGTCTCGAGCGCAATGCACGCCAGGCGCGCTTTCTTTGCGGAACGGATGCCGAACGGCGCATTCTCGATGACGATCGCATCTTCAGGCCCGATGCGCATCTTCTTAAGGGCCCGCAGATAAGGCTCGGGGTGCGGCTTGCCGTGTTTGACCTCATCCCCCGTCACGGAAACAACGAACCTTTCCAAAAAATTTTTTGAAAGGATCTCCTCGACCTCGTGCCGCGCCGTCCCTGTCACGAGGGCGGCGGCGACACCCCGATGGCGCAGATGACGCAGGAAACTTTTCACTCCGCGGATAAAACGTTTGTGGACGATTTTCTTGAAGAATTTTTCTTTCTCGACGAGGATGCGGCGGGCCCTGGCCTCGTCGAAAGGGACGCCGTGCTCTCCAAAGATCTCCCTGATCGTCCTGTATCCGGGCTGCCCCTCCCTGCGGTATATCTCGTCCTTTGTCACCCTGAATCCTTCTGTCGCATAGATCCGGCGCCAGGCGCGGAAGTGATAAGGCATGGTGTCCGTAATAACGCCGTCCATATCAAAGATGACTGCTTTAACCTTAATCGTTTTCATGGGGCGATAATCCGATGCACGTTTTTCCGGAGAGGATTGCGGACGCTTAATGCCTGGGGCGCCTGTTTTTTGCCTGCCTTTGCGGCTTCTTGGGAACCGGTGCGATGTCGGCAAGGGTCATCATTCCAGCGCCGGCGGCCAGCATCTGACGGACCGCCCCCACTGAATCCTGAGGCTTCAGGTCCACTCCTTTTGTCGCATCCAGAAGGACATAGACCTCATAACCGTATTTCAGGGCATCCAGCACGGAATATTTAACGCAATAATCCGTTGCCAGGCCGCCGATATAAAGCTCTGTCACGCCGAATATCTGCAAGAGATGATGCAGTTCCTTATGGTTATTGTCGTAAGCATGGAAGGCGGAGTAGCTGTCTTCCTCCGGATCCATCCCTTTCGAAAGAATGATCGCCTCCTTCGGCAGTCTCAAGCCGGGATGAAAAGCGGCGCCTTTTGTATCATGGACACAGTGCCGGGGCCAGACGCCGCCGTATACCTTGAAGTGCTTTGTTTTTTGCGGATGCCAGTCACGGGTGATGAATATGGGCAGCTGACGTTGCGCAAAGCTCCGGACATAGGCGTTGACGGCGGGAATGATCTTATCTCCATCCTTGATCCCCAGGGCCCCGCCTGGACAAAAGTCGATCTGCGGATCTGCAATCAGAAGCGCTTTTTTAAGTTTTAGCATTCTTCGCTCTTCCTTGCCAAAAGATACAGGAGATCCGAAAGCCTGTTGAGATAAATCAGGGCATCCTTGTTCTTGAGCTGCTTTTTTTTCAAAAGACTGACGGCCCGGCGTTCCGCGCGGCGCGCGATCGTGCGCGCCACATCCAGGCAACTGGAGACAAGACAGGAGCCCGGAATGGAAAAACAGAAATTTTTATTTTTGGAGCGCGACTCCAAGACCGCGATCTGGTGTTCAAGCCGTCCGGCATCTTTCTTTTGCACGCGTTTTTTGAGCTTGACAAGGAAATCAGGGGCTGTCGCCGCCTCTGCGGCTATCGTCACGAGGTCTTTCTGCACGCCTTCGATCCAGGCACGGCCCTGCCGATCCTTTAACAAGCTTTTGGCGATGCCCAGAAACGAAGAGAGCTCATCGAGGGCCCCGCAGAACTCAACACGCGGGTGGTCTTTGGAAACCATGCCTCCAAAATACAGGGACGTTTTTCCCTTGTCGCCTTTTTTTGTGACGATCCCCATATGTATCATCCTTACATCTTGCAAATAAATAAGTTAAGCTCCATATGGAGTGATATTATACACGAAACCCGCCCCCTTGAAAACGCTTTCTTTTTATGTTAAATTTTGGGTAGCCACGGGCCTCTGACACATGCAGGGCGCAAAAAAGGAGGTTATCGTGGCTGATTTATTTAACAGAGTCGCAGACATGGAAAACGCCTGGCAGGAACGGCGCAGATTCCGCCGGCTGAAGGTCAGCTGTCCTGTCGAATACCGTTTCTTTAACGGCAGCCGCTACAGCCAAAGCATCACCTGCGATATCAGCGAAGGAGGCGTCAGTTTCCTTGTGGACGGCCCTGTCAATATCGGCAGCCACATCTACTTCCACGCAAGACTCAAGAACAAACCTCAGGAACTCTACGGGATTGCGCGGATCCAGTGGTCGGCCCGGGAACCTTATTCGGAAAAATACAAGGTAGGATTGGAATTCGTAGAGACGGGGAGTATTCTGAGGCCTGACATCTCCTCGTTTATTCAGGAAAACAGGCTCCCCTGCTACAGCTCATAGCGGTTCACAGGTAAACGCGTGCATGAGTTAAAAACCTTCGGCGTTTTTCGATTTCCTTTTATTGACCCGCCAACCCGCATACCCCGTTAGAAAAGTTCTCTGGCGGGGTTTAGTCGTCAACACGTCAGCCGTTGTCAAGCAAGATCTGTTTCACCCATGAGGAAACGGTCGATTTCCCGGGCCGCAGCCCGGCCTTCATAAATCGCCCAAACAACAAGCGAAGCGCCGCGGCCGGCATCGCCGGCAGCATATATTCCCGGAAGAGATGTCGCGCAATTCTTGCCGACGGAAATATTGCCTCTGGGACTGATCTGGAGACCCAGGCCTTTGACCAAGCCCTCGTGCACAGGATGCACGAAGCCCATGGCCAAGACCACAAGATCCGCCTTCAGCTCGAATTCGGATCCCGGGATCTCTTTAAGCGCCCCGTCGACTTTCGCACACAAAATCTTCCGGATGCGACCGCCCTCCCCGATAAATTTCTTTGTCGTGACGCTCCAAAACCTCCTGGCGCCCTCTTCGTGAGAGGTAGATGTCTTGAGGATCTTCGGGTAGGTCGGCCACGGCATGTCCGGAGTACGGCACTCCGGCGGCTGAGGCAAAAGTTCGAGTTGGGTCACCGACAAGGCGCCCTGTCTGTTGGCCGTCCCCACGCAATCCGCGCCCGTATCGCCGCCGCCGATCACGATAACATCCCTGCCCTTGGCTGTGATCATCACATCCGCCGGAACCTTGACGCCGGCATTGATTCTGTTCATCTGGGCCAGGTAATCCATGGCTTGATGGATGCCGGTCAGCTCCCGGCCCTCTATCGTCAAGTCCCTGGCCTGCCGTGACCCTATAGCCAGACATACGGCATCAAAATCTTTCGACAACCGGCTAACTGGCAGATCCTTCCCAACACAAACACCGGTTTTGATCTTCAATCCTTCGGCTGTCATCTGCCCGAGCCTGCGGTCGATGACCGATTTTTCCAGTTTAAAATCAGGAATGCCGTAACGCAGGATGCCGCCGCATTTTTCATCGGCTTCAAAAAGCGTCACCTCGTGCCCTGCGCGCGTCAACTGCTGGGCGCAGGCCATACCCGCCGGACCCGCCCCAACCACAGCGACCCGCTTGCCGGTCTTATGTCTCGGAATAAAAGGCTTGATGGCGCCTGTCTCAAACCCCCATTCGACGAGAGAAATCTCATTCTGCCGGATGGCTACGGGGTCGTCGTTGATACCCAGCGTACAGGCATATTCGCACAACGCCGGACAGATGCGCCCCGTGAATTCGGGAAAATTATTTGCAGAATGTAAAACCTCCAAAGCTTCCTTCCAGCGGCCGCGGAAAATCATATCGTTCCAATCCGGGATGACGTTGCCTATCGGGCAGGCATAATGGCAAAAGGGGACGCCGCAATCCATGCAACGCGATCCCTGCTCCCGGACCGCTTCGTTGGGCAGCCTCATCTCCACTTCCTTGAAATCGCACAGCCGCTCCGCCACAGGCCTGTAGCCGGCTGTCCTGCGCTTAACTTTTAAGAATCCTTTTGCATCGCCCATGAAATTTTCCCTCTGCGCACTATCTAAAAATTTCATCCCGAGCTTCCCTCCCGTGTTTGCTGAAGCGAGGGATCCTTCCCAACTTCTCTTTATCCGTCTGAAACTTCCGTCTCCTCTGCCTTGAGACGCTCTGTTTCGATCTTCTCCATCACAAGCTTATACTCCAGCGGCATGACCCTGACGAATTTCTTGAGCTCCTGGGCCCAGTTATCGAGGACCTCCAAGGCGACGGCGCTTTCCGTATACTGCACGTGCTTTTCGAGAAGCCCCCGGATCGTCGCGACGTCCTCCTTGCGGACAATAGACTCCAAATCCACCATGCCAAGATTGCAGTGTTTTTTAAAATAGCCGTCCTTGTCGTACACATAAGCAATGCCTCCGCTCATGCCGGCGGCAAAATTCCGGCCTGTCCGGCCGATCACGACGACGCGGCCGCCGGTCATGTATTCGCAGCCGTGGTCGCCGACGCCCTCGACAACGGCGTGCGCGCCGGAATTGCGCACACAGAAACGCTCGCCGGCGACACCGCGAATAAAGACCTCCCCGCTGGTCGCGCCATAAAGGAGCGTATTGCCGACGATAATATTTTCCTGCGGTTTAAAAACCGCATTGCGCGGCGGCACGACCACGATCCTGGCTCCCGACAACCCCTTGCCGAGATAATCGTTGGCATCCCCTTCAAGATACAGGCTCACGCCGGGAGCGCCGAATGCGCCGAAACTTTGTCCCGCCGAACCTTTGAAAAAAACCTGGATCGTATCGTCCGGCAGGCCTTTTTCGCCGTAACGCCTGGAAACCTCGCCGGACAGCATCGCGCCCACCGTACGGTGGGTATTACGGATCTGCATCTCGATACGGACATGCTTCCTGTCTTCAAGCGCCGGCCGCGCGAGGTCGATCAGCTTCAGGTCCATCGCCTTATCCAAACCGTAATCCTGCGGCTGAACGCAACGCACAGCCCTCCCGTCGTCCACCGGCGGCTTAAAAAGGATGTTGGAGAAATCGACACCCATGGATTTCCAGTGCCGGATCGCGTCGTTGGTCTCAAGCAGATCCACCCGGCCGATCAGGTCGTCCATCTTCCTGAAACCGAGTTCGGCAAGGATCTCGCGCACCTCCTGGGCCAAAAACGTAAAATAGGTCACAAGATGCTCCGGCGTCCCGCGGAAACGACAACGCAAGGCAGGGTCCTGCGTGGCCACACCCACCGAACAGGTGTTCATATGACAGTGTCTCAGCATGACGCAACCGAGCACGATCAACGCGCATGTCGCAAAGCCGAATTCTTCGGCGCCCAGCATCGCGGCCACCACGACGTCTTTTCCCGTACGCATCTGTCCGTCGGTCTGCAGACGCACGCGGCCGCGCAGGTTGTTCATAACCAAAACTTGATGCGCTTCCGAGAGGCCTAATTCCCATGGAAGCCCCGCATGCTTGATGGACGACAGCGGCGCCGCACCGGTGCCGCCGTCATAGCCGGAAATCAAAATCATCTCCGCGTGCCCCTTGGCCACGCCGGCAGCGATGGTGCCGACGCCGACCTCGGAGACAAGCTTGACGCTGATACGCGCGCGCGGATTGGCGTTTTTCAAGTCAAAAATCAACTGCGCCAGGTCTTCGATCGAATAAATATCGTGATGCGGAGGCGGTGAAATAAGCGTTACACCCGGCGTCGAATGGCGGATCCTGGCGACGATCACATCCACCTTGTGGCCGGGCAGCTGGCCCCCTTCGCCGGGCTTGGCCCCCTGCGCCATTTTGATCTGAAGCTCATCGGCATTCAATAGATAATGGTTCGTCACGCCGAAGCGTCCGGAAGCAACCTGTTTGACCCTGCTGCGCCTGGAATCCCCGTTCGGCAAGGGAAGATAGCGTTCCGGGTCCTCTCCGCCCTCGCCCGAATTGGACATCGCGCCCAGCCTGTTCATGGCGATCGCCATGGCCTCGTGCGCCTCCTTGGAGATGGAACCGAACGACATGGCGCCCGTCGCGAAACGCTTGACGATGGCGCTGACCGGCTCGACCTCGTCCAGGGGGATGGCCGTCCCGGACTTCTTGAATTTCAAAAGACTGCGCAGGGTCGTCAGATGACCCGTCTGGTCGTTGATCATCCCCGTAAATTCCTTGAACCGTTTATAATCCTGCCCGCGTACGGCCTGTTGGAGCGCAGAAATCGTCTCCGGATTCCAAAGGTGATATTCCCCGTCCTTGCGGTACTGGTACCATCCGCCGACGGGCAGCTCAAGCGGCCGGACCTCGCGCTCCGGATAAGCCCGCCGATGGACCAAAAGCGCCTCTTTCTGCAGAGTTTCCAAGTCGACACCGCCGATGCGCGACACCGTGCCGGTGAAAAATTTATCGATGATCGAATGGGACAAACCGAGGGCTTCAAAGATCTGCGCGCCGCAATAACTCTGCAGGGTCGAGATGCCCATCTTGGAAAAAATCTTTAAAAGCCCCTTATCCATCGCCTTGATGTAATGCGAGATGATATCCTCATCGCCCAGACCGACCAAGGCCGTCTCTCCCTGACGCTTGCAGTCCAGAAGGACCTCATACGCCAAATACGGATTGACGGCATTGGCGCCGTACCCCAACAGGAGCGCCACATGCATGACCTCCCGCGTATCGGCCGTCTCGACGATCAGGCTCGCCTGCATGCGCGTCGTCTGATGCACCAGATGATGATGGACGGCCGCGGCCGCCAACAGCGACGGAATGGCCGCCATCCGCTCGTTAACTCCCCTGTCGCTCAGGATGATCAGGTTGACGCCGTCTTCGATGCATGCAGAGGCCTCCCGGCAAAGACGCTCCAGCGCCATAGAGAGAGATCCCGAAGAAGCATCAAAAAGCATGGATAATGTCTTGGCGCGGAACCCCTCTTTTTTGATATGACGCAGTTTCTCAAGCTCTTCGTTGCGCAGCACAGGCTGTTGATACTTGATCAGGCGGCAATGTTGGGGAGTCTCAGCCAACAGATTACGCTGGCGGCCGAGGAAACCCTCCAGGCTCATGACGATCTTTTCCCGGATAGAATCGATAGGGGGATTGGTGACCTGGGCAAAAAGCTGCTTGAAATAGGTATAGAGCGGCTGCGGCCGATTGGACAGGACCGCCAGCGGCATATCCGACCCCATGGATCCCGTCGGCTCCTGGCCGGTCTCCGCCATAGGAGCCAAAAGGACCTTTATGTCTTCTTTTGTATAGCCGAAGGCCAGCTCCTGGCGAAGAAGCTCGTCGGCAGCCATGGCCTTGTGTCCCGGCGCCCCGGGCAAGTCCGAAAGATGCATGAGGTTCTCATCGACCCATGCGCCGTAAGGACGGGCCGAGCAGACTTTCCGCTTGATCTCATCGTCATCCAGGATACGGCCCTCGGCCGTATCGACCAAAAACATCTTGCCCGGCTGCAGGCGGCCCTTGGAAACAATCTCGTCCTGGGGAATATCCAGGACACCGACCTCCGACGCCATGACGACCAGGCCATCTTTGGTCACCCAGGTGCGCGCCGGACGCAGGCCGTTTCTGTCCAAGATTGCGCCGATGGCCGTCCCGTCGGTGAAAGCGACGGACGCCGGTCCATCCCAGGGTTCCATCAATGCCGCATGATACTCGTAAAACTTCTTCTTGTCGTCTTCCAGGAACTTGTTGTTTTCCCAGGCCTCCGGAATCAGCATCATCATGACGTGCTCGAGGGGACGCCCGCTCAACAGCAAGAATTCAACGACATTATCCAAGGCCGCGGAATCCGAACCGCCGGGAACGATGACGGGAAAAATCTTCTTCATGTCCTCGCCGAACAACTCCGACGCCAGCGACGCCCGCCGCGCCGTCATCCAGTTGATGTTGCCGCGCAGGGTATTGATCTCGCCGTTATGGGCCAGATACCTGAACGGCTGGCTCAAATCCCACGTCGGGAACGTGTTCGTCGAATAGCGGGAATGGACAAGCGCAAGAGCCGAAACAAACCTGCTGTCATTCAGATCTGGATAAAAATCCCCGATCTGCCCGGACATGAGCAGCCCCTTGTAGACGATGGTGCGGGACGAAAAACTCAGGAAATAAAACGACTTCTTGTCGGGAAGGTCCGAATCCGCAACCGCCTTTTCCATGAGGCGGCGCGCGACATACAGTCTTCTCTCGAAGGCAAAATGATCTAAAATCCCTTCAGGGCGCCCGACGAATACTTGTTTCACCAACGGCTCGACCTCTCTGGCGGACCCGCCGATATGCGCGTCGTTGACAGGCACATCCCGCCACGCCAAGATCGGCAAGCCGCATTCTCTGGCGATCCTTTCAAAAACAGACAGGCAAAAAAGGCGGGATTCTTCTCTGCGCGGAATAAACAGCATGGCCGCGGCATAAGAACCGCTTGCCGGCAATGTTACCTTGTGCTCTCCCAGCACCGCCTCGAAAAATGCATGAGGCATCTGGATGAGGATGCCGGCGCCGTCCCCTGTTTTCGGATCAGCCCCCTGGGCGCCGCGATGGCTGAGGTGGTCAAGGACCGTCAACCCCTGCAGGACGATATCGTGGGATTTCTTGCCCTTGACATGGACGACAAAACCTACCCCGCAGCTATCGTGCTCGAAAGCCGGATCATAAAGACCCTGTTTGTCAGGATATCCTGGTTTTTTCATTTGTCCTTGTACCCCAACAAGTTATATTTCTAACTTACCAATCTCCATCAGTCTGCAGGGCTTATATAAAACAAAAAGACGTCCATCACACTACTGGACGTCTTTATCCCTAGGTTCTCTTTTTTGAGACAGCGCTGCCTGTAACTATCTTTTGCTACAAAACCAGCGCGCTATTCTTGCCCTCAACGATGAGGGGCTTTCCTTTTTTGCTACCTAAAAATATACCACAAGCAGGGGGCCGTGTCAATATAAAGCCCGAAAGAACAGGATGTCCAAAAATCAAAGGCCGGCTTTTTTAAGGAATATAGCAGCCTCTTCCTCCGGAACATCATACCAACGGCCATAGACCTGGGCCACAGCCTGGAAGAAAGGAGGCGTCTCCAGAATAACGGCCTCATCGGCAAGGCGGGACATTTCGCGGACCATCTCCTTGCCGCTGACAGGGACGGCCACGATGACCCTGGCGGCCTGCTTGTGGCGGCACAGCTTGATCGAAACCCGCATGGTCGATCCCATGGCAATGCCGTCATCGACCAGGATAACGGTCTTGCCATTCAAGGAAGGCAGGGGTTTGCCTGCGCGAAAGACCTCGACCCTGCGTCTGGCCTCCGCGATCTGCTGCCGCTTGATCTTGTCGATATCATCTGGCGTCAGCCGCTTCACAGCGTCCTCAAAAATGAACGCGCTGCCGTCTTCGGCAACAGCCCCGAAGCCGGCCTCCGGATTGTCTGGATAAGGAAGCTTGCGCGCCACGATGACCGACAACGGCAGGTTCAATTCCTGTGCCACATAAAAACCGACCTCCACCCCTCCCTTCGGAATAGCTAAAACAAGGGCGTCCTCGCCTTTAAATTTCTCAAGGGCGGCAGCCAGCTTCAATCCGGCATCTTTACGGTCGAGAAACATCTTTCGGTCAACGGATCGGCGGATCAACGAAACAGCGGGTTAGAAATTTTAACGCCTGCGCTCAAAAGGAAGAATCGTCGAAGAAATGTTCTCTGTTTTCGTAAATATATTGCAGGATTTCGAGTTCCTGGTTATCGAACCAGATGCCTTCGCAATAAACGCAGCGGTCAATCTCGACAGGATAGGAATAGACAAAAAATTGCCGCCGCATCTTACGCCGGCATTGAGGACAATCCAGCACCCAGGCGTTGAGGGGCTTCTGCTTATAAAAACCATCAACGCGCTTATCCCTCTCGCGAATGGCCAACTCCGCCAGGCGGACGATCTCTGGATCGAATGTCTTGTCCTTGCGGATCAGGATGCGGGAGATCTTACGGCTGGGGGCAAAGACCCCTTCGCAATGGGGGCACTTCTGGACCGGGACCCCTTCGTAATGCATTTCCCCCAGGGCCGTGCGGCAATGAGGGCAGACGAATTCCTCCTTTGTCTTCGGCTCTGTCTGCCGCGGAGAAAACACCGACATAAGCGCCTCATCCTCATAGGCGTGGGCGACCTTCTCGGAGCCCTCCGGTTTTATCCATGTCTCCGGCGTCAACAGGCCGGACTTCTGAAGATCCTCCAAACCGAACGGCCCCTTCCATTCCTGATCGGCGAAAACCCTCCACGCAACCGGCGCGGTACTCTTTGTCTCCGTAAACTCCGCTTTCGCCACCGGAGAAACCCAGGCGTTATTTTTCAGATTTTCCTCCAATGTCTTGGCATTCACATGGGCCATGTCCGTCAATATCCGGATACGCTCGGCAATAGGCGGATGCGTAGAAAAAGCATCCGAGAAAATCCCCTGTTTTTCATCAAGACGGCTGAAGTTAGGATTGACGATAAAGATGGATTCCAGCCGCTCGCCCAGAGCGCCCCCTCCCCGCCAGTTCGTCGATATCAAAGAAAGGGCTTCCGCCAGACCCAAAGGGTTGCGCGTCAGCCGGACGCTGACGGCATCGGCGCGGTACTCTTTCTGGCGAGAGATGAAATAGCGCAGGAGCGTGCTCAAAAAACGCATGAAAAATATAATGAGGAGCAGCACGAGGATCAACATGGCGCCGCGGCCCCGCGATCTCTGCATGCCAGCCTTCAGCCGCGAGAACAGCTCATCGTATAATTCGGCCAAGGCGCACGTCACGGTCGTGGCCAGGCAATCGCCGCTGACGATATGACCCGCTTCGTGGCCGACGACAGCCTCCAGCTGCGCCCTGTTGAGGCGCGTCAAAAGGCCTTCCGTCACGCCGATCACCGCCTGCCCCTGGAAATCCTCGAGGGCAAATGCATTCAGGCTCACCGATGGAATGACCATGCCCGCGATACGCCGGCCGCCGATGGCCACGCTCACTTCGTCAATAATGTTCTGGAGACCCTTGTGATAAAAATCCTTTGCATCGAGCTCCGCGGCCCCGATAGACAAAGACAATTTTTCAATCAGATGCGACGTGGAGGTGGCCCAGTGCAGGAGCGCCACAAAGAGAGCGACCCCAAAAGCCGCCAGGGTCGCTGAACCGCTCGGCCAGAAAAAGCCTTCTCTCGGCGCAAAGGCATTGCGCAAGATCACAAGCAAAAGATATGCGGTGAGGAAATAAAAGAAGATGACGAAAAAGAAAAGAAAACCGAGCAGACGCGTCTTTTTTTCTTCGATATCGATGAATGAAAAAGGCATCGTTTTAAGTTAACGGGTGTGCGGCTCGACGAATGCATGATCTAAAATTTCTAACCCGTCAACCCCCTTACCCGGCAACCCGATCATTTGTCCTAAAGCTGGACCTTCGGCGCTTCTCTCTCGGCCTTATCTTCGATCTCGAAGAAATCACGCTTGGCAAATCCTGCGGAACTTGCCACGATGTTCGTCGGAACAACCTCGATCAGGGTGTTGTACCGGCCGACCTCGTCGTTATAATACTGGCGGGCAAACGAAATCTTATTCTCTGTCGACGTCAATTCTTCCTGAAGGGCCAAGACGTTCTGGTTGGCCTTTAAGTCCGGGTAGCGTTCGACAACGGCAAACAGGGAACGCAGGGTCTGGGTAAGAAAATTCTCCGCTTGGGCCTTGTCCTTGATACCGGAGGCATCGATGGCCTGCGTCCTGGCCTTGATGACGCGCTCCAGGGTGTCTTTCTCATATGCCATATACCCCTTGACCGACTCGACGAGATTGGGGATCAGGTCGTGCCGGCGCTTGAGCTGGACGTCGATCTGAGACCACGCGTTGTCCACACGGATCTTGAG
>CAYYFL010000023.1:0-17102 GCA_964471325.1 uncultured Planctomycetia bacterium
GCTCACATACCCCGCGCTTATTCGGAATGGCGCGGGTATGCCGCTTTCTGCGGCAAAAAAAGAGGCATTCTCCGACGGAGAATGCCTCTTTGCAACTTGACACACACACTGTGCCTTACGACATAACTATAGCATACAAAAAAGGAATGTCAAGAGGTCAAACAAAAAATAATCTAAAAATTCCCGCCCCTTAGAAAACGCAGTCCTCCGGCAGGGTTCACTCAAGCTTCTTTTCCAGCTTTGCAATCTCGGCATCGATCGAGCGGCATCGCGATTCAATCTCTTTGAGACGCTGGCCGTAATCCCTGGCCTTGGCCTGGTTGGCATATGTCCTCGGATCGGCCAGTGCGCGCGCCTTGGCATAGCTCTCCAACTCAAGCTCCTCTCTTTCTTTCTTGAGTCTCTGTATCTCGCTGCCTATGGCCGTGTTATGCGCTTTGCGCCTGCGCTCTTCTTCTTTCTTCTGCTTCTCCTCCTGCCGGACCCTGTCACGCTCCATCTGCAGACGCGTTTTCTCTCCTCCGGACCTGAGTTTCTTCGGCTTAAACTCCGTCAGACCCTGCTCGCGTTTTTCCAGATAATAGTCAAAATTACCAAAAAACTTGCGCACACCGCCGTCTTTTACCTCATAAACGACATTGGCCACCGATCTGACAAAATGGATATCGTGGCTGATGAATACCAGCGTCCCCTCATAATGCTCAAGCGCCCGGATGAGCGCATCCACGGCATCCACATCCAGGTGCGTCGTCGGCTCGTCCAGAAAAAGACAGTTGGGCGGATGAATGAGAAATTTTGCCAAGTTCAAACGGCTCTTTTCTCCTCCTGACAAAACACTCACCTTTTTATCGACGTCCTCACCTGAAAAAAGGAACGCCCCCAGGATCGTACGAAGCGCCTCCTGGGACATGGTGCCAGGCGCGGCATTATACGCTTCCTCAAGCACGGTATTCTCAGGGTTAAGGGTATCCAGGCGCGTCTGCGAAAAATAGCCTATATCGACGTTATAGCCGACCTGGCGGCTTCCGGCATCAAAGGGGATGACCCCGGCCAGGATCTTCAAAAGAGTCGATTTCCCGGCGCCGTTCTCCCCAGCAAGGACGGCCTTCTCCCCGCGCTCGATCTCAAAATCGAGGTCCTGATATACGCGGATATCCCCGTAGGATTTGGCGATATTTTCCAGCTTGAGCACACGGTGGCCGCTCGGCCGGGTGCGCGGGAAATGGAAGGTACGGATGCTCTCGCGCACATCCGGCGGCAGAGCGATCTCCTCCATCCTCTCGATGGCCTTGCGTTTATTGCGCACAGCCGCGGCTTTGTTGGGCTGTGCATGGAAACGCGTGATGAACCGGTCCAATTGCCTGCGCTTCTTCTCCTGCTGCTCAAAACGCCTCGCCATGGTCAGGCGCTGCTCTTCGCGCAATTGTTCGTAGTGCTCGTAACTGCCGGTGACTTTTGTGATCTGGCCATGCTCAAGCACGAGCGTATAATTCGTCACTTCCTTCAAAAACGACTTGTCATGGGAAATCATCAAAAACGTCCCGTTGTAGCCGGCCAGATAACTCTTCAGCCACAGGGCCGCGTTCAAATCCAGATAATTGGTCGGCTCATCCAAAAGCAGAATATCGTAAGGCAGGACGAGAAGCTTGGCCAAAAGCACGCGCATCTGCCAGCCGCCGCTCATCTGCATGATCGGCCGGTTGAAATCCCTTTCTTTAAATCCCAGGCCCATAAGCACTTTTTCGGCCTTGTGCTCCAATTCAAAATATCCGAGGATGTCGAGCTCGTGGAGGATCTCTCCGTAGCGGAAAGATGCGGCCTGGTCCGCCCGCTCCAGGTCTTCTTTTTCCTTCAGCAGCTTCAGGATCCCCTCGTCGCCGCGCGTCAACTCATCCAGGACCGTGCGCTCGGAATGAAAACTCGACTCCTGCGGCAAGTAGCCCATGCGGACGCCTTTCTGCGTCTGGATCGCCCCGGCAGACGGCTCCGCGTCGCCCAGAAGCAGATGAAAAAAAGTGCTCTTGCCGGCGCCGTTAGGGCCGACCATGCCGATCTTCTCACCGCGGTTGATATTAAGCGAGATGCCTTCGAAAAGGGTCTTCTTGCCGTAAGTTTTGGAGAGATTGTTGATAAAAATCATACGGGCAGCCTACATGTTCCTATAGCCGGACAACGCCTTGATCCGTTTAAGCATATTGGGATGGGTGCTCATGAGCTCCATGAGCTTGTCGCCTGTCGTCAGGCGGACCGCTTTTCTGCGGATGGCGTCCAACTCGTCCGAATCGATCGTGCCCGAATGGTCCACGTCGATCTGACGAAGCTCGCGGATTTCCCTTGAGGCGCAGGAAGGATCGTTGAGGAAAAAAGCCTTCAAGCCCTCGACATCCCTCACCGCCTCCTTATCCAGACGCGCGGAACCATATACCAGCTTATAGAGGGCGCTGGCAAGTCTTTCCGGAGGATTCCCGAGAGACACAGATCCTTTGTCTGCAAAATATTCCCGGATACGCGACGCGTAAAGGACAAGGAGGTTCGTCACAAAATAAAACAAGAGAGCCGCCAGACCGACCAGGGCCGTATTAGCGCCTGAATTATCCCGCCGGCGGCCGCCGCCCCAGAAAAGAAAATACCACGCGATACGGTAAAGGACCATCGGGACCACGGACAAGACGGTGATGGTCAAAACGTCGCGGTTCCTGACATGGCTCAGCTCATGGCCGAGCACCGCGCGCAACTCTTCTTTGTTCAGTAATCTCAAAATGCCGTCCGTCACACAGACGCGGCTGTCGGACATCCACCGGCCGAAGGCAAAGGCGTTCGGCAGCCCCACGTGCGCGATGCCGATTTTCGGCTTGGGGATGCCTGCCCGGCGCGCCAGCTCTTCAACCATCTCATGCAGCTCCGGATAACGGGTGCGGTCCACATACTCGATATGCATGGACCACTCGACCAGCTTCGGCCCCACCATATACTGGATCGCCATCAACACGAAGGCGACGCCGAGATAGAAATAAAAATTATCCATCCCCATGCTCGTGCCGATGACGGTCACGATCATGTAGACGACGCCGAAAAGGGCTGCGAGCAAAAGATACATTCTCATTTTTAAGCTAAACATGGCACCTCCTTGAATTAATGTCAAATTCCTAATGCCGAATGTCTAATAAATGTCTAATTTTCCAATATCGCAAAAAATCTTTGGTCATTGAACATTGAAATTTTATTCGTCATTAGGATTTAGAAGTTAAACATTTCGTCCTGTGACCGTCTATTATACCATCCACCTTTATATTGACAATCCCCCCACCCATGGCTAATATAACACCGGAGAGAGAGAAAGGAAATAATCTATGCTGCCCGCCGGTCCATTGATGATAGAACACAGGCTGATCGAAAAAATGATCGCCATCCTGAAATCAGGCCTTGCCGAGATCGAAGCCAAAAAGACGTTTAATCCGTCCTTCATCGAAAAGGCCGTCGATTTCTTCAAGACCTATGCAGACCGCACCCACCACGGCAAGGAAGAAAACATCCTTTTCAAGGCGTTGGCCGAAAAGAAAATGAATGCCGAACACAAGGCCATCCTCGACGAGCTCATCCGGGAACACGTTTTCGCGCGCCAAAAAGTCAAAGACCTCCAGGAAGCGGCCCAGAGATTTTCAAAACAACCGGGCGCCCTCAAAGACGTCACCGATAATATCCGGACGTTGACGGCGTTTTATCCGCCCCACATTCAAAAAGAAGACAAGCGGTTCTTTCTTCCCGTCATGAATTACTTCTCCGATGCGGAGAAAAACAAGATGCTTGAAGACTTCAAGACATTCGACCGCAGCATGATCCACGAAAAATACGCGCAGGTCGTCGAAAACTTCCCAGAAGCCGCTTTATGACCCAGCATGCCCGCGCCGCCCTTATCTCAGCCCTGAACCCCCTGTCATGGATCCGCAAGTCCTACGACTGGACCGTGCATTGGGCCCGCACCCCCAAGGCGCCAGCCGCTCTTTTCGGCATCGCTTTTATGGAAAGCTCCTTTTTTCCCATTCCGCCGGATGTCTTGCTGATCGCCATGGTCGTGGCCGACCGCAAGAAGTGGCTGCGGGACGCTTCGATTTGCACCGTGGGGTCTGTGTGCGGCGCGTTGCTGGGATATTTTATCGGCTGGGGGCTCTATGAAACCGCGGGCAAGTGGATCGTGGCCACCTACCACCTGGAGGCCGCCGTTGATTTCATCGGCGTTCAGTTCAGCAAAAATGCCTTTCTGGCCATCTTTGCCGCGGCCTTCACGCCTATTCCCTACAAGGCCTTTACGATCTCCGCAGGCCTCTTTTGCATCCCTCTGTTGACGCTTGTCGCCGCTTCGATCGTCGGCCGGGCGGGCAGGTTTTTTCTGGTCGCGGCTGCCCTGCGCGTCTTCGGCAAGAAGATAGCCGACTCTATTGAAAAATATTTCAACATCTTCTCCGTTATCTTTATCCTCCTCGTCATTGCCGGCGTCATGGCCATCAAATACGGCTCCCGTTGACCCTCTCCGGCAGCAAAAAGGCCGCCGTTTGACCGGCGGCCTTTGTTTCGTCCGCTATAAAAAATCAACTAAACAATATTCAAATCCCTGGAATCCTCCCACAGGCCGTGGATATTGCAGTAAGACGAGGCCAGGATCTTTCCTGGCTTGTCCGTCTTAAAAACGACGACCCCTTCCGGATGCGAATAAACAGTACTCTTGTCCGGCCCTTCAATCGAAGCGCCGTGCGCCGCAAACTCAAGATGCCCCAGCTGATACGGGAATTTCTCTCCCGAAGGGTGAAAATACACGTCGATCCAGCAGATATGGTGTTCCGTCTTGTTGGGATGCGGGATTTCTTTGCCGACGCTCACTGTCACGCGGACGTTCTCGCCCTTTTTCGCCTGAGCAGGGGCTTCGATCACGGGAACATGCTTTTCTTTCTTCCAGTCTGCGCTTTGAAACAGGTCTTTAATGGCCATAAGAACTCCTTAATTTCGCCTCTGGTGAGATTAGACCCTTCGCTTATCGGAATTGCGAAGGTCTACCCTTCCTGGGTTAGACCCTTCGTTTATTCGGTATTACCTGGCTCAATCGCACCCCGCCATATCGGAATGGCGGGTACGCCGCCTTCTGCGGCGGATGAGCCGCACCTTGTTTCATCGGTCTAGCAAGTGTGTCGCTTTCTGCGGCATGCGAAGGCCTACCCTTCCTGGGTTAGGCCCTCCGCTTATTTGGTATTGCGAAGGCCTACCCTTCCTGGGTTAGGCCCTCCGCTATGTGGAATGCGGAGGCCTACCCCCTTGTGGGGTTAACTCCATGCCTGCCCCCCGGTTCTGAACAGCTGCTGGTTCGGAGCCGTATGCGGAGCAAAAAATCTATTTGCCGATATCCTCGTTCCAGAGGTTCGGGTGCTTGCGGATAAAATCCTCCATCAGCTCCCGGCACTCTTTCAAATCAAGGTCCGTCACGCTGACGCCGTGCTGCTGCATAAAATCCCTCGCCCCGGTAAAGGTGCGGGATTCGCCGGCAACGACCTTCTTGATGCCGAACTGCACGACGGCCCCGGCGCACAAGTAACATGGCATCAAGGTCGAATACAGGACGGTGCCTTCATAGGACCCGATCCTGCCTGCCCGCTGGAGACAATCGATCTCGGCGTGAAAAATCGGGCTGCCCTGCTGGACCCTACGGTTATGTCCCCGACCGATCACCTCGCCCGCCTTCACAAGGACAGAACCTATCGGGATGCCGCCTTCCTTGAGACCTTGCATCGCCTCATCGAAAGCAACCTGCATGAATCCATCCATAAACGGCTATGCGCTGGGCTTGTTGTTGTCTTCAACGAACTTTTTGATATCTTCAATGTGCTCAAGGATCAACTTAGCCTTGCTCAACCCGAAAGAAAACGGATATCTTTCATCTTCGCTCCTTTTCAGGATAAGAACAGGCTTACCTCGGAATTCTCCTCTTTCAACCACACGAACCTCCTTTGTTTTCGTCACGCAAACTTCACTCTCCTGCCTTCGCATCCCCCGTGGGGCAAGCGCTCCCGGCATTCTTTTCAACCTTAAAAGAAGAATACGCCTGTTCGCTCTTTCTGTCCATATAAACTTGCCTGAGACCCCATGTATAGACCTCGCCGTCCTGAAAGATGCCGGCATCGACCGTAAACGAATACTGATCTTTAGGTATCTGCTTGACGATCAGCTGATTGGCCTCTGTCGTCTGGCGCCCTTTATAAAGCCTGAAATCGTAATACTGTCTTTCCCACATCCGGCCGATGAACGGACTCCACTTGAATTCCAGGGTCTTTTTGTCGGCCAAATTGACCACTTCCCCTGTCGGCGACAGCAATTCCGGTTCCGGCGCCAAGTCCGGCCAATCTGAAGCCGCAACAAAACTGCCAGCAAGACACACAAACCCCACAACGACCGCCAACCACGTCAATACCTTTGTCCTCATCATGAGCTCTCCTTCCTCCGCCTCCGGCGGAATAAAATACCCGCCCTTCAAAAACTATACCTTACCCGGATATAAACATTCTTGTCCCTGCGCATCTGGGCAAATGCCGTATGGGTGTCGCCGCCCCAGGGAATATTGACCCCCCAAATCATCTTCCATTGATCTGTCAGATCGTAAGACACGGAACCACGGAAATAACCATCCAGATCCGATGGAGAAAAAAATGTAAAGAGAGAAACGGCCACCGTCTGATTTTTGAAAAGTTTGGTGATCCTATTGGTCAACAGATGATAATACTGGTCCCAGAAATAATCCAACGGCAGGAGGGCCGCCGCATACTTCGAGTAATCCAGCTTCTCTTCATAATAATACTGGAAACCGATCTTCAAGTCGTGCCCCAGGTCTTTCTCGTATCCTGCCATGGCCTTGAACATGGAATTCTCGATCAGACGGTTGTCGCCGTGATCGTCTTGGGGAGAATGCACATATCCTGCTTCGATATTGCCGATCCCACCGGCAAAAGGCCCCCGCAGGCTGGCGCCAAAAACATCCTGGCGCTCATAAAAAAGCTCTCTGTCGGCCTCATTCAAATAGCTGCGCGGCGACGGATCAAATCCCCGGAAGACATACAAGGCGCCTTCGGTGGAGCCGAAATTCCTGAAAACCCTCATCGCATACTCAAAATTCTTGGCCTGCCACCCCGGCTCCACCAGGTAACGGTCGGAGTTGGTGCCGGAGATCCCTCTCTGGAAAGAATCGAAAAACGAAAGGCGTTGGCCGTCGGGAAGGGTATTCGGCTCAAAGCGCGGAATAACGATAAAATCGGTGTTCGCCATGTCCGAATAAAAAGAAAAACGCGCCGCATCCGACGGCTTCTTCAAGTACTCGTCATCGCGGCCGATATAAAAAGACTCGTAGTCCTTGGGGAACACATCGTTGATAAAAAGGTAATCCCCCGTCCCCCATGTCAACACCTGCCGCCCGACCCGGACATCCAGAAAATGTGTCGGGCTCATGGCCATATTGCATTCGCGCAGATCGAAATCCGTCTTGCCGCCGAAATATTCATCCACCAGGAAGTCGCCCTTAAAAACAAACTGACTCTTCCACCGGCCCAGAAGATCTTCCCCCGTAAAAAAATGATCGGTTTTAAGTTGCAGCCGCTGTTCAAGCATGTTGTAGTTGTCATGCTTGGTCTGGTCCTCCACCCACCGCCCGCCGAAGGCGTATTCGAAAAACCCGTGCCAACGCAAAGGTTCAGCATAGAGATCGGGTGTCAAGACGCCGAAAGAAACCAGGACGGCGCATGCGATAAACGAATGACGGTATCGCATCATTCCTGGATCCATTGGAGAGGAGGCTTACGCAGGTAGCGCTCCGTGAAGATATCTTCTCCCAGTTTGATATTGTATTCGATCCGGCTGAACAAGGCGACGGTCGAACTGCCTGCGTTGAGATCTTCGGCTTTCATTTTTGTGATGGTCAAATAACCTCCAACGTCCTTGGTCTCCAAAGCCTCCAGGCGACGGTATAATTTACCTTCCTTGTCATAATATTCGGCCTTAACCGGGACAAAATTGTCCTTATTGATCCATGTCACATAATAAGAGAATTCGACGGCATTGCCGTCTTTGGGCGTGTTTTTGATCTGATATGTCTTGTCATCGCCGCCCATGAGCTCATGCGTGTCCAAAGAGAGGCTCCTGCCTGAAATGTCTTCATACAGGAAGTTGGTGCCAGCAAAACTGGAGCGTTTGTCCGAAGCCGCGATCCTGCGCACAAGATCCAAGGCCGGCAGATACAGCCATCTGTCATCATCTCTGTCCAAATGCTTCCAGACGATATATGCCATTCCCTTAACATCTGTGGGCCTGTGAAAATAGACGTAATATTTCTGTTCGGCGTCGTCTCCGACGTTCATCCGCAGGATAGTCATCACACGCTGGCGGGTGCGCCCCTGGGCGTCCGTCACGGTCATCTCGACCCTGGCGCGGCCATCCTGACCCTCATAGTAAGCGATGTGATTGGCCTTTTTGACGATCTCGTCTGCCGACGGATCACCAGCCTCGGCGCCAACGGCCGTCCCCAGCAGAAGCCCTAAACCAAACACGGCAAAAAACATCCTTTTCATAGTCGTCCTCCGTAAAAACACAAGGTTAACAAACGTTCAAACCATCCTATTGTTGCGAAGGCGGCCGACAATAAAACAAATACCGGCCAATACCACAACAACAAAGACCGCGATCACCGTCGCCACATTCCATCTCGTGAGGGAATAACCCAAAAGAACGTACAGGACAGACGCTGCCAACATGACAGCCAAAAGCATGCATTCGCCGCAAGCGCATCTGCTGACCTTCTTCTCGGGCTCCAGATGGCCGAAAACGACCCGAGGCGCCGCCGAAATGATGGCCGGCAGGATCAAAAGGGTCCCGACGCTCGACACAAGCATGATCATCAGCATAAAAAACCCGACCGTATTGTAAGGCACCAGCCTCGACAAAAACAGGGGCAGGAAAGCGATAGAGATGACAAAGGCGTTGCGCACAAGCGCGCGCGCCGGCGCGCCGAACATCTCCCTGGCCGTATCGGGCCAATTCATCCTTACCTTATAGATCTGGCGCGACCGTTCGATAAAATGAATGGCGTAATCGATGGAGAGGCCCAGGGTCAACGCCGAAAGCACCGCCACGGGCATATCGTATTCCTTGCCGAAAAATCCGAGGGTGCTGTAAATGAACACAATGGTCACCGTCATGGGGATCATGGACAATAATCCTACCAAGGGCGACCGGAACAAAACGACCATCATGAACAGGACGATCAGAAAACTCCCAAGGAAATTCACGAACATCCCGATCACCATCTTGTCCTGCCAGACCATATTGATGTAGGTCAGACCCGACCAGTGATAGATCAGAGGCTGTGGCGCCGGATGTTCCTTGAAATAGGTCTCAACCTGTCTGACCACCAGGGCCATATCCCGGTTGTCCCCCGAAGTCAACTGCATCCATAAGTTAAGCTTGTCGTAGTCCGGCGTCACAAAGTGCCAGAGATCGTCGGGTTTATGCGAATTCTCGAACAAAAGGAGGCATTGCGCCACAGCCTCTTTTGTCGGCGGGATCATCCCGTTTTTCTTGTCGCCGCCCAAAAGCTCGTCGTAGACCTTGGAGACAACATCCGCAAGCGATGTCGACTTCCCCACCGACCCCTGTTCCAGCAGATATTTTTGGAGGCCGCGGATGTATTCAAGCATCGCCGGATCAAGAAAAACTTCTTCTTTTTTGTCTCTCGGTTCCATCACGAGATACGCGCTGTACGTTCCGCCGAAATGCCTGTTGAGCATAATGTCTGCGACGCGGATAGGATGCTTTTTGGAAAACCATTTCGTCGGATTATCGTTGACCTTGATGCGCGTAAGCCCGAAAATGGAAACAGCCACCGTCAAGGCGGTCGCCGCCAGCACAAGCTTCCAGCGGTCAACCGCCAGACGACGGGCGAATTCCAGGATGACGTGTTCGGGCCCGGCCGGGTTCTCTTCATGTCTGACGCCAAACGTTGCCAGGCGCGAAGCGTCCAGGAGCGCCACATAGGCGGGGATAAAAAGCACTGTCGTCAGCCACGCCACGGCAACGCCGATCGCCACAAAGATGCCGAATACCTGGACCGGAGGGATCGGCGCAAAGGAAAGGGAAAAAAATCCGGCGACGGTCGTCAAGGAAGTAAACAGGTTTGGCATGAAGAGCTTGCGCAGGACATGCCGGATCGCCTCCTCTTTATTCGGAAACCTGCGGTATTCCTCATAATAATCGCTCAAAAGATGGATTGAATCCAGGACGCAAATCGGCAAAAGAAAAATGGGAATCATGGAGCTCATGATATGGATCGGGAACCCAAGGCCGACCATCGCCCCCATCGTCAAGATGACGACGTCCACGGCCATGGCCAAGGGCAGGACCACAAGACGCACGTTCCTGAAGAAAAACCACATGAGGAGAAAAATGACAAGCATGGCCGCAGGGGCGGAAAGGGCCATCTGGACGAACATCTCGTGGCCGAAAGCATCTTCGGCCAGAGGCAGGCCCGTCAGAAAATACCGCTCTCCCCCCCGATAAGCCTTCGTCAGCTCGCCGATCTTTTTGGCGACCGCATAGCTTATCTTTTTTTCTTTGATGGGCACGTAGATCGCCAATGCCTTGCCATCGGCGGAAACGAGCGTATTGTAGAACATGGGATTGGCCAGGGCGCGCGAACGGATCCAAAGCGCATCCTGCTCCGTATAAGGCGGAGCATGCATCAGCCACTGGAAACGCACCGCGCCTGCGCCGTCCGACTGGACATCGTCTTTGGTGGAGAGGCTCATCATATCGTAGGCGACGACACCGTCGATTTTGCCGATGGCCTGCGTCAACTGATAGACATGTTCCAGGGTCCGGGGGTTGAAAACACCCGCCGGCGAGCTTTCGTCGACAACACCGACAACGATATAATCATAAAGGGTGAATTCCTTTTTGACCTCCTGATGGAAACGCCGGACAAATTCATTGGCCGGCAGCATATTCTCCGGGTCCGTATCGATCTTGATGCGCAAAAACTGCAGCAAAGCCGCGAACGTCAAGAGGCCGGCGATCGCAAAAATCACCTTCGGCCTTTTAAAGGCAAAATCGACAATCCTGTCTATCATGGGAAAACTCCTTTGTGGCGCTATCAGGCAAGCGCGTCCACGATCTTTCGCGCGCGTACATCCACAACCTCGTAGCAGGTCCTGACGCCCTTCTTCTGGGGCGCGATGACGCCGCACTTGCGCAGGATCGACAGATGCTGAGAGACGGTGGACTGCGGCAAGCCGAGCGCCGCGACGATCCTGCCGACGTTGCATCCGTGGCGGATAAGCCCTTTGAGGATCCGCAGACGCACTGGATGCCCCATCGCTTTCAACAATTCACTGGCAGACTGTTCGTTCATCATGGATCTCCTTTATCGTTTTATCCAAATATTACGATAAATAGATATGTATGTCAAGAGGTTTTTCTATTTTTTCAAGACGGCCTTCGGGGCCCTCTCAACAGAAAAATTCATAAAACCCATTCTAAAAGCAAGCGCCGGACTTCATTTGGCTGCGGCCTTCCTGGATCTTTTCACGTCTTCCATCATATCATCGGCCTCTTCGAAAAGCCCATGCTTGGCCTTTTCCAGGATCGCCCGGGCTTCTTTGGAATTTCTGTCGACGCCAGCGAGAACGTATTGAGACGTCTTGATCGCCTCCTTGTAATCCTTGGAATCCAGGAACGCCTTCGCCTGACCGACGAGATAAACGGCCTTCTGGTCCGTCGTCGGCATCGTTTCCGACTTTTTGATCGCTTTGGCACTTGAGGCGGTCTTCTTGGCGCATCCCAATGTTACGCATGTCATGGCCGCGGCAAAAATCAGGACAACAAACACGATTTTGCTCATAGCCACCCCCTCGGCCCCTTAGATAAAAAAGGCAACCCCCTGACTGCAAAGAGTTGCCTTACCTTAAATAAATCGTGCCAAAGACAGTCAAAAGCGTCTCTCTTTTTGCCATCCGGCCCCAGTTTACGTCAACCTCTAAAAAAAGTCAAACGGAAACGGCGGCGAAATATCCCTATGCCCAGCCCCGTAAAACTTCGCAGGATGCCCCATGGGTCCGTAAGACCCCAGGAAGATACCGAAGGAAAGGAGGATGACAGCGCTCTCCGGTATCCGACAATAATCCTTGCTTCCCTATCCGGCTTAAATGTAAAATATCATCAGTCAGCCCTGGATGAAAAACGATGCAAAAGAACTTATTGGAAAAAATAGCCGGAAAGTTGACGCTGCCAGGAATCCGCAGGGCATCTTTTTATTTTTTTCTTATCCTCTACCTCATCCTATGTCCTCTTGTCCTCTTTTATGCCTTTGGTTTCATCATCCGGCCGCACGAACAGAAGTTCGTCCAAACGGGGCTCGTCTCCATCAACACCTATCCCTCCGGTGCCTCCATCTATTTAGGACCCAGCCGCTATATCCAGCGTTCCCCGGCCATCCTTTCGGAACTGCTGCCCGGCCGGTACAATCTGCGCATCTTCCTGAACCAATACAGACCATGGTCTCAAAGTTTTTATGTAAGCGCCGGCAAGGCGGTCCTTTTCGATAAGGTCCTTCTTCTGCCGAAAGTCCTGACACCGCGGACGGCCAGCACGCAGGCCTTCGTCGACATCATACCGCTGGAAGACACACCAAGCTGCATCCTCGTCAAAGGCCATACGTTCAAAGACGACTATCTTTTCGACGGCAGCGAGATAAACACGGAACCCCTTGCCAGCAAGATCTTTCTTTATGCCGACGCCAGGATCCAGGACCTGGCGACGATCCAGGACAACCCTCTGGTTGTCCTGACCCTCATTCTCCAAAAAGAAATAAAATATCTCCTGCTCCTGCCGGGCAAAGACTCTCTTGTGGACATCTCTGCGATCGTCATCCGGCCCCCCGAAAGGTTCTTCTTGGATCCCAACGACACGTCAACGATCTATTCCTTCCACAAAGGCCAAATCGATATGATCAAACCCCAAACAGGAGCGCTTTATCCAGAATATGTAGAAAACATACGCGGGTTCGGGGTCAAAGACAGAAAAGTCTATATCCTCTCGCGGGAAGGGGTCCTTTTACGCATGAACCAGGACAAGACCTCCACGGAAATCCTCCTTTCAGACGCACCCCTGAGCGCATCCATCTTTGATCCCAGGGGCGTCTATGAAATCCGCCCTCTCATGCCGGGGACGTTTGTCTTTCTGGGAAACGAAGGACAGCTTATGACGAACCATTTGCCCCACAGGATATGCGACCGCGGATGCCGAGGCATCTCATTTGACGACCAGAGAGACCGCCTTCTCTTTTGGACAAAGAATAAGATCGGCACCGTAGAATTCCTGAACGACAGCCCGGACAACGGTCCTTTTTCAAACGGTTCTGTCGTGCAATACGTCTTTGAAACAGGCAGAGATATCAAACAGTGCCTTTGGATCTATGAAGGCTCCCACATCCTTTTCAGGGATGCCGATAAAATATTCCTTGCCGAGCTCATGCCGCAAGGCCCCCCGCACATCGAATTCCTCGTCCAGATCAGAAATAACACGAATATTTTCTATTCCGAAGAGACAGGAACCCTCTATTACCTGGATGCCAAAAAAGAAGGGCTTCAGGCGCTCGACATCGTCTCGGGCAATGCGCCCGCCGCTTTGCCGCAGGCGGAATCCCCGGAAAGCCAAGAGGAAACATGATATTCACCTACAGCCGCCGCAACCTGGATCGCCGCCAACTCGCCCTTCAGCGCTTCTTTGAAATCCTTCCCGGAGCCACAAGTTGGGGCATCCTTCTGGGCTTCATTCTGCTATCCCTCCGGGGACCCCTTGTTGCCGCAGCCCTGATCATCGCTTTCGATCTTTATTGGATCCTCAGGCTGTTCTACATGAATATTTTTCTGGCTCTTTCTTATGCGCGCCTCTCATGGGAACGAAAAACAGATTGGCTTAAACGCATCGAAGGCACGCGGGATATCGACAGGTCTCTGCACCGGCCCCAGGCGGCGGCCGGCAGGAACAAGTTGCCTGAAATCATCTCGGAGGTCATCAATCGGCGGGAACTCACAGAACT
Organism: uncultured Planctomycetia bacterium; assembly: GCA_964471325.1. Lineage (GTDB taxonomy): Bacteria > Omnitrophota > Gorgyraeia > Velamenicoccales > Velamenicoccaceae > Velamenicoccus. Next base: position 14,120 of record CAYYFL010000023.1, read on the forward strand.
GAAAGACAGCGGCCAAACCGTGCCGTCCTATGACGACATTTACCAGCTTGTCATCATGCCTGTTGTCCGCGAATCACGGGACATCGTGGAACCCGGCATCAAAAGCCTCTGCGAAGGAACATTCCCTTCGCGGCGGATCCTGGTCGTCCTGGCCGTAGAGGAACGCTCCTCCTCTGAAATCCGGGACGCCGCCCAAAGCCTTGCCGCCGAATATCGCGGGCGCTTTCTGGAATTCCTCGTCACCCTCCATCCGGACGGCATTGCAGGCGAGGCGCGCGTCAAAGGGGCCAATGCAACATTCGCCGCAAAGGTCGCGACGGAATTCTTCACGAAAAAAAACATCCCTTTTGAAAACGTCATCGTCTCCTGTTTTGACGCCGACACGATAGTCAAGCCGGACTATTTCAACTGCCTCACCTACAGCTACATCGTCACCCCCAACCGCACTCAAGCCAGCTACCAACCTATCCCCGTCTACCATAACAACATCTGGGAGGCCCCGGCTTTCGCGCGGGTCTTAGACATCGGCTCTTCCTTTTTCCAGCTGATCGAAGCGACGAACCCCGAACAGCTCGTCACTTTTTCGAGCCACAGCATGAGTTTTCAAGCCCTCGTCGACGTCGGCTACTGGCCTGTGGATATGATCTCGGACGACTCCGCCATCTTCTGGAAATCCTATGTCCATTATGACGGCCGCTATCGTGTCATCCCTCTGGCGACGACCCTCTCGATGGACATCACCCAGGCCAAAACGTGGAGAAAAACGCTGGTCAATGTCTATAAACAAAAAAGGCGCTGGGCCTGGGGCGTTGAAAACTTCCCAATCCTCATGCGTGCCTTTCTGGCATCGCCGGCGATACCCTTGCGGCAAAAACTGCGGCACAGCTTCAAGCTTTTCGAAGGCCACATCTCTTGGGCCACCTGGCCGTTCCTCTTGACCTTTATCGGCTGGCTCCCGACCCTGTTTGCGGGACGGGAATTCAGCCACACAGTGCTTTACTATACCGGTCCGCGCATCACGACAACGATCTTCAGCCTCGCCAGCATTGGACTGCTCAACTGCATCATCCTCAGCTTGCTGTTGCTGCCAAAAAATCCGGCAAAAAACACCTTTTGGACAAAAATGGGGCAAGCCCTGGAATGGTTATCCGTCCCCTTTATCATGATCTTCTTGAGCGGGATGCCTGCTTTGGACGCCCAGACGCGCCTCGCCCTAGCCAAAAGACTCGAATTCTGGGTAACAGAGAAGGAAAGAAAAAAGGCAGCCGGTAAATGACCGGCTGCCTCTCCGACATCCCCAACCATGGGCCGTACTACTGTTTCCCCGGGCCCCCTTCTTTTTTCTTGAAAAACCCGGCATAGCGCCGCAAAAACTTAACGATCTCTCTTTCCTCCTGGCCGATCACCGTCTTGACGTCCTCTATTTCTTCGCCGAGCTTGACATCCAGATGTCTGGATTTCCTCATGCCGAGGATCTGCGAAGGATAAACGCTTCTGTGTCCCGTAATGAAAAAACTGATCACGCAGGCGACCGCCGCAAAAGGTGCAAGCCTGGCATCGAATAACTCCATGGCCATGATGCTGGCGGCGATAGGCGTGTTGGCTGCTCCGGCCAAGACGCTCACCAAACCGATGGCCGCAAACATAGGAACATTCAGATTAAAAACATGGGCGAACCAAGCCCCTGCCGTCGCCCCGATGAAAAAGACGGGCGTGACAATCCCCCCGCTGCCTCCAAAATTCAACGTGATACTCGTCGCGAGCGCCTTAACGACAAAAGCATACCACGGCGCATGCTGACCCGAAAGACACCTCTGTATCGTATCCAGTCCTAACCCAAGATAGTCTTTGGAAAAAACCAAAACAAGGACAATCATGAAGGCGCCGCCCAAAAGCCCTTTGAGGGGCGGCCACCCCTTGATCCTCTGCGCCAGACGACGGCCGAAATTAAGGACTTCAACAAGGAAGAAAGAACACAACCCGAAAAAGATGCCCGCAGCCACCACCTGAAAAAAAGTAGCCTTGTCAAAAACAGGAATAAAATTCAAGGCCCCATGGAAATATTCGACGCCGAGAGAAGAAGAAACATTAAAACTCACGATCCCGGCGACGAAAGACGGCAGGATAACATCGTAGAGGATGCTCCCCACAAAAAGGACTTCCACGCCAAAGATGGCGCCGGCAATAGGTGTCCCGAAAACAGAGGCGAAACCGGCGCTGATACCGCAGATAACGAGCTTCTTGCGATCGTAATCATCCAACCTGATCAACCGCGCAAAGATCGCAGCCAAACCCGCCCCAATTTGTGCGCACGGCCCCTCCTTGCCCGCCGACCCACCCGACGCGATGGTCATGATCGTCGCAATCAGTTTCACGGGGACGACAGACGCCTTGATTTTACCGGCATGTTTGTGGACGGCCTCGATGACCTTCTCGGTTCCATGTCCTTCGGCGTCAGGAGCCAACATCCTGATCAAGAAGGCGCTCAGGAAAAAGGCCAGGGGCATAAGAACAAAATAGTACGGCCGTTCCTGCATCCATGCCACGGAAGCCTGGAGCAGGTGGAGGAAAACGGCTGTGGACACACCAACGATAATGCCGACAGAAACAGCAAGGACAATCCATTTGATGACGGTATAAACAAGAGCTGTTTCTTCGGAGATGCGGCTTCTCATGCTTCAATCCTTTTGTGGAGCCCCGCGGTCTGCCCGCCTGCTTGCCGAAGACAAGCGAGCCACGGCCCTCTTGTTTTCGAAATTCCGCTGCGGTCGCCTGCCCGACAGGCGGGGCACCGCCCGAATGCCCATGGAGATGCCGTTCGAGCACCGCCAATCCCCGCCTTTATAGGAGGGACCTTCTGGGTGCGGGGTAAAATTTTATACCTTCCCCGTCCAGTGCCGCCCCTTTGGGAACAAAATAGGCCTTATCTCCCGATGCGCCCCCCATTGTCAAGCCGGAGAACAAAACCAGAAACCCTTGCCTC
>CAYYFL010000024.1:0-15902 GCA_964471325.1 uncultured Planctomycetia bacterium
GTCCCTCATTTCTGAAAAACTCGCGCGTGACTGCCGGCGCGGTTATTTCCTCCATTATTCCAGAGATTTACACCGCCCTCCCTCCGTGGCTTGAAGCGGTCATGGACATGTTCCCGGTCGTGGCATTCCATGCACAACGACTCATGATTCTCAGCCGCGTTGTTCTTCGGGTTCCTGTCCCTGTGATGAACCAGCATGGCCGGCACCTCTCTGCCCATGGCGAGGCATCTCTCGCACAAGGGATCGCGGTTTAACTTCATGATCCTGATCTTGCTCCAACGATGGTCATACCCGCGCTGTGCCGCCGTCTCTCTGGCCCTCTCACTCTCAGTTGCGGCTTCAAGTGCGTGTTCACCGCAAAACCGCTCGCGCGTCAGCCGGGGGCATCCTGGGCGATTGCATGGATGAAGCGATTTAACCGGCATCTTCCACCTCACATTGGTTTTTGTATTACTTACCGGAAGCGTCGTCGATCTGTCGGGTGGTCACTTCAGCCAGATTGGAAATCTCTTGCCCGTCGATGCCCTGCCGGTGCAGTGCTTCTGGACCTGTTCGAGGCGTTGGGATAGCGTTTTTTCTACTCAAGGCTCGATCCTCCACTCCTCTTACTTACCGGAACGAATCGGGAAACGTCGGGAGTGGAAAGAAATTAATTCATCTGCGGGGTGAGAAGAGGGGAAATAGGATGGGTTATCCTTGAATCAAAGATGTTATATAATGGCAAAAAAACTAGGAGTGTGAAGAATGAAAAATGTAGAAATGAAGGTGGAGGACAATATCCTGACCATTAAGGTCGACCTTACAAAAGAATTTGGTCCTTCGTCGTCAGGAAAGACCATTATCATTTCATCTACCGAAGGGAATATTTCCATCCCTGAAAAAGATGACATAAAAATAGGATTGAATGTTTATAAAAAGAAGTAGTTCCTTGAAACCGGATAAACAGTGCTTGTTTTTAGTGCCTATGCAAAAGGTCATATTTCTGGTTGACATGAACGCCTTTTTCATAAGTTGCGAGATGACAAGAAATGATTCCCTTGTTGGAGTGCCAGCTGCTGTCGCCGGTGACCCAAAGAAGCGTTCAGGGATTATTCTCGCAGCAAACTATGTGGCAAGGTCATTTGGAGTCAAAACTGCCATGGTCCTGCATGAAGCTTTAAAGCTATGTCCCCGACTGATCCTGGTTCCGCCGGATCATCATTTCTATCAGCAGAAATCAGAAGAGGTCATGGAACTGCTTTCGAGCTATACGCCTGTCATGGAACAAAACAGCATTGATGAGGCCTGGCTGGATATGACCGGCTGCCAAGGTCTATTTGGTGATCCTCTGACGGCTGCGAAAAGCATCATGGATGAAATCAAGGGAAAACTCGGACTATGGTGCTCGATCGGAATTGCCGAAAACAAGTTCCTTGCAAAAATGGCCGCTGAAATGAAGAAGCCCCTCGGTATCACCGAGCTGTGGCAACATGACATTCCCCAAAAACTCTGGCCGCTTCCGGTCAATGAAATGTATGGGATCGGCGCTAAAACGGCTGAAAAGCTCAACCGCATAGGCGTGAAGTCGATAGGGGATCTTGCAAAATCCGACAAAGACCACCTTATCCGTGCTTTCGGCAAGAGTGGACAGGAAATTTATCTGCGCGCCAACGGGATAGACGATTCACCTGTCGTTGCCCATACAGTTGAAGACATGAAGTCCATAGGGCGCTCAACAACTTTGCCGGAAGATGTATCTGACATCGAAAAAGCAAAGCTGGTTCTTATGGAGCTTGCCGATGATATTGGCATGACCGCAAGAAGGTACGACAAAAAAGGCCGTACAGTTCATATCACCCTGAAATATTCGGATTTTAAAGTCATTACCAAACAGGCAACCGTCCCGGCAACTCACACCACCAAGGAAATTTACCAGGCTGGTTGCAGTCTGCTTGAACAGATATGGAACAGGTTCCATCCGGTAAGGCTAATCGGAATCAGCATCTCCGGATTTCATGAAGTCTGCTCTTATGGCCAGTTGTCACTTTTTGATCAGATGGAAGACAACGTGAGAAATGACAAGAATGAACGAATTGACGAGGTCATGGACAAGATAAGAAACAAGCACGGCGCTGAAAAAATTACTTTTGCCACATTGATTAAGAAAGAATAGGATAGGAAGCCTCGGCTGATTCTGATCGTTAGACAATTTAGCTTAGTCTGGATTCGATATGACTGTCATACTCGCAATAGACGCCGCATGGACAAACACAGAGCCTAGCGGAGTTGCACTTGTCGCTCGGAACAGCAATGGTTGGAAATGTCTTTGCATAGCCCCAAGCTATGATACTTTTCTGGCGTGCGCAGAAAATGTTCCCGTTGACTGGGAAACTAGTCGATTTGGAGGTTCTACACCACACATTCCGAGTTTGCTGTCCGCCGCGCAGAAGATTGCTGGTACCAAGGTTGATCTCATTACACTTGACATGCCGATTGCGACTGTTCCGTTCACGAGTCGTCGGGTGGCTGATGATGTGATCTCAAGAATCTTTGGAGGGCGCGGATGTTCCACTCATTCGCCCAACTCCAAACGACCAGGCCGTTTGGGCATCGACATCACAAATCAGTTTCGCAATGCAGGCTATCCCCTCGCCACAGCAATCCATAGCTCCGGTACACTTATGCGAACGATCGAGGTGTATCCGCATCCTGCATTGCTTCGGCTACTCAATCGTGACTATCGAGTCCCATATAAGGTTGCCAAGTCCCGAAACTACTGGCCTGAGTTAGTTATTCAAGATCGAATCGCACGCCTTCTTGATGAATTCAAGGAAATCGAACGTGCTTTGACTAATATTTTTGGACATACAGGGCTCAAAATACCTGATGCCAGCGATATAAGGACCCTGGCAATGTTGAAGCGGTATGAAGATAGTATAGACAGTCTTGTGTGTGCATGGGTTGGCGTACAGTATGCAAATTGTGCAGCAAAGCCTTATGGTGACCGCACAGCAGCAATATGGATTCCTTAAGGCGAATCATGACTTGTGTTGACGGTGCCTGTCAAGTCAAGTATAGGTCAGGACAAATAAAATGAGGAAAAAAGGGCAGCACCTGGCAATTCTCTCTGCAGTTCTGTTTGGTATGTCTCCAGTCGCCTGTAAGGCTATCGTAGGCCAGATGCCGTCGTCGCTCCTCGCCGGGCTTCTCTATATGGGCTCAGGCTTAGGACTCACAGTAGTGGTCCTCGGTCAAACAATTCCGGTTTCCGATATTCTAAGCAGACTTTCTTGGAAGCAGTGGGCAAACCTTATCGGCGCAGTCATAGCTGGAGGAGTGGCAGCCCCACTCTTCCTGGCATATGGCATCCTCTTCGGGACAGCATCCGAGGTGTCCCTCCTTCTAAATTTCGAGGCCGTCGCCACTACTCTGATTGCTTGGATGGTCTTTCATGAGCACATAGGACGCAGTGTCTGGATTGGAAAGTTATTGATCATCGGGGCATCGATTTTCATTGTTTTCACTGGCAGTAATGATGTCCGTTGGTCAATTCCCGGTCTCTCCGTACTCATCGCCTGCATCCTTTGGGGAATTGACAACAACCTAACCCGGGAACTGGAGTCCATTCCGGCCTCTCTTCTGGCATGTATGAAAGGTTGGAGCGCCGGGCTTTTTAACATTCTTCTCTCCCTGTTCCTGTTCAGAAGCTATGTCACGGTATTTCAGGTCTCAGCAGCACTAATCATTGGGGCGCTCAGCTATGGGGTGAGCCTGGTCTTCTTCATTTATGCACTTAGGGCAATCGGGTCGGCGAGAACCAGCACATGGTTTGCTTCAGGACCATTTATCGGCACCGTCCTTTCCGTCTTAATCCTTGGGGAGCGACCACCCGTAGAATATTGGGGAGCGGCACTGGTTATGCTTTCCGGGATGTTCTTCCTCTATTGGGAGGTGCATGAGCACGTTCACCATCATGATCCGATTGCGCATGCTCATCCTCATGAACATGATGAACATCATCACCATGAGCACTACAAAGGAGAACACGGTGGTAGACACGACCATTACCATGTGCATGAGCCAATAACCCATACTCACGTGCATTGGCCTGATATTCATCATCGGCACGTGCATTAATAGCACTCAGGAAAAAGTTTCAGAAGCAAGAGCAGATAATCGATTTATTTGTGATCCGCCATATCCAAGATCGACACGAAGTGTTTTGCCATCATTCGTCTCCGGCGTCACGCCCATCATGGGTGGTACCTGGGGCCTACCAGCCCATAACTTCATTTTCGTCATCCTCAAATTTCCTTCATCCCGTTACAGCGTTTCAATCGTTACACCCCTATATATAGGGGGTGTAACGATATGAAACGGTAACGTTTCATATTTTGCTATTCCATTTGTAACGGTTTGAAACGATATGTAACGCTCTATTTTCTGATCCAATAATATCCATCCAGCGTATCGATCATACTTTGATCGATTAATGATTTCTTCGCTCGCCAAAATGGGAGCCTATCCATCCCTTTTCGATAAGCCCATTCCCGCCAATTATCATCATGGAGGACCTTGTCGGTTGGTAAAATCAATCCTCCCATTTGGGCCTTTATCGCTTCCGTTGGATCTTCTCCATGGACCTTTATCGCCTCACGGTAAGCGTCCATGGCAATTTTTGCATTTCCACGCAAGACAATACGTTTTTCCTTTTTCTTCTCCTTCACTTTTGCCTCTGGATCATACACCGGGACCAGTGAAGTAACCGGATCACCATCGGCATTCACGTGCCCGGTATCGATAACCTCAAGGTTAAATACCATAGGCTTGAACGGTTCATCGTCCTTCTGACGCTCACATATAAGAAGATACTGTTTCTCCTCGGTTGTACGAACCACCTTGAACATCGTGTCGGTGGCTCCTGTCAAAGCGATAGCCCCACGAGCGCCACGGGTCTCATCCTTGCCGGTATGATGAATAAGGCAAATCATTGCCTTGGTGGCTTCGTGCATTTCCCCGCAGGCATTCACTAACTTGCCCATGTCCAACGTGGAGTTCTCGTCCCCGAGCATAGATCTGGCAACTGTATCCAATATGATCACACCCGGCATTGCCGGCAGACTGCGAATCATAGCCAGCAGTTCACCGAGCTGGCCGGGATTGTCGATCAAGCAGGGTATCGGCAAAAGAGAGAAGTTGTCGATCCTCTCCATACCGTGATACTGCCGCCATGCCTCGATGCGTTTGAGGACTCCAGCTTGACCCTCGGCGGCGAGATAGAACACTGACTTCTTTTTGGTGTCATATCCGTGCCAAGGGATACCGTGAGCAATGGATAACGCCATATCCAATGCGGCAAACGATTTTCCGGAGGATGGTGCTCCATAGATCATCATCAATCCTGTTGACTCTGGAATGATCTTTTTGATGGTCCAGGACATCGACAGTGTTTCGAGAAATGCCTCGTTGAGTGCTGCCGGCGAAGGCAAGACACGCCGGATAAATTTGTTTTCCGGAGGGATCAGTTGCCGTTTGACTTCAGACAACCCTTTCTCAACGGCGATATCGTTGAAGTCCTTTCCAACCTCTTTAGGCACGATATACGGCAAGCCGGTGGCCTGGGCACCCTTGAGGCCGGTCTCGCTTACATCGTTGTCGGCTGCGACAACCAGGCGTTTGGAGGTCCTGTATGACTTCGCGGCATGCTGGAGGTTCCCTGCCGAGAAAGCGATTACTACCTCCGCGCCGGTGGCTTCATGTATGGAGGCGCCGGTGGCGTATCCTTCGACCAGGTACGCTGTCTGGCCTTCGCCGGGAATGACATGGAAGTGTCCCTTCAGTTCCCCTCCAGTGAGAAACCGTTTCCCGCCATGCGGATCAATGTATTCGAGGGAATGCAGCGTTCCTTCCGAATCCAGGATGGGAATCATCAACCTTCCTTTTTCATCCTGACGGATCCCATACGCCTTGACCTGCTTCTTTTGAAGGTAAGCGTGGCCCGGCGTGGGTTCCTTTGCCGCCTCCCATCGTTTAGTGGCTTCATCGCGCGCTTCCGCTCGGCGGACCTGCTCCGCTTGTTCGCGCAGGCGCCTTGCCTCGGCCATCCGGTTTTCGTACCGTTGTCTCTCCCGTTGCGTCATTTCGGAGACGTCCCTGGCGCTCCAGGTCAACGTCGAAAGACCGCCGTCCTTCCATGACCCGGCGGCCCCGCCGGGAATGTCGTCGGGGAAGAAGACATACCAGTTTGATTTCCTGCCCCGCTTTTCTCCTGGCGCGTCGTATCGTTCGATCTGTCCGGTGGGATTGATGACCGGGCAACCGAGCCCCGCGGCTGCAATAGCATTCTGGAACGCCTGCTCTGGGTGAGCCGGTGGATGATCCGGCGGGTCTTCATCTTGTCTTTTGGCGTTATTGAAATCGAAATCATATATTTCAGTCATGCCAGCACTTGTCTCCCCACGCACACCATTTGCACTGGTAGAAATCGGCAGATGGATATTCCCGCGGTAACAATTCACCGGCCATGCAGGCCTGGATAATCCGGACTGCCCTGTCCGACGCGTCTTGTGCAACTGACTGATCGAAAGGGATATTTTCGTGATACAGAGATGAATCGTCCTTGTTGACGCATGTCCATAGGGCAGGCCTGTCGGCAAGGTCCATGTAGGCCATGTAGATCTGAACCTGGACATAATAGATCCAGTTGGCCTTTTTGACTTTGTTCTTTTCGAACTCACGCCATTTTTTGGCGTTCGCTGTTTTGCATTCCCATAACCGCGGATACGGACCGAACTCGTCAGGTCCACCCACAATAACTCCATCTATGTGACCGGATATTTTCCCGCCGGCGACGGAAAAACCAAATTGTCGGCCCTCTTTATCCTTTACTCTCAGGTCAAACCCAGCCATGCGGATCCATTCCGCGGCCAGGTCTTCGACTACATGACCGATGGAGAATATCCGTAAGGTTCTTCCTTCGAATGGCCTGTCTCGTGGTGTATTAAAAAATTCATATTGGAGGGCCCTGGCACATTCGCCGCCGAGACGAGAGCCTCCGAGATAATCCCTGGGTCGCTCGGGCCTGCCGGTAAGAGCCTCGTCAATGAGGTGATTTATTCGATCTGATTGGTTTATTTGGTGATTAAAATCGAGCATGTCCAGCTCTCCTTTTTGTTTATGTATGCCCTGGAGGTGGCACGTGTCGCAGAGGCAGGAGAGATCAGAATCTTTTTCCCGAAAAAACCGATACCTCTTGTGGTGCACCTGCAATTTCAGCGTTGATCCGCATTGTTCACATTTGCCCACCAGCTCCCGAAATTCTTTCGATTTCTGCCGCCAGTGTGTGGTTGCATAATAGTTAGAAAGGTTCATTGGGATCGTTAACGTATTTACTCCACACCTCTTTGCTGGCGCCTAATTCCCGGAGCGTTTCAAAAATGGATTGCCCGCAGGGCTTCCAGTAATGGAATCGGGGATCTGCATCAAACGGGATCACCAGATCCCCAGCATCGCTGATGTACGGCAGGCTGAACTTCGCCCCCTTATCCGGTATCAAAGCCTCGATGCAGGCGCGGACAAGGGCATCAACCTCAGTGCGAGAATAGTCATTTACAGCTTTCCCGGTGAGTCCTGCTGATACGAGTGCTTCACCCAGTTTCTGATAATCAACGGGCATGTCGAAAGACCTCCTGTTCGATTGCTGATTTGTTCCAGAGAAAATTGAGGAGGCAGGAAGCCTCGTACTTTCTGAGATTGTAATCGTTTACATTCCAACCAATGTTGGCGAGCAGCTCCAGTTGTTTAAATGATGGCGGGTCCTTCAGCCAGCGCCTGCTTTTCTGCGCGGCATCCGTGTCTTCATGCAACCGCAGAAAATCATCCGCTTGAGCAAGGGCCGGGACTTTCGCACCGACGGATAATCGGCGCATGGGTTTGCCCTTCATCTTACCCAACGATACCCAATCGTTTCCATTTGCCGATGCCGTCACAACCCAGGCATTGAATCCGCTGGCGACCATGACCTTCCCGCTGCCGAATAGGTCTGCCCACTTGAAAGGTGATTTTTTCAGCAAATCTACTTCCATCATCACCACATCGGAGTATTCCTTCTCCTGAGCGGCGCCTTTAGCGCCGGCGTGGTATTCATAACCGCAAACAGGGCACTCTCTCGTTTGTATGGGGATCAGTGTATTGCAGCTCGGGCATTCTTTATTTGCTGCTTCTGTTCCTTCCAAATCATCCAATCGGACGCCCTGTTCCAGATCGCCGTGGATGCGAATTGATTCTCCAAAATCCAGGACAATGCAGTCCCGCTTTATCACCCCTGGATGTTCTTCCGGATCCACGACTCGCAGACCACGACCGATCATCTGCAGCATGGTGGATTTAAATGAGCACGGCCGAAGGAGAACGACACAGGAAAGAGGCGGACAATCATAGCCTTCGGTTAGAACGGCCACGTTGCAGAGGACCTGCAGATCGCCATATTCAAAGCGTTTCAGGATTTCCGCTCGATTTGGCGTATCACCGAAAATACAGTCCGCCTTTATCCCGTTCTCCTGAAACAGGGCGCAGACCGCTTCCGCATGGCGGATCGTGGAGCAGAAGGCGATCGTTTTCCGGTCACCGGCGAGATCCTTCCATTCCCTGAACACCGCGGTATTTACCGGCACGGTGTTCATTAATGTTTCAACCTCGTCTAAGTCGTATTCGCCACACGACGTTTTCCGTACTTTTTGGATTTCTTCAGCAAGACCGGGAAGGGTGGCAATGAACGTCCGTGGGGGGACCAGGAACCCCAGATCCACTAGATGCCGCATTGTGATCATGTCGCAGACATTGTCGAAGGTCGGCTTCAGACCACGTTTATCGCCACGCGATGCTGTCGCGGTAAATCCCGCGATGAGAACATTGGGGTTTCGGGATCTGGCGGCATCGACGATGCGCTGGTATGTCTCCGATCTGGTGTGATGTGCTTCATCAATTACCAGAACGTCCAATGGCGGAAGAATCTCCATGCCGCCATTCCGTCCAAGTGTCTGAGCCATGCCGAAGATAGTGTCTCCGGAAGGGTCTTTGATACCGAGACCATAAACAGAGGAACTCCTATCCGGATTGATCCGGTGGAACTTCTCCCGATTCTGCGCGACCAATTCTTCCCGATGCTGCAGGATCATTTGCCGGCCGCCCAGACTTGCAAGCAACCAAGAAATCATAAGCGTCTTGCCGGATCCCGTGGGGGCGATGGCAAGCGTGTTTCCGTATTCGGACAACGCACTTACCGCTCGCTCTACAAGGGTTTCCTGATATGGACGGGGAAGCATTGTTTACCTCGCCCATGCCGGAATTGCTGAGGGTGCCTGGTTTTTTGTTGGCTGTGGCGTGTTTTTAGGAAGCGCCGCAGTCGGATCTGTCTTTCCAGGTCCGCCGGGCAGAACAGTTTCTCCCGCCATTACTCGCTGATATATCTTGTGGTCGGGAGTCAGAACACGCAGGATTTTATTCTTGTCGCCGTAACCGTCCTTGCCCTTTTCGATACCAATTTCTATGGCAAATTCCAGTTCATTCAGTTCTTCCCAGGTGCTGATGATGCGCGCTCGTCGGGCTTTATCAGACTCATCTTTGGGATCGATACCCTTGGCCGATTCCAGCATTCCGCGGAGCAGTGATCGCGTTATCGAAGCCGCTTTTTCGTGCCCTTCTGTCACTCCGCCCACGCCGGCGTTCTGGAAAATCTTTCGCTTGGCATAAGGTGCGGATGATAGGGTCAGTTCCATGACCAGGTACTCGAAACCGGATTGCGATTTTGAGAGCCATCCCCCAACGCCATGTCCTCCCGGCCGAATGGCGCAGATTACTCTTGCGTAAGTTTTAGAGGGAAGCAGATCGCCCTCCTGTTGCTCGGATGCCGTGTTGAAATCAAAGAAATTACTCATTGTTATTGCCCTCCTTTATCTGTGTCTGGAATTTTTGTTCGGGTTTCGGCCCGTTAATTTTTTCCATAAGACGGCCAAGATGTGGCTCCTCGACCATGTCCAACCGTCCACTACGGTCCTTTGCCGGATAGCCCCAGGGGTTGACTTGATGCGTAACAAAAGCGCGGTAGGGATTGCCGGAATCGTCCTTTAGTGCAACCATGCTGATGATCTCGTCAAAGATGCCCGGCAATTCGTTCCCTGCTTTGGCGCCTTCGATCTGTGGCACCCAAAGAGCACGGCCGTAATCATCCTCTTTCCGATCAAGACCACCGACAACCCATATATTTTTGTCTCTGCAATATTGAATTTGGGTTAGCCACTGAACTAATTCACGGCCGACCAGTCCATAGGCCCCGCGGTTGTCCTGCTTGCCCGTCTTTTCTGAGAACGCTTCCGGCTGACCGGTTGCCCATTGCCAGCACAGACGCGAGGCAACCGAAATGGAATCCCAAAAAACAGTGTCGTATTTCTGAAGAAAGGACGGATCAGTTTCCCCAGCTATGAATTCATAATGGGCTTGACTATACGGCTGTTCCGGTCGTCTCGATGGATTGGGACCGGTCATAAGGCAAGCCATATTGATCGCTTCTTCCCACGTATTGATTTTGATCTGATCCACCGGACAATCCTGGACAGCCAGGTCCCCGCCCTCAAGGTCGAGGAAGAGTGTTTTATCCGGATCAAGGCTCCACAAGAGAGACGTTTTGCCGATACCGTGGGGCCCAAATATCGCTCCCTTGATTCGTTTTCTCTCAGCCAATCGTTGATCCGCGGTTATGATTTTCATGCTTGCACCTCCTAATTATTTTTTCTCTGATTCAACGCGCTCCACCTTGAAGGCCTCTTCGCCGAATTCCCGGGTGAGGAAACCGGTGAAGATGCGGGCGATGGCACGGCCGACATCGGTCGCCGCGTCCACGACGCAAGAACGTTTCTGGGTATCAAACCGAAAAGACGCGTCCAACCGAACCAGCGACCGGCCATGAAGGCTCTCGGCGGCGATAACCGCAAGGAGAAGGGACTCTTCGACGTCCCTGATGGGGACCTTGGGATCGAAGTTATATCGGTAAAGTTCTCGGTTCATGGTTATGCCTCCATTACGTTCAGTGGGATCCGGTCAATACCTACCGGAAACGGACCCGAACCGTCGGGGGATCAGAGATAGTCTTTCAGCCCGGCGACCTCTAAGTTGGCGCGCAGTTTCTTGAGGGATTCGTAGATGGTTCCCCGTGGTACCCCGGTGTCTCGGGAAAGCTCCGTCACGGTGTCGATTCCGAGACGCCGGCACAGCTCGCGAAGTTCCGGCGGGAGCTTTTCGATTGCCTGACGGACGTCGATGGAGAGATCACGCAACTCGGCCGTTGAGCGTGAAAGTCCGCCAGTCAAGCGCAGATAATCCTCCTGGTCGATGGTTTCCATGCGCTCGACCGAGCCGCCTTCCTCGTCCTCGAGGCGTTCGTTAAGAGAGCAATTGCATAGGCGGTAATCCCGTAGTCCTGCCTTCCGCGCCTCGATGATGGTGGCGATCTTATGTTCCACCACTCGGGCGATGAAGGTATTGCGCTGCGCGCGGTCGGGGTTGTATTTGGGCAGGCGTTGGAGCAGGTCCAGGATCATTTCCTGCTCCAGGTCCTCGCGGTCGGAGTCGGTCAAACCAACACGTCCGACCAGTTGTTTTGCCTTGAATTTGATGATCTGAACGGCATACTCGTCAATTCCTTCACAGTGATTGCTACTACCCATCTGAGCCTCCTCGGGGCCGAGGAGGAGCTCGTGCGGGTGTCAACCTGTGCCGGAATGAACGCTCTACAGAAAAAAAGCGGAGGCATTGCGAGTACGCCGGTATCGGCGACACCCACAACGACCTCCGCTCTGCGGCCAGTCTGTTGTCTGATGATGGACCGTGCTCTATGGCCGGGTCTGAATCAGACCCGGACCGCGTCCGCCACGGTCATGCGGACGGGCAATCCGTTGTCGATCATGAGTTCCTGGATCGAGAGAAATCGCTCCCTATCAAAGACCTCGAACAGCTCCGCGACCTTCCTTTTCAGGGCGAAGCCGTCGTTGCCGCGTGATTCGTTCGGCCCGTTGTCCTTGCCAAACAGGAAAAGCCGCAGCACGGTGGGCGGGGGATCGAAGACGGGCTCACCGTCCCGGACATGAAGTTTCTCGATCCGTCCGTAGTTGATCTCCTGCATCAGCTCGAGTAGGCGTTTTCTGGCAGGAGTCAGAGTCGCCTTTGTCACGACATTCGTCATACCGGACCTCCTTTCGCGCCCGTGGCGCATCAAAAAAATAGCCCCCTGGGAGTGGGGTCCGGCGAATGGACTCCCCAGGGGGCTGTGACCCGGATTACCGGGCGCTTATTTTAGGGATGAGGTTCTCGCCGGACCTACACCCCTCATTGTCGAAATTTCGATGAGAGGGGCGTGGATGATCCGGGGAGGTAAAAGCTATAAATGAGAAAAGACTATGATTACAGTCTTGTAGACGAATTTTGGATGGAAAAATATTTTGTTATTTTTTTTAGAGGCCCATCGAAATTTCGATGGGGGGGGAGGTGAACTATTCTTCGGGAGAAATAAGGAAGCGTGCCTGCCAACCTTTCCCATCTTTTGTCATCTTGAAAGGATCGCCTTTAATACGGAAAAATTCCCGCAGGTTGGCGGCGAGGAGTTCACGGCGTTTTTGGTTTCTCGGGTTTGCTTCGTCACTGCTCCAATCCAATATGCCGCGTTCATTGGCAAATACCTCAAGGAGCTTCCATTGGAGGGTTGGATTGCCGTTCTTTTTATTGGCCATTCCCATCTGGGTATAATTGAATACCCCTCCAACCGATTTCACCTTGATTGAAACGGTATGGCCATCCTTGAAGCGAATGGATACATTTTCCCAGATTGCATCCGGAGGTGTCGGGAAAAAGAGTCTGGCGTCGTTTTCCTTAGGCCGTGGAAGATTCGCAAAAATATCGTCCATGGAGCGCAACAGTTGAAATTGTCGGGATACATTCTCAGACAGAGGTATGTATATAGACCCTTTAGCGGCCAATCGTTTCTCCGCCATGCTAGTGCAATGATTTCGTGTTGGAGCTAAGAGAATAAATGGATTGTCATTCCGGCTGAGGAGGCCATCAAGGATCCTGTTAAAATCGTCGGGCTCCATCTGAATGGTCAGGTAGACCGGAAAGCGATATCCGGCATATAGGGAGTAAACGCCGATGCGCGTCGTTCCAGGAAGGTCGGTCGCCGAGTCTGTCTCCTCGAACAGACCGAAGACCTTGGCGAGTGCTGCGTCGAGGCTGCGACGGTCCAGTTCATAGACCACGATGTCGGATCGCTGCAAGGAGAAGGTTTCACATCCACGCTCGCATCGGCAGACGGCAACGATATCCTCTGAATCGTGCACGACCACTTCGTGCTCACAGCCGCAGCCGCGTTGAACCATGCAGGGATGTGAAGCTGCCATCTTGCCGTTCGGTCGAAGGAAGGCCTTCGCCGTTTCGTAATCACTCCCCAGCAGGGCTTTCCATTCAATATCCACCGCCGCCGCGCCCGGAACAGCTTCGAGTGCATGCCAGAAACCTGACTTTCTATTCTTCATCGTCTTCCTGCTCGGCCAGTACGAATCCGCGTTTCGTCAGCCATTCCTCGACCACGGCGGCGTCACTGTCCCTGGTGTATTGGGCGATGTTCGATGGACGGATCGTCACTGTGCGGGCCGTTTTCGAATCCGAAAACTTCACCTGAAAACTCGCCCGGGTGATACGCGCATTTTGGGGCATTGTTCGCCCCCGACCGGTATAGGCGGCGAACACGTCGTTGGCCTTACGTATTTCGATTTCCGTTTCAGATCCGCCCCAGAAGAATTGAATTTCCTTCAGGCGCACCCACTCCATACCGTCCACGTCCGTGCAGACGATGGATGCTTCTCCATCGGTCCGTAGCGGCTCAAGAGTATACTTACCGGTCTCCGGAAAGAAATTCTCGTTGTTGAACACATGGCGGCCAAACTGGCGTCGAAAGAGGTCCTTTTCACCTTTTCCGCAGGCGTGCATCCGAATCTCGCCGATGGCTGGTACATAGACGAGGACGTCATACTTTTCGGGACGATAGAAAACACTCGATGCCTGGCCGCCGTCAAGGCTGCCTTCGCGTCTCAACGGGTCACCGTGACGTACCAGGAACCAAACGGAATCTTTTTTAGGGTAAACGAAAACCCGCGATCCCCTCCCGCGCTTTTTCTTCTCGAACCAATCGTCGAGGTCCTGTTCCAGGATGCTCAGCGCTTCTGTGGTCGGTTGTTTGAACTCAGGGATCGGATATGTATCGGTTTGGTAGTATTCGAAGGAGCGAGGCTTCATGAGATACTGCTCGGCGTGCTTGCGTTCAAGAAGATCCCTGTCCTGCAGGTAAACCTGAACGGCGACGTCCGCTGCAGTGGGATCGGTGTCTCCATCCAAGGAGATGCCGTTGTTTTCCGCCTCCTGGAGTAGGATGTCCATGGCTTCAGGTGTTGCCATCTCATGCACGAAGTAGAGAGCATCGAGCAATCCCTTCGGTGTTCCCGTGTCCGGGTTCATGAGCACATCGATGAGCCGGTCATAGTCGAAACCGTCAGAGGCCGATAGCGGTGGCAACGTCAAACCCCGGCCGTCGAAGTAGAGCTTATGGGGATTCAGTAGAGCCAACAAATGATCACGCGCGATGGCCTTGAGGCCTTCGGCATGGGAAAACCGCCTGAGGTTGTACGTCGCCATTCGTCCTTTTCTCCTTGTGTCTTATAGCCAGGCAATCCCTGGCATTTGTGCTTTCAGCCGGGCCGCCTGATGGCGACGACCTTGCCAATTATGCGCATCCCGTCGTCGGGTCCGACGGGGATCGGTCGATGCTTCGGATTTTCCGGTCTTAACTCTATATTTTCGTGACTAATGAAAAGTCGCTTCACCGTGGCCTCATCATTGAGCATCGCGACCACGATGTCTCCGCTCTCAGCCACGGGCTGTTCGCGGACCACCACCAGATCGCGTTCTTTGATCCCTGCATTCACCATGCTGTCTCCCGCAACCTCAAGGGCGAAGTACCTGCCTGAACGTGTAATGCTGCTTTCGACCATAATTTCACCGACGATATTCTCCACAGCGATAATCGGTTGACCGGCGGAGATACGCCCAACAATAGGAACAGCTGTCATGACTGCAGGCATGTCTTTCAACTCACGAACGATTGAGATACTTCTTGCCTTCCTCGCCTCCCGTTTCAGGTATCCTTTGCGGACGAGCTGGTTCACCTGGTCGTGAGCGCTCGCATGGGATATCCCGAGGATATCCGCAAGTTCCTTTATGGTCGGGGGGAATCCTCGATGGTTTATGAAGCGGCGTATTTCCCCCAAAGTATTAAGCTGACTATCGGTTATTTCTTCAACAGGGCGTCGGCCTCTGCCTTTATGTTCCATTTTGAATACCTCGTTTTTCTTTATTGCAGGGAACACAGATAAAATGTGCGGCTGCACTAAAGGTATTATTATATAGCCCTGATAAACGTCAGGTCAATTTAAAAATTTTACACAGTATCTTGAAGAACGTCCAAGTATTTGAAAAGCGGTGACCTTGCTGCCAACCAGGACAGAAAGTAGCAAGTATTTTGGCTTTATCTCGCTGGTCTGTAACAAGGCCCGGGGAAAGATGATATGAAAAATCCTCTAGAACAAGGAATTTTGCACAGGACGCCTAATCGATGCGGCTTTTTTGTAGTTGAATCCACATTTTCCTCTGACGGTGCCAGTGGAGAACGGCGGCAACCGGCCGCAAATCTCTCTCATAGATTCGATCACGACCTTGGGTTGTGTTGGGAAGACAGAGGATATCCTCCTGGATGTCCGGAGCGAGATTGAGGAGATTCATGACCTGGGTTATCCGAGCCCGGGTTACATAGCCGAGACGGGCAAGAT
>CAYYFL010000025.1:0-15300 GCA_964471325.1 uncultured Planctomycetia bacterium
CGATGTTACAAACTGGCCTGGAACAGGCGCCACTGGTAGCGGTTTCCGCGGCGGCAGTTGGAATAATGACGCATCGCTCGCCCGCGTGTCAGACCGCTACTACGCGGCGTACACGTATTCGGGTCGGTACTACTCTTACGGAGGTCGGTTCGCCAGGACCCCTTGATTTTTTGTTCTTTTACCCTTTGGGGTTTTGGTGAGAGATCGAAAGACGAGACAGGCAGAGGGCGGAAAGAGCGAAGAACGAAAGAACGAAAAACGGAAAGCAAATGAGAATCCGAAGAGAACGTCATAACGGAAAAACAAAAAACCAAAGGAATGAGAGACATCTTTTCGTGTCTTCGTCTTTTGGCTTTTTGGTTTTGTTGTTTTCCATTGTTTGTCTTTTGTTTTTCGCGCCTCAGACCGAAGCGCAATATAAGGGAGGCCGGGGAAACGGCGACAACTGTGCCGACGGGCTGGGATTCACTCTTTTTGCCGGCGGTTCCGGCGACGGCTGGGACTATCGCGCCATGTCGAGCACCGTTGTTTTGGCCAATGTGGGATTTTTAAGAGGGACGGGCGTTGCTTTCATACGCGCAGGGGCGACCATATCCTCGATCTCGCGGACAAACAACGTCGTTGAAGTTATCCTAAGCGCCGCTTATCCCAACAACAACCTCAAGGTCGGCCAGAAGATTGTCATTGATCTGGGGACCGGCGGCACGGCATCTTTTAACGGCGTTTTCCAGATTTCCCAGGTCACGAATCAGCAGATCTTCCGTTACGGACAATTCGGTAGCGATGCAACAGGCGTATTGGGGACCAGTCCTGTGGCGGGAGGCGACTACACGACGTTGACGACCTGGCAGGCGGCTTTGTTGACCGATTTGACCTTTGGTGGCGAACCCGCCATAGCCGAGTGTTACAATGACTGGCCCAGCGGTCTCTCTGAGAATGTCGACCTGACCAACGTTTCGAATGAAAGTTATTATCTGAAGATCACCGTTCCTTCAACGGATCGCAACACCGGCACGACGGGGACGGGATTCAGGATTTCCCCTTCAAGCGGGAACGCTATTACCGTGTCGGGTGGATATGCCATCCTGGATTGTATTGAGGCGACCCGGCCGGTTTCGTTTTCGGCCGGCACGCTTGTGACGGGCGCAGGCTCTCTTTATACGGGAGGTTTGACGGTAGGAGAGGGCACCACGTTGAAATTGGAAGGCAAAAGTTTTACGGGCATGGGCACGGTGACGCTGCCGAGCGTGTCCACGATCGTCTATACGGGCCCCAGGTCTGATGAGACCACGGGCGCCGTGACCTTACTTGGACAGGCACACCATCATCTGACGCTTTCCCCGGGAACGGCGACGACATTCAATCTGCCGTCTAACAACTTCGACGTCAACGGCAATTTGACGATCGGCTCATCTGCCGTGCTCGACGCGACGGCCAGTAATTACAATATGAGCGTCGCCGGCAACTGGACGGATTCGGGAAGCTTCACGGCCCGGGCAGGCACGGTGACGCTGGACGGGACAAGTCAGACCGTTTCGGGAAACAACTCATTTTACAATCTGACCAAGTCCGTATCGGCGGCCGACACGTTGACTTTTGCCGCCGCATCCACCCAGACGATTACGAGCGGCGGCCTGTTGACTCTTGGCGGCGCCTCTGGACAGCTCTTGAGTCTTCGTTCCGGCACGACGGGTACGCAGTGGGATGTTGCCGTGCAGGGGAGCACAACCGTCAATTACGTCGACGTGAAAGACTCAGATGCTTCGGGAGGCAACACGATCACAGCCAATGCTTCCGTTTCATCCGGCAACAATATCAATTGGGCTATTCCCGGCGGAAGTCTGACCGGGACGAATGTCGAACCTGCGGGTCTGGTGGCCGGCATTACCGGGACTGTAACGGTAAGCTTTACCACCGCAAATCCTCTTCCATCGGATGGTAAAATCAAGGTTACCTTTCCCGCAGGTTTTTCTTTCAGCTCCGGCGGTGCCACCGTTGTTTCTTCATCCTCTGGGATCGACGGTTCTTTTTCCGTCGGCGCCGCCGGACAAGCGATAACCGTGACGAGAAGCGGCGGTTCTTCATCGGTACCCGGCGCCAAATCCATCACTTTGACGAATATAAAAAACCCTGATAACACAGGCTCTACGGGAACATACGCCATAGAGACCCAGAATGGGAGCGGTGTTGTTTTCGATTCGGATAACGCCGTTTCAGCAGATACCATCACCAACGGCGGCACCTTGACCTCGACCAATGTCGAGCCCGCCTCGCTCTATGCAGGCGCCTCCGGCAACGTCACGGTGAGCTTCACGACCGTCAACCCCATTCCTGCCGACGGCAAGATCGAAGTGACCTTCCCGTCGGGATTCGTGATCAGTAACGGCGGCACGACAACCGCAACGTCTGCGACCATGGACGGCGCCCTGGCCGTCACGGTCAACGGCCAGGTCGTGACCGTGACGCGTTCCGGCGGCACCCAGCAGGCGGCCGCTGCCGAATCCCTTACCTTAACTTATATCCGCGTGCCCACGACCGCAGGTTCCACCGGCACCTATACGATCAGGACTGCTTCCTCCAGCGGCTCCTCCACAGGCCGTATCGACCAGAACACGGCCGTCACTGCCGATACCATTTTGCGTCCTTCGCTCTCAAGCTGGGACCTGGACATGAACGCAGGCACCATGACGCTCCACTTCGACACGACCGTCTCGGCCGCAAGCCTGAACGTGACACAGCTCACGCTCCAGGATGCGGCGACCGCGACCGCGACGTATTCTCTGACCGACTCGACGACCGCCTCGCCCAACGGCGCCAACATCGTCATCACGCTTTCGACGACGGACTTAAACGCGATCAAGTTTATCTCCGGTCTCGGCAAGTCCGCCGCCAACAGTTACCTGCGCCTGACCTCATCGGCCATCTCAGACCCTTACGCCAACACCGTCAGTCCAATAGCCGACGGCTCCGCCCGGCAGGTCACAAGCTACACCGCCGACACGACCGCGCCCGTCTTGAACAGCTGGGCCCTGAACTTGAACACCCACCAGTTGACGCTCAACTTCAGCGAAGTGGTCAAGGCCTCCAGCTTCACGGCTTCGGCCTTCACGCTCCAGAATACGGCCTCATCGCCGACCGTGACCTATGCCTTGACCGACTCGGCGACCGCAAGCTCTAACGGCACCTCGATCGTCGTGACCTTCTCGACGACGGACTTCAACACCCTGATCGATACAGCCGGGCTCTGCCGCCAGGCCGACCGCTCCGACAGCTATCTGGTCATGACGTCGGCGGCCATCACCGATATGGCGGCGACACCCAATTCTGTGACGGCTGTTTCGACCGGCATGCAGGCGGCGACCTACACGGCCAATACGGTCACCGCAACCAAGTTCCATATCACGACCTCGGCCGGCGCCAGTTCCACGTCCGTCACCGCCGGCGGCACCAAAGACATTACCTTGAAGTCCTATGACAGCTCCGGTTACCGCACCCCGACCTACACGGGTTCCAAGAGCGTCACGTTCGCCGGCTCCGATGTCTCACCCGACGGCAATGCGCCGACCGCGCGCGACGCCTCCAGCAGCGATATCGCCTTCGGCACGGCAACATCGTTGACCTTCACGCGCGGCGAGGCCTCGAGCACCCTGACCCTTTACTGCAAGGCCTTGTCCGGCTCTGAGGCCATGATCGCCGCGACCGAAGGATCGGTCATCACGGATGATTTCAAACTCACTACAATAGTCAACCCGGCAAGCGCATCCAAGCTGGTTTTTTCACAACAACCATCCTCTACCGCCATTATCAACGCCGTATTGACGCAACAGCCTATCGTGTCCATCCGGGATACATACGGCAACCAGACCGCCGATACTTATACCATTACCCTTTATGCCTCGACGAGTAATGCAAGTTTTCTTCCGGCAAGTGGGACGCTTTCTTCAGATCAGCCCAGCAACGCGATCGCGGCGGTCAACGGCGCGGCGACATTCTCCGGCGTCAAGTACGACTTGACGGGGACCATTTATCTCTTCGCCTCAGTTTCGTCATTATTTGCTTTTTCCAACGGTATTACTTTTTCCGCGGCACAAACTTCTGCGGTCGAGGCTTCGTCTTCGCCGGTGGCAAGCTTCGGACTCGATCCCATCAACGATACGTTGGCCGAGAAGTTTAATGTCCTCAAGTTTAAGGTGACGGACAAGGGGTCTGATCTGACCCCGACGTTGATCGACCAGATCCAGGTGACGGTGGGCGGCACGGGTGGCGCGGCCGCATCCGACATCGCCTGGGCGGGATTGTATAAGGCAGGGGTCACGGATCCTCTCGCCACGGCCACAGGTAGCGCCATCACCAATTCGACGATCACCTTCGGCTCGACGCCGAACGCCGACTCGGCCGCGGCGATCGACATCGTTCCCGACGGCTCCTCGGTGGAATACACGGTCGCCATCTACATGAAGAATTCGAAGTTAACGGCGACAGACGGGCAAACTTATACCTTTATAACCGACAATGACAAGATCGGCGTAGATCAGGGGACTTCTTCCAAAATGAAGGCTTCGAATGACGCAGCCGTGTCCCTTGTTACGGGAACGATTGCAGTGACAGCGACATATCTGGAAATCGTCAACCAGTCGGATGATGCGACTTCCGGTACGGCGACAGCCGGGACGGCGAAAAACCTGCGGATCAGGGCAACGGACGCCAACAGGAATATCGACAAGGACCATTCGGGCGTATATAGTTTGGCTTTTTACGGTCTCTCGTCGGTTGCCGGCAACACGCCCAAGGTCAACACAAGCTATGAATTCGGCGTTCCGCAGAGCATTTTGTTCGCCAGCGGCGTTTCACCTGTGACGGTGACGCCCTATAAGCTGGAAACAGCTAATATCTACGCTTCTGAAACCGGCTTAAATTACTTTAACTACGGCGTGACTGTGGCAGCGGCTTCAGCCTCTTCGATAGAATTGACGAGCGGCAATAGTCAGTCAGGTGTTATTAACAAGGCTCTGGCGGCTTTTGTCGTGACGGCGCGCGATGCCTACACCAACACGGCGTCCGGCGCCAACATTGCGTTTTCCATCTCAAGTTATCCGACAGGCGGCGGCGGATGTTCGCTCTCCACGGCCTCGGCGACGACCAACAGCTCGGGTGAGGCCTCAACCATCCTGACTTTGGGTGCGGCCGCAGGCACCTATCAGGTACAGGCGACCAATGCGTCGCTCTCAGGCTCACCCGTCACGTTTACCGCGACCGCCAGCGCGCCGACGGCCCTCCAGAAGGTTTCAGGTGACAGCCAGACCAAGAATGTCGGCGAGACGGCTGATCCGTTTGTCGTCAAACTCGTCAATGAATCCGGCGCGGGGATTTCTAACGAGACGATTAACTTCACGATCCAGTCCGTGCCCACAGGTGCTACAGGCCAGTCGCTCTCCGCCGCTTCGGCCGTGACCAATAGCTCCGGACAAGCTTCTGTGACGTTGACCCTGGGCAATAAGACCGGCAACTATGTCGTGCGCGCCAGCTACCAGGTTTTGGGCGGGGCACTTCTGACAGCCGACTTTACGGTGGCGGCGCAACCAGCTGTGCCCTACAAGGCCGTTTTGACGGGGCCGACCTCGGTCAATGCTGGAGCCGCTTCAGGCGCCTTCACGATTTCAATCAAAGACCAGAACGATAACCTAAGTCCGCTTTCGACAGGCCAGAGCATCCTTTTTAACCTGACGACGACGCCGGGCGCGACCGGCACCTTCTACAGCGATGCGGCCTGCACGGCAGGCAATGAGATCACGACAGCAACCGTCACGGAAGGGGCATCAACTGCGGTCTTTTACTACAAGCACACGGTTGTGGTTTCCGGGGTGCAGGCGACGGTCACGACCACGAGCACCATTCTAAATGCCAGTTACCGCACGAGCTCTGTGACTTTCTCGGTCGTGCCGGCCTCCATGCACCATTTTGTCGTCTCGGCTGCGGATACCTCAGCCATGACCACGGGCGGTTCCCGCACCGTTACCATTACTGCCTACGACGCCTACGACAACCCGACGCAATACACCGGTTCCCTGGATATTATTTTCTCCGGTGCGACAGCTTCGCCGTCGCCTTCGACGGCCGTGGCCACCTGTTCCAATGCCTCCGGCACGGACGTTGCCTTCGGCGCGGTTACGTCTTTGGCATTCACCAACAGTGTGGCGACGACGACGTTCAAGGCCTACGGCGCCCAGACCGCTGTGATCAAGGCGACCTCGGGCAGCGTGACGACGTCCGACACCAACGCCTTGACTCTTGTCGTGCGCCACAACACAGCCGACCACATGAAGTTCCATGCGGCCCTGCCGACCCCGGTCACCGCCGGCACCTCGTTTAACTTTGACACGACCATAGACGTCGTCGACGTCTATGACAATATCTGCGACGGGGCCAACGGCGCCACCGCCTACACGGCCTCGGGCCGCACGATCACCTACACCTTGAGCGGTACGGCCAACGGCCCTGAGTCGGGCGTGGATACCTACACGACCCTGGTCTCCTTCACCAACGGCCAGTCGACGACCGCGCCGCTGTCGGCCACGCTCTACCGCGCCCAGACGACGACCTTGACGGCCTCCATGGCGGCCCTGACCGGCACCAACGTCGCCTCCAACTCTTTGGTCGTCAACGCGGCCGTTGTCAATAAATTGCGTTTTGCCCAGCAGCCGTCGATTAGCGCGACGACTAATGTGGCGTTCGCGGCGCAGCCGCAGGTCGCGATCTCCGACCAGTACGGCAACGCCTGCTCGAATGTCACAGGCCAGATCACCCTACGCGCCTCCACGACGACCGGCAGCTATACGGCTCCTGTCAACGGTTCTCTGACTTCGACCTCCGGCTTGACGCTGACGACGACCAACGGCGTGGCTACGTTTGCCGGCGTCAAATACAGTTATCCCGAAGAGATTTATCTCGAGGCCCAGGCGTCTATTTCCGGATACACGGTGGATCCGATCTATTCCTTTAAGATCACGGTTGCGACCTTGGAAGAGATCGCCGTGACGCAGGTGACGAGCGGCATTTCGGATACGGTTTCTTCCGTTGCGAACTCTTCAGCGACCAAGGTGGCGGTTTTCGGCTTCAAAGCGACGGACGCTGGCGCCGACGGCTATGCCGGAGATATCAAAAAAGTGGTGGTGAACCGTATCACGGCATCGGATACAACAGGCGATTGGAGGGATTACATCTCGGCTGCCTACTTAAGCGACGGGACAGTCAATATTTTGGGAACGGTCGCAGCCAACACGATCAGCTTCGGTTCGGGCGACAGCACGGTCTTTTCGGTGCCCAACGGGTCGAATAAGACCTATACCCTGAGCATTGTTATTAAGTCGACCTTACCCGAAGGGGCGGATGGCAAGATTTTTGCGTTCAGCACAGACGTCAATGACGATGTGACGATGAATACGCCGGCGACTTCCTTGTTTGCCTCGGCGGCCGCGCTGACAAAGAACGCTACCTTAGCTGTTGTGGCTACGAAGTTGCGGGTGAGGGGATCCGCCGGCGAAACGTCCATCAACGTCAATGCGGGAGAAAATGCCGTCATCACGATCGCGGCCACGGATACCAACAACAACGTCGACAAGGACTATCATCCCGACCAGGTCAAGAACATCATCTTCAGCGGTGCCGAAACATCCGTTTTAGGCAATGTGCCGACGGCAACCGATTTGGGCGGCGGCCCGACGGAATTCGGGACACTGACGCCTATCCGTTTCGTCGGAGGTGTCAATACGTCGACCATCACGATGGTTCTTTATAAGGCGGAGACCGCCTATATCACGGCGACAGACGACAGCGATCCGGTCTTGACCACGACCGGCCAGGACCGCCTGGCCGTGATCGTCGCCGGGGGTTCAGCGGCCACACTGGCATGGAGCACCCAACCGAAGACCAAGGCGGTGGCCAATGCGCCATGGAAAGATTTTGTCGTGGCTGTTTCCGATGCTTACGGCAATACCGCTTCTTCCAATGTCGATGTCTCGGTGACGCCGACAGGCGGCACAACGGGCGCAGGCGCGACCTCGACGGTCACCGCCGTCGACGGCCTGGCGACGTTCTCGAATTACTACGTGACCTGCCCGGGCTATCCGGGTTATGTGACGCTTGTGGCCTCGGCCCAAGGCGTGACGAATTCCGCCGCCTGCAATACGGTCACGGTCGATGAGAAATACACCATTGTCGTCAATCTCAAGGACTCCGTCAATGCGACCGATCTCTCGGAGTTCACCTACAGCGTTACCAACGCCGATACCGGCGTCACGCTCATTCCCGAGACCCCGACGAACAGCCCATTCACCCTTTCCGGGGAAGGTTCGCTCGGTTACGGCAAATATAATTTTACATTCAGCAAAGATCTCTATGTGGAAACGACAGCTGAAAAAGATATCGATTGCCTAGCCGACGGCCTGGACGGCACCTATGATAATGTCGTCAACATGACTGTCTATATGACCTCCATCGCTGAGTCCACGGCAGACTACCGCGTCATGCCCAGCTTCGTCTACGACGAAGACAACGAGGACCTGGCGATCCGCCTATGGCTGGAGCGCCGCGGCAAGATCATCTATAATACCGCGCCGAACAAGCTGGGCTACGGTGCCAATACGGCGACTGTCCAGGTGTATGACGAGACCGCTCAGAAGTGGCTCAATACTGTTTCTTTGGATGCGCCCGATCCCGAGGATTTCACCAACGGAACGTATGTCAAGACCATCACGGACGTCCTATCCGCAAGCAATGCATTCGGCCAGGCGCTTGTTGCCGGCAAGACGTATTTTGCCAAATGTACGATTCATTACGGCGGGGCCGATGGCAGTTCCAATTCGTATGAAGCCGGCACAACCTTCACCGTGACGATCACGGAGAAGCTGGCTAAGGAGATCATCAGCAAGCTGGGTCTGGCCGAAGGCGAGACCTTGAGCGGTAAGCTGACGGCGTTGAATACTTCGATTGAGACGGTAGGAACGCAGGTTCAGACGGCCGAGTCCAATATTAAGACCCAGGTGGCGACATCGGAGGCGGCGGTAAAAACAAAAGTCGCGGAAGTCAAGAGCGAGACCGCCAGTATCCTGACAGCCGCGCAGACGACCATTCCGAGCAAGATTGCGACGGCCTCCACGGAAATTCAGACGAAGGTCGAGACGGCTATGAAGTCTGCAATCCTCAATCATGAGACGACGGTGAAACAGAACGATTCCATCACCATCCAATATAGGACATACCCGGGCGTTTCGCCGACGATCACCGTCTATGATCCCCAGAACGTCATGAAGATTGCGGCGACTATGACGGAATATGCCTCCGGCCTTTACGGTTATACCGTGACCTTCCCGGCATCCTGGAAACTGGGTGATTACGCCATCGTCTGCTCGGAGTCGACCTACGGCACGATTGATGCCATCACCATTACCTTAGGCACGGCAGATATCGAGAAGGTATCCAGTGATCTTGCGACGGTCATGGGCAGTGTCTCGCCGATCCAGGAGATCAAAGATAAGGTGGCGGCGTTTTCCGCCGCGTTCAGCGTCATCGAGCAGAACATCCAGAAGGCTTCCGAAGCATTGGCGGCGGTGAAGGGCGAAAGTGACATGTCGGGCGCGACGAAACAACTGGAATCTTTGCATAACAGCCTCAAAGATATGAGCGCCAAGATCCACCAGATGAGCACTTCTGGCGACATGAAGAATATCGAGAAGCTCTATGAGGTCTCCGAGCAAGGTGCTCAGAATATCGATTACATCCGCAACAAGACGCAGGAACTCAAGGCCCTCATGCTCTTGAATCAAAAGATGATCGAAAATACGGCCAAAGAAGAGCCTGTTGTCCAGACATGGCTTGAGTATTCGTAATAAACTGAAGGGCGGATGGGGATGTATAAGCCTCCCTGCCCGCCGCAAGCAGCGGGCGAAGGCGGACAGAAAGGATCCACGGGTTCGCCTTGGCCACTGAGTCCAAGAACAGCCCGTGGAGTTCCGGAAAGAAACCGAACAGCCAATGACGGCGGGAGCAAAGAATGAGCAGAAAATCCCCGGAAGAATTGAGAGATAAGATGGAGAGGAAGATGCCAAAACGACATATCGCAATGATTTTATTTTTTTTCCTATTTTCTATTTCTTCTCTGTTGTCTGCTGCTGAGGCCAATATCACTGTCCGAGCGACTGTTGTTAATCCCTCGCAGACTGAGAGACGCATAGTGCCTTTCAAGTCCTATCTGCCCAAGGAGATCAAGCCCGAAAACATCGTGGAGATGGGGGACTTGAATATTGCCTATGACACCAAAGAATCCGCCTACTACCTTTATAAGGATTACGATTTGGCACCACGGGAGTCCGTTCTGGTTGAGATCGAGCTGGAGGACGTCTGGAAGATCCCGCAGGACGAGCTTGTTTCCATCAGGTCGGAAGCGGATAAGGTGGTCAAGCTTTTGCAGGATACAGATTATGCCGATCGGGCCAACTATCTTCGGGGAAGTATCGTGACGAAGCTCGATGAGATCGAGCATAGGCAGGAGGTCGTGAATCCGAATCCGGGAGGCTATATCTCGGATTACAGGGATAATCTTAAGCTCTTGGATGAAGTCAAAAGCGACCTCCAGGCCGCCAAAACCTTGATGACCGAAGCCAAACAAATCTACCCCACGCTAACGTGGAAACTGATCGTTGCCGTTGTTGCTTTTCTGGGTCTCCTAGGAGTTGTCTTCTTCATTATCTGGTCCAAACAAATCAAAACTATTTCAAACCTCACTGAAGATTATAAGTCTGAAAGAGAAAACATCCAGCCTCCCTTGGCAGAGGAGAGGGCTGAATACAGGCATCCCGAAGAGGACAAGAAGCCCGAGGTTGGCGATATTGAGCAGCGTATCAAAGATAACCCATGATTGCTCTGGTGGTGTTTTCTTAAAACGGCCATGGATGCATATAGTGTTGCAGTAGGCTTCATCAATACCCTTCAGTTTCCTCTAATCCCAGCCTTCTGTTGATTTGTCAAGGGCGATCCCAATTTTTTTAAAAAAGATCTCATGTGCGAAACCGCTAAATCGTTTGGCCTCTGCCAATAGGATAATGTGCGATTTTACTCCAGAAAACCATATTTCGTAGTATTATCGCACATAGAGGGTTAAGCCGGTTTTGCGCAGAAATATATTCAAATAGAAATCCATGTTATACTTTCTCTGGTTCTTAAGATTCCGTTTTCTTGATATAGAGTTTTTTCATCCATCGGTCCAGGCACCACCGCGTGATATTAAGATTTTTCGATGTTTTTTCAAGATGCCAATCATTGCGCCTTAAGGCCTTGAAAATCAGCTCCTTGGCAACTTGGTACAAGGCTTTTCTTAAGTCAAGACCTTTGATTCTTACGTTGGTTATTTCGATATCGTCGATAGCATGCCTGATGTATTCCTTTACCTTATGGTAATCGCAGGGCTTTTCAAATACGGCATACGCTCCCAGCCGGATAAGTTCATCGCGGCTGTATTCATCTAGATAAGCCGAAATAATAATCACGTGGATGTCCGGGAATTCTTTTTTAATAAGCTGAAGAACCTCAGTCCCCGATAATTTTGGCATCTTGATATCCAGAAGAATCAGGTCGTAGCATTTGTTTTTCCTGCTCAGACAAGAGATTACTTCGGAGCTGTCGAGACAAATATCTATTTCCAGATCAATCTCTGAATAGTGCTCAAGACAATGTTTGGTATCTTGGGCAAGCGTTTCATCATCATCGACTACCAGAACTCCGTATTTGAGCTTCATCGATGCTCTCCAGGTGCTGGTTTAGAAAATTTGTTTTATCCTCAAGCAGTGCATAAAGTTAAGCTGCAAAGCTTCATATTAGGGTAGCTGAGATAGCAGAAATTTTTTATCATAACTTATTCTCTAAGAAGAGTTTAGCATATTTTATGCAGGATTACAACCATTTTTTATGAAAATATATAGCATAACATATTGAAAATTAAAATGTTATGAAAAATTCAAATTAATAAATGGTCAGGCTACATAATTATTTGCTTACTTTGGTCAAAGGGGGATTTTATGGTTCCGTTAAGATAAACTTTGAAGATGGATTGCCTGTATCAATAAGGGAGGAAAAATCCATAGATACGGCACCGTTTAAAGAGGAGATCAGGGAAGACGTGAAGAAAGGTTTGATTAAAAAGAAAACATTTAATGAAAAAGCTTGACAAGGTGGCATTATGATGTATATTAAATTCTAACAATTTGGTTTTCAGCAAGCAAACAGTCCTATTGGAAAAGCCAAGGGGCTGGTTTCTGAGGTAAAACCTCAGGAGCCAGCCCCTTTTTATTTGCCTTACGGACACCTCATGGGAAAAAGTTGTCATCATAACGATGGATTTTATACAAAAATCAACAACGATCTTTTGGCCACCCTTTACAAATGTCCGTTCAATGGTACCGAGATTAGGCTGATTCTCGTTGTTATTAGAATGACTAAGGGCTGGAATAGAGAGGCCAGAATCATCAGTTATGGTTATCTTGCCAAAGAGGCAAATCTTGACAAGCGCAATGTCAGAAGGACGGTTAATTTACTTGTCCGGGCGGGGGTCGTTGTAAAGAGCAAAATCGGCCGCAGAAATATGCTAGGCATAAATCAAAATTATAGGTCCTGGGAATTGTGGAAAAATAAAAAAGCGGGAGGACGAAAACACCCCTGCCCGGAGGGTGACTTCACCCCTTAGAAAAGGGGCGAATTTACCCCCAGTAAATAATTAAAGAAAATAAATAAAAAATAGTAGTAAATAAATGTACCTGTGAATATTGTGTATAAGTCAGAAATCTATTTGGTAAGAATTCCGATTTCTTTAGCGAAAAGTTAGTCGTAAAAAAAGACCGTTATGTTATCTCGACACCAAAGGATTTCTTTAGATTAACAAACAGCTTAATAAGAAATAAGATCGAATGAATAATATTAATCGACCAGATAAATTAGCAATTGATGAAGCGCAGGAACGTTTGGATAGATTTTATGAAATACTTCTCAGGCTTGATCTGCGTACCATGCAACGATTTAAAAAAGAAAAGGAGGATAATGATCGCGGTGATAAAATATCTTGACAATATTTGATAATATTATAAAATAATAGGCATGCCAAATATGTTAAAACAAGGTCATCCCGCAAAGACTTATAATGTGATGGAGGCTGCCGACCTCTTTAAAGTTCACGAGAGGACAGTCCGCTTCTGGATTCGAAAAGGCTGGGTAAAAGTAAAACGTGATTACAGGAATTTTCCCGTGTTCACCGCACAAGATATTCGTAAAATAAAAAAGTGGAGATCCACTCTAAAAGGCTGACCGGATGAAAGTTGCAATCTATGTAAGAGTGAGTACTGAAGATCAGGCAAGAGAAGGGTTTTCTCTGGAAGTACAGAGGGAATATTTGTCGAATTATGCCAACCATAATGGCTTTGAAATTTATGATATTTACCAGGATGACGGAATAAACGGCTGTTCAAGCGGGTATTCTTTAGACAGGCCAGCGTTTAAGAAGCTAATGTTTGATGCCAGGTTAAAAAAGTTTGAATTGGTGCTTGTTTATAAAACCGACAGGTTCAGCCGCCGGTTAAAAGATATGCTGAACGTGATTGACGAGCTCGAAAGTCTCGGCATAGCTTTTAAATCCGCCACCGAGCCCTTTGACACAACGACTTCGGCAGGGAAGCTTATGTGCCAACAACTGGGAAGCTTTGCTGAATTTGAGAGGAATCGAATTATTGAAAGAGTATTCCCTGGCATGGTTAAGGGAGTCCTAAAGGGCAACTGGCAGGGATCTGCGCATGCGCCATACGGCTATCATTATAATAAGGAGAAGAAGTTATTGGAAACAGTGCCTAACGAAGCAAAAACTGTCAAATTGATCTATACGATGTATCTTTGCAATAAAAGTTCGGTGCAAATAGGCAGGTATCTTTTCCAAAATGGCTACAGAAGCAGGTGCGGGAACCCCTTTACCGGCCATCATATTCTTTGTATGCTAAAGAATCCGATTTATACGGGCAGGTTATTATGGAATGTTCGGCATTATTATAGGACACCAAAAGGCTGGAGATATACTATAAATCCTCCCGAAAAACAGGTCCTTGGCCAAGGCAGGCATGAAGTGTTGATTTCGGTAGAAGATTTTGAAAAGGTTCAGGCGACATTAAAAGAAAGAAGAAGAAATTTTAACCATCGCGTAAACCCTAGTTCGTACTGCCTGACTGGTGTTTTAATCTGCGCAAAATGCGGT
Source organism: uncultured Planctomycetia bacterium (assembly GCA_964471325.1). Taxonomy (GTDB): domain Bacteria; phylum Omnitrophota; class Gorgyraeia; order Velamenicoccales; family Velamenicoccaceae; genus Velamenicoccus. Next base: position 14,282 of record CAYYFL010000025.1, read on the forward strand.
TTGGTCTATACAGGTTCATCTTATATGACTAATCATAGAACAAAGAAAAGAAAGCCATGGTATTGTTGTTCAAGCAAATATAGATTCAGGGATAAATGCGGCAATCCCGCAGTCAGGGCTGAAATAATCGAGAACCAGGTTTTGGATATTATCGAGAGAATTACAGAGAAGGGATCCCTCGCAAGGCGTATTGATAACATCATTAAAGCCCAGACTGAACCAGATGAGGCGATTAAGGAGCAGATAGACCGGGTTAAAAAAGAATTGGAGAGGTTGTTAATAAAACAGAGTAAGCTCACTGATGCCTATTTAGACAACCAAATAGGTATAGAGATTTATAAGAACAAAAATGCCGCTATAAAAGAAGAAGAGCAGGCTCTAAAGAAACAATTGAGTTTATTGGAGATTAAATTAATAGAAAAAGAGCGCTCTCGGGATTACCTCTGTGTCCTGTCACAAATAATCAGCAATTTCAATAAAACAAAGCAAAGCATGGAACCTCAGGATAAAAAAGATTTGGTAAGGCTGATGTTTAAATGGATAAAGATCGATGATTTTAAGATCGTAGATTATGAGCTTTACGAGCCATTTAAAAGTTATCTAAAAGAAAAGGAGAAGGGGCGGGATAAATGCCAACTCGAGGAAATTCAAGTAGTTCCGAGAAAAAGAAGCCAGTCCTGTATATCGGAACCTTTGGTTGGCCGGTGGCAGGATTATAGTAATGCGATGAGGAGCTTGGCCGAAGCGGTAGTCGGGGCGTTGTAACGAAAGAAAAAAATATGATTGATACGGATAAATTACGCACAGCATTAGCCAATGAGCGCACGATGTTAGCCTATATTCGCACGACTTTATCAGCGTGGATTTTTGGTTTGGCGGCAATCAAGCTTTTTGCTGAAAACTTTTTCATCGTTTGTTTGGGATGGGTAGTTGCTGTCAGTGGTGTCTTTATCCTGCTTTGGGGAATTTTTGAATCCCGAAAACGTCATAGGGGTATCCACCAGCCTTAGCACGGCCAA
>CAYYFL010000026.1:0-12514 GCA_964471325.1 uncultured Planctomycetia bacterium
CATCTCGCCGGGCGCGCTAAACGGTCGGCCTTATTCGGCCGACCAGCGCCCTCGCATGATTTTGCCGCTAAGATGGCCTTCAGCTGATTAAGCGCCTCGTCGAAGACGTCGTTAACGACAACGTAGTCGTATTGCCCCATATGAGAAAGCTCTATTTTAACACGCTTGAGCCGTTTTTCTATGTCTTTTTTACCCTCTGTGGATCGTCGGCAGAGGCGCCGTTTGAGCGCCTGGATGTCCGGCGGCACGACGAAGATCGACGTCACGCGCGCGCACCCCAGATTGCGGCGCACGGTCTGGGCGCCCTTGACATCGATACAGAGCAAAACGTCCTTATGCTGGCGTCCGGCTTTAGACAAAACCGCCCGCGGTGTGCCGTAATAAGCGCCGAATATCGTCTCGTGTTCCAAAAGGGCCTTTTTCTTCAACAGTCCCAGAAAAGCCGCTTCGGAAATCCTGGTATAATCCTTCCCCTGCCTCTCTTGCGGCCGCAAAGGCCGCGTCGTCACGGAAACGGAGCGCAGCAGCCGTCTTTTCCAGAAAGGATCCCGCAGCAACGCCGCACACAGCGTCGTCTTGCCGGACCCTGACGGACCAGAAACGATCCAGACCCTCGGCCCCCGCAGGGCTTTACTCGACATTCTGCACCTGCTCGCGGATCTTTTCGATCTGGTCCTTGATCATGACCACCTGGTAAGCCACATGCTTTTCCTGCACCTTGGCGCCCAGCGTATTGATCTCGCGCTGGAGTTCTTGCGCGATAAAATCCAGGATCTTGCCCTTAGGGCCGCTCATCCGGATATGCTTCTGGAAACTGCTGAGATGAAAATCGATGCGCGTCATCTCCTCGCCGACGTCCGTCCCTCTCAAAAAACTCTCCAGCTCGTCGGGACTCATCACTTTGCGGTTGGCTTCAATGACGTCGTGCACCTGTTTTCTGATCATCGCCATTTTTGCGCCGATCGCTTTGATGCACCGCTCAAGGTCTTTGCGCAGCGCCGCGCCTTCGCGCCGCTTCATTTCGACGAGACAACCCAGGGCCTCGTTGAGGGCTCCTGTCAAAAGCGCCTCCTTCTCCCGGAAACGCAGATCTTCCTTGCGGTAGCTCAAGACCCCCGGCAGGGCGACGAGCGACGAGACGCTGATATGGTCGCCAAGCTTGAGCCTGCGCCCCAGGCCCTCCAGGACCTTGTAGTACTTATCGACGAGCTTCTCATTCAAGACGATGTCTTCAACCGCCTCGTTGATGTGTGTCACCGACACCGTCAGCCGCCCGCGTTTGATCTTTTTCAAAATGCGCGTGCGGAAATCCCCTTCCAGGTGCTCGAAGGCCGGAGGCAGATGGAACTGCGTCTCGCAGTAACGATGGTTCAGCGATTTGATCGTGACGATAAAACGCTCCCCCTTCTTTTCGGCCTGGGCCTGCCCGAATCCTGTCATGCTGACAATCATAGCCACGCCCTTTTCTCTTTTGTCTCGACGATCGTTCTCGTCGGATAAAGATCGACGATGATCTCGTCGGGTTCGAACCACAGCTTGATCTCTCGCTCCGCGTCTTCCGGGATCGCCGATACATGGACGACGTTCTCATAGACGCCGCGCGTCGTGATGCGGCCAAAAGACCCCCTGATGGAGACGGAATCGGCCTCTTCCGGATTGGTCGCCCCGGCAAGGGAGCGGCATTTTGTGATAGCCCCTTCCCCCCAGTAGATCAGCGCCATGACCTTGCGGCGGTCGTGGTACTCGCCCATCAGATAGCGCAGGACGTCCTCGAAGAAAGGTTTGTCCTTCAGGTGCCGGTAATGTTCCGCGGCCAGTTCGCGCGAGACCCGCACCATCTTGGCCGCGACGATCTCAAGTTTTGTCTCCGACAGACGCGTCAGGATGTTACCCGTCAGCGACCGTTTCAAACCATCAGGCTTGATCAAGATCAGTGTTGCTTGCGTCTCCATTCGATCCTCGCTTTCATCCCGCCTCCGGCGGGATGACTCTGAATACTTGACCTAATCGGATAGGCCAGTATGCCGCTTTCTGCGGCAGCCTACGCCGTCAATTCTGTGAGCGCCCTGGCCCGCCTCCGGCGAGGCCGAGATGCTTGCAAACAGAATTGACAAGTGTTTTGGCAAAGAGTCATTTCTTTTAACCCTGCTTCTTCAAAATCTTCAGGATCCTCTCCCGGTCCTCGTCGGAGTAATATTCAATCTGGATCCGCCCCCTCTTCTTCGACGCGACAATCCGCACCTTCGTTCCCAGGATGCGCTGCAACTGATTTTCCATATCGGCGATATAGGGGTCCTCGTCTTTGGCCGCGCGTTTTTTCTTGAAAGATACAGGCTTGATCGAAGCCACATGATTTTCTAACTCTCTAACAGACAGCGAGTTAGATAAAACAAGCTGCGTGAGCTTGATCTGCTGGGCAACGCTATCGAGCCCAAGCAGAACCTTTCCATGACCAAAGGAAAGTTTTCCGGACGAGATGGCTTTTTGGACCTCCGCCGGCAACGTCAGGAGCCGCAGGACATTGGCGACGGTGGAACGGTCTTTGCTGACGGCGCGCGCGACCTCTTCCTGTGTCAGAGAGAAATCCTTGGTGAGCCTGTGGAATGCGTGCGCCTCTTCCATGGGATTGAGTTCCTGGCGCTGGATGTTCTCGACGATGGAAAGGACAAGCGCCTCCTGGTCTGTCGTGTCGCGGATGACGACGGGGACACGAGGCAGTTTCAACTCGACGGCCGCGCGGAAACGCCGCTCTCCGGCGATGATCTCAAAAGAATCCCCCTGCCGGCGCACAAGGATCGGCGCCAAGACCCCCTTCTCCTTGATTGAAGCGGCAAGCTCCCCGAGCTGTTCGACGTCGAAGTTCGTCCTCGGCTGATACTTGTTGGGGACCAGCCTTGCCGTCTCGACGAAAGTCACGCCCTTGTCTTCGTGGCCGGCCGCCGCCTTGACCTCAAGCGGGATCTCTTTTTTCAAGACGTCTTCCACCGAGCGTCCGCCGGAGATCAGCGCCGATAATCCTTTTCCCAAAGCCTTCTTTTCCATTAGCTATTCTCCGTCTCTGGCCGATTTGATTCCGCCGCTAAAGGGATCTCGCCAGGAGTCTGGCCCCCCGTTCCCATACCCAGAACTTCTTTCGCCAGTGCGCCGTACTTTTGGGCGCCGATAGAGCTTTTGTCGTATTCATAAATCGACTTGCCGAATCCCGGCGCTTCGGACAACCGGATGCTGCGCGGGATGATCGTTTCGAAAACGCGATCGCGGAAAAAATTCCTCGTCTCGTTGATCACCTCTGAAGTCAGGTTCGTCCTGAAATCAGCCATCGTCAAAAGGACGCCCTCGATTTCAAGAATGGGATTAAGATTCTCCTTGATGAGATTAATGGTCTTAGTCAATTGGCCCAATCCCTCAAGTGCATAATACTCGCATTGAACAGGAATAATGACGGAAGTTGCTGCAACTAAAGAGTTTAGGGTAAGTAAACCGAGGGATGGCGGACAATCTATGACTACATAATCGAAAGTGTCTTTAATTGCATCCAGGCTGCGCTTGAGCCTGATCTCTCTTTGCGCCTCCTCGACCAACTCAACTTCTGCGCCGATAAGATCTATATTCGAGGGAATGAGAAAAAGGTTCTCGACCTTTGTCTTGAGGACAACATCCTTTGCCTCGACATGGTTGATCAGGATGTGATAGAGAGATTTCTCTATGGAGTTCTTGTCGATTCCCAGGCCGCTGGTCGAATTCCCCTGCGGATCTGAATCGATCAAAAGGACACGGTGGCCTTCTAGGGCGAGATAGACGGACAGGTTGATAGACGTTGTGGTCTTGCCTGTCCCCCCTTTTTGATTGCAAACAGCGATGATTTTTGACATTACGTTGAGCGCTTCTTGAAAGCCCTGCTTTTTTGGTTCATGGTGGCCAGTTGTGCAGAGAACGTTTTGAATTCCTCGCTTTTACAATTCAGAAATCTTTTTGTCTTTTCGATAGCCATATCCCGCCAAATAGTATAAACCTCTTGTTTTTTGCTTTGCAAGGGAAATTTGTCAAAGTGCTCGACGATACGCATCAGCTCTTTTTGCTTGCAAACTCTGAAATAAGCATTTGGTCTAGAATGACCGCTGTTTTTCGTCGGAAATTGCTCTTTTCTGAGATAAATTTTCCCAATGCCTCCAAAAAACGACTTCACTTTCTCAATAATATCCCTGTTATCTTCTCTTTGGCAAACAGAAAAGTATAGGGCGAAGACATTGTTGCCAGAACGGCTAAACGTAAAAGCAGCTTCCCCGTCGCAGAAACCAGTTACGAACCAAGGGTCAAGCGTTTTTGGATCCATCATAGATAGAGAACAGCTACCGTCCGCATCCGTGTTTCCACGGGGAACATTGTTATATTTTCAACAATGTTTCCACGGGGAACACATTAACACAAACCACCTAAGACATCAAGCTTTTTTCTTAGAGTTTTTTGCGGCTACCCAGGCAAGAATCTTTGCAGGTTTGGCTCCACTCATGCCGAAAAGCCCTCTCTGTTCTTCAGCAACAACCTTGATATGAAGCTGTCTTCGAGAAACCTTTAAGATGCTCGATGCCTTCTTAACGGCTTCTTCAACTGTCCTTCCCTCAACCTCTATCTCGTTGCTGATATTTTCCATTGGAATATAAGCATGAGCAGGCTGTTGACAAGCCAGTACAGGACGAGCCCGGAAGGCATCTTGTAGAACAGAAAGCCGAAAATAACCGGCATCAGGATAGCCATCATTTTCTGCTGTTCTGCCGTCGGTCCAGTAGCATTGCTCGACCCCATAGAAACCTTTTGTTGCAGAAACATGACTCCAGCCATTAAAAGCGGCAACAAATTGATTTCGTTACCTATCACAGGCAAGGCATTTGGTAAAGCAATAAGCCTGTCTGGAGAAGAAAGGTCTTTGATCCAGAGAAATCCCGCCCCCCTCAGCTCCGGCAGCCTCAATAGGAGCTGGTAGAGAGAAAAGAAAACCGGTATCTGCAGGAGCATCGGAAAACACCCGCCCAGCGGATTGATCTTCTCCGTCTTATAAAGCTCCATTGTCGCCATCTGCAGCTTTTGCGCATTATCTTTAAATTTAATCTTGAGCTCTTCGATTTTTGGCTGCAAGGCCTGCATCTTCTTCATCGAAGCCATGCTCTTATAGGACAACGGAAACAAAATGAAATATATGATCGTGGTCACCAGGATAATGGCAGATCCCCAGTTGTGGACAACCTTGTGGATGACTGTGAGTAAAAAGAAGATTGCCTTAGCGATCAGATCAAAAAATCCGAAATTTACCACACGTTCCGCATTCAAACCAATAGCGCTTAACTTTTTCTCATCCTGAAGTCCTACATAGACTTTGAACACATTTTCTATTGAATTTTCAGGTGCTTTTTCATCATTTTTAATATGAAGGGACAGATACGGAACCTTGTCTTGAGATTGTATAACTCCTTGCTCAACAACAAGTTGAGGAGAAAATACGGCACAGAAATATCTGTCTCTTAGGCCGGCCCAGTCAATCTTTCCGTTAATTTCCACAGGGGCCTTCAGGCCAAACACAGATTTTCTGGATACAACATTACGCACCTGATAAGAGCCTTCAAAATAGCGCTGACCAATGGGATCCGGCTTACCCGATTCAGCTAAAGCGCCAACCAAAATATCATAACTTGTTGATTTCAAATAGTTTATATTATTTATACTGATTGCAAGCTCAATGGTACCGTCATCCTTGAGCCGGTACATTTTTTTGATCTCTGCGCCTTCGGCGGTCTGGAATGAAAATCCTATCCCTTTTGGTAACAATATTTTAGAAAAATAAAATTCTGCCCACTGAGGCACCAGCCCGATATTCTTAAGATCCAATTCTACATTTAACTTCTTGTCATATATAGATTTAATGAAACCGCCCTTCAACGAAAACTCAAAAACAAGATCTCCGTCTTCAAATTTGTATAACTCGCTCTTGTTAAAAGATTTATCCAATATGGTTACTTGCGATGGCTTTGGTTCTTCTGTGAGGGCTTTGGTTTGAACTGTTTCGCGGGTCGCTGGAGAAGAAAATTCTATATCCTCTTTATTCGCAATTGGTTTTGTCTTTGGAACAATTGCAGAATAAGCCACAAGGACAAGAAAAGATAAAAGAAGAGCTATAAAAAATCGCTTTTCCATATTTTTATTCGATGGGGTCGTGGCCGCCGGGAGAAAAAGGGTGACACCGCAACAGTCTCCGGATTCCCAGCAGGCTCCCGCGCAGGCAACCGTATTTCTCTACAGCCTGAAGAAAATACTGAGAACAGGAGGGCACAAAGCGGCAACAATGCGGGATCAGGGGAGAACACACGCGTTGATACCCTTTAATGAGCGCCGCGAGAATATTTCTCATGGCGCTAAACGGTCAACTTGTGTCTGCCCTTTTGCCGTCTGGCTTTCAAGACCAGCCTGCCTTTTTTGGTCTTCATCCGACGACGGAATCCATGCTTGCGTTTTCCGACGATCTTGGTTGGTGTCTTCAAATGATATTTCATAGTCCGGAAATTATAACACACGCCGTGGTGAAGTCAAGATTTTTGTATTCGCCGCCGAGGCTGGCCGGGATTTTTTCTGGGCCGTAACCTTAATGCCGCGAGCCTGTTTTTTCCTTCTCCGTTTTCCGCCGCGTTAAAATTTTCTTGCATTGTCCTTCGGCCGCGATTATAATGAAAACCCTTGGCGGCATGGTCGGCGGAAATTCCGGGCCGGCCAATAAAAACAGCGTCCGTCCGCCGGGAGGATGGAATTTCCTGTCTCCCGCCGGGACAAGAAGGGGAGATCGTGCTCCCTGTGGATAACCCTGTGGACGCTGTGAATAACTCGACGAGCCCCCGACAAACACCCCGGCAATCCAAGGCCGCATAAAGCCTATGACTGAAAGCAACCTGTGGTTTCAGGCCGCTCAGGCCGTCCGATCCAAAGTAGGGGAGAATGCCTATGAGGCCTGGATCAAGCCGATCCGGCCGAAATCGGATTCGGGCAAACAAACCATCAGCCTCGAAGTCCCCAATGAATTTTTCAGGGAGTGGCTCATCCAGCATTACGATCTGGTGATCCGCGACGCCTTGAAAAGCGCAGGATGCGCTTTCGACGTGTGCTACCAGATCAACCCTGCGCTGGCGGCAGAGGAGAAGCCGGCATTCAAAGCCGCGGCGCCCATGCGGGAACCCGCTGCGCCTTTCGTCTTGAATCCTAAGTATACTTTCGACAACTTCATCGTCGGGCCATCCAACCGCTTTGCGCACGCTGCCTGCCTTTCCATCGCAGACTCTCCGGCCAAGGCGTACAACCCCCTGTTCATCTACAGCAGGGTGGGGTTGGGCAAAACTCACCTCATGCAGGCCATCTGCCACCGGATCCGCCACAACAATCCATCGACGCGGTTTTACTACACCACGTCGGAAAAATTCACGACGGAGCTGATCGGCGCCATCCAGCACCGTTCCACAGCCACATTCCGGGAGAAATTCAGGAATGTCGACGTGCTTTTAATCGACGACATCCATTTCATTGCCAATAAGGAAGCCACCCAGGAAGAATTCTTCCACACCTTTAACGCCCTTTACGACAGCCACAAACAGATCATCATCTCGTCCGACAGGCCTCCCAAGGAAATCCAGAAACTCGAGGAGCGTCTCGTCTCGCGGTTCAGCTGGGGCCTGGTCACCGACATCCAGCCGCCGGACCTGGAGACCCGCATCGCGATCCTCAAGAAAAAAATCGAGAACGAGAGCGTCGACATCCCCGACGACGTCATCCATCTGATCGCCGAAATCATCAAGAGCAACATCCGGGAACTGGAAGGGGCCCTGGTCAAGGTGATCGCCTATTCGCTTCTGGAAGAAAAACATATCACCCTGGATATGGCCAAGAGCGTCCTTAAAGACCTGCTGAAAGAGGCGTCCAAACAGATCACAGTAGAAGACATTCAGAAGGCCGTGGCTGATTATTTCAAAATCAACCCGGATGAGTTAAAAACCAAAAAGCGGGTCAAAAATGTCGTGGTGCCGCGCCAGGTCGCGATGTATCTGTCGCGGGAACTCACAAGCATGTCTTTGCCGGAGATCGGGAGTGCTTTCGGCGGCAAAGACCATACGACCGTGTTGCACGCATTCAAGAAAATCCAGGCCGAGATCCCAAAAAACCACGACATCAAGAACGCGGTGGAGCAAATCAAAAACGATTTTCAGAGATAATCCTTTTCTATCCACGGGTTATCCAAAATATTTTTTGTCTTTAGTTGTTTGTTTTTCTGGGGTTCTGTGGTTTTCAACAGAATCAAAAGTGCTTACTACGACTACTTTTATATTAAATTATTTAGTGTTAGGAGGTAGGGATGAAAATCCGTGTGGATAAAACAGAATTACAAAAAGGTATTCAAGCTGTCGGTAATGTCATCACACCCAAGAATGTTTTACCCATCCTGTCCAATATTCTTTTTGAGACACAAAAAAACAAAGTCAAGCTAACCACCACTGATTTAGATATGGGGGTTTCCATTATTCTTGATGCAGAGATCCTTGAGCCCGGAGCCATCACTATACCCACGAAACGCTTGAGCGATATCATTAAGGAGCTGCCTTCAGGCGCCGTCGTCATCAATACGCGGAAAAACAACGTTGTGGATATCCAGTTGGAAAACTGTGAATTTAAGTTGATGGGGCTGCCCAAAGAGGAGTTCCCGAAACTTCCCGAGATCAAAGAAAAAGAGAGCCTTGTGTTGACGCAAGACACCCTGAAGAACATGCTTCAGTTGACAATCTTTGCCGTTTCGCACGAGGAAACACGCTATGTCCTCAACGGTCTACTTTTTGAGGTCAAAAAGAGCGGGGAGGGGGAATCTCTTGTCCGTTTTGTCGGGACCGACGGGCGACGGCTGGCCGTCGTCGAGAAAAAATTGCCCCTCAAGGCGCATAAGGAGACCAAGGTCATCATCCCTTACAAGACCGTCCAGGAGCTTTTGAGAAACTTGAAGGATGAGGGGGATATCTCATTGGTCATTTCCCAGAACCAGGTCTTTTTTGAAATGGACGGGGCGGTGATCATTTCGAGATTGATCGAGGGGGACTTCCCCGATTATCAGCGCGTGATCCCGCAACCCTCCGCCTTGAAGATCAGGCTTAATAAGGATGATTTCGTCCTGGTGTTGCGGCGGGCCAACCTTTTGACGACGCCGGATTTCCAGGCGGTCAGATTCGAACTGTTCAAGAACAAGCTGGTGGTGTCCAAGTCCACCCCGGACGTCGGGGAGTTCAAGGAAGAGATCTCCCTGGAGTATGCCGGCAAGGAGTTTGTCATCGGGTTCAACCCGAACTATTTCCTGGATGTCCTGCGGTATTGGCGCGATCCGGAATTTTCCCTGGAGTTTTACGACGGCGAGAAGCCCGGCGTGGTCCGGTCGGCGGAATACGTGTACATCGTGCAACCCATGAGGCTGAGCTAACAAGGGTCAGTAAATGCAGGAGATCAAATCCGTCCTCAAGACAGTCCTCAAAGACCTGATGAGGCAGCAGAAGGGGCGCGATCTCGACGGAGCGAGGGCCCTCTGGCGGCGCCTGGTGGGAGAGCGCGCGGCGGCACACAGTCAAATCGTTTATTTGACAAAGGATAAAATCCGGGTTAATGTAAATAGCTCAGCGTGGCTGTACCAGCTGAACCTTAAAAAAAATACGATTCAGAAGGAATTTTACAAGGCCTTCAAGATCAAAGACATTAAACTGCAACTGGGAGACGTCAAGGAGAGGTATGGCAGAAGCGAACAGGAAGTATGATGCGACAGCGATACAGGTTTTGGAAGGCATGGAGGCCGTCCGCATGCGGCCCGCGATGTATATCGGCGATACGACGAACCGCGGCCTGCATCATCTGGTCTTTGAGGTCGTCGACAACTCCGTCGACGAGGCGTTGGCGGGATATTGCAAACACATCAGCGTCGTTGTTCACGAAAACCAGAGCGTCAGCGTTATCGACGACGGCCGCGGCATCCCTGTCGACATCCATGCCAAAGAGAAAAAACCCGCCGTCGAGGTCGCCCTGACGACGCTCCATGCCGGCGGCAAGTTCGATCACCGGGCGTACAAGGTGTCCGGCGGCTTGCACGGTGTCGGCGTCAGCGTCGTCAATGCGCTCTCGGAATGGCTCGAGGTTGAGATCCGGCGCGACGAGAAGGTTTACCACCAGCGTTACGAGCGCGGCAAGACCGTTTCCAAGCTGACGATCATCGGGAAGGCCAAGGCCACCGGTACCAAGGTGACTTTCAAGCCGGACAAGCAGATCTTCAAAACCATCGACATGTCTTACGACGTCCTGGCCAACCGCCTGCGCGAGTTGGCCTTTTTGAACAAGGGTCTGGCCATCAAGCTTGTCGATGAACGGGCAGAGAAGGAGGCGGAGTTCTGTTTCAACGGCGGCATCATTTCCTTTGTCGAGCACTTGAACAAAAACAAAAACCCGCTCCACAACAAAGTTCTTTATGTCGAGAAGTCCGGCGAGGACATGGTTTTGGAGATGGGCATGCAGTATAACGATAGCTACGCGGAAAACATTTTTACCTACGCCAACAATATCAATACCGTCGAAGGAGGCACGCACCTGAGCGGTTTTAAATCCGCCCTTACGCGCGCCATCAATCAGTACGTCAAGAGCAAGAACCTTCTGAAGGACTCCAGTGCCACGATTTCCGGCGACGACGTCCGCGAAGGCCTTACGGCGGTTGTCAGCCTTAAGGTCCCCAATCCCCAGTTCGAGGGGCAGACCAAGACCAAGCTGGGCAATTCCGAGGCCGAAGGGTTTGTCGCCTCCCAGGTGTTTGAATTCCTGACGACCATTTTCGAAGAACACCCCCCCGTCGCCAATAAGATCGTCGAAAAAGCAGTCCTGGCGGCGCGCGCCAGAGAGGCGGCCAGGAAGGCGCGCGAACTGACCCGTCGCAAGGGCGCCCTGGAAGGGCTTTCCCTGCCCGGCAAGCTCGCCGACTGTTCGGAAACGGACGCCTCCATGTCCGAGCTTTTTATTGTTGAAGGCGATTCTGCCGGCGGCTCGGCCAAACAGGGTCGGGACCGGCGTTTCCAGGCGATCCTGCCCATCAAGGGAAAAATCCTGAACGTCGAGAAGTCCAGGCTTGACAAGATCCTGAGCAACGAAGAGATCCGGACGATCCTGACGGCCCTCGGCACGGGCGTGGGGGATGAATTCAATCTTGAAAAACTGCGCTATCACAAGATCGTTATCATGTGCGATGCGGATGTTGACGGCTCTCATATCCGCACGCTCCTGTTGACGCTTTTTTTAAGGCAGCTGCCCAAGCTGATCGAAGGCGGACACATCTATATCGCCCAGCCGCCTTTGTATAAGATCAAGAGGGGTAACAGGGAAGAATATATTCAGACAGAAGAGCAGATGAACCAATTGATGTTAGATATTGGAAGAGAAGGACTTAAGTTCACTGTTCTGGCGGACAAGAAGACATTGAACGATCCTCAGTTCAAAGAATTACTCGAATCTCTTGTCCAACTGGATAGATTCAGCATTCATTTAGAGAAAAATGGAGTTGATTTAGAAAAATTGGTTGTAAATAGACACAAGGGTTCCAAAAAATTGCCTATTTATGTGGCAAAAGTGGAGCAAAATGCCCATTATTTGTTCTCTGATGCAGAGCTCGCCAAGCTTTCGGAGTCTGCCAAAGGCGAAAAGGAAGAGTTCAATTATGTTGAGATTTACGATGCAGAGGATATAGAGAAGGTGATCACGAAGATTGAGAAGATGGGGATCCCCATAGAAACATATTTCGGTCCCTCCAAGCGTAAGGAGGATGCTTCTGTCCGGAGCGCCAAACAGACGGAAGGCGGCAAGAAAGCCAAGCCGGCCTTCAGGATTACGAATGAGGTGGACGTGGAATTTTTTGCGCTCAAGGACGTTCTGGAGCATGTTAAGGAATTGGCCAAAAAAGGGATGACCTTCCAGCGCTATAAAGGTCTGGGCGAGATGAACCCGCAACAGCTTTGGGATACCACGATGGATCCCGAGCGGCGGACAATCCTCAAGGTGCTTTTGGAAGATGCGATTGAGGCCGACGAGATCTTCACAATCCTGATGGGAGACCAGGTGGATCCCCGGCGGGAATTCATCGAGAAAAACGCGCACCTGGTGAGGAATTTGGATATTTAAAAACGACTCCTCGCTTAAACATCCGCCACCAATGCTTTGGCGGACGTCCTTGCCTTCGGCCAAGGCAGGCAGGCGCCGAAGTTGGGGTGGCGGGCGCTTGGAATTTTCGCCAGGGCAGGCCGGCAGAGAAATTAATGTTACTCCCCGTGTAAGCATCTTGACAATTTATGCCTCGGCCTGCCAGGGCAGGCCAGCCCAGCCTTCACAGAGCTCGGACGGGCAGCCATAAATTCTCAAGATACGCTCGGAGTTAACCCCACAAGGGGGTAGACCTTCGCCATACCAAATAAGCGAAGGGTCT
>CAYYFL010000027.1:0-11587 GCA_964471325.1 uncultured Planctomycetia bacterium
TAACCGTCTGGATGCGATAGACCGGGCATTCCGCGCCGGCATCGACGATGTGGGCATCGGTCCGCTTTACGGTCTCTATGATTATCGTTTCGAGACGCTGGGTCTCTTGGAGCATATCCGTCATCTGGAAGAGACATTTGGCGTCGGCCCGCACACGATCTCTGTGCCGCGTATCGAGCCGGCGCACGGCGTGGATTTTATCGGGGCGGCGCCTTACAAGCTGTCGGACGAAGAATTCAAGAAAACAGTCGCCATCTTAAGATTGGCTGTTCCTTATACAGGCATTATCCTGACGACAAGGGAGGCGCCGTCGTTCAGGGACGAGCTTTTTGCCGTCGGTGTCTCTCAGGTCAGTGCCGGTTCCCGGACATCGCCGGGCGGCTATACGCAGGACGACGGCGCAGACGACGGCCAGTTTTTCCCGAACGATGCACGCAACCTGGATCAGGTGATCGGGTCCTTGATTGAAAAAGGGTTGTGCCCCAGTTTTTGCGCGGCCTGTTACCGCAAGGAGCGCACGGGCGCGACATTCATGGGCCTGGCCAAGCCGGGGACGATCAAAGGCAAATGCCAGATGAATGCCTTGATCACGCTCAAGGAATATCTGGATGATTTTGCTTCTTCTGCTGTCAGGGAACAGGGATACCGCCTCATCGAGCAGGCCAAGACGCTTTTGGATGAAAACAGCCGGCGGCAGTTGGGCGCCTTTTTTGAAGACATTCAAAAAGGGATCCGCGACGTTTATGTCTAATATGCCTGAATTCCAAAGCTTGCTGGACAGGGTTTCTGCCGGCGATGTGCCGGACATATCCGATGTCGTGGCGTTTCTGGATGCATCGGGTGAGGAGTCGGATGTGCTTTTTGCGCGCGCCGATGGCATCCGCCGCGCCTGTTTCGGCGACGGGATCCTGTTGCGCGCGATCGTGGAGTTCTCCAGCCGGTGTTCCAGGGATTGCGCTTATTGCGGTCTGCGCAAGGCCCATCGGCAGCTCAAGCGTTACCGGATGAGCCCGGCGGAGATCCTGGCATCGGTCCTGGAGGCCGCGGCCTGCGGCATCAAGACAGTGGTCCTGCAGTCAGGAGAGGACGATGCGCTCGATCCTCTCTGGCTTGCGGCTGTCATCCGGGCCGTCAAATCCGCCGCCGACATGGCGGTGACGCTTTCCGTCGGAGAAAAGCCGCGGGAGGCGTATGCCTTGTGGCGCGAGGCCGGCGCAGACCGCTATCTGTTGAAGATTGAGACGACGAACCCGGCGTTATACCGCCGGCTCCATCCGGATATGGATTTTAACAGGCGGCTTGAGTGTTTGCGCGTTCTGAGGGACTTAGGCTATCAGGTGGGTTCCGGAAGCATCGTGGGGCTTCCGGGCCAGACGCTTGAGGACCTGGCACAAGATATTTTATTTTTCAAGCGTTATGACTTCGATATGATCGGCATCGGCCCTTTTATCGCGCATCCCGGCACGCCTTTGGGATCAGAGGGTGACGGGGATATTGACGCAGTGCTCAGGGTGCTCGCGATAACGAGGATTTTGGTCAAAAACGCGCACATGCCGGCAACGACAGCCGTGGGGAGCCTCGAGGAAGACCATCGCCTCGCGGCCTTGAAGGCCGGCGCCAATGTTCTCATGCCGAATTTTACGCCTCAACCTTACAGGCAGGCCTATGAGATCTATCCGCATAAGCGCTGTCTGACGGAAACCTCCGGGGCGTGTGTTCCCTGTATGGAGACAATGGCTGCTGCTATCGGCCGTTGTGTGAATTATAGCCGGGGAGATTCATTAAAAATAAAGGTGTGATATAATAAGGACATTGAGTGGGATTTTCACTATAGGGGAGGAGATGGGGACATGTCGAATAAAATCCTGATTATCGATGACGATGCGGATTACGTTGACGCCATGAGCACGCTTTTGACGGCGAAGAACTATGATGTGATTTCGGCGCCGAACGGCGAAGAGGGGTTCAAGAAAGCCAAGAAGGAAGTCCCGGGCCTGATCTTGCTCGATGTCATGATGACGCATAAGAGCGAGGGTTTCGATATCGCCCGGAACCTGAAAGGCGACGAGGTGACAAAGGACATCCCTGTCATCATGATCACAGGCATCCGTAAAGAGATGAATCTGCCGTTCGGCTTTGAGCCGGATGCCGACTGGCTCCCTGTCAAGACGGTGCTGGAAAAGCCGATCAAGCCGGATACGTTGCTCAAGGCCGTCGAAGAGAATATAAAAAAGTGAAGGTAAATATTAAGACGATGAGAAATAACCAAGTTCCAAGAAACAATCGCCAAACAATAACCAATCACCAATAATTCAATAGCCAATATAAAGCCCAAGTCTTCTGATATTCGTTTTAAGGATTTTTGTTTGATGATTGGTGATTGAAGATTGGGATTTATTTGGAATTTGTATCTTGATTATTGGTTATTGGAGGTGTTAACAAAGGTATGCAATGGACAAAGCCATCATTATCATTCACATGCACCGGCGGCGCACCGCCGCGGCCAGGGTCCAGAAGGCCTTGACGGACCATGGCTGTATCATCAAGACCCGCCTGGGCATCCATGACGGCGTGTTGGACAAGTGTTCGGATGAAGGATTGATCCTGCTTGAGGTTGTCGGGTCTTCCGGCGAGACTCGGGCCCTGGCAAAGGCGCTCAAAGCCTGTCCCGGCGTCAAAACCAAAACCGTCGCTATTCCCCTCTAATCCCCTTGTCAGAATTTCCTGTTCTGGCCGTGGCAGGCGTGGCCATGGGGACGTCGCCCCACGGGAATTTTCGGCATCAAAACCATGCAAAAGACACCCAAATCCCTCAGGCTGCATATCGGGTTATTCGGCAGGACCAATGTCGGCAAATCGAGTTTTTTGAATTATGTCGTCGGCCAGGATGTCGCGATCACGTCGCATATCCCCGGCACGACGACCGACGTCGTCGAAAAGCCCATGGAATTATTGCCGATCGGGCCCGTCGTTTTTCTGGATACGGCCGGCCTCGACGATGCCTCGGAACTCGGCGCCTTGCGGGTCGGGCGCACCAAAAAGGTCTTTGATCGATGCGACGTGCTTGTATTGCTGACAGAAGCCGAAGCATGGGGGGTTTACGAAGAAGATGTTTTCGCGGAGGCCCGGAAGCGCCGGATCCCCGTTATCATCGTCGTCAACAAGGCCGATATCCGCACGCCTTCGGCTGAGTTTATGGAATCACTGCGCCGGCATTCTTCCCGCGTCTTGTCCTGCAGTTGCCTTGACCGGCCCGGCCGGGATCCTTTTGTCCATGCTTTCAAGGCGCAGTTGATCGAGATATGCCCCGAGGAATTCCTTCATCCGCCGGCGCTGGTCGGGGACCTCCTGGCGCAGGGCAAGCTTTGCGTCTTCATCGTCCCTATCGATCTGGAGGCGCCGAAGGGGCGCCTGATCCTGCCCCAGGTGCAGGCGATCCGCGATGTGCTGGATCACGGCAGGGGCGTTGTTGTCGTCAGGGAAAGCGAATACGCGTCATGCCTGAAAAATTTGAAAACGCCGCCGTCGCTGGTCGTCTGCGATTCCCAGGTGGTGGACAGGATGGTCGAAGCGACGCCCCAGGAAATCCCCTGCACGACATTTTCTATTTTATTTTCCCGCAGCAAAGGCGATCTCGACGAGGCGGTCAAGGGCGCCAGGGCGCTCGAGCAGCTTCGGCCAGGCGATAAGGTCCTGATCGCCGAGGCCTGTTCTCATCACGCGATCCAGGATGATATCGGCCGCGTCAAGATCCCGCGCTGGCTGTCCCGCTTCAAAGGGTTCGATGTCCCTGTCGAGGTCTGCGCTGGCAAGGATTTTCCTGAAAACCTGAAAGGTTTCCGTCTTGTGATCCATTGCGGGGCCTGTATGTTCACGAGACGCGAGATGCTGGCGCGGATCGAGAGGGCCAGAGAGCAGGGGGCCGCCTTGACCAATTACGGTGTCGCCATCGCGTATCTGCAGGGAGTCCTGCCGCGCGTCCTGGGGCCTTTTCCCTCGGCGCTGTTGGCCTATCAGGAGACGGCCAGCATGTCTCAGCAGCATCAACTTCCAGCCTGATTTTCTTTTTAAGTTTTTCTTCGTACAAGGCCCTGCCAGGCCAACTTCCCGCATCTGATAATTTAAAATTATCTTCCGCCATGACGCTGCATTGTGCGGTCCGTCGCCCTCGCAGAAAAATCTTGTAAAAATAATTATAGTATGCTATATTTTTGATGTATACTTCAAATATTGAAGGAGGCCGGTATGATCCATAAGGAATATTCATTGCGCGAACGAAAACACGCCAGAACAAAGATCGCCATCATGGAGGCTTTCATCAAACGTCTGGAGAAGACGCGTTTCGACGATATCTCCGTCCGCCAGATCTGCAAGGATGTCGATATTTCCGAAGGTACCTTCTTCAACTATTTTCCGGAAAAGATCGACATCATCAACTATTATATGCACCTGGAGTTTCTTCGGGTTATCTGGAAGGCCCGTAAAGACGTGCCGGAAGGCGCGTATGTGGCCTTGATTGATGCCGTTCTTGAAAATCTAGGGAAGGAATTACTGCGTTATGACAATATCATTTATCAGTTGATAGCCCTGATGATCATCCAGCAACAGAGGCCCAAGAACCTGTCCATATCCAGCCTTGAAAGGCAGATTTTTCTGCCGGATTGCGAAGGCATAGAGGATATAAAACTGATGCTGCCGGACGATTTCTTCAGCGAGTGCCTCAAAGAGGCCGTCCGCCATGGCGAACTCTCCAAAGACATTAAAATCGACGATCTGCAGGTATCGTTAATGACAATTTTGAGCGGTACGTTATTGGCGGCTAAATTCGCCGTCAATAAGGATATTGTTTATCATTTCAGGCGTCAATTGCGGTTTCTCTGGAAGGGTTTGGGGACAAAGAGAGCGGCGAGGGGAAGATGAGAAGACGTTTGATCTTTGCAGCCAGTCGGGTCATTATCGCGGCGCTTACCTTAAATATGGCCATGGCGGTTGGTTATGCCGCGGAGTGCCCCGTTGTTTTAGAGATAGGCCTTGACGAGGCCATCGGAAGGGCCTTGGATACCAGCGAAGAATTGAAGATCAAGGATAAAGAGGTTGATAAAAGCGAGGGGGTCTACCGGGAGGAGCGCGCGGAGATGCTGCCGCATTTTACCGCCAAGTCGCAGTGGACGCGTAACCTGTCTTATCCGGACAGCGCGGCCGCCGAGATAGCCGATTACGAGTCTGAAAGTACTATAAACGCCTCTCAGGTCCTCTGGTCATTCGGCAGGGTCCTGTATGCGGTGAACGCCGCCAAAAAAGCGGTGGAGGCGACGAGGTTCAATAGGGACGCGACCAGAGAGGAGATAGTCTACACCGCAAAATTGAGTTATTACAGCTGCGTTTTGGCCAAGAATACCCTCGCCATCACCGAGAAATCGTATGAGAATGCCCTCGAGAACAAGGAGCTGTTGGGCCAGCGTTCTTACGGCGGCCGCAGCTCCAGGTATGAGATCCTTAGGATGAATACCGATGTGGCTTCGCGCGTTCCTACGGTCAACGAGGCCAGGACAGAGTATGATGCCGCCATGGAAACTCTAAAGAGGCTCATCGATGTGAGTCATGAATGCAGCATTTCCCTGCTTGGAGATTTTAAGGATAAATATGAGTCTTACGATTACGAGGCGCTCGTTTTCGTCATGGCCGAAAGGGAACCGTATCTCAAGAGCCTGGATAAGACCATTGAATCGGCCGACGCAAAGGTCAAGAGCAAATTCGCCGCCCTTTTCCCGACCGTATCCGCCTTTTCCTCATGGGGCTATGCCGGGGGCGGCAATGAACACTCGTTTCCGTCTAGCGGCGACCTGGATAATTATTCCCTTGTGGGCTTTAAGATCGACATCCCGATTTGGGAAGGCGGGCTCAAGCAGGCGCAATTGAGCCAGTCGAGGGCCACCAAAGATATCGCGGTCTTGAGAAAACAGCAGGTGTGGCGGAACTACATGTTGGAACTCAAGAAAGCCTTTTTGGAATATGAACAGTATAAGGATAATCTCAAGGCCAATATCGAAGCGGTGGACTTGGCGCAAGAGTCGTTCAAGCAGACGCAGGAGATGTTTGCTTCGGGCCAGGTGACTCTGACCGATCTGAATGATGCCGAGCTTCTTTTGACCAATCAGAGACTGAATAAGGAGATGACGTTGTTCAACATCAATATCACGCTGGCCAGTATTGAAAAGTTAATCGCGGAGAAAGCGAATGAAGCGGGCGGAATTAAAAAATCTTAATCGCAGGACAAAGATATACGCAGCCGTGCTGTTGTTCGGCGTTATCGCCGTGCTTGCCAGGATGGCGGCCGTGCAGGTTGGCCGCGGCCGCCAGATCGTCAGCTTTGTTTCCGAGTGGAGCCGGTACGGAAAACCGGTGATCGTCAGGGAGATGGCGGCGATGGATGTTCCTGTCTATACGAAATTTACCGTTATCATCGGACAGGACGGCTCGGCCAGAGGTTTTGTCACGGGGGACATCAAAGATAAGCTTGCGCAGGGCCAGGAGGTCTATCCGGGCGCCAACAGCGGTATTCCCTGTGGCACGATCTTAAGTATCGGCCAGGAGCTTGATATGGAGACAGGGATGTTCCCCGTCGCGGTGGCCTTCAGCAGTTTTTCAGGTGCGGCCGGCTCCAAGCTCGTGCTTTTTGCGCAGACCCAGACGTTAAAGGCCGCATGGGTCGTGCCCAACAATGTCGTCGATATCTCTAAAGAAGGCACCTATGTGTGGAAAGTCGAGGACGGCAAGGC
The DNA here is from genome assembly GCA_964471325.1 of uncultured Planctomycetia bacterium. Taxonomy (GTDB): domain Bacteria; phylum Omnitrophota; class Gorgyraeia; order Velamenicoccales; family Velamenicoccaceae; genus Velamenicoccus. The sequence goes on from CAYYFL010000027.1 coordinate 6,780, forward strand.
CAGAAAGATCAAAGTTAAGGTGGGTTCCCGCAACGGCTATGGGACTCTTATCACCGATGGCATCGCATCCGGAGATGCCATTGTGTTCATGGGACAGTATTCTCTCGGGGAAGGTCAAAGGGTGAATATCGTCGGCCGAAAGCAGGCCGCTGGCACGGGACAGGATGGGATGGTAAAACGATGATCGCCTATTTTGTTAAACATCGGATCACCACTATTATGTTTGTTTTGGTATTTGTGGTTCTCGGCGTCTACAGTTATGCCAATCTGCCTGTCGAGAAAACTCCGAAGATGGACTTTCCCATCGTGACGGTCTCGGTGACCTATCCGGGAGCCACTCCTTTGGAGGTGGAAACGCTGATCGTCAAAAAAATTGAAGACGTAGTTGCCGAGATATCCGAGATTAAAAATATCAAAAGCCAGGCCTATGAAAGCCTGGCTTTTATCTCAATCGAGTTTTTGATCGAGGCAGACGTTAACGTCAAGTCCATCGAGGTCAAAGATAAGGTGGATGCCATTCTGAATGATTTGCCGGATTCGATTGAAAAACCCATCATCGAGAAATATGATCCCCTGATCACGCCGGTCATGGAACTTGTGCTTTCAAGCGATACGCTCGACGGCCGGGACCTCTACGAATATGCCGATAAGACCCTGAAGACCAAATTTTCTTCCATCGCCGGCGTGGCTAAGGTCGATGTCTATGGCGGCAAGAAAAGACAGATCAACGTCTGGCTCGATCCCATGCTGATGAAACAGCATTATACGAGCATCGGAGAAGTGATCAACGCGATGCTTGCGAAGAATAAGAACATTCCGGCCGGTGCTTTAGAAAAAGGATTTAATTCGCTCGGGGCCAGGTTCACCGGGGAATTCGAGAGCATTGATGAGATTGCGCAGATGAAGCTGGTCTCTTCCGACGGGTCAAGCTGTCTTTTGAAGGACATCGCCAATATTGAAGACGCTTATAAGAAAATAGATACGATGGCGCGTTATAACGGCAAAGAGGTGGTGGGGCTTTCCATCAACAAGGCCTCCGACGGCAACGCCGTTGCCATCGCCCGCGAGATGAGGCGCAAGATGGATGCCTTCAGGGCGATCCTGCCCGCCGGGGTCAGACTTGATATTGCGACGGACACCACGACGTTTATCGTCAATGAGACCAATGACACAAAATGGAGCATTTTGGTCGGTCTTTTGCTGACGGCTGCGATCCTTTATTTCTTTATGGGGCGTTGGGACATCGCTTTCATCGCCTGTATCATTATCCCGGCCTCGATCATCTCGACATTGTTCCCCATGTGGATGTCGAAGTTTTCGATCAATATGCTGACGTTGCTTGCCATCGCCTCGGTGCTCGGCACCTTGATCTCAAACGCCATCGTCATCATTGAAAACGTCTCGGTTCATTTAGAGCGCACGAACGATCCTGAAAGGGCTGCTATCGAAGGCACGCAGGAGGTATTCATCCCCATCATTGCGGCGACCGGCACCAATCTCGTTGTATTTATGCCGTTATCCATGATGAGCGGGATCGTCGGCGTATTCATGAAGTCTTTCGGCCTGACCGTGGTCTATGCGACGCTTTTTTCATTGTTGGCTTCTTTTGCCTTAACGCCTATGTTGTGCGCCGCGCTTCTGAGGCCCAAAAAGGACAATAAAGCCGGCGCCGTGAAGTCCAGCCCCATTCTGGAAGCCTTGTTTTTTCCTTTACATTGGATACGTTCTGGCATCGATGTCGGTATGGAGTTTTTGAAGAAGGAATATCGGTATGTTTTTGATCTTATTTTTCGCTATCCAAAGACAACCATTATTTCTGTCGTCTTCTTGTTTTTTGGCTCGTTGATGCTGGTGCCGTATATTGAGAGCGATTTTACGCCGAAGTCCGACGAGGACCAGTTCACCGTCAATATCGCCCTTCCGCAGGGTTCGACGATTGAGCGCACCCTTGAAACGTGCAAGCAGGTAGAAGAGTATCTTGAGAAGATCCCGGAGAAAAAATCATACCTGACGAATATCGGAGAAAACGGCGTTGAGAACGCCAAGATCACTCTGGATCTCGTGTCTCAAAAAGAAAGGAAAAGAAAAGATACGGACATCATGGATGAGCTGACAAAACTCATCGCCACGATCCCCGATGTCGAGGTGAGCTACGACCGCGGGGTTTCCGTCGAATCCGGTGCGGGAGATGTGGCCATAGACCTCTATGGCATTGATTACGATACGATGATCAAGCTCTCCCAGCAGATGAAGGACTTGATGGAGCAGAGCGGTTATTTCAAAAGCGTTATTTTGTCCTACAAGTCTCCGGCAGACGAGGTCCGCTTGAAGCCCCTGCAGGAAAAGATTGCCGAGTACGGGCTTACGGCCGCCGTAGTGGGGACAAGCTTCCGGTCATCGGTATATGGGGACGATACGAATACCTATAAGGAGAAAGGCGAGGAGTACAAAATCAATATCGAACTGAACGACGCCTACGCGCAGGAGGCGGACGACATCAAGGTTATTTCCGTGCTTTCACGCAAAGGACTTATTCCCTTGGATGAGCTCGGCACGCTCGTGATCGACAAGACCATCCCGACAATCCGCCATCGCGACAGGGTGCGTGTGATCCGTCTCGACGGTTTTCTGGGCAAGAGCTCTCTTGGCATCGTCTCCGGCATCCTGAATAAGCGGTTTAAATCCATGCTATTCCCCGAAGGGTACGGCTATCGCTATGTCGGACATTCGGAAAACATGGAAGAGGCAAACCGCGAGCTCGGCAAGGCATTTGTGCTTGCGATCATTCTGACATTTATGTTGCTGTGCGCTCTTATGAATTCGTTGATTGCTTATCCTTTGGCTATTATGACGACGGTCGCAACCTCGATGATCGGGATTATCTCCGGTCTGTTTTTCATGGGATTTTCCATTAACATCGCGTCGATGATGGGCGCCGTCATGCTTGTGGGCATGGTGGTCAATAATGCGATATTAATGCTTGATTATGCGTTGATTAAAATGAGAGAGGGTGTGCCTGTTAAAGAGGCGCTGTGGATCGGCGCTTCTGAGAAGTTCAGGGCCATCATGATGACGTCTATCGCCATCATCCTGGGCGTCTTGCCGCAGCTCTGGTCGGTGATGGAAGCCAAGAAGGCCATGGGCGCCGTCATGACCGGCGGCATGCTGGCTTCAATCGTATTTACTTTTATCCTTGTTCCCGTTGTCTTCTGGTATCTGGACCGTTTTGAAAAAAGGTTCATCAAACACTGAGCTATTCTTATGTCGAAGAGAATCTGCTGGTTGGTTATTCTGGTTTTTGCCGTGTCCGGATGCGCCGCGGCGCGGCATGCGGTCCCGGCGGACCTGACAGGGGATGTGACGGTTTCTGGCCTGCGGGATATCCGGGCGCTAAGCGGCGCCCGGAGTGAATCTTTTACGAAAGATTTTATCGGGCTATTGGAGCAGGCGGAAAAAAACAACCCGTCTTTTTTTGATTTCAGGGGCAACCGGAAGTATACCTTGCTTGCGATCTCCGGCGGTGCGGCATACGGCGCTTACGGCGCCGGCCTCCTGAACGGCTGGACGCAAGAAGGGTCAAGGCCGGTTTTTCAGATCGTGACGGGGATCAGTGTCGGGGCCATTATCGCGCCGTTTGCCTTTTTAGGCAGCGCCTACGACCGCCAGCTCCAGGAGCTCTGCACAAATTATGCGACAAAGAACATTATGCACGTCCGCCTGTCCCATGATTCTTTTGCGAGTTCCAAGCCGCTGGAAAACCTGCTTGAGAAATACTTCGATGAGAGGTTCTTGAAGGAGGTCGCCGCCGCATACGCCCAGGGCCGCAGGCTGTATGTCGGCACGACCGATCTGGATGCGCAGCGGCTTGTCATCTGGGACATGGGGAAGATCGCCTCTGTAGGAGACGAGCGGGCATTGCGTTTGTTTAGGAAGGTCATCCTGGCGTCGGCATCGATCCCCCTGGCGTTTCCGCCGGTTTTCATGCAGGTGGAGGTCAACAATAAGAAATACGATGAGATGCACGTCGACGGAGGGGTTGTCAAGCAGGTCTTCTTTCTTCATGACATCGCGCTCGGCCTGGAGCAGGCCGTGCGCCAAAAAGGCCTGGATATGTCGAGATTTAACTACAGGATTTACGTCATCAGGAACGGTTATGTCGATCCTGTCTGGAAGGAAATTTCCGACAGCCTTGTGGATATTGCGGAGCGCGCCGTCGATACGCTGATCAATGCCCAGGGCATTGGGGACATCTATCAATTATATACCTTCACAAAGTTGCGCGGAGGCGATTTTAATCTTGCCTATATCCCCGGCGATCACCTTTCAGAGGCCAAAGAGCCTTTTGACCCTGTGGAGATGCGCAAACTTTTTGACCTTGGTTTTGAAGAAGCGGCCGCCGGGTATCCCTGGAAAAAGGTCCCGCCGGGCCTGGAGAAAAAATAGGTGGCGGCCGCAAGACCGGTCGTCAAGCTGTCCGGAGAAAGGCCGGCTTTTGCCGCGCTTCAAAAGAAGCGCTTTTTTATTTCTTTTTTAAGGATATTTGTTATAATATATGAGATTTTTTTGATACTCGAAGGACGAGGATCGTGCCTCGCGTCAACCCGCCTTGAGAGTGATATATCTTGTTTTTCTCAAATGAGTTGCAGATATGATATAATATTTTTTTGTCCCGGCGCAAGATTTTATCTCTTCGGGGTGGAACATTTGTTGGGAATTTAAGAAGGATTAAGTAAAATAAATTCACTCCTCGTGCAAACAGCTAACCCACAAGGGGTAGGCCTCCGCAATACCAAATAAGCGAAGGGCCT
>CAYYFL010000028.1:0-10791 GCA_964471325.1 uncultured Planctomycetia bacterium
TGAGACGCACCGATCCGGTCACCCTCTTCTGTGATTCCTTGATAAAGGCATCAAGAGCGCTCTTGAGCTCCGAATACCATAGCCCGTAATACACCATCTCTGCATATTTCGGCGCAAGCCCCTCTTTGAAATGCAGCAATTCGCGGTCAAGGACGAGGGACTCCAGCTCGCGATGGGCCGTATAGAGACAGGTGGCCGCCGGGAACTCGTAGATCTCGCGCGACTTGATGCCCACCAGGCGGTTCTCAACCATATCGACGCGGCCGACACCGTTCTTGCCGGCCACCTCATGGAGATGGACGATGAGACCTTGTAAGTCGTATTTCTTGCCGTTCATCTTGACCGGGACACCCTTCTCAAATTCAATCTCGACGTACGTCGGCTTGTCCGGCGCATCCTCGGCCGCCACGGTCATCTGATAAGCGTCTTTGGGCGGCTCGACGGACGGGTCTTCCAGGACCCCGCACTCGATCGAGATACCCCAAAGGTTCTTGTCGATACTGTATACTTTTTTCTTTGAGACGGTCAAGGGGATCCCTTTAACCTTAGCATAATCGATCTCTTCCTCGCGCGATTTGAATTCCCACTCCCGCACCGGCGCCACGATCTGCAGTTTCGGATCGAGGATCCTGGAGGTGACCTCAAACCGCACTTGGTCATTGCCTTTGCCCGTGCATCCATGCGCAACGGCCTCGGCCTTCTCGCGATGGGCCACCTCGACCAAATGCTTGGCGATCAAGGGCCGCGTCAGGGCCGTGGCCAGAAGATATCTGCCCTCATAGGCCGCATGGGCCTGCAGCGCCGGCAGGATAAAATCGGAGACAAATTCCCCCTTGAGATCTCCGACATAGACCTTGGAAGCACCTGTCTGCAGCGCGCGTTTCTCGACAAGGGAAAAATCCTCTCCCTGCCCCACGTCGCCGATATAGGCAACGACATCCCACCCCTTATCCTTGAGCCATTTGATGGCGCAGGACGTATCCAATCCCCCCGAGTATGCAAGTACGACCTTTTTCATAACAGCCCCATTTTTTAGTAGTCAGTAAAAAATCGAAAACTTGAGACAAATAGAAATTTTTAACTGGCTACTTATTTAGTAGTTTCATCATGATCGCCTTCTGGACATGAAGACGGTTCTCGGCCTCATCGAAGACGACGGAATTCGGACTGTCCATCACCTCATCGGTGATCTCCGAGCCGCGATGCGCCGGCAGGCAATGCATGACTAGGACGTTCTTCTTTGCCAAAGCCAAAAGTTCCTTATTGATCTGATATTTTTTAAAGATCCTGGCCCGCCGCGCTGCCTCCTTCTCCTGTCCCATGCTTGCCCACACATCTGTATAAAGGACGTCGGCGCCGCGCACAGCCTCCTTGGGATCCTGCGTCACGACGATCGAAGACCCGGCATTCTTAGCCAGCGCCTGGACTTCATTGAGGACATCCTTTTGCGGGGCAAACCCTTTAGGGGAGGCCACGCGCATATGCATCCCCATAAGACTTGTGATCTGCAACAAGGAATGGCACACATTATTTCCGTCCCCGACATACGTCAGCGTCAATCCCTTGAGCGCGCCGCGCTTCTCCTTGACGGTAAAAATATCCGCCAGCGCCTGGCACGGATGATGCAGATCGCTCAAACCGTTAATCGCGGGGATCTGGGCATAGCGCGCCAGATCCACGACATCCTTATGCTTAAAAACGCGCGCGACCACAAGGTCCAGATAACGCGACAAGGTCTGCGCCGCGTCTTTCACGGACTCACGGACGCCGATATTGACCTCCGCCGGCGATAAAGACATACACTGCCCGCCCAGCTGCCAAACGCCCACCTGGAACGAGACGCGCGTCCGCAGCGACGGCTTCTGAAAAATCAGGCCGACGGCCTTGTTCTTAAAACACTCCCGGAAACGGTCCTTCTTGAGCTCGTCGGTCTTCTTAAAAATCTCCAGGACCTCTTCAGGACTGAAATCCGTAACAGCGAGAAAATCCCGCTTAGACCCTCCGCTATGTGGAATGCGGAGGTCCATCCTTTCTGGATTAGGTACACTCATGCAAAACCCTCCTCATCCCGCCTCCGGCGGGATGACTCCAAAACAATTCGCTGGCGTCTATACCACTTCTCTTAACACGGAACCCAGGATCTTTAAGGCCGCATCTGCCTGTTTTTTCGTCACGTTCAAAGCAGGCATCAACCGCAAGACCGTATCGTGCGTGCAATTGATCAAAAGCCCTTTGGCGAGGCACCGGTCGACCACAGGCTTGCCGCGCCGGGTAAGCTCCAGGCCGATCATGAGACCCAGACCGCGGACCTCCTTGATGGATGGGCAGTCCTTTTTCATCTCCTCGAATTTTTCCAAAAGATAAGCCCCTATCCGCGTCGCATTCTGCAGCATCTTGTCTTTCTGGATGGCGCGAAAGACACCCAAAGCTGCCCGGCAAACGACAGGGCTTCCGCCAAAGGTCGAGGCGTGCGTCCCCGGTTTGAGCGTATCTGCGATTTCGCGCCGCGCCACCATACAGCCGATCGGCAATCCCCCGCCCAGCGACTTGGCCAAGGTCATGATGTCCGGTGTGATACCGTAATGCTGATAGCCGAACATCTTGCCCGTCCGGCCGATGCCCGTCTGGACTTCATCGATCACCAGAAGCATCTTGCGCTCGTCGCAGATCTGGCGCAACCGGCGGACAAAGTCAGGCGTCGCGACGTTGATACCGCCTTCCCCCTGCACCACCTCCAGCATGACAGCGACGGTCTTGTCCGTGACGGCGGCCAAGACGGCATCGATATCGTTCAAAGGCAGGTTTGTCCGGAAGCCTTCCACAAGAGGCTCAAAGCCTTTCTGGTATTTCTCCTGGCCCGTCGCCGTGATCGTTGCCAGCGTCCGGCCATGGAACGCATTCGCAAACGTCAGGATCTCGTAGCGGTTGGAGCCGTCCGCCGCTCCATACGCCCGGCACAGCTTGATCGCCGCCTCGTTGGCTTCGGCCCCCGAATTGGAAAAGAAAACCTTGCCGTCGAAAGCATGGCGGATGATCTCGGAAGCAAGCTTGGCCTGGGCCGGATGATAATAATTGTTCGGCAGATGGATCAGCTTGCCCAGCTGGTGCCGCACGGCCGACAAGACCGCCGGATGGCAATGGCCGACATTGCCCACGCCCCAACCCGGGAAAAAATCGAGATATTCCCGTCCGTCGATGTCATAAAGCTTCATCCCCTTGCCCTTGACGAAGATATAAGGCATCTTCGTATAGGTCGGCATGATGAAATGGTTATAGGCGTCGAAAACATCCTGTTTAGTCATATCTACGTCTCTCGCACTCCTTGCTCTTTGACGCTCTTATTTTACGATCTCCGTGCCGACGCCCTTATCTGTAAAGATCTCCAGGAGCAGGGCGTGCGGGATACGTGCATCGATAATATGCGTCTTATTGACGTTCCCTTCCAGGGCGTCAATGCAGGCATTCACCTTGGGGATCATGCCCGACTGGATAACATTCTGCTCGATAAGGCTTTTGATATCATTCAGATCCAGACTCGTGATGAGGGATTCCGGGTCCTCGGGATTTCTCATGACCCCGCGGACATTCGTCAATAATACGAATTTTTCCGCCGTCAGCGCCGCGGCCGTCTTGGACGCCGCCTCATCGGCGTTGATATTATAGACGACGCCGTGTCCATCGACGCCCATCGGGGCGATGACAATGACGGCGCTCGCCTTTAAGTCTTTCTCAATCAGATCGGTCTTAACGCCTGTGATGATGCCGACGAAACCCAGGTCCACGCGGGCCTTGATCTTTTCAGCATGGAAAAGACCGTGGTGCTTGCCGCTAAGGCCTACGGCCGTCCCGCCGATCTGGTGGATCTCATCGACAATGAGCTTGTTGAGTTCCATCAGCTCCTCTTCGACGACCCCCAGGGTCTCCTTGTCCGTCACACGCATCCCGTCCACAAACTCGCTCTTCTTGCCGAGCTTGCGCATCCTCTCCGAGATGCTCGGCCCCCCGCCGTGGACAAGAACGGTCTTGATGCCCATAAAACTCAAAAACACGATATCTTCCAAAACACCCCGGCGGATCGTCTCTTCGCCCAGGATGCTGCCGCCGTATTTAATAACAAAGGTCTTCTTGCGGAACTTCTTGATATACGGCAATGCCTCTATTAATACATCAGCTTTCTTGATGGCTTCATCCATTTGATTTTGTCCCCTCTGAAGGTTTCTATTCCCTGCAAAATCAACCCCGAAGTCTATCGTGAATTTTTCGAAGCGTCGCAAAATTCACGATGCCTAGACGAGGGGTGCCTAATTATAATCCGCATTGATCCTGACATATCCGTAAGACAAATCCGACGTATAGACCGTCGCGCCGGATTTCCCGCGGCCCACGGCGACATCCACGACGATATTGCGACCTTTCAAAAGCCCGCGATCCTTGACAGCCAGGGGCTTGCCGTTATTGAAAACGTATACGCCGTTAAGCTTGATCCGCAGGTCTTCCTGTTTCAGACGGCTGTCCGTCGCCCCCAGGGCCGCCGCGATGCGTCCCCAGTTTGGATCGCTGCCGAACATGGCGCATTTGAAAAGATTAGAGTTGGCCACGCCGAAAGCCAGATCCTTGGCCCGCGGCTTTGTCGCCGCGCCTGAAATGCGAACCTCGATGAATTTCGTCGCGCCTTCGGCGTCTTCGACGATCATTTTAGCCAGGCATATGCAGACCTGCCGCAGGAGCCGGCTGAATCGGACCGCTTCGGGGCTGCCTTTTTTTATCATGCGATTGCCGGCGCGGCCGTTCGCCATCAACACAACCATGTCATTGGTGCTCATGCAATTGTCGATCGTGACCGCGTTAAAGGAATCGTCGACTGCGCAGGCCAGGGCATTCTTCAGGGCCGCTTTCTCGATCAGGCCATCCGTAAAACAAAAGGCAAGCATGGTCGCCATCTTCATGCGGGGGGCGATCATGCCGGCGCCTTTACAGACACCGCACACGGTCACGGTTTTGCCGCCGATCACGGCCCGCAGGGACGCTGTCTTGGCAAATGTATCCGTCGTCATAACGGCCTTGGCGGCAGACGGAAATCCCTTAACGCTTAAAGACGACACTAAACCGGGAACGGCCGCTTTGATCTTACCCGTCGCCAGCGGCTTGCCGATGATCCCCGTTGAAGCCACCAGGACCTCTTCCTTCTTAAGGGCCAGCTGCCGGGCCACGCATGCCGTCATCTCCCGGGCATCCTGGAGTCCCTTGCGGCCCGTCATGCAGTTGGCATTTCCGCTGTTGGCGATCAGGGCGCGCGTCTTGGATGCCGCCAGGTGCTGAGCGCTCACCACAAGCGGCGCCGCCTTAAAGGCATTGGCCGTCATCATCGCAGACGCCACACAGGGAGATTCCGAGAAGAACAGGGCGAGGTCGGGCTTACCGCTCCGTTTAATGCCCGCCGACAAACCGGAAGCCTTGAATCCCAAAGGAAGTGTGCAAGAAATCGTTTTAAGCTTCATACCAGGGCTGTCTTTTCCTCAAAACCGCACATGATATTCATATTCTGGACGGCCTGGCCCGAAGCCCCCTTGAGGAGATTGTCGATCGCGCTGGAAACGATCAAAAGCTTCTTTTTCTCATCGACGACAAGACCGATATCGCAAAAATTCGTATACGTGACGTCCGTCAATTGCGGCAGAACGCCCAGGCCGCGCACGCGCACGAAGGGTTCGGTTTTGTAAAACTTCTTGTAGACCGCCTCCACCTGTTGCGCAGAGACGGATTTCTTGAGCCGGATATAGATCGTCTCCAGGATCCCCCGGTTGACGGGCAGAAGATGCGGACAAAAAACCACGTCCACCCGCGCAAGCGTCGCCCGCGAAAGCTCCTGATTGATCTCCGGAGAATGCTGATGCATATTAAACTTATACCCGCGGAAATTCTCGTTCACGTGGACGCAGAGATATTCCGGGGCCATCTTCTTCCCGGCACCCGTCACGCCGGATTTGGCGTCGATAATCACGCTGTCTTTGTCGCCGAAACCGGCGACCAGGGCCGGCACGGTCCCGAGGATCGCCGCCGTCGGATAGCAGCCGGGATTGGCCACACACGCCGTCTTCTTGATGCGTTCCCGGTAAAGCTCGGGCAGACCATACACAAATGCCTTGAGGTGTTTAATATCCTTGTGCGCCTTGTGATACCACTGCCGGTAGACAGCCGGATTTTTGAGGCGGTAATCCGCGCTTAAATCGACGACCTTTTTGCCCCGCTTCAACAGCTTCGGGACATAATCCATGGAAACCGTATGCGGCAGGGCTAGAAACAAAAGATCGCACTTCTCCGCTGCCTTATCGACGCTGAACGGTTCGCATTTCAGGCCGACGACGCCCCGCAGGGCCGGAAAAATCTCGCCGATCTCCTCGGGTTTCGTCAGCGTCGCCGACAAATACGTCAGACGCACCCCGGGATGCCGCATCAGGATCTTGATTAATTCTTCGCCCGTAAACCCCCGGGCGCCGACAATACCGACTCTAAACATACACCCTCTTTTTTTGATGCCTGCGCGATGCCCGTTTCATACGCCAACAGGTCCTCGCCGTCTATTTCCCCGCCGAGCAAAAGCAAAAATGTCGTCTAATATGTTAGACGAAAAATGCGCCCGCGTCAAGACAAATCCACCTGGATACCGACGATAAAAACACTCTTGGTCTCATGGGCCAGCACCCGCGCTTATTGGCACCTGGCCCTTATAAGGAATCGGGCCAGTGTTCGCCTTTCTGGCGAAGAATGGCGCGGGGTGCGCACGAAGCGCACACTTGCCCTTCCTTTTGAGCAAGGTGTGTTGTGCTTTCTGCTTACACCCGGCCCAAGCGGAGGGGCCGGTGTGCCGCCTTCTGTCGCAGCAAGCGACACACTCGCCTCTCCGATAAGGCGAGGTGTACGGCAACACCCCGCGCTTACAAGGAAGTTGCGCGGGTGTTGTGCTTTCTGCACAAAAAAAATCCGCCGGGTTTCTCCGGCGGATCCTTGAAGCTTCTGTCGAAAAGCGCTTACCTCTTTGTCCACTGGAAGCGCTTGCGGGCGCCTTTCTGCCCGTATTTCTTGCGCTCCTTGGCACGCGGATCGCGCGTGAGAAAACCCCCTTTGCGCAGCGTATGACGAAACTCCGTGTCGATGCTGGCCAGTGCGCGTGAAATGCCGTGCCTCAAAGCCCCGGCCTGCCCGGTCAAACCGCCGCCGTCAACAATCGCCGTCACGTTGTATTTATTCTTGGTATTCGTGGCCTCGAACGGCTGGTTGACGATGATGCGGTCTGTCTCCCTGGCGAAATAATCTTCGAAGGACCGCTTATTGACAACAATTTTCCCTTCGCCCTGAATCAGGCGAACCCTGGCGATGGCTTCCTTGCGTCTTCCGGTTGCTGTAGAAATAGATGTTTCTGCGGACATATCAGACCTCTAATTTCACGAAATTTGTCTTCGTATAAGGATGATCGGAACCCGGATAAACCCTGAGCTTTTTAAGCATATCACGGCTCAAAGGGCCTGCCGGCAGCATCTTCCTGACGGCGCTTCTAATGACCTCTGCCGGCTTGGTCGCCAGCATGACTTCTAAAGTAGTCCTTTTAAGGCCAGCCGGATATCCCGAAAAACTCAGATATTGCTTCTCTTTAAGCTTGTTGCCGGTCACCTTGATCGCCTTGGCATTGATGACAACGACATGGTCGCCGGTGTCAAAATTCGGAGTATACCTCGGCGTATGTTTGCCGCGAATCACCGAAGCCACTTTTGCCGAAAGCCGCCCCAGGACTTTGCCTTTGGCGTCGACCAGGAACCACTGCTTCTTGGATGCGTCCATATTGGACTTGTTTGCCATGTAAGTTTTCATAAGGGAGAAAATATAACACAACCTCCTGACGATGTCAACATTTTTTTCTTCCGAGGAACCCTACCTTGTCCTCCGGTACAAAAAGCCCCGCAAAGGCCAAGGCCAAAAACACCAGACACGCCCAAAAGGGCACAGTGGCCGGAACCACCCGTTCCTGACACACAGCGGACGGATTGACCAAAAGATAGGCTATCTGTGTTTCTCCGGCGACCTGGAGGCCGTAGCGGGCGGCCGCCAGCGACAGATACCGAAGCCCTTCGCCGTCCACGTCCTTGAACCAAAGCACGGCGTGGGCATAGGCGACGGGATCGAAATCGCGGAAAGGTCGGACCTCGGCAAGCATCGCCGTGGATGTCGCGCGATGGCTCAAAACCGCCACCATCCCTCCCGCATAGTCATAATTCGAAAAAATGATCTGCCTCTCCGAAGACAACTCCTTGACCATCCAAACGCACTGACCGATCCACTTGGGATAGTAGATTGTCGTCGCCTTGACACTGGGACCGTTGGCGTCAAACCCCATCCATATCATGACCGGCGTTTCGCAAATCTTCCAGCTCCGCTCCTCCGGCTTCGGGCTCCAGTTATATTGAAAGCCGAACACCTGAAAAACCAACACCATCGCGGCCATGGCCGCCGCCTGATAGCCCCTCGGTGCCTTCGCCAGGAAACGCGTGACGATCTCATTGACCGCCAGGGCCGCATAGAAACACCACAGGAACAAACCCTGCCCCGAGATCAGGCGGCTGCGATGCGTCCAGAAAAGAGAAAACATGACGCTGGCCAGGATCATAAAAAACCGGCAGTCTTTTTTTCTGCGCCAGGCAAACACGACTCCCGCGACCACAAATAACGTCAATACCGTCGGGATCGCCAAGTAATAAAAATCGGGCGGCTTGACAAGACGGACATACGCCAGGTAGCGGGCCTGATGACAGAGGATCGGAAAGCTCAAGATCAAAGTCGCCGCAGCGATCCGCCAGATCATCTGGCGTTTCTGACGCTCCGGGATAGTGTATAAAAGAAACGCTGCGAGAAACAACCATGGCACCAAGCTGTGCGCATAAAAAGCCAAAGTCAAGAGGATGCAGGCACGCAGAGGCCTGTTCTGCATCACGGCGCCATAGCACAATAACCCCAGGCCGAAGGCCAGGCTGAAAGGGATATTGTTGATAACGGCCGTACAGAGCGAGGTAGCGCTGAGCGCGAAAAACAAAAACCAGAAAGCGGTCAAAGAACCGAGGGCGCGGCGAATCACCGACCAGCCGCAATAAAGGAACCATGGGTAAATCAGGACGTCAGAAAGCCTGGCGACGCTAATCAAGTCAAGGCCGGCGCGGTAAAGCACAAGCTGCAGGATATGCAAAAGCGGCGGATACACATGCGGCCGGCCGAATGGGGCGTATTCCCAAAAAGCATGCCCCACCCACCCTCCTGCATCCCGAAACCCCTGCACAACAGAAAGGTGATAATAGCCGTCCAGAAAAAGAGGAAAACGAAACCAACTGAACGCCTGAAACATGACGACAGCCAGGAAAATGACACCCGAATAAAAATCCCAGCGCGGGACGTTCCAGGATCCAGACAAAGAAAATTTTCCTCTATTCATAGCGCACGCTCCTGAGGTATAGCCCGCGGGCTGGGGCGCAGAAACCGGCATGCCGCCGGTCGCGACGCCTCAAAATATCCCCCATCGCCTCCGGCGCCAGCCGGCCGCGGCCGATATCGATCAATGTCCCGACGATATTACGGACCATGCCGCGCAAGAATCCGGACGCATCGATATCGACGATGATCAACTCCGCCTGCTTCAAAAACGGCAGGGAATCCTCCCCTTGTTTTCGATACACCCGGATCTTTTCGATACGGGTCACGGATTTCCGCCGAGCCCTGTCCGACGCCTGAAATGAAGAAAAATCGTGACGGCCCGCAAGACAACGCGCGGCGCGGCGCATCAACACGACGCTCAAAGGATACTTGACTGCAAAGGCAAACCGGTCCAAGAACACCGATTTCTCACAGGCAGGCGCAATGACATAGCGATAGGATTTGGACGTGGCGGAGAACCGTGCGTGAAAACACGGATCGGCCTCCTCGGTTCCTGCCACGCCGATATCCCGCGGAAGATAGTGATCCAGGGCCCGCCGGAGCCGGTCTACCGGGATCGTCGACGCCGTTGCAAAATGCGCCGTCTGCGCGACAGCATGGACGCCCGCATCTGTCCGACCGGAACCAGTCAAGCGGACGTGGTGGCCGACAACCTTCTCGAGCGCCTTTTCAACCTCTTCCTGAATCGTCAGCAGTTTCTTCTGCCGGCCGGGGACAGGAAGCCGGCGGCTGGTCTGCCGCTGCCAGCCGGCATATTGCGTGCCGTCGTATTGAAGGACAAGCTTGATCGTACGCATGGAAACTCCGCGGACTGCCCATGGAAATATGTCCGTCGGAAAAAAAGAACCGGTCAGCCTGTTTGCCGGTTAACCGGTTGTTGCGTTAACTGGCTGACAGGCTAACCGGCTCACAGGACAACCAACAACATTACCTCTTAATCAACAACTCCGCAATCTGCACGGCATTGGTCGCGGCGCCCTTGCGAAGGTTGTCGGCCACCACCCACATCCACATTCCCTTATCATTATAAGGATCCTTGCGGAGACGCCCCACAAATACCTCGTCTTTGCCTTCCGCGTTAACAGGTAAGGGATATACGCAACTCTTGGTATCGTCCAGAACGACGATGCCCGGGGACGACGCCAGTGTCTTCTTGACTTCTTCGATGTCGACAGGTTTCTTCGTCTCGATGTAAATCGATTCGCTATGACCCGTCCTTACGGGAACACGGACCGTTGTCGCTGAAACCAAGATCCTGTCGGTATGCATGATCTTGTGGGTCTCCTTGATCATCTTCCACTCTTCGGAGGTGTAATC
>CAYYFL010000029.1:0-9401 GCA_964471325.1 uncultured Planctomycetia bacterium
GCGCCATTCCGAATAAGCGCGGGGTATGTGAGCAGAAAGCGGCATACCCGCGCCAAGGGTGGCGCACTTGCCCAATCATCCAGTAATGGCAAGGTGCCGCGCAAATCAGCGCGGAATAAAGTGTAAAATTGAGGCGGCTATTGAAGCCGCACAGGATATTGACGTCCAAAGAGACTAAAGAAGTCTTTTTGGACGTTTTTGTTTTTTCCGGACTCGTCCGGAGAAAACAACCCGCCGGCGATTTGCGGCGTCCTCCACTGAAGCTTCGGCGGACGGCCGCCGAAGCAGTGGTGGCGGCCGGGTGGATCATTTGGGCACATGGTTGTGCTTATAACTGAGAATTAATCATAAGATAGCGTACACCATAAAGGGGATGTTGATATGAGCCGATACATGCGTAAGTCATTCGGGTTTGTCCTATGTTCTTTGTTCGCTTTGTGTTGCGTGGGCAGTGTTTTTGCAGAGGAGGGAGAGGGGCTGTTTTCCAAGCTCGGCATTACGGCCTCAGGCGCTATTGATTTTTACTCGAAATATATCTGGAGGGGTTTTACGCTCGACCGCGATCCTGTTGTCCAACCCTCCTTTAACGTGGGCTATAAGGGCTTGACCTTCAGCTTCTGGTCGAACTGGGATGCGGATAACGAAGACGGGCTGAATTCCGATGAGATGGATTTCATTGTGGACTACACCAAGAGTTTCGACAAGTTTAGTGTGTCCGTAGGCCACACCTATTATGATTTCCCTGGGACGAACGGCTACAGCCGGGAATTCTATGTCGGCGCAGGAACGCCGACGATCCCGTTTACGCAGATACCGGTTTCCGCAAGCCTCAAGTTTTACAGGGATTACGGCTCTACGGAAAACGGCGGCGGTACCGGCAACTATCTTGAGCTGGCACTGGCATATAGTACGGTTGTCATGAAGGACCCGGGGATTTCGCTCGATCTGGGCGTGACCACAGGGTATAACCATCACCTTTTTATCAATGGAGACGGCGGCCAGGCGACCATGAGCGCTGGGTTCACGGTCCCGCTGACGAAGTCGCTGTCATTTAAGCCGAAGGCGAGCTATACGGTCCCCTTTGCCGATCTCTCGGCCTCTGATGACGGCAGCCAGAAGTCGCGTTTCTGGGGAGGGTTTAGCTTGGCATATACGTTTTAACAGAACTGTGTCTTGATGAAGGATTTTGAAGATATGCGGGAGATGGAAAGGTGGTTTTTATGAAAACATTATGGAAAAGAGTCCGAAGCGGTTTGGGGTTGGCGGCGGTCGTGATGGGGTTTGCGCCTGTCGTCTGGGCGGCGGATCCGAGCGGGGCTGAGACGCTCGCCGCGACGCCGACGGCCCCTGTTGATTACGTCTGGGTGTTGGTGTGCGGTTTTCTTGTGTTTTTTATGCAAGCCGGTTTTGCGATGGTAGAGACGGGGTTTTGCCGGGCCAAGAATGCGACGAACCTCATGGCCAAGAATACCATTGATTTTGTCGTCGCGTCCCTGTGTTTTATGGCTTTTGGTTTTGCCTTGATGATGGGGCAGGACTATAAAGGGCTTTTTGGAACGACCGGCTGGTTTTTGCACGGGGATAACTATGATGTCGGAAGATATCTCATGTTTTTTTGGCAGCTTGTCTTTGCAGGAACGGCCGCCACGATTGTCTCGGGAGCTGTGGCGGAACGCCTGAAATTCAGCGCGTATTTTTTATACAGCCTCGTTGTCAGCGCGTTGATCTATCCTCTTTATGGCCATTGGGTTTGGGGTGGGGGATGGTTGGCAAAACTTCCGTTTGGCGCCGGCCATGTTGATTTTGCCGGTTCGGGAGTCGTCCATACTATCGGCGGTTTTGTGGGTTTAGCTGGCGCCATTATTTTAGGGCCTAGATTCGGAAAATTCGGCAAGGATGGTAAGCCTAAAGCCATCCCGGGTCACAGCATTACTCTTGCGGCTTTAGGAACTTTTATCTTGTGGTTCGGCTGGTTCGGGTTTAATCCGGGTTCGACATTTTCCGCTCACCAGCTGCGCATTGCCGTCGTGGCCGTTAATACCAACCTGGCTGCAGCAGCTGGTGCGGCAACGGCTATCTTGGTGGTTTTTGCGCGGACGAAGAAATGGGACGTGGGCATGATGCTTAACGGTTGTCTGGCGGGCTTGGTCGCCATCACGGCGCCTTGTGCATGGGTCGAGGCGTGGGCTGCTGTTGTGATTGGCATTGTGGCAGGTTTTCTTGTGGTCGCCAGTGTTTATTTCTGGGAGGCGAGAGGCGTTGATGATCCGGTAGGCGCAGTCAGCGTTCATGCAATGAACGGTGTCTGGGGATTGCTCAGCGTCGGTCTCTTTGCCGACGGGACCTACGGCTTGGCAACGACCAGCGAGCCGCTCGTGCGGGGATTATTTTACGGCGGCGGCTTCGGCCAGCTGATCGCGCAGGCGATCGGTGCGGCGGTTTGCGTGACCTGGGCGTTTGGCCTTGGACTTTTGACGTTCAAGATCATGGATAAGCTGTTCGGGATCCGCGTGGCTCCGGAGGAAGAACTCAAAGGATTGGATATTCCGGAACACGGAACACCTGCATATCCGAACTTCGTCACCCTCAATCAATAATCATGGAAGGCGGCGGCGCGCCAAAAACGGCGTGCCGCCGGCCATCCTTCAAAAGAGGTGCCGTTATGAAAAAAATCGAAGCAGTGATCCGTGCGGAGAAGCTGGATGATGTCATGGAGGCCTTGAAAAGCGCCGGTGCGCCCGGATTGATGGTGACGCGCATTGAAGGATACGGCCGTCAGAAGGGTCTTACGGAGCAATTCAGGGGCAGGGAATTTAAAGTGGATATGCTGCCGAAGATCAAGATTGAAACGGTTGTGCGCGATGCGGATGCGGCAGGATTCGTGGACATTATCGCCAGGGCGGCCAAAACGGGCGAGATAGGCGACGGCAAGATCTTTGTCTCCGCGGTGGCCGACGTGATGAGGATCCGTACCAAAGAAACTGGGGATGGTGCCGTCTGAAATTCGACGAAAGACCATTGACGGGTGCGGCCATGCAAAATCCTGAGCTGATACGTAAGATTAAGCTGCTGAAAGCCCAAAAGGAGTATACGCTTTACGACCTATCGCGCATTCTGGATGTCCAGGTGGCAACTATCGAGCGGTGGTTCAGGACAGGCCGGATCAATAAAATTTATGCCAGGCTGGTCCAGGAGAAATTGAGCCTTTGATGTTTTAGAGCGATATCCATAGGGGGCTTAAGGATGTCAAAAAACAGAAAGGAGGTATTGTTTTATTCTGTATTTGTTCAATTGATTCGACAAAAGGTTATGAGCGATGTTCCAAATAGCGAAAGGTCTAACCCAAAAAGGGTAGACCTCCGCATGGCTCATCCGATGGAGCCAGGTAATACCAAATAAGCGAAGGGTCTAATTTTGTGAGGAAGATGCCTCGGTATAGGCAACCAGCCTGTCGGCAGGCAGGAATTAAGGAATAAGCGTTTATCCCTCGTCTCAACGCTTGTAAATTTTTGCCAGGGTCATCCGGCAAAAATTTCCTGCCTGGCAAAACAGAGTTTTGCCGAGACTCGGGATTAACCCCACAAGGGGGTAGACCTACGCAATACCAAATAGGCGAAGGGTCTAATTTTGCAAGGAAAAGGTCTGGTTATAGGCAAAATTAAGGAGGTCTTTTTATGAATCCAGGTGATACGGCGTGGGTCTTGATGTCGTCGGCGCTTGTCATGCTGATGACGCCGGGTCTTGCTTTCTTTTACGGGGGCATGGTTCGCAGGAAGAATATTCTAAGCATTTTGATGCAATGTTTTATTATTTTATGCGTCATGAGCCTGCAGTGGGTTTTATTTGGTTACAGCCTCGCGTTCTCGTCGGGCAACGGTTTCATCGGCGGCCTGCAATGGCTGGGGCTCAACGGCGTAGGCCAGGAGCCGTTTGCAGAGTATGCGGCGACCATTCCGCACATGGCGTTTATGATATTTCAGGCGATGTTTGCCATCATCACGCCGGCATTGATCATCGGCGCTTTTGCCGAACGTATGAAGTTCTCGGCTTTCGTTGTCTTCACCCTCTTATGGGCGACGCTTGTGTATGACCCGGTTTGCCATTGGGTATGGGGCATCGGCGGCTGGATTCGTAATCTCGGTGCTTTGGATTTTGCCGGCGGGACGGTCGTCCATATTAACGCAGGTATCGCGGCGCTGGTCACGGCCCTGGTCATCGGACGCAGAAAATGCCTGAACAGGAATGTTCCTTCTCCGCACAATCTCCCATTTGTGGTTTTAGGGACGGCCCTCCTGTGGTTCGGCTGGTTCGGGTTTAACGCGGGTAGCGCGCTGGCGGCCAACGGACTGGCGGCCAATGCATTTGTCGTGACCAACACAGCGGCGGCGGCGGCCGGCCTTAGCTGGGCGCTGATCGAATGGCTCCGCGTCGGCAAGCCGACCATGTTCGGCGTGGCGTCAGGCGCTGTGGCGGGCTTGGTGGCCATCACGCCTGCGGCAGGTTTTGTCGGCGTTGTCCCGGCCGTCATTATCGGGCTTATGGTCAGTGTTTTCT
This sequence comes from uncultured Planctomycetia bacterium, assembly GCA_964471325.1. Taxonomy (GTDB): domain Bacteria; phylum Omnitrophota; class Gorgyraeia; order Velamenicoccales; family Velamenicoccaceae; genus Velamenicoccus. The sequence continues at coordinate 4,555 of CAYYFL010000029.1, forward strand.
GTTACCTGGCCGCAGCCATCATCAAGCCGAAAATGGGGTATGACGACGCGCTGGACGCGTTCGGTGTTCATTGCGTGGGCGGCATCTGGGGTGCCCTGGCCACTGGGCTGTTTGCATCCAGGGCCGTCAATGCCGCGGGCGCGGACGGGCTATTTTTCGGCGGTTCCGGGTTGTTCCTGAAGCAGTTGATCGCAGTAGGCGCAACCCTGGCCTATGCCGTCATCGTTACTTTTATCCTTTATAAGATCGTTGACGCCATGCTGGGGATACGGATTGAAGAGGGCGATGAGGAGATCGGTCTGGACTTGTCGCAGCACCACGAACGGGCCTATACGATGATAGAATAGGAAACCATCAGTCATACAAAGAAAGAGAGGCTTGCGATGAAATTGATTATTGCGATCATCCAGCCTGCCCGGTTTGAGGCGGTGCGGGATGAGCTCTATAAGGCTGAGGTGAACCTGATGACGGCCTCCGAGGTCCTGGGACACGGCCGCCAGAAGGGTGTGACGGAGGTGTATCGTGGAGCCAAAGAGATGGGCAACCTTCTGCGCAAGGTGCGTCTGGAAATCGCGGTGAATGAGAATTTCGTCGACCCGACGATCCAGGCCATTATCAAGGGCGCCAAGACGGGCCAGACAGGCGACGGCAAGATATTCGTCCTGGATCTGAAAGAATGTGTGCGTATCCGCACGGAAGAACGAGGCGCCGTAGCCATCGGCTGACACGGCTGCCCAGAAGCACTCAAAGCCAGGCGTTGTCCCTGATGGGATAACGCCTGTTTTTTTGGCTCATACGTTCAACGTCAATATTTTTAGCCGGCGGAGCATCACTCCGTTAGAGAACGTAGTTCTGTAACGGGGTCCACTCTGCGCGGCCTAAAGCTCCGCCCTTTAGGGCGCAAGAGCGTTGTGGCCGCTTAGAGTAACCCGAAACAAGCCCCGGCCCCGGCCCTGGCCCTGGCCTTCGGCCAGGGCCGAGGCCGGGGAACATGGGTTGACTTGAATAATGCCGATGATTGTCCTATAATTGGGAAAAAACAGGAGGCCCTTTTGGCTATCGGTTGGGACAACGCCACACAGGAAAAATTCAAGGTCTTGATCGGCAAGATGCCGGTTTTCATGCGTCCTGTCGCCGAGAAGACGATCACCCAGAAGGCAGAAAACCTTGTACGGAAGGACAACCGTTCCGAAATCAGCGAGAGAGATATGGTGGATGCTTTTTTTGCCGAAACGCCTTTCGGTTTCCAGGGGCTTATGAAGAACGATCTCTTGTCGGTCGGCATCGACTATACGAAATATGGTTATGAGAAGTAGGATGTGAGCAGCCTTTTGGCCGGGGTCAAGCCATGGACAGAAAAGCCGCGATGCGTTTTATCCTGATGATGGGGTTGGTGAGCCTCTTCGGCGACATCTCCTATGAGGGCGCCCGGGCCATGACGGGGCCGTATCTGGCTTTTCTGGGCGCTTCCGCGGTCACGGTCGGTTTTGTCTCGGGGCTCGGAGAGTTTTTGGGATACGGTCTGCGGCTTGTTTCGGGCGTAGCCGCAGACAAAACGCACGCCTATTGGCCGCTTACTTTTCTGGGTTACGGCCTCATCCTGGCGATCCCTTGCTTGGCTTTTACAGGTAATTGGCAGGTTGCGGCGTTATTCATTATCCTGGAGCGCGCGGGGAAAGCCGTCCGTTCTCCGGCGAGAGATGCGCTTCTGTCTTATGCGACAAAGCAGGTAGGCAGGGGATGGGGGTTTGCGGTCCATGAGGCCATGGACCAGATCGGCGCGGTCGCAGGGCCTTTGATCTTTGCCGCCGTTCTCTTCTGGAAAAACAATTTCCGCCTTGGATTCGGCGTCCTCTTCATTCCTTCCCTGCTGACCATTTTGTCTTTGGTGTTTGCCAAGTCCCAGGGGCGGGCGCCCGAGGATTTCGAGACGCCGCGGGACCCGCAGCCACAGCCGGCACAGGAGTCAACGTTCGCACCTGCTTATGGACATTATGCGGCTTTCAGTTGTTTGTGCGTGGCGGGTCTCGTGAATTTCCAAATAATTTCTTATCACTGGAAAGTCCATGCCTTGCTGCTGGACGCCTGGATTCCGCTCGTCTATGCATTGACGATGGCCATGGATGGAGTGGCGGCCCTTGCCGTCGGCAAAGCCTACGACCGCTGGGGCTTCAAGACTCTCGGATTGATTCCCGTCGTGACCCTGCTTGTGCCGTTCTTTGTCTTCCTGCCGTCATCTGCCGCTTCTGCCGTTGTTGTTGCCGTTCTCTGGGGTATTGTGATGGGCATGCACGAGACCATTATGCGGGCGGCGATCGCCGATCTGACGCATATTCAGAAGAGGGGGTTCGGCTACGGATTTTTTAATACCATTTACGGCGGCGCATGGTTTCTGGGCAGCTTTACCGTAGGCGCGCTGTATGGACTGCACATACGTTTTGTACTTTTGTTTGTCGTCGTCTTGGAGTTGGCCGCCTTTGCCGTATTCTGGATGTTTCTCAGGCGCACCCCAAGGTGATTCGATCTCCCCAGGAATTTCCGCACCCTCCATTAAGCTCCTCTCTTTTTATAGTGAAAAAAATCACAAAACTAACTTGACATGGTCTCCATTTGTGTTATATTTGTATTGATTATTGTGATTTTTTGAACAATATTCTTTCCTTTTTATAAGGCATCCCGAACAAAGGTTCTTGCTCAGGCATCTGAAGAACGTAACCATCGAGGATACTTGTGGTAAACAAAAAATGCATTATCCGTCTTTTAAGGTATAAGAATGCCCTCCACAGACTGAACAGTCTGGGGTTTGTGAAGGTATTTTCCGACAATCTGGCGGATGCGGTGGGCGTGACCGCTTCCCAGGTGCGCAAGGATTTTTCCCTTTTCGGCATCTGCGGCAATAAGCGCGGCGGATATCAGATCGAAGCCCTGCTGGATAAGCTCAATCGTATCCTCGGTAAGAACGAACAGCAGAAAGTGGTGATCGTTGGAGGGGGAAACATCGGCGCCGCGCTGATGAAGTATAAAGGTTTTGAGAAGGAGGGTGTCAAGATCGCCGCCTGTTTCGACATCGACCCGGCGAAATACAACCACAGGGAAGGGGACATCCCTGTCTTGCCTTTGGAACAACTCAAGGATTTTGTGCGCCAGCACCATATCAGGATCGGCGTGATCGCCGTGCCGGATATTGCGGCCCAGCAGGTCTTAGACCTGATGCTTGCGGCCGGGATCAAAGGGGTCTTGAACTTTGCACCGATACGCTTGAGGGCGGCCAGCGATTGTGTCATCAACAACGTCAACCTGGTCCTCGAGCTTGAAACCGTGATCTATTTCATCATCAACGGACTGGAAAAATCCATTGCCGAGATCCATGAAGAGCAGAAATCTTAAGACCAATATCATCCTGTCTTTTTTCGCCGTCATCTGCGTGGTGGTGGTGTCGGTCGCCATCCTGGGGTATTACATCATCAACAGCAACGTCATCCAGCGGGCGCAGAGGCAGATCAAAAACGACCTGAAGGTCGCGCGATGGGCCTATAATACGGAGATCGACAGGATCCGTCTGGCCTTTAATCTCGTCGGGCCGTCCAACGATATGGATAAGCTTAAAGACCAGATCGGCCTGGATTATATCTCGGTCGTGGACAAAAATGATTTGCCGAACATCAGAAGCGAGGTTGTCCGCGCGGCCTTTGAAGGCAAGGCGCTGGCCGCCACGCGCATCATCGGTCCTGAAGAGCTTAAAGAGATGGGCCGGTCGCTTTACCGGAAGTCGGTGATCGAGATCAAGCCGACACCGAAAGCAAGGCCCACAGAACGCAAGATATTGGACAGCGCTATGGCGGCAGGGTATGCCAAGCCGCTCTTCGATAATGCCGGCCACGTGCGGGCCGTCATGTATGGCGGCAAGATCATCAACAGGGATTCGGAGCTGGTGGACAAGATCCGCAGCTTCGTTTTTGAGAACAAGATGTATGAAGGCCGGCCGACGGGGACGGTGACGATTTTTTTGGATGATGTCAGGATTGCGACGAACGTCCTGGACAAGAACGGCGAGCGCGCTATCGGCACGAGGGTTTCTGCTACCGTTTACAAGAAGGTGGTCGAGGAAGGCCAGACGTTTTTGGACCGCGCTTTTGTCGTTACCGACTGGTATCTCACGGCTTATGAGCCTATCCGCAACATCGAAGGCAGGGTGATCGGCATCCTGTATGTCGGCATCCTGGAGAAACCTTTTGTGGACATGCGCCGCAACGTTTTCTTGGTATTTTTGGGCATTGTGGTCCTTGCGTCGTTATTGGCCGTCATCCTGGGTCTCGTTTTGGCCCAAGGCATGGCGCGGCCTCTCACCAGACTCCTGGAAGCCGCAGGCCGTTTTTCTAGGGGGGATCTTTCCTACAGGATCGGGATGTTCAACAGCCGCATGCGCGAGATCGATGTCCTGGCCGGGGCCTTCAACGACATGGCGGCAAAGATCGACGAGCGCGAAAAGAAGCTTGAGGCGCTCAATAAAGAGCTGGCGGCATTGAACAAGAGTTATCTGGACCTCGTCGGCTTTGTGTCGCATGAGCTCAAGGGTATCCTGTCGTCGACGATCATGAATGCCTATACGGTCCGTGACGGGTTTTTGGGGATGGTGAACTTCAAGCAGCGCAAAGCCCTGGATTCGATCGCGCGCAATCTCGATTATCTGGAGGCGACCGTCAAGAATTTCCTGAATTTAAGCCGTCTGGAGAAAGGCGAGCTCACCGTCAGCAAATCCGAGGTCTTGTTGAAGGAAAACATCGTCGATCCTTCCCTGGAAGCCTTCAGCCGGCAGGCGACGGACAAAGAGATGCAGGCGGTCGACG
>CAYYFL010000030.1:0-8933 GCA_964471325.1 uncultured Planctomycetia bacterium
ATTCTTGACGGTGATCATGGCCCGGTTCGATCCCTATTTTTTACGGCGGAACGGCATGAACGGGTTTGTCCCGCCGGTAGAGTTGCCGCTGACGTCATATTTCTTCGACGCGATAACGACTTCCTCGTCCTTGCTTAACCCCGAAAGGATGGCCGTGTTTTCTTCATCTGAGAGGCCCGTTTTGACCGCGCGCTTCTCAGGTGCCTCGCCATTGCCGCGGTAGACCCATACGAACGTCTCGCCGTTATCCGTAAAGACGGCCTCTTGCGGGACGAGCAGCGCGCCGGACTGCCCTTCCTCCACGAATTCAACGTTGGCGTTCATGCCGGAGCGGAAAAACTCGGGCACTTCTTGCGGCCCCAAATCCACCTTATAGATGGTGACGTTGTTAACGGTCTCGGATTCATAATAAATATGCTCGACGACACAGGAAATCTTCGTGTCCGGATAGGCGTCCAGCTCCACATAGGCCTTTTGGCCCACCTTGATCTTGCCGATATCCGTCTCATCCACTTGCGCGCGGACGATCAGGTGGTCCGAGAGCACGACAACCGCGTCGGCGGTCGTCACGGTCTGGCCGGGCTGGGTCGTCGCCACGATCACCTCTCCGTCGATCGGCGCCGACAGCGGGATCGCCTTGTAAGCATCTTCCCAGTATTTCAACGCTTCTTCTCCCTGGCCGCGGGCGTTATCCAGGAGGGCGGCGCGCTCGGTCGAGCTCATCCACGCCAAAATCTGCCCCACCTTGACTTTCTCGCCTTCTTTGACCAGGACGCTCTCGATACGGCCGTTGACCGGCGGCTTGATCTCCAGGCGGTTTTTGGGAAGAACAGTCCCTGTCGTCGAGATCATCGTATGGATCGTCCCGACAACGGGCTTGACGATGCCCCCCTCCTCGCTCCCTGTCCCGCCGCCCTTGAAGACCGCCATCTTCACGATGACAAATCCCGCGACCACCAATAGCCCGATAACGATTTTGCGCAGATTATTTTTCATTTTCCAGGGTCTCTCCTTTCGCCAGGATCCAATCGGCCTCAGCCAGCAAGGCAGCGGCCTGGGCGTTTAAAAGATTTTTTTTCGCCGATACCAGATCGTCTTCAATGATCGTCCAGTTATCATAAGACATCAGACCGATCGAATATTGCGCCTGGGCGATCTTGGAACGCTCCTCGGTCGCAATCAAAAACTTCTGTTTGACGCTCACATTCTCGACGGCATCCTTTAAGAGGGCCCATGTCTGCTCAAGCGTCACCAAGACGCTATCCTTGGTGCTGCGCTCCGTGGCCTGGGCCTCCGTCAAAAGCGACTTGGCTCGGTTGAGCTCGGCGGTTTTAAGGCCTCCCTCGAACAACGGCAAAGACAACCCCAGCCCCAAACTCCATGTATTCGACTGAGGCGGCCAGTGGGCGCTTGATTTCCCGATGCTCGTGTCGGCCGACACAACGGGGAAAAAGTTTTCTTTGGCGGACTTGACGCCGTAGACAGCGGCATTCTTTTCGGCTACCGTCTTCTGCAGAGAAGGATGCTTGGCCGCGATTGTCTGAAAATCAGGCTCCTGCCCTTGCGATTCCGTCACTTCAAAATCACCCTTGGCCTCCAGGGACGCGAAATCCTTGCGCCCCATCTCTTTGGTCAACTGCCACTGCGCCACCGTGACGTCCCTTTTGGCCTGTTCCAGCTCAAATTTTGCCTCGGCAAGGTTGGCCTCGGCGGTCAAAAGCGCTCCCTTGTGCTCCAGGCCGGACTGGTATCTTAAGGAAATAAGGACAAGATTGGACTTACGGATACTGATGATGTCTTGCGTCACGGCGACAAGATTCTGGGCGTAGAGAAGGTCGATAAAGGCGCTGCGCAGGCGCTGGCGGACATCGGACGATACAAAGCGATAGTTCTCCTTGGATGCCTGGATATTCTCTTTGGCGGCGTTGACATCTGAAACAGTCTTAAAACCGTCGAACACGAGTTGGGAACCGGAGACGCCATAGGCATATGTGTCCGCAGTCGCTCCGGCGGCGGTTTTGGCTGTCGTGCCGCTGATACTGCTGGTGACCTGGGGATAAAGCGTGCTGGCGGTGATCTGTTTATCCGACGTCGACTGCTTGACACCTTCGACGGCCACGATCAGATCGGGGTTGTTTTTGGCCGCTTCTCTGACGCAATCCTCCCACGTCAACGTCTCAGCCGCCCAGGCGGGACGGCCCAAGACGACGGCGGCAAAAACCAGAAAGAGTAACGAATTCGGCTTCATCGTATTATTTCGACCCAGCCTCAAAAGATTCGCGCAATCTGGATACTTCCGACAAAAATCGGCTGAACTCCTCGACAGGAACCAGGCCGATCATGCCCTTGCCCTTCGACAAAACGACCATCTTGTCATTCGCGTGGAGACTGAGCTTCTTACGCAGCTCGACGGGGATGACAACCTGGCCTTTGGCGCCCAGGGTGACGGTCCCGTAAACCTTCGGATGCATCGAACGATCCATAACACTCCTCCTTCATGGCTCCGGCAGACTCTTTTGCATGCGTTTCTTGAGAAGATACATGCGGGCATTTGACATGCGCCTCTTGGCTCCGCAAGGCGAACCCTCAAGTATGACTTGTATGAAATGTTAGAAATGTTAAATTTATTATACCTACCCTCCATGCAGAATGCAAATCATTTTTCCGGAAAATTTGGAGGCAGGAAAAACTACTTCCCTAATATCATCTTGAACGGCATGGATGCGATCTGAAGGACGCTCTTGGCGCCTGTCTTGGCTGTACCCCACGCCGAATCCATGACCTCAGAAACGCTAGAGACGATCGGGGAGATCGTCAAATGGATCAGCTTACCGATGTTGGTGTTTTCCAAGGCCTTGAAGATGATAAGCTTCACCGCCTCATCTTCGCCAAGCACCCGGACAAATGTCTGATCCTTCATGCCGATGTTAAAGGTATGCGTCTTAGGGCCCAGGGCCGTGTATTCCGTATAAGTCACCTTGCCGATGCTCAAGACAAGGACATCAAAAAAGAAAGGAGTTTGATCTGCGGCCGGCCCCTCTGTTTCTCTGACCGGTATGAGTTCCTTGATATTGATCTTGCCCTCTTTGTTCTTGATGACGTTGAGGCGCTCGAGATCTATGCCGCAGAGATAGATATGGGGCTTCTTTGAAACAACCATGTCTCCGGGGTCCCAGACGAGATGGATCGCATTGATATAAGCCAGTTCCTTCTCTTCAAACCCAGGCGGATTATCGATGGCGACCCCCTCGGCATAAACATGGGTCAACAACGGCGAATAGGTCAGCTTCTGTATGGTGACATTGATACCCAACTGTTGTTCGATCTCCTGCTCGACCAAATCCTTGATCTTCAAGTGTTTGACAGTCGCAAACGTCGCGCAGGAAAGAATAATGACGACAAGAAAGATAACACCCAGGATGATGGCAAACGCTCTGATGATCCTCACAATGCCCCCTTAAAAAGCTCTAATTCTCAAACCCCAAATAATCCGATGCCGTCAAGACGACATCTGCAATGCAGTTCAATAAAGCGACCCCGAAAAAAGCCCAGAATGCGGCACCAGACGCAGTGATGACCATGGGAATGTCTTTGGAAAAAAACATATCGAAGAATGCCTCCGGCGTACCGCCGAATGCCACAAACGCGACAAAAAATAAAACAATGGAAATGAAATTATTGACGCACCATTTGATGAAGGTCCAGTAGTGGGCGTGCTTTTTAAAGAACTTCATCCGGAGTGCAATCGTAGAAAGCCAGAAGACATTGGCCGCCAACAAACAGACAAACCACTCAAAAAATCTATAGGCATTCTCCTCGCTGCCGCCGATAGCCAGGCACATGGAGTAGTAAGCGAACGAATGAAACAACAAAAGGGGGAAATCGAGGACGAAAACGACCCAGCGCCACTTTCTGTGTTTCTCGACAAGCAAGGCGGCCGTATACAAGTTCCTCGTCGGCGCAAAGAAAAACCTGATCAAAACAAAAGTGCTGACGACCAAAAGCGGCAATGCAGCCCAGTTTTTGGCCCGGATCACCGCCTCGGCTGAAGATGCATATCCCCAAGCCATAAAGATCGCATAGATAACTTCGGCCCGGACGATAAAATCATCAAAACGCTTATGCAACTCCGCTCCGCAGGCCGAACACACTTTCCGATGACTCCCGCAGACATGACACTGCTCCATGGCCCCCTCTAGAATCTCTCTGTTTTTTGGATCTCGTCTTTGAAATACGTTAGGGGCACGCCGCCGGTCTGAACCTGGCAGCGGGCGTCCGTCTCTTCCAACAATTTTCCCTCAATGACATGACCGTCTTTAAGATAAACCCTGATCCCCTGGCCGGCAGGAATTTCAGTCTCGCCGTTCTTTCCGCCTCCCCCTGCCGCGGGTCCGCCCTGATCTTCAAACTCGATCATTCTGGGCTCTGCCGTCCTGGGACTGCTCTCCGCGGCTGCATCGGCCTGCGGCGTGCCGCCGAGTTGCTTCAGAAGGGCGTCGCCTTTGGCTGAAAGCGCCTCGCCGCCCTCCCCATAGATCTTTGTAACGGCCTCACCCGCCGCATGGCTCTCCCGGCCCGTCCTTTCTTCAGCGCCGGCGCCCTCTGCTTTTTTGGCTGCTGCGGCCGCGGTCACAGCTTCTGTCAAGGCCGAATATTCCGCCGCTGATTGAGCCTGCGCGGCATCTGCCGGAGCAAAGACAAAAACCAAGCATCCTGCCGCAAACAATAAGAGCTCGTGCCGGTCCCTGAGAAAAAGAGTCGTCTTATTCCTCATTTTCATGCAAGGGCTGCTGGCCCCGGCTCAGGCGATGAATGATGAAATCGGCTATTTCCTTCTTGTCTGCTTCGCTGATATCCAAAAACTTGATGCCGGCCGCGTTGAAAGCTCCGGTCCCCGCGGCATGCTTATCTTCGCCGGCATTAAATTTGCCCAACCATATCACCCTGCCCCGGCCCTGAATGAGGCTGCCGCCGGGCAGTGTAAATTCAAGCTCTAATGTTTCATCAATACCCACGGGTTCCCGCAAAATCAGGCAAATCCCGACGACAGAGATATTTCTCGACTGGGCTTTTTTCTGCGGCTGTCCGGCCGAAGACTCCGCCTGCGTCCTCCATCTGACCATGACGTCTAAGCCCACCCTGACATAACCCCTTCTTTCCTCCATACCCCTCCTGACGAATGACTTATTTCCCGGTTTCAGGGAACATAAAACCAAGGATGACAAGAACCCATAAAAGCGAACCGACGACAATGCCGAAAATGTTCCAGCCGTTGAACCGGCCGTCCACCTGGGCCTGCGGCGACAACCGCTGACCAAGATTATTGATGGCCCTCTGGACGGTCAAAAGCGGGATGAAAGAAAACGACGAAATCAGATCATAGGGACTTGGCAGCTTATATGTAATGATCATAAGAATGTAGCACGTCGCCAGGGCGCCGGCTTTCATATCGGCCCCAACCTGGTGTTGATCGCTATAATCCCTGACAATTTTAAAAAGACTGTAACAAAACAGCGGCCCAAAGATACCTCTGGCCAGAGGACTCACCTTGAAATCGTGTTTTTCTTTCAAAAATTTCCAGTTCCTGTAAAACCAATAGATCTCGTAAACCCCCCACGTAAAGAAGGCCATGAGAGCCAGTTTCTTCTGGGAGACCGCGAAAAACGGCTGCCCCACATCCTTGCGATAATCGCGGCCTTTGAGCATCGACTCTTCAAGATTCTTCTGCGCCGGCGGCTTGATCCCTTTGGCGGCCAGCTCCTCCTTGATAACATCGAAGGCGCCGTCCGGCCACTCATGCCGCTTGTTCTCGACCCAAATATCCAAGAGTTCCTGTTTCGTCTTCTGCCGAAGAGCACTCCTCAACTGCGCTTCTTCCATCTTATCCATGGACTCTCCTCCATACTGACGGCAAACCACCCATGAAAAAACCAAGAACGCGCTTACAACGCTCTTGGCCTCTTCTTGCGGGATACGGCATCCATGCCCTCAAACACCGTTACAACCCAGTGGAATCCCCCTGGCTTGCCCTCGGGAGGGAACCCCCCGAGGCAGCACCACATTCCTGCCCGGCTTTAAAGCCGGGAATTCCTGCCGAGGGATTGAAAATTTTATCCTGGACAGACTGAACGCTCCATGAAAAACATTTCGCAGTCGGTTCAGGGCTGGCGCAGGATCTCGCTACGCACTAAAGAAAAAGGAAGCCGTCGAACCGTCTGCCTGCTTGTCTGGCCTTGCCCCTGGCCTTGCCCGAAGGGCAGGCCGAGGCAAGTGAGTAGATGTTCCGGCGGATTTTCTCACTTGCTTACGCTTTTTATATCGCTCTTTGACAACGATGTCAAACGATTATTCCTTTCATGAAAACAAATCCACCCTTTCAAAAGCTTCTTTTGTTCTCAGGTGGATATCCATATAGCCCTATTTTCTTGCGATCGGACATGGGCTTGAAATGCACGAAAACACGACCGAAATTTTTATCGTCTTTCTCGATCCGGTGGTAGAGCTGTTTTATTACCGGTTGATCCAGAAAACGCAAAACACGTTTTTTGAGCTCTCCGCTCCCTTTGCCGGTGATGATCTCAACCAACGGAATCCGCTTGCTTACAGCCTCGTTCATGACACGGCAAAGCTCGGCATCGATCGCCTGCCCTTTGTTGAAAATATCGTGTAGATCCAGCTTGATCTTCGCCATTAACGACCTTTCTTGAGCATGCGGGACGAGAGTTTCCTGCGGCAGGCAAGACATAGGCCCGCTTTCTTGGCGTCGGCATCCTCGACGGAATCGGAAAAATGCATGGCGCAGCGCCGATCGTTGCAATGCCCGAGCCGGAAGGTGTGACCGAGCTCATGCATCGCTTCTTTGACGACCCTGGAATGGAACAATCTCTTGTCCTCTTTGCGGCCGTAAAACTCAGGTCTCAGGCGCGCCAGCGAAACCAGACTGCAGGCGGTCCTGTGGTTGGCGAGCCCAAAAATGAAATTCATAGGGTCTGTATGCATATCGGCATCGAGAATACCCAGCACCCTTTCCTTTTTCTTATCAATGATGAATTCGTCGGCGAGGTCGTCTAAGATGGCATTGGCATAATACTGGCGCCTTTGGAAATCATAGGCCTCCTCCGTGATCGGTCTTGCGGCCGTTATCTCGACATCCGCAGAGAAGACGCGCGCCAGGCTGCGTTTGAGATCGTCGAAGACGCCGGCCCGGACCGTCCCGATAGGGATGATAAAAATCTTCATGCCCTTATTATACCCTGCCGGCCATGGAATGCAATGAACCTGAACGGGGAAAACCGCTGTTTCTCCCGGACAACCCCGCATCGTAAGATATCGGAAAAATTTCTTGCCCGGGGCTGCCGGGCACCGATTTTTTCCTCTACTCGCGGGGTTAACCCAGAAAGGGTAGGTCTCCGCATACCACATTAGAGGAGGACCTAGTCCAGAAAGGACAGACCTCCGTCTTCCTCTAAACGGAGGGTCTAGTCCAGGAAAGGACAGACCTTCCTCATTCCACATAAAGGAAGGGTCGGATTTCGCCGCAGAATGCGGCGAAATAATTCGGCCATATAACTTACGTCACCATGAGCAACGCGACGGTTCCGTAAGTTATGCCCTCATTAAAATATCACGTAGTTTTTGGCTTTGGCGAGGACCCTGGTTTCTTTGCCAAGGTCTGCGAGGGAACGGATGCGGATACCGCTGTTTCTGGCGGCGAGGATGCGTTCGACCATCACCTGGCCGAGGCCGGGCACGCGTAAAAGACGGTTTCTGTCGTCTCTGTTGACGTTGACAGGAAAGAATTCCGGATGCATCCTGGCCCACATCTCTTTGGGATCGAACGTCAAGGACAGGTTGCCGCCGGCTTCCAGGGGGATCTCGTCGGCCCGGAACCCGTATTTGCGGATAAGCCAATCGGCCTGGTAAAGGCGATGTTCACGCATCAGCAGATCGCCATTGGTCGCTCGCGAACGCTCTCCAGGCAAGTCGGCCGCGCCGGCGCCGCGCTGGTAGGCGCTGAAGTAAATACGGTCAAGGCCCGCCTCTCTGTACAATTTCCACAAACTCTGGATAATGTCTCTATCCGTCTCAAGAGAGGCGCCAACGACAAACTGCGTCGTCTGTTTGACCCTGTTGAAAACAGAACCCTTGGCTGTCAGACGGCTGATAAGTCCCAAGGGCCGGATGATGTCGCGGACATAATTCTTGGTTGTGCTGAGCTGTTTAAAATATTCCTCGCCAGGGGCCTCGATATTCAAGGAGACGGCACTCGCCAAGGCAACACTCTGGCGGATCGCCGCGTCAGAAGCGCCGGGGATGACCTTTAAATGGATGTAGCCGCGGAAATGCAGCCGGCGCAAGATCAAGGCCGTGCGGTTGATGCGTTCCATGGTCGCATCCGGATCGTCGCTCACAGCGCTGCTCAAAAAAAGCCCGGAGACCCGGCGGGCCCTGTAATATTCCAAAAACATCCGCGCCAATTCCTCGGACGAAAGGCTGCAGCGCCGGGCATCTGCGCCGGCTCTCAAAGGGCAATATTTGCAGTTGTTGATGCAGACATTAGAAAGAAGCGTCTTGAATAGATAGGTCGAGCCGCCGTTGGGAAGGACAACAGGATAGATCCATTTATCGTCCCTGGACCTGCGGCGGTGTTCATCGTCGCGCGTTGCGCAGGCACACGCCAAATCATACCGGGAATCCTGCGAAAGGATCTCGAGCCTTTCCGTCGTATCCAGCGTTTTTCTGATGAGGAGCGTCATCTGATACCCCGCACGTGTATGACTTCGAAATGACCCCGCATCGTAAGATATCGTAAAAATCTCTTGCCCGGGGCTGCCGGGTACCGATTTTTTCCTCTACTCGCGGGGTAGTCCAGAAAGGACAGACCTCCGTCTTCCTCTAAACGGAGGGTCTAGTCCAGAAAGGACAGGTCTCCG
>CAYYFL010000031.1:0-8873 GCA_964471325.1 uncultured Planctomycetia bacterium
GAACCATGGCATGACTTAGCGAGCCGATGGCCGTAGGCGGTGAAGCTAAGTCATCAGCCCGAATTAATCCGCCAATGCACTGGTGGCGGATGGAACCATGGCATGACTTAGCGAGCCGATGGCCGTAGGCGGCGAAGCTATAAGTTATAAGGCCGCCTGCCTGCCGTGTCCTCATTGACACTCCGCCGGATTTGTGTTACCCTGCACCAGTCCGCAGGACGGTATAGGATTCCGCCGTGCCTCAAAAAAGAGAAATGGCAGGCGCCTCCGTTAGATGCAAGGGTGGTCAGATGGTGGATGTTTTAAGAAGATGATCCGTGAAAACATCTTTGAGGTCAAAGAGAGGATAGGCCGGGCTGCGCAACGCGCAGCGACGGATCCTTTCGAAATCACGCTTGTTGCGGTGACCAAGAATGTCGGTGCAGAGGATATGTGCCGGGCCGTGGACGCCGGAATCACGCATATCGGCGAAAGCAGGGTTCAGGAAGCTCTTTCGAAATACGACCAGGTCCGGGCCTATGCTTCGGCAAGAGGCATCGTCTTGGTTTGGCATATGATCGGTCACCTGCAGACCAACAAGGCGGGGGAAGCTGTCCGTCTTTTTGATTTGATTCACTCCGTGGACAGCGTCCGTCTGGCGCGGCAGATTGATAAGCAGGCCGCCGCTATCGGCAAGGTTCAGGATGTTCTCATGGAGGTCAAGACATCTCCCGAGGCTGCGAAGTATGGATTCATGCCGGATGACGTTGTCGGCGCCTTAAAAGAGACGGCGTCTTTGGACCATCTGGCCGTGAAGGGATTGATGACGGTGGCGCCGGCTGTGCATGGTCCCGGAGAGGCGCGTCCTTATTTCAAGACACTGAAGGAGCTGTTGAACAGGGTTAACGAATTACGAGTTACGGATTACGAGTTACGAATATTATCCATGGGCATGACGGATGATTTCGAGGCTGCCGTAGAGGAAGGGGCGACCCTTGTTCGCGTCGGCCGCGGGATCTTCGGCGGCAGGAAAGAAAGATGAGCCATCATTCGGCCGTAGGGATCATCGGATGCGGGAACATGGGGGCGGCCCTCACGGAAAATCTTGTGAAGTCGTGGGGGGTCGATCGCATTTTTGTTTTTGACAAGGACCCGCAGAAACAAAACGCCCTTGAGAGGCATTTTCGTGTCCGCGGCGTTTCCGGCCTTGATGATCTTGTCGATTCCTGCGAGACGATCATTATCGCCGTCAAACCGCAGGATATTGATACAGTCCTCGATGTTTTAAAAGGCCGGTGGGACAAGCTGGTTGTTTCTATTGCCGCCGGCATGACGCTCCGGTATCTTTCGTCCAGGATAGGTTCCCGCGTGCCCCTCGTGCGCGCCATGCCTAATCTGAATGCCGTTGTCGGCGCCAGCATGACGGCGATTTCCTGCAACAGCGCTGTTGCGGAGATCCAGAAGGAAACGGCCGCCAGGGTCTTTGAGTCTGTCGGCAGCGTTGTTTTTATCAAGGAAGAGTTGATGAATGCCTTTACGGCGGTCGCGGGCAGCGGCCCGGCTTTCATCGCCTACCTGATGGACGATATGGATTCAGAGACCGTCAGGGATATTTTTGTGAAGGAAGCCCTGGCGTTTGGTTTTGACCCGGCGGCCGCGGAATTCATTGTGGACAAGACGATGGCAGGCACACAGAAGATATTGCAGAATTTCGACAG
This sequence comes from uncultured Planctomycetia bacterium, assembly GCA_964471325.1. Taxonomy (GTDB): domain Bacteria; phylum Omnitrophota; class Gorgyraeia; order Velamenicoccales; family Velamenicoccaceae; genus Velamenicoccus. Next base: position 1,698 of record CAYYFL010000031.1, read on the forward strand.
GGATATTTTTATCAAGAGGGTTTGTTCCAGAGGGGGGACGACGGAGGCCGGTATGGAGGCATTTGCGACCAGGCACAAGACCGCCGAAGGGCTCTCCGAGGCGATCCGCGCGGCTTGCCGCCGGGCGGGCGAATTGGCAAAGATATAGACGGGTTTAAAGAGGGGGAGATATGCCCAAAATCGGCATCATCGGCGGAAGCGGCATTTATAAGATCGAGGGGATGAAGGCATTGAAAGAGGTCCGGGTCAAGACGCCATTTGGTGATCCTTCCGATTGTTACAGGACGGGGCAGCTTGCGGGAGTGGATGTCGTATTCCTGCCGCGTCACGGTTCCTCCCATACGATCAATCCGTCGCAGATCAATTACAGGGCCAATGTCTTCGGCATGAAGAAGCTGGGTGTTGAAAAGCTGATCTCTGTTTCTGCTTGCGGCTCGCTGAAGAAAGAACATAAGCCCCTTGATTTTGTTCTTCCTGATCAGTTCGTGGATAGGACCAGCGGCAGCCGCTGCATGACGTTCTTCAGCGACGGCATCGTCGCCCATGTGGGTTTCGGCCAGCCCGTCTGTCCGGAGCTTCTGGACCTTATCTGGGGTGCGGCGCAGGCCTTGAACCTCAGCGTCCACAAAGGCGGGACTTACCTGAATATGGAAGGCCCGGCGTTTTCGACAAAGGCCGAGTCTAATCTTTACCGTTCCTGGGGCATGGACATCATCGGCATGACAAATATGGCTGAAGCGAGGCTGGCCCGCGAGGCGGAGATGTGCTATGCCACGATCGCAGCCGTCACGGATTACGACTGCTGGTATGAATCAGAGGAGTCGGTGACCGTGGAGATGATCGTGGCAAACCTCAGGAAAAATGCCGAGAATTCCAAAAAACTTGTCGGTGAGGTCGTCAGGAGGTTGGGATCGGCCCCCTCGTCCTGTGCATGCTCGGAATCCTTAAAATATGCGATCGTCACGGACAAGAGGGCGATTTCCGCAAAAATCAAAAAGGACCTTAAGCCGATTATAGGTAAATATATCTAAAACCCCGGGCTTACAACTTATCACTTAAAACCATGGATTATAAAGCGACGCTGAATTTACCCCAGACAGATTTTTCCATGAAGGCCAACCTGAGCGCCAGGGAGCCTGAGGCCCTCGCCCGGTGGGAGGAAATGGGATTATATGGGAAGATCCGCCGCGCCTTCCAGGGCCGCGAGCTCTTCATCCTTCACGACGGGCCGCCTTATGCCAACGGCCGTATCCATATCGGCCATGCCTTGAACAAGATCCTCAAGGACATTATCGTCAGGTATAAGACGCTGCGCGGCTGCGACGCGCCGTATATCCCCGGATGGGATTGCCACGGCTTGCCTGTGGAACATCAGCTTTTCAAGGACCTTAAAAAAAATAAAGACCAGATCGACCGGGTGGCTTTCCGCGTGATGGCCCACGATTACGCCATGAAATATGTCGCCATCCAGAGGGAGGAATTCAAGAGATTAGGGATCATCGGCGACTGGGAGCATCCTTATCTGACCCTCGATAGGAAATACGAAGAGACGATCCTGAAGTCTTTCGGACGTCTCGTCGAGGAAGGCTATATCTATCGCGGCCTCAAACCCGTCCATTGGTGTTTCCGTTGCGAAACGGCCCTGGCTGAGGCCGAGGTGGAATATGAGGACCATGAATCGGATTCCATCTATGTGAAATTCGCGCTTAAAGACGAGGAGCATGCACGCCGCCTGGGCATTTCTTTTGAAGACAAAAAGCCGCCGTCCGTCTGCATCTGGACGACGACGCCGTGGACGCTCATCGCCAATGTGGCCGTCGCCGTGCATCCGGACCTGGAGTATCTTCTGGTCGATTTCGGGGCCGGTGAGCAGATGATCGTCGCGCGCGATCTTTTTGAGAGTTCGTTGAAAGAGAAGTTTTCTGCGTCGGGAGAGGTGCGTATTTTGAAACGTTTCCAGGGCCGGGATCTGGAAGGTCTTGTGTATCGTCATCCTTTCGGTTTGCGGGAGGGCCGCGTTGTCCTGGCGGATTATGTCTCCAGGGAAGACGGGACGGGATGCGTGCATACCGCGCCGGGCCACGGCCAGGAAGATTTTATGACAGGGCAGAAGTACCATCTCGACGTCGTCATGCCCGTTGACGAGCGCGGCCGTTTTCTGCCGGATGTAGCGGATTTCGCAGGCCAGCGCGTTTTTGACGCCAACGCCGGCATCATCCAGAAGCTTTCGGATCTCGGGTGCCTGAAGCTGGCGTCCAAGATCGCGCATACTTATCCGCATTGCTGGCGGTGCAAACAGCCGGTCATCTTCCGCGCGACACAGCAGTGGTTTCTCAAGATCGATCACAAGGGCCTCAGGCAGGATTTGCTCGGTGCGATCCGCGATCAGGTCACCTGGGTGCCGCCGTCGGGGCGTGAGCGCATATCGTCCATGGTCGAGAACAGGCCTGATTGGTGCCTGTCGCGACAGCGTTATTGGGGTGTGCCTATTCCCGCCGTCGTCTGCCGCGCCTGTCACAACCATATCCTGGATGCGCGCCTGATCGAAAAGCTCGCGGCCCGCGTCGCTGCCGAGGGGACGGACATCTGGTTCAAGAGCGACGTCGCAGAATTCTTGCCGAAGGATCTGCGTTGTGTCTGTGGCTCTTCGGCCTTTGATAAATCGACGGATATCCTCGACGTGTGGTTTGATTCCGGTGTCAGCCATCAGGCGGTCCTCAAGGATGTGCCGGGTCTCAAGCTGCCGGCAGACCTGTATCTGGAAGGGTCCGACCAGCATCGCGGCTGGTTCCAGGCGTCCCTGATCCCGTCGCAAGCCATCGACCGCCGGCCGCCCTTCAAAGCCGTCCTGACCCACGGATTTGTGGTCGATGCGCAGGGCCGCAAGATGTCCAAGTCCCTGGGCAACGTCATTTCTCCGCAGGAGATCATCAAGGACTTTGGCGCCGATATCCTGAGGCTCTGGGTCCTGTCGAGCGACTATAACGAGGATGTGCGCATCTCCAAGGAGATCCTGAATTTCACCGCCGACGCTTATCGCAAGATCCGCAATACGGCGCGCTTTATCCTCGGCAATCTGAATGATTTCGATCCGGATGCGGACCGCCTGGGCCGCCAGGAGCTTTGCGACATCGACCGATGGGCGCTTTCGCGTCTGTCGCAGCTGGTCGACGGCGTCACGCGGGCCTACGACAGTTATCTTTTTTATCACGTGTTCCAGAAGCTTTTTGCTTTTTGCAATGAGGAGATGTCGTCGGTGTATCTCGATATTCTCAAGGACAGGCTCTATACGGCGGGCAGGCGCTCAAAAGAGCGGCGTTCGGCGCAGACGGTGATCTATGACATTCTCGACGCTTTGACGAGGATGCTGGCGCCGGTCTTGCCTTTTACGAGCGAGGAGATTTATCGCTCCATGCGTCATCGCAAGGGCGCGGCTGCGGAAAGCATACATTTGTCTTCTTGGCCGTCCCTCGACGGCGCAGAGACAGACAACGGCACGAACAAAGACATCGACAAAATTTTGGAGATACGGCCGGCTGTCCTCAAATCGCTGGAAGAAGAAAGGGCAAAGGGCAAGATCGGCAGCTCTCTTGAGGCCAAGGTCGTCCTGACTTTTAAGGACAGGCAGACGTCCGAGGTCTTCTTCCGTTTCGCGCAGCAGCTGCGTTATTTTTTCATCGTCTCATGCGTTGAGCTCAAGACCGATGCGTCTCTGGGGACGCCGTTTGCCATCAGCGTGGCGCATGCCGAAGGAAAAAAGTGCAGCCGTTGCTGGAATTATGCCCTGGACACCGACACTGATGCAGCCTATCCGGGCATCTGCGGCCGTTGCGTCCAGGCGATCCGGGGATAAAGCGCGGGTTTGTATTTTAAGTTGGATAGTTTTCTGATCCACCCGCCGCTAAAACGTCCGTCATCACTTGTTCGCGGACGGCCGATGACGCTCTGGTAGCGGCCGTTGGCGGATTTCGCTAGATAGAAAATTTCGGTGCTCAAAATTCGGGCAGATGACTTACATCGGAAACCACTCCGTAAGCCATGGCTTTGATTTATCCGCCACTAGATATCGGCGGATTAATTCGGCCTTATAACTTACGTCGCCAAGAACAACGCGACGGCTCCCTGCCTGCCGGCAGGCAGGCGTAAGTTATGGCCTCATTAAAAAAAGGTTGCCATTTGTTTTCATTCAATATATAATTGAACAGTTTTCAAAACATATCGCAAGGTAAATTCTGCCTGCCGGTGAAACAGGGAGCCACAGACATGCAAAAGAGAAAGACTGCCAAGCAAGGTAAAATGGACAAAAAGACTTCAGAGTTCTATAAGAAGCTCCTTTTGGAAAAGCGCGAAGACATCCTTGGTGACATTTCGCAAATTTCAGAAGAGACGCTCAAAAAATCCCAGAAAGACGCCTCCGGTGATATCTCCGGTTACACCTTTCACATGGCCGACGTGGCCACGGATAATTATGACCGCGAATTCTCGCTGGGGCTGGCTTCCAAGGAACGCGGCGTCCTTATGGAAATCAACTATGCCCTCCAGAAACTTCAGGAAGGCCGCTTCGGTTTGTGCGAATCCTGCAAGAAACCCATCTCCAAGGTCCGGCTCAAGGCCGTTCCTTACACGACGCTCTGCCTGAAATGCCAGCAGGCTAAGGAAAAAAGATAGCTGTCGTTTCAATCTCCCGGCAGAAAATGCTCCTGCTGCCTCGGGAGAGAACCCTTAGGGATTTCATAACGGCCCCACTTTTCGCCGGATGCCTATCCTCCACGTGATCCTGATCGCTGCCGGAGTCGTTGCGCTGGACCGGCTTACCAAGTCGACCGCCGAAGCATATCTGTATGCGGTCGATACCCATCCGGTTATTCCCCGCGTTTTTCATCTGACCCTCGTGCACAATACGGGAGCCGCCTTTGGGTTTTTGCGCGGCGGCGCTGTTTTCCTTATCTTGACGACTCTTTTTTGTATTGTGATGATGATGGTCTTGCTTAAAAGCAGGCGCCTCTTGAATAAATTCTTCGGCCTCGCCGAGATCGACGGCTGGCTATGTCTTTCTTTCGGCCTGATCCTGGGAGGGGCCGTCGGCAACCTGATAGACCGCCTGCGGTTTTCCTATGTGATCGACTTCCTGGATTTTCGTGTCTGGCCGGTCTTCAATGTGGCGGATTCTGCCATTACGGTCGGCGGCATCGTTTTGTTTATGAAGATATTGCTTTCAGGGAAGAAAAAAATCAAGGAAGGAGACAGGTATGGCGCCGGTTCTCTATAGTTGCAGCTTGTTTACGATTTATACCTACGGTGTCTTTGTTGCTGTCGCATTCCTTGCGGCCACCTGGCTGATCACAAGACATGCGGTGCGCCTGGGGTTCGATCCGGAAGTCATCGGGAATTTTCTGATTTTTGCGTTGGTGTGCGGGATCTTGAGCGCGCGCATTTTTTACGTTGTCCTCAACTGGAGCGAATTCTCACCGGATCCCCTGGAAATCGTTAGGTTGTATCATGGCGGCTTGGTATGGTACGGCGGCTTGATAGGAGCGATGCTGTGCGGTGTTTTATTTTTGAAGAAAAAACATCTCTCGATTCCCGCCGTCGCCGATCTTTGCGCGCCGTATCTGGCCTTGGCGCAGGCCATCGGCCGCATCGGCTGTTTTTTTAACGGCTGTTGTTACGGCAAACCGTCCGTGCATGGTCTTTTTTTTCCTGCCCACGGCCGCGTGCTTTTTCCTTCCCAGATCGTCGATGCGCTGAGTCTTCTTCTTGTCTATGCGGTTTTGCGGCTTATCCGGGGGCAGAAACCGGGACAGCTGTTTGGTCTTTATCTGTTTCTGGCGGCCCTCCAGAGATTTCTTATGGAATTCCTGCGCGGGGATGAGAGGCTTTTCTACGGCGGTTTAAGCATTTACCAGTGGATAAGTCTGGGCCTTGCAGTCGCGGGTATCCTTGTGTATACATTGGCTTCTGCCGGGCCTAAAAAGCCGTCGACAAAAAATGCATGACAAGCCCCGTCAAGGGGAGGGCGCATGACCCTGAAACAGGCAGCGATCTCGGAAGAGGCCGTGAATACACGGCTGGATATTTTTCTGGCAAAATCCGAGCCTGATTTCTCCAGGACTTTTATCAAAGACTGGATCCTCAGGGGAAAGGTTTTTGTCAACGGTCAGGCCGCCAAGCCGCATTACCGGCTCAAGGCCAAGGATGAGCTCTCGTGGGAGACGCCGCAAGCTCCACAGACACAGATCCTGGGCCAAGACATCCCGCTGGATATCCTCTATGAAGACAACGATGTCATCGTGATCAATAAACCGGCGGGCATGGTCGTGCATCCGGGCGCGGGTCAGGAGACGCATACGCTGGTTCATGCGCTTCTGTATCATTGCGGCGAGCTTTCGAATATCAGCAAGGAGCGGCCCGGGATTGTCCATCGCCTCGATAAAGAGACGTCCGGCGTCATGGTCGCGGCGAAAAATAATCAGGCGCATCTGAATCTGGCCAGGCAGTTCAAGAAGCATTCGATCCGCCGGCGCTACATCGCCCTTGTGGAAGGCAGCGTTCCCTTTGACGAAGGCATCGTCGACGTGCCCCTCAGGCGGCATGCCGTTGACCGTAAGAAGATGTCTGTCAGTTTCTCCGATGAGGCCAAGGAGGCCCGCACCTTCTATCATGTGCTGGGACGGTTCAAGGATTATACGGCCGTCGAGCTTCTCCCGGAAACGGGCCGGACGCACCAGTTGCGCGTGCACATGTCTTACCTGGGGCACCCTATCCTCGGTGACACCGTTTACGGCCGCAAAAAGAATTTCTCCCGTCTCGCCCTGCATGCCAAAGATCTCGGTTTCGAGCATCCGACGACAAAAGAGTCTGTCGAGTTCTCTTCCCCTTTGCCCCCTGAAATGAAAAAAGCCATGTCCGGCCTGAAGATCGACTAGTCCAGTCCGGTCTGTCGCCGGCAGATTCTGTTTTTATGGCCTCTCCTTGGCGTCATTTTCTGTAATCTGCGCTCTATCCTCTATTCTCTTCCAGTAGATGTAGACTCTCCGTCCCTTTTCATGTTATAATTCTACTTCAATCTCTCGGCATGCCTTTGGAGGGAACTCCCGGGGAGACGTTGTTAGACCCTCCGCTATGTGGAATGCGGAGGTCTACCCTTTCTGGGTTAGACCCTCCGCTATGTGGAAT
>CAYYFL010000032.1:0-5814 GCA_964471325.1 uncultured Planctomycetia bacterium
CAGCAACTGAACGACCTGATGCATAAGTACGCGCAGAGAAATCATATTCCTTATGAAGAAAGCTGGGTCGAACTCGATCATCGCTACTACAGGCGTCATAACATCGCGATTTTCGTAGAACGCAAAAGACACAGGGAAAAAACGAATATGCGTCTGAGCATCACGGAATTTCTGGATTTAACAGGAAGACTCACCGCGGCGATAGAGATCGGGCATGAGATGACTGAGGGAATACCGATGGAGAAACACCATGCCTTTTAATTTGGAAAAAGCGGAATGGGTGAAAAACTTCATTGAAACCTATTGCACGTATTCCAAAGGTGAATGGGCCGGCAAGCCATTCAGGCTCTTGCCATGGCAATGGGAAGACCTCTTGAAACCTCTGTTCGGAACGCTGAATGACGACGGGACCAGGCAATACCGCACCGCCTACGTCGAGATCCCCAAGAAAAACGGCAAATCGGAATTCTGCGCCGCCATAGGCCTTTACATGCTGACCAACGACGGGGAAAAGGGCGCCGAGGTCTACTGTGCGGCCGCAGACCGCGAACAGGCGAGCATCGTCTACCAGGCAGCCTCGGCCATGGTCCGCAACTCTGCCGGCCTCTCCAGGCATCTCAAATGCCTGGATTCACGCAAGCGGATCATCTACCGGAAGAACAACAGCTATTTCCAGGTCCTCTCCTCCGAATCGTACACAAAGCACGGACTTAACCCGTCATGCGTCATCGTCGACGAAATCCACGCGCACCCCAACGATGAACTCTGGAACGTCTTGACGGCGGGGACGGATTATGCCCGCAGGCAGCAGATCGTCTTGGTCATCACCACGGCCGGCATATACGACAAAAACTCCATCTGGTGGCGTCTGCGCTCGAAAGCGATTCAGGTCGGAAAAGGCATCATACAGGATCCCCGGTTCCTGCCGGTCCTATATCTGGCGGACCCGGAAAAGGACGATCCGGATGACGAGGACCTCTGGAAGCGGGTGAACCCGTCCTTGGGACAGATCTTCACTCTCGACAAGATCCGGCAGGACTACAACGAGGCCAAGCAAAACCCGGTGGACTTCCAGAATTTCCTTCGCTTCCGGCTGAACATCCCCGTCAAGCAGCTCTCGCGGTGGATGCCCATGGACAAGTGGGACAAGTGCAACGCCAAACCCGACCTTGAGTTCCTCCGAGGCCGCAAGTGCTTCGGGGGCTTGGACCTGTCATCCAAGATCGACCTGGCGGCCTTCGTCCTGGTTTTCCCGCCGGATGACAAGGACGGTGTTTTTGACATCCTGTGCCGCTTCTACTGCCCGGAAGAAGGAATCCTCAAGCGCTCTCAAACCGACCGCATCCACTATGACATTTGGCAAAATCAGGGTTTTTTAACCGCGACGCCGGGCAACGTCATCGACTACGCGTGGATCGAGAAGGACATCCTGGATGCCGCGAAGGAATATCAGCTCTGCCAGATCGGGTTCGACTCGTGGAACGCCCAGGCGACGGCTACCCGGATCATGGATGAATTGAATCCGACGGGCAACGAAGACGGCTTTCAGATGGTCGAGGTGCGTCAGGGAGCGAAGTCATTCAACGAACCCGCCAAGGACCTGCTCGTTCATGTCATGACGGAAAAGGTGCGGCACGGGGGCCATCCGGTGCTCCGGTGGTGCGCCGACAACCTTGTCATGAGGTCCGATCCCAACGGTAATGTAGCCCCGGACAAGGAAAAGGCGACGGAGAAGATAGACGGCATGGTTGCGCTGATCATGGCCTGGGGACGGGCGATGTTTGGAAACGACGAAACACAATCGGTGTACGAGACGAGGGGGGTTGTATGCTTATGAGTAAAGAGGGTTCTGATAAGAGATCCGTATCTGACCCACCGACCAAGCCACTGCTGCGGATTGATGAAGTGGCGGCATATTTTGATGTCCACCCGCGCACAATCCGTCTGTGGATCGAGCATGGACATTTAAGCGCCGAACGGCTTGCCGGATCCATACGCGTAACGCGCGAGTCAATCATCAATTTTCGCCTCAAAGGACGAGAAGACTGAAAAAAGTGTGAAATATCTGAACATTTGTAAAAATCCTGCAGTGTCAATACTTTTTAAAACCTGACATACTTCCACCATGGATTCATAACTGATTAATAAGATAGCGGCTCAAAGTGAGAATATTACAGCGGCTCAAAAAAACAGCTCAGTATTTCCGCAACCTCGGCGTCGACGATCCCAAGGCTTGGGATCCTTCGCTTTGGAATCTCTACGGCGCGCAATCCCTCTCGGGTGAAACCGTCACTGAGCAGTCCGCCCTCACCTATTCCGCTGTCTGGAATGCGGTCACCCTGATAGCCGGAACCATCGCCAGCCTTCCTCTTCACCTCATGCAAATGAAAGCGGAAAAAAAGAGGATCGCCGCTGACAGGGTCATGTATAGGGTCCTTCACGACCAGGCCAACCCGTTTATGACGGCCAAGGCATTTCGGGAAACGCTCATGGGCCACATCCTGCTGTGGGGTAACGGCTACGCGGAAAAGGTGATCAACGGATACGGGGAACTGGTCCAGCTCTGGCCCATTGCGCCGAATCTGGTGACGCCCATGTGGCGGGACGGTGACATTTTGTACCGTGTGAAGGTCGGCAAAGAAGACAAGTATTTCACCAGGGATAAAATACTGCACGTCCCCGGCATCGGCTTCGACGGTCTCATGGGCTATTCGGTGGTCGCCATGGCCAGGAAGTCGATCGGCCTCGGCATGGCCATGGAAACGTTCGGATCCCTCTACTTCGGCAACGGAACGCATCCGGGGGTTATCGTCAGCCACCCGAACCAGCTCTCAGCCGCCGCGCACGCAAACCTGAAGAAGTCTCTCACCGAGGGCTATTCAGGCCTCGGACAGTCACACCGACTGTTACTGCTCGAAGAGGGCATGAAACTCGAAAAAGTGGGCGTGCCGCCGGAAGACGCCCAGTTCCTGGAAAGCCGCCAGTTTCAAATACCCGAGATAGCCCGCTGGTTCAACCTTCCGCCGCACAAACTCAAGGACCTGACCCGATCGTCCTTCAACAACATCGAATCGGAGCAGCGGTCTTTCTATACGGACACCTTACTGCCATGGCTCGTCACCCTCGAACAGAACTATAACATGCAGCTCTTGACGGACAGCGACAGGGCGCTCTCGGGCCGGGGCAGGCTTTACTACAAACACGTTGTCGAGGGCATATTGAGAGCCGATGCCGCCGGTCGCGGGGCTTTTTACCGGGAGATGTTCAACATCGGCGCCTTTTCCATAAACGAGATCAGACAACTCGAAGACAAGGACCCAATAGAGGGCGGGGACATCCATCTGGTGCCCATGAATATGACGCCGCTGCAAAATGCCGGGAAGCTGGATCGGGCGTTGGAACATCAGCGGTCCATGCCCGGAGATGACAAGGGAGGCGAGGACCAATGAAGTGGTATGAGATCAAAAACAAGGCGGAGAAAGCCGAGATATGGATTTACGATCAGATCGGGGAAGATTTCTGGACCGGAGGCGGCACCACCGCAAAGGCCTTTCAGAAAGAGCTTTCTGCGGTCGCCGCTTCGCAGATCGATCTGCACATCAACAGCCCGGGAGGTGAAGTCTTCGACGGCATCACCATCTACAACCTTCTCAAGCAGCACCCGGCGACGATCACAACCTATATCGACGGCATCGCGGCGTCCATCGCCTCGGTCATCGCCCTCGTAGGCGACAAGGTGGTTATGGCCGAAAACGCCCTTTACATGATGCACAACCCCTCCGGGATGGTTGTGGGAAACGCCGATGACATGAGGAGTATGGCCGATGTCCTCGACAAAGTGCGAGGGAGCATGCTGAAGGTCTACTCAGGGAAAAGCGGCAAAGAGGATCAAGACATCGTTCCCCTGCTGGATGCCGAAACCTGGATGAACGCCGACGAGGCTTTGGAGGCGGGTTTTATCGACGAGATCGGGAGCAGGATGGACATGGCTGCATGCGCCAGGTTCATCCCGGTTATGGCAAAGGCGGGCTTCAAGCGCATTCCGGATAATATTGACGGCGAAAAGGGAAACCCATTGCCGAAAGATCTTGAGGACATTGCGAATATTCACCAGAGGAATCAGATTAAAGTCGCTCAATCCAAGCAGACAAGGAGGGATCGTGTAGCCGACCTGCTCATCAGGGCGGAGTTGGTTTCACCAAAGTAAAAGAGTAAAGACTTAAAAACCCGGGCTCCCCCGAAGCCTGATCAGCCGAAGGGGACGCAAGAAAGAACGAAGGGCGGCAGTGAGGTGCCTCACCATCTCATGCCGCCCTTTTTCTTTGCCCGGAAACCACAACGGGAAAAGGAGCAGAAGATGAAAACGATCAGTCAGTACAGGGAAGACATCGCCGCCTTGATGAAAAAAGCGGCCGACATGGACGCCAAGGCCACCGTGGAGAACCGCGATCTGACCGACGGCGAATTGAGCATCAAAAACGAGATGATGGATACCGTCGAGGACTACCGCCGCACGGTGGCCACACTGGAGAGGCAGCAGCGGATCGCCGACGCCCTGGAAAAACCGGAAGCCGTCCAGTCCATTGAAAAGAAAAGGGAAATTGCAGCACAAACAGAACGGGACAGGTTCCCTTCTTTCGGGGCCCAGCTGGCGGCGGTCATGAGGGCCGGGCAGCCCGGCGGCGTGGTCGACCCGAGATTGAGGATCACGTCCTCCGCTTCGGGGCTCAACGAGACCATCCCCTCGGACGGAGGGTTTCTCGTCCAGCAGGATTTTTCGACGGAACTCCTGAAGGATGTCTTTGAAACCGGAATTCTGGCTTCCCGATGCCGCAGGGTCCCTATATCGGGGAACGCCAACAGCATGAAACTGCCGGGACTGGACGAAACATCCCGGGCTTCCACCCGGTGGGGCGGGATCGTCGGCTATTGGGAAGAGGAAGCGGGAGAAAAGTCGGCCAGCAAACCGAAGTTCAGAAAAATCGAGCTCAACCTTAAAAAGCTGATTGGGCTCTGCTACGCGACGGACGAGCTCCTGAGCGATGCGGCGGCCCTCGAGGGAGTTATTCGCCAGGGTTTCGTTTCCGAATTCGGATTTCTGCTCGACGATGCCATCATCAACGGCACGGGAGCAGGGCAGCCTCTCGGCATCCTCAACGCGGGCTGCCTGGTCCAGGTGAACAAAGAGACGGGACAGAAGGCGGCCACGGTTCTGGCGGAAAACGTCATCAACATGTGGTCCCGCCTCTTTGCGTCGAGCCGTCCCAATGCCGTATGGCTAATCAATCAGAACATCGAGCCGCAGCTCTTCACCATGTCCCTGGCCGTGGGAACCGGGGGGATCCCGATCTACATGCCGGCAGGAGGCTTAAGCGGCCAGCCTTACGGGACCCTCTTCGGGCGCCCGGTCCTGGCCATCGAGCAGGCGGCGACCTTGGGCACCCTGGGAGACATTCTCCTGGCTGACCTCCAGAACGGTTACATTCTGGCGGAAAAGGGAGGCATCCAGAGCGATATGAGCATCCATGTCCGCTTTGTCTACGACGAATCCGTGTTCCGGTTCGTCATGCGCGTGGACGGCCAGCCGGTGCGGGCCTCCGCATTGACGCCTTACAAGGGTGGGGCCAATTACACCCAGTCGCATTTTGTCGGGCTCCAGACCCGGTCCTAACGAAGACAGCCGGGGAGCAATCCCTGAATCAGATAACAAGGAGGAATGAACGATGTTGAATCCCGAAATAAATCCCATCCAATTGGCCCATGAACCGGCGGCGGCGGACGCCATAGCGGATACGGCCGCCTGGTGCGATCTCA
>CAYYFL010000032.1:5914-8460 GCA_964471325.1 uncultured Planctomycetia bacterium
CATGAACCGGCGGCGGCGGACGCCATAGCGGATACGGCCGCCTGGTGCGATCTCAGTAAAGCGAAAGGAGTCTTGATAACCGTCCTGCATTACCGCGGCGGCGACACGGACCTGGTCCTGCACGTCCACGAGGGGGCGGCGGCAAGCGGCACAACTGCAATCACCGCCGCCTTCCCGATATGGTACGCATCCGACGCCCTCACGGACCCGACCCTGGTGAGACAGGCCGACGCAGCATCCTTCACCATTGATACGGGCCTCCACACCGGTTCCCAGGTGGTCCAGTTTTACATCGACGCCGGCATTCTGAGCGCGGGATGCCGTTACGTGCAGTTGGGGACCTCCGGCGGCCATGCGTCGAGCATCGCGTCGGTTACCTATGAACTGGTCGGGACGCGGTATCAGAACAACGAGGCCCTGTAACAGCGCTTCCTGAAAGGAGGGTGAAAAAAATGAACTACAACTCATCGACCATATCGAGAATAGCGGACATCGTCCTCGGTATCCGAGTTGACCGCTCCGCAGCGGCTATCGCCGCCGGGACCAATCCGATCTTCACGGTCACAGGCGGTCGGGTCGCCTTGTTGGGCCTGCTGGGTGAGGTTGTGACCACCATGGATGCAACTCTTACAACGCTCCAGATCAGCGCCAATCCCACAACTGGAGACGACACGGTGCTGTGCGCCGCCTCGGCCTCCATCGCCAACGTGGATGTCGGCTGCATGTTCACCCTGCCCGACGCAGTGGGAACAGCTCTTGTCACCTCTACCACGGACGGGGGCTGCATCCTGAGCACGGCCCCAAGATGGGCCATCCGGCCCGGTTCCATTGAACTCGTTACAGGGGTCGGCGCCAATGCCGGCACGATGAAATGGAGCCTCTGGTATGTTCCGATCGACGACGGGGCATACGTGACGGCGGCTTAACGGGAGGATCGATCGATGGCCGGAAGCGCCATGACATTTACGGAAGTGACATACGGGACCATCAAGAAAATCAAGGCGGCCTGGGTCTCGGATGATGCGACCGGCGCGGTAAGCGGGACAACGGCGAACTACTACGACGGCAGGCTTATCGGGGCCGTCACCGTGCCGGACGGTTCCGCCGCTCCTACGGACAACTACGACGTTGCCGTGAACGATTCAGACGGCGTCGATGTCGCTCTGGGGGCGTTGGCCGACAGGGATACGACGAACACGGAATACAGGGCGGAAGCATCCATGGCGGGCGTCGCCAACAGCAAACTGACCATTGTTGTAACGAACGCCGGGAATTCCAAAAAAGGCGCCTTGTATCTCTACATACGGTAACGGCGGCGAAAGGGAGTGAACCTATGGATACTTCAGACTGGCTCCTGGTTATCTCGATCGGGATCGGCATTGCCCAGGGGATCATAATTGTCCAGAACAAATCCTTCAAGGAAGAAATCAGGCAGCTGTGGGCTCGGGCGGACTCACACGGCCACAAGATCGAGTGTGACGCCCAAGAGTGCAAAGCCCGAACTACGGCGGTCATCATCAACGAGGGATAACTGTACATGCTGACATTGAGGGATCGCATAAAACTGCATGAAGGATTGAGACTCGAGCCATACCTCTGCCCGGCCCGCGCCTGGACCATCGGCTACGGCCACAAGATCCGCAAACACGAGAAATTCACGAGATTAACCGTCGATCAGGCGGAACGGGTTCTCGACGCGGACATTGAAACCGCGGAGGCGGAAGCGAGATCCTTGTTTCCCGACAGCAAGTATAAGAACTTCACGAAAAATCGACGGGACGTTCTGACTGAGCTGGTCTTCAACCTCGGTCTGACGAGGTTCAGGGGATTCAAACGGATGATTTCCGCGATCGACGGGGGCGATTGGCAACAAGCGGCGGCCGAGCTCGAAGATTCGAAATGGTATCGGCAGGTAGGACCCAATAGGGGGAACACTTTGGTGGATCTTCTTCGCAAAGGTTAAGTGACGACATTGCAGCACAAAAAAGGAGGATTGAAAGTGAAAAACTGGAAAACGACGGCATCGGGCATATTGGCGGCATTGGGGATGATCTTCCCTTTGTTCGGAATTCCGGCGGAAGTCGGAAACGCGGTAAGCACGCTCGGCCTTTTTCTGATCGGCCTTTTCGCCAAGGACAGCAACGTCACGGGCGGCAGTGTGAGCCAATGAAAAGATTTCTCGCATCACTCGTCATCCTTGTGGCGGCAACTTCTGCTCAGGCTTGGGTGACGGTCGGCAATGTCATGGCAGGCACATCCGAGGTCACCCTGCAATGGGAGCCCTCCATAGACCACGACTACATCACCGGCTACCGGCTTTACTACGGTTCAGCGACTGGTCAATACACCACGAAGATCGAGGTCGGCAAGGTCACGACTTATACGATTTCACTGCCGGACGGGACCTATTTCATGGCTCTGACCGCTTACGACGACCGCGGGCTGGAGTCGGCCTATTCCAACGAAGTGAGCACAACGATCAAGACGAGCATCCGGCCTCCCAAGAACCTGATCATCTTTTCAGTGACCATCTTGAACGGGACGGC
>CAYYFL010000033.1:0-8452 GCA_964471325.1 uncultured Planctomycetia bacterium
TATGTGGAATGCGGAGGTCTACCCTTTCTGGGTTAGACCCTCCGCTATGTGGAATACCTGGCTCCATCGGATGAGCCATGCGGAGGTCTATCCTTTGCGGATCAGGACTATTCTGGAGACTGTTCGAAACAAGAAGGGAGCCCCAGGCCTGCCCTTGCTTCGGCGAGGGCGAAGCCCGGGGGATTCTACTGAAATCTATGCTGATCAAACCTTGTAAGGCGATCCACGGGACCATAGAGCTCCCCGGAGACAAGTCCATTTCTCACCGCGCCGCGATCCTGTCGTCTCTGGCCAAGGGAAGAACCGAGATCCGCCGGTTCCTTTTTTCCGACGATTGTCTTGTGACTTTGAACGCTTTGAAAGCCATGGGAGTCGGCGCCAAGACATTCAAGCGCGGGCATCGCGTGATCATCGATTCCTGCGGCGTTCTGCGCCCGCCGCGGCATGCCCTGGATATGAAAGAATCCGGGACGAGCGCACGCATGCTGATGGGCCTTTTGGCAGGCCAGCGGTTTGTCTCCCGCCTTACAGGAGCGCCTTCGCTCTTGAGGCGGCCGATGGCGCGTGTCATCAAGCCTTTAAGCTTGATGGGGGCCGGGATCCGGGCCCGTCACAGGGGAGGGAAGGATTATCTGCCGGTTTTGATCCGGCCGTCTGTTCTTCACGGTATATGTTGGAAACAGGAAGTGGCCAGCGCCCAGGTCAAGTCGGCGCTTCTTTTAGCAGGGTTATTTGCCCAAGGAGAAACATGTGTCCATGAGGCCGTGACGACACGAGACCATACCGAACGGATGTTGAGATTCTTCGGGGCCGATCTTCGCATGTCCGGCGGCGACATCATGGTCAAGGGAAGAGGATTGACATCTCCGGGTCTTGTAATTGTACCTGGTGATATTTCGAGTGCCGCATTTTTTATTGTGGCTGCATTGGTGGTCAAAGGGTCTTGTCTTCTCATAAAACGTGTGGGTGTCAATCCTACGCGCACAGGCGCTATCCGGGTTTTGCAGAGGATGGGGGGGTGTATCCGCCTGATCTCCGGACAAAAGGGCTATGAGCCGGTGGCAGACCTGGATATCCGTTCCAGCAGGCTTGGGGGTACGAGGATCAGGTCAGCGGAGATACCGAGCCTGATCGATGAATTACCTGTCCTTATGGTTGCTGCCTCTTTGGCCGAAGGCCGGACCGTCATCGAAGGGGCGGGAGAGCTGCGCGTCAAAGAAACGGACCGCATTCGGTCCATGAGCTGGAATCTCAAGAAGGCGGGCGTTAAGATTGACACGAAAGTCACTGCAGGCAGAGAAGATATCGTGATTACAGGGTCAGGCGGCATTAAAGGGGCGCATTTCAGGAGCTTTGGCGACCACAGAACGGCCATGAGCATGTATGTGGCGGCTTTGGCTGCCTCCGGGGTTTCTTCCCTGGACGATCCTGCGTGCGTCGGAAAGTCTTTTCCGGAATATTTCAGCGCATTTAAACATCTGATTGTCAGATAATAAGTTTGTGTCCTGTTCAAACAGATTTTTGACAGTTTTTGGCAGAATTTTGACCGGGGAAATATTTATTGACAGCCCCAGCTGCCTCTGCTAATATTTAAAAAATCAACTCAATCCACCCCGCACCCAGAATGCCCCGCGCGATAAAGGTGGGGATAGACGGTACTTTCAAACACCGCCATGGGCATTCGGGCGGGATGTTCTGCCTGTCGGAGACAGGCGACTACGGCGGAATCACGAAAACAAAAAGAACCACGGCCTGCCGTGGGAGTTCTACCAACCCTATTAGACATGACCCAATTATCCAAATTACCCAAGAGGACGTTTAATTACGTATCTGGTTTGTTTTCCAATGATATGGGCATCGATTTGGGGACGGCTACGACCCTTGTGTATGTGAAGAACGAAGGGATCGTTTTGTGCGAGCCGTCGGTTGTGGCCCTCAAGAAGGGGGCTACTGTCAACCGCGTCCTGGCGGTTGGTGATGAGGCTAAGAAGATGTTGGGCCGTACGCCAGGAAATATCCTGGCCATCAGACCCATGAAGGACGGCGTCATTGCGGATTTTGATATTACGGAGGCGATGCTGCGTTATTTCATTAAGAAGATCCATCGCCGCCGCGTGCTGGTTTCTCCGCGCATGGTGATCGCAATTCCTTCCGGCATCACCGAGGTCGAACGCCGGGCCGTCAAAGATTCGGCTCTGCGTGCCGGTGCCAGGGAGGTTCACCTTGTTGAGGAACCTTTGGCCGCGGCCATCGGCGTGGGCTTGCCCATTCATGAGCCCGCAGGCAATATGATCGTGGATATCGGCGGCGGGACGACCGAGGTGGCAGTGATTTCGTTGTCGGGCATCGTTTTTTCGAAATCCATCAGGATTGCCGGCGATGAGCTGGATACGGCGGTCGTGGAATATCTCAAAAAGAATTACAACCTCATGATCGGTGAGCGTACGGCCGAAGAGATCAAGATCAAGATCGGCTCGGCGTATCCCCTGGAAGAGGAATTGAGTCTTGAGGTCCGCGGCCGCGACCTTGTCGCTGGATTGCCGAAAATGGTGACGATTACCTCCGAAGAAGTGAGGGATGCGATCGCCGAGCCCGTCAGGGCGATCGTCGATTCGGCAAAGATCGCACTCGAGAGGACGCCGCCCGAGCTGGCGGCCGATCTGATCGATCGCGGTATCGTTTTGGCCGGCGGCGGGTCTCAATTGAGAGGCCTGGATCGTCTGATTGCCGAAGAGACGGGGCTTCCTGTCCACATCGCCGATGACCCCGTAACAGCCGTGGCCCAGGGAACCGGCAAGATCCTTGAGCTTGAGAGCCGCTACTTGCGCGACGTGACCGTCGTGACCAAGACGGAAAGTGCCGTATAATGCCGTCCCTGAAGCGGGTGATGGCCGTTAGACCTCTCCCGCTGTAACGTTGACACGGATGTGTTTCTCGCCAATAGAAAGCTCATAGGTTACCTCTTCATCGTTGTCCTTTTGTCCCTTCTTGTTTTTCTCTCGTTTCGTCATTCGCCTTATGTGATGCGTCAGATTTTTTCGGACGCGGCCAAGCTTCCTCTCATGGTCTTGGATGCCGCAGGCCAGGAGGGGAGGGCGTTGTTGTTTTTTCATAAAAGTTATTGGGACAACAAAAAGCTTGTCCGTGAGAACGGCGGGCTTAAAAAGGCGCTGCTCGAATCCGAAGAGCTCCGCAAGGAAAATACGCGCCTGCGCGACTTGCTGGACCTGCGGCAGAAGCTCGATTATGAGACGACCCCCGCATCCGTCATCGGACGCGATTTCGGCGTTTTCCGGTCTTATCTTGTTTTAGACAAGGGCCGGGCGGCAGGGATCAAGACGTATGCGCCGGTCATGACCGCCGCCGGGCTGGTAGGGAAGGTCTTTGAGACCGGACAATTCTCCTGCAAGGTCATCCTTTTGAACGACCCCGATCTGTCGGTGCCCGCGAAAGACGCGCGCAGCGGCGAACAGGGGCTGGTTTCCGGCAGTCTGGACGGCAAATGCAAACTGCGTTTTCTGGATGTGAACAGCGATGTGGCTGAAGGGGACCTTATCGTGACCAGCGGCCTGAATATGACATACCCGGCCGGCATCCCGATCGGCCACGTCAAGATGGTCGGCATGGAGTCCAGCGGCCTGAGTAAGTTTGCGGTCATCGATCCCGTCCTGAACCTTTCCTGCCTGGACGAAGTGCTCATCGTCACGTCTTTCACGCATGATTAAATTTCTTGTCATTCCTGTCCTGGTCCTGGCGGAGTTCGCATGGCACCGTTTTCTGTGCCTGTCCTGGTTGTTGTTTGACCCTTTGTTGGCCGCCGCCGTTGTCTATACTTTTTTGCATCATTTCGACGCGCGGAGTTGCGTGGTTTACGCGTTGTGGTGCGGGTTTTGGAGGGACGCCTTCGGGACGGACGTCTTCGGTATTTATATGATATCTTACGTCCTGACGGTTTTCGGCACGGCTTTCCTGGTCCGCGTCCTGTATCGCCACAACTGGAAGATTGTCTTTCCCGTGGTTTTTGCGGGCCAGCTTCTGAATAATCACCTGGTTTTTATCCTGCGTCCTTTTCTGGGCGCAGGCCCTTTGGTGTCATACGCCCGTTTTTTCGGCCGGACCTTCCTGGAGGCGTTCGGCACGACGCTCCTGGGATATCCATTCTTCCTCCTTTTTAAAAAATGCGAACCCGAATCTACGGAATAACGCTTTTGGTCTGTTTTTTTCTTTTGCTCTGCGGCCTTTTGGTTGTCCAACTGGTCGGCGGCGGCCGCTATTATGAGTTGAGTCTGCGCAATACCATCCGCCTTATCCCCGAGGAGCCCTACAGGGGCCGGATCCTGGACCGTTATCAGCAGGTGATCGTGGATAACGTGTTGTCGTTCGACGCCGTCATTATTCCGCAGGAGCTCAAGAACAAGAACGGCGTTTTCGCCCGCCTGGCGCATATTTTGTCTACGGATCCTTCGGAAATTGAGGAACGTTACGCCAAGGGCTATCTTAATCCTTTTACGCCCGTTGTCATCGCCGAAGGGATCCCCAAATCGACGGCCATCATGCTGGAAGAGAAAAAACTGGACCTGCGGGGCATCGCGGTTGAGCTCAACAGCCGTCGGTCCTATCCTTTTGGGACGACGGCGGCCCATGTGCTGGGCTATCTGGGCGAGATCGACAAAAGCCGCATCACGCGCCTCAAGGATTACGGCTATGACATCAAGGATAACGTCGGATACAGCGGCGTTGAGGAGCGTCTGGATATTTATATGCGGGGCCAGAAGGGCGGACGCCAGATCGAGGTGGACAACAGGGGCCGCCAAGTCAGGCTTCTGGGGTATAGGCCGCCTGTGGCCGGAGAAGATGTGACGCTGACGATCGATCTGGAGCTGCAGCAGATCGCGGACAACCTCCTTCAGGGTAAAAAAGGCGCCGTGATCGTCATGGACGCCCAGACAGGGGAGGTCTTGGTGCTCAGCAGCGCCCCGGCTTTCGATCCCAACGTATTCGTGGACCGCAGCGACCGCCGCGCCATGAATTATTATTTGACCAGCGACGATGCACCGTTGTTTAACCGCGCGACGAGCGGCCAGTTCCCTCCGGGGTCCATTTTTAAAGTCGTCACGGCCTCCGCTGCGCTGCAGGCCGACAAAGGTGTTTCGCTTGTTACGACATATGTATGCCAGGGCCAAATGAAGATCGGCAACCGTTTTTTTAAGTGCTGGTCGACGCACGGCGCGCAGGACTTCAATGCCGCCATGGCCCATTCCTGCGACATTTATTTTTATCAATTGGGGTTGTTGGCCGGCCCGGATCTTCTGTCGCATACGGCGCAGGAATTCGGTCTTTCGCAGCCGACGGGGATCGATTTGACCCACGAGGCATCAGGATTTATCCCCACCCGCCTTTGGAAGCGCCTGATGAAATTCGAAGGCTGGTATGACGGGGACACGGCAAACTTTTCCATCGGCCAGGGTTTTGTCCTTACAACACCTCTGCAGCTGGCGCGCATGATGGCAGCTGTCGGTAACGGAGGGTATCTGCCCGTTCCCCATGTGACCAAGGCCATTGCGGGCAAGGAAGTCTCTGCGCTGCCGGCGAAGCCCGTCCGGATATCCCCGGAGTATCTGGATATGGTGCGCAAGGCCCTGCGTTATCCTGTGTCGCTTGAGAGCGGCACGGCGCACGTGCTGGAAATTCCGGGTCTTGAGATTTGCGCCAAAACGGGGACAGCCCAAGTCCATGGAAAAGAGTCGCACGGCTGGGTGGCCGGATTTTTTCCGTTGAGCCGGCCCCGCTACGCGTTCTGCGTGCTTCTGGAGAACGTCGGCAGCAGCCATTATGCCTGTGCTTTGGCGCGCGACCTGTTCGAAGAGGCCCGGAAGAGAGGGAAACTGTCATGATGACGGCCAGGCCGCAAAAGGTCATCGTTATCGTCGTGTTTTTGATTTTGTTTTTCGGCATCCTCTGCCTTTTTTCGAGCTGCCATCAAAAAGGGGAGTTTGTCAAAAAAGATATCTTCGTCAAACAGCTGTTATGGATCGGTGTGGGCTGGGGGGTCTTGCTTTTGGCTTCACGTCATGATTACAGGTCGTTCAAGGGATGGGGCGTGCCTTTGTATCTCGTCAGTCTGGCGACGTTGGCCCATGTCCTTTTTTCCGGCAGGACGATCATGGGCGCCCAGCGCTGGATATCCCTGGGCGAATTCTCTTTTCAGCCGTCGGAGCTCGGGAAGTTTGCGCTCATCCTGGTCTTGGCCGGCTATTTCAGCATCAAGACGGGCCAGGAGCTGCAGGCCCAGCCGCAGTCGCTGGGATGTCTCCGGGGCCTGCTTCTGCCGCTCGGCATCACGCTGTTGCCGACGGGTCTTGTCCTTTTGCAGCCCGACCTGGGCACGGCGATCGTCTACCTCTTCATTTTTGCCACAATCGCTTTCCTGGCCGAAGTCCGCCTGCGTTATCTGGCAGGCGCGGCTGTTGCCGGTTTGGCTTCTTTGCCGCTTTTCTGGCACGTGCTGAAGGACTATCAAAGATCCCGCCTTTTGGTATTTTTGAATCCGAATATCGATCCTTTGGGTGCGGGTTATACGATCATCCAGTCGAAGATCGCCATCGGCTCCGGCCGGTTTTTCGGCAAAGGATGGATGAGCGGCACCCAGAGCCAGCTCAATTTCCTGGCGGAACGGCACACGGATTTCATTTTTTCCGTCTGGGGGGAGGAGTGGGGATTCTTAGGAAGCTTATTTCTCGTGGTCATGTATGCAATTCTTGTCATCATGATTTTGAGGGTCGCCGCTTTGTCGCGCGACATCTTCGGCCGCCTCCTGGCGGCGGGCGTGGCCGCGCTTATCTTTTTCCATGCGTTCATCAATATCGCGATGAACATCGGCATGTCTCCGGTCGTCGGCCTGCCCCTGCCTTTTATGAGTTATGGCGGTTCGTCTTTGGTCATCAATATGGCGGCGATCGGCATCGTCTTGAACATCGCGCGGCAGAAGTAGACGTGAGACGTGTAGTTGCCTATCATGCGAGGCATCCGCGCAAGCCTCTGATAGACCGACGAAATTTTTTGCCGTCTGCTGCGGTTTGCACTTTTGCTGTCACGCTCCATAGAAGATTGTCGCTACAGCAAAAATGCAACTCCTTGCAGACAAAACTGAAATGATGTGCCAAAAAATTTCTGATTGTCGGTCTATCAGAGGCGTGCGCATATAAAACCGGACCACGCGACGAGCCTTTAGGGCGCAAGAGTGTTGTGGCCGCTTAGAGTAACCCGAAACAAGCCCCGGCCCTGGCCCCGGCCCTGGCCGAAGGCCGGGGCCAGGGCCGAGGAATATGGGTTGACTGATAACCGATGATGGCCGACTTTTTTAGCGATACCCGTATGACTCTACCCGTTCAACTCGATAAAGAGCTGTTGCTGTCCGTCATGAAGCCTGCCCGATACATCGGCGGGGAGGTCGGCTGCGCGCAGAAGGATTTTTCAAAGACCGATGTGCGCGTCTGCCTGGCTTTCCCCGACATCTATGAGATCGGCATGAGCCATCTGGGCATGAGGATCCTCTATGATGTCGTCAATAAACAATCATGGTGCGCTGCCGACAGGGTGTTTTCTCCCTGGGCGGATATGGAGGAGAGGCTTAGGGCGCTCGGGATCCCGCTCTTCGGCCTGGAGTCCCGGATGCCGCTTAAGGCATTCGATATTTTGGGATTTTCGCTCCAGTATGAGCTGAGCTATGCCAATGCGCTGAATATCCTGGCGTTGGGCGGTATCCCCCTCGAGTCGTGCCAGCGCGACGGAAGCTGGCCCCTGGTGATCGCCGGCGGAGTGTGCTGTCTGAACCCGGAGCCCCTGGCGGATTTTGTCGATCTTTTTGTCATCGGCGAGGCCGAGGAGGCCATCGTTGAGATCCTCAAGGTTTATCGTATCTGTAAGAGGCGCCGCTTTGACAAAGCAAGGACGCTTCTGGCGCTCTCGCGCCTTAAGGGCGTCTATGTTCCTGCGTTGTATCGGGGGGTCGCCAAAGACGGCGCATTGGAACCGTCCGTCGATAGGAGGGCGCCCCGAACGATCGTCAAACGATTCGTGCGCGACCTCGAGCGCTCCACGGATTTTTCTTACTGGATCGTTCCCGCCATTGAGATCGTGCACGACCGCATCGGCATCGAGATCATGCGGGGATGTCCCCACGGATGCCGGTTTTGCCAGGCCTATGCTTCGTTTTATCCGCTGCGCGTTATCCGTAAAGAAAAAGTCCTTGCGTTGGCGCGCCGCCTTTACCGCATGACCGGCTATGAGGAGATATCTCTTTTGTCTTTGTCGAGTTCGGACCATCCGCAGTTGAAAGAGATCGTCGAGGCGCTTGTCGCCGAGTTCAGGGATAAAGGCGTCAGCGTCTCTTTGCCGTCCCTGCGCGCCTCCAGTCTCGTCGGAGAGCTGTCCCATGTTTTTGCGACGATGC
>CAYYFL010000034.1:0-7840 GCA_964471325.1 uncultured Planctomycetia bacterium
TTTCCAAATCCCGGAGGCCGATATCCAAAAGCGCCGAAATCCTGGACGGCACGGCCTTGAAAAACCAGATATGCGTAACAGGAGCGGCCAATTCAATATGGCCCATGCGGTCACGGCGGACATTGGAACGCGTGACTTCCACGCCGCAGCGGTCGCAGACGATATTCCTGAACTTGTTGCCCTTGTATTTTCCGCAGTTGCACTCCCAGTCCTTGACGGGCCCGAAGATCTTCTCGCAGAAAAGGCCGTCCTTTTCAGGCTTGAGGGTTCGGTAATTGATCGTCTCGGCCTTTTTGACCTCGCCCTTAGACCAGGAACGGATCGTCGCAGAGGAGGCGATCTTGACGGAGATCGAGTCAAACTGAGAGATTTCTTCGTTCGGATTTTTCTGATTGAGATCTCTTCTCATCCTTCGTGTCCTTTTTCTTCCCTCAGGATGACACTGAGCGAAGTCGAACGTGTCATTTTTGTCTTTCCATTTTTATATCAAGCCCAAGACCCTGCAATTCTTTGACCAGAACATTAAAAGACTCCGGCGTTCCCGGACTCAACCGTTGTTCGCCTTTAACGATCGCCTCGTAGATCCTCGTGCGGCCGGCGACGTCATCGCTCTTGACCGTGAGCATCTCCTGAAGGCTGAAGGCCGCGCCGTACGCCTCCAGGGCCCAGACTTCCATCTCGCCGAACCGCTGGCCGCCGAACTGGGCCTTGCCGCCGAGAGGTTGCTGTGTCACGAGAGAATAGGGACCAATAGAACGCGCATGGATCTTTTCATCGACCAGATGGATCAGTTTCATCATATAGATATAACCCACCGTTACCTTCTGGTCGAACTTCCTTCCGGTAAAACCGTCATAAACATCAACCTTGCCGTCTTCCGGCAGGCCAGCCTTGTGAAGCATCTCCTTGACCTCGCTCTCGGAGGCGCCGTCGAAAACAGGAGTTGCAACATGCAACCCGAGGACCTTTGCCGCCCATCCTAAATGCGTCTCTAAGATCTGTCCGACGTTCATACGCGACGGCACACCCAGAGGATTAAGCACCAACTCTACCGGTGTTCCGTCCTCCAGAAAAGGCATATCTTCTTCGGGGAGGATCTTGGCGATAACACCCTTGTTGCCATGGCGGCCGGCCATCTTATCGCCGACGGCAAGCCTGCGCTTGGTGGCGACGTAGACAACGACTTTTTTGAGAACGCCCGGCGCCAGCTCATCGCCCCTCTTGATCTTCTCGATCTCCTGCTCCTCTTCCTGGGCGAGTTCCTTGATCTGTTCGTCAAAGAATTTGGCGATATGTTTGGCCTCTTCGTTATCCTCAAGGTCGGCGGTCAACGCCTTGGCCTTCGAGACCCCCAGAAGGGAAGCGATCTTGTTGATCTTTTCCTCCTGGATATATTCGATCTCTTGTGCATAATAGGCCTTGATCTCCTTGATCTGGCCCAATTCCTTCTTTTTGTCTTCCTTGGACTTGCGTCCTCTCTCTTTTCTCTGGAAGATCTGCACATCGATAACCACGCCTTCGATCCCCGGAGGGACCGTCAGGGAGGTATCGCGCACATCGCCGGCCTTTTCACCGAAGATCGCGCGCAGCAGCCTCTCTTCAGGAGACAGCTCGGATTCCGTTTTTGGCGTGACCTTACCGACCAGGATATCTCCGGCATCGACTTCGGCGCCGATGCGCACGATGCCGTTTTCGTCGAGATTGCGCAGCGCCTCCTCGGAAACATTCGGGATGTCCCGTGTGATCTCTTCATTACCCAGGCGTGTCTCCCGGGCTTCCAGCTCGAATTCCTCGATGTGGATCGACGTATACGCGTCCTCCTTCGCGAGTTTCTCGCTGACCAGGATCGCGTCTTCAAAGTTAAAGCCGCGCCACGGCATAAAAGCCGCCAGGAGATTCTTGCCCAGGGCCAACTCGCCGTCCTTGGTGCCAATGCCGTCAGCGATCACCTCGCCCTGGCGGACCTTCTGGCCAAGATTGACGATCGGCTTCTGATTCACGCAGGTATTCGCGTTGGAACGCTTGAATTTCCTTAGTTCATAGACCTTATTGTTGATGGTGATGGCATTGGCATCGACGGCCTTAACCACCCCATCTTCTTCACTGATGACGACGGCGCCGGAATCGATCGCGGCCTTCTGCTCCATATCGGTGCCGACCAACGGGCGTTCGGTGATCATCAAGGGCACCGCCTGGCGCTGCATGTTGGAACCCATCAGCGCGCGGTTGGCGTCATCGTGCTCTAAAAACGGGATCAGGGATGCCGCCAGGGACACCAGTTGTTTCGGCGATACATCCATGAAGTCGACTTTCTTGGGAGGTAATTTTGGGAAATCGCCCCTGAGGCGGCAAATGACGTCCTTCTCCTGGAAGCTTCCGTCTTCATCCAGGGGACTGTTGGCCTGCGCCATGGACTTATTGAGCTCAAGATCCGCCGTAATATACTCGATCCTCTTTGTGACGCGGCCGTCGTCAACCTTACGATAAGGCGTCTCAAGATATCCAAGATCATTGACTCTGGCATAGGTCGTTAATGATGCAATCAGCCCGATGTTCGGACCTTCAGGCGTCTCAATAGGGCAAATACGGCCATAATGGGACTGGTGGATATCGCGGACTTCAAACCCCGCCCTTTCACGGGACAATCCGCCCGGCCCCAGCGCGCTCAAACGGCGTTTATGGGTCAGCTCTGCCAAGGGATTGACCTGGTCCATGAATTGGGACAGCTGGCTCCTGGCAAAGAAATCGCGAATCTGGCTGGAGAAAAGTTTGGAATTAATCAAATGATAGATCATGACCGCGTCGGCATCCGTCAAAATCGCCAGACGCTCGCGGATGGACCTTTCCAATCTTGCCAGGCCGATCCTCGCCTGGTTCTGGATGAGTTCACCCACGGTCTTAACGCGGCGATTACCTAAATGGTCGATATCGTCGATCTCGCCTTCGCCCTTCTTGAGACCCACGAGATACTGGATCACCTTGATCACCGTCTCGGCATCCAGGATACGCTTATCGACAGAAACGCCCATGCCGAGCTTTCTGTTCAATATGAAACGGCCGGCACGGGCGATATCGTAGCGCTTGGGATCAAAAAAGAGCCGATAGAACAGCTCCTCGGCCGCTTCCGGCGTCACCGGCTCCGTCGGGCGCATCTTGCGATAAAAGTCAATAAGGGCCTCTTCCTTGTTCTTGGTAAAATCTTTCTTGAGGGTATTGGCAATCTCAGGGACATCGCCGAAGGCTTTTGTGATCTCTTCATCTCCGGAGAACCCCATGATACGCAAGATCTGCGTCGCCGGAAAACTGCGGCGGCGGTCCACATAGGCCAGGATAACTTCGTTCAAATCATATTTGAATTCAAGCCATGCCCCACGGTAAGGGATGATGCGGCCGTAGAATATCTTTTTGCCGGTAGGATGCTGTTCCTCTTCAAAGCAAACGCCCGGGGAACGCTGCAGCTGACTCACAATAACCCGCTCGTCGCCATTGATGATAAAGGAGGCTGTCGGCGTCATCAAGGGAAGCTCCCCGAAATAGACCTCCTGGATCTTAACGTCGTTGGGTGTGATCAGACGCAGGTTCGCGCGCAAAGGCGACGCAAAAGTCATTCCCCTGCGGCGGCATTCTTCAACGGAGTATTTCGGCTTGCCGAGGGTGTAACTGACAAACTCAAGACGGAACCTTTTGTCGAAACTCTCAATCGGAAAAACTTCCTGGAACGCTTCTTGCAGCCCCAGGGATTTCCGTTCTTCGGAACGGACATCAGCCTGCAGAAACTCCTCATAAGACAAGAGTTGCAGGTCCAAGAGATTCGGCATCGGGTAAATCTCTCTTAATTTGGCAAAGCTTTTTCTTTTGCTCATTCAAGTCTCCGCATTCAACGGATGATTTAAGGTCCGACCCGATTTACTTCAGCTCCACCGTCGCTCCGGCGGCTTCCAGCTTCTTCTTGAGCTCGTCGGCTTCAGCCTTTGGAACGCTCTCTTTGACGGGTTTCGGTGCGCCATCCACCAGGTCTTTAGCTTCTTTCAGACCAAGATTGGTGATCGCACGGACTTCCTTGATGACGGCGATCTTGTTGGCGCCTGCGCTGGTGAGCACGACCGTAAAGACGGTCTTCTCTTCCACTGCAGCCGCTCCCGCCCCTGCGCCTGCTCCCGGAGCAGCCGCCATCGCCATCACGGGCGCCTGGGCCGTCACGCCGAATTTCTCTTCGATGGCCTTCACCAGGTCGCTCAATTCAAGGACGGTCATCGATTCGATTTCCTTGATCATGTCTTCGATTTTTGCCATGTGATTACCTCCCCTTTCCTAGGATATGCAAGTTAAGAGTTGAAATTATTTTTTCTGATCTTTAACGGCATTGAGCGCATACGCCAGCTTCGTCACAATCTGGTTAAGGCTCATCGCCAGTTTGCTTATGGGTGCATTCAAAGCAGATGCGACCTGCTGATAGAGGCCTTGTCTGGAAGGAAGCTTGGAGATGAAATCAAGGTCTGCCTTGCTCAGGACCCTCTCGGACATGAATCCGCCGCAAAGCTTCAGGGCCTCGTGCTGCTTGGCAAAATTCACGAGGACCTTGGACGTCGCAACAGGATCATCCTTGACGAAAACCATGGCCATCGGCCCATCAACAAGGCGGACGGCGTCCGCCGGTTTCTTGGTTTCTTCAAAAGCCTTGCGCATAAAGGAATTCTTGGCGACCAGAATGCTGGCCCCCACGGTCTTCAAGTCTTTCCTCAGTTGTGTCATCTCGGCGGAAGACATCTTCTGATAATTCAAAAGGAAGATATCCTGGGCATGGTCCAACCGCCGCCTGATCTCCAAGCCGACTAGATTCCTATAAATCTCCCCGATCCTCTTCGTCATGACGTTCATGCGCCGACCTTTAATCCAGGCCCCATGCTTGTTGAGAGCGCGATCGATTTCACGAACTCACCCTTGACTGAAGCAGGCCTTGCGTTTTTAACGGTTTCTATTAAGGTAAAGGCATTCTCGTACAGCTGCCCTTCGCTGAAAGACATTTTACCGACCGCCACGTGGATGCCGCCCTGCTTATCGACCTTGAATTCGACTTTACCGGCCTTGAGGTCCCGGATCGCCTGGCCTACGTTCGGAGTCACGGTCCCCGTCTTGGGGCTGGGCATCAATCCTCTCGGCCCCAAAACCTTGCCGAGCTTGCTTAAATCCCTCATCATGTCAGGCGTCGCCACGACGCTGTCAAAATCCATCCATCCGCCGGCAACCTTGTTGATCAATTCCTGGGCGCCGACATAATCTGCACCTGCCTCCTGGGCCTGTTTTTCGGCTTCCCCTTTACAAAAGACCGCCACGCGGATCTTTTTGCCTGTCCCATGAGGAAGGACCACAGTCCCGCGGATCATGTGGTCCGATTTCTTTGTATCCACGCGCAAATGGAAGGAAACTTCAAGGCTTTCATCGAATTTCGTCTTTGGGACGGATTTCAGGACAGCAATCGCATCCTTGAGCGCATACGTTTTGGTTTTATCTACAAGATTGGCGCCGGCTTCAAATCTTTTGCTATGCTTCTTTGACATGGATCACTCCACAATATCGATGCCCATGCTGCGGGCAGT
The DNA here is from genome assembly GCA_964471325.1 of uncultured Planctomycetia bacterium. Lineage (GTDB taxonomy): Bacteria > Omnitrophota > Gorgyraeia > Velamenicoccales > Velamenicoccaceae > Velamenicoccus. Next base: position 5,598 of record CAYYFL010000034.1, read on the forward strand.
GCCTGCAACTGTTTTCTTGGCCACCTCAAGATCCGTCGTGTTCAAATCCGCCAGCTTCTGCCTGGCGATCTCCTCGACCTGCTTCTTGGTCACGGTACCGATTTTCTCCTTGCCGGCTGTTCCCGAGGCCTTTGCGAGGTTGGCCGCACGCTTAATAAGGACCGAACACGGCGGAGTCTTAATGATAAAATCGAATTTTTTGTCTTCGTAAACGGAGATGACAACGGGCAGGGTAATGCCATCCCTGTCCTTTGTCTGCTCATTAAAGGATTTGCAGAACTGCATGATATTGACACCATGCTGGCCGAGGGCCGGGCCGACGGGAGGCGCAGGATTGGCCTGACCGGCCGGAACGTGCAGTTTGATCTGTGCGACTACCTTTTTCGCCATGTCTTCACCTTTTTCCCTCGACTCTGTCCTTCAACGGGCTAAAGGACTGCTCTCGGGACTCTCTGCGGCCGCTGCCTCTCCGGCAGCGGCTTTAAATTTTATACCTTCTCTACCTGCCAGAATTCCAATTCTACGGGGGTCGAGCGGCCGAAAATGGATACGCTCACTTTGATCTTTTGCTTTTCCGGGTTCACTTCTTCGATCGAGCCGTTAAAATTCAGAAACGGCCCCTCGATGATGCGGACCGATTCGCCTTTTTCAAAATGCACTTTGGGAGAAGGCTTGGCCTGCGTCTCGACTGTCCGCTTCATGATGTTGTCCACCTCTTCGGCAGTCAACGAAGACGGCTGCTTCCCCATCCCGATAAATCCCGTTGCCCCCGGGGTCGTACGCACCAACAACCATGTATTCTCGTTCAGCTCCATCTCGACCAGGATATAACCGGGGAAAAATTTTCTCTGGCTGATCTTCTTTTTGCCGGAGCGGACTTCGGAAACCTGTTCTGTCGGGATCAGGACGCGGCCCATCTGGTCTTTTAAACCGCTGGAGGCGATCCGGCCTTCCAGGCTTTTTCTGACCTTGTCTTCAGATCCGGTCTGTGTATGAACAACGTACCACTTTTTCATCCCGTTAGGCCTCCCACCGATACGAACCGACGACACCAAAAGCATTCCTCATGGCAACATGGCCCCGGAATGAAAAAATACATTTATCGCAAGGTCTGACGGGATTCATTTGAGGATGATAGCAACGGCTTTGGACAATACGAAATCCAGCGCACCAATATATGCCGTCAGGATCGCCGTCACGATAAGAACGATCCATGTGGCGCTGATCAAGTCCTGGCGTGTGGGCCAGGTGACCTTGACCATCTCCCCTTTGACCTCTCTAAAGAAAACGGGAATTTTTGCGAATGCGCTGAATACGTTGGCCATGACAAATTGTAATCTTCGGTTTAAAACTGACGGCGCATTATCGCGCCGATGAAATTCTGGCAGGAGCGGCAGGAATCGAACCTGCAGTTCCGGTTTTGGAGACCGGTGGTTTACCACTAACCGACGCTCCTAACCTTAACCCTGCACCAAGGTCCTTTCTTGGAATAAATACGGTTACTTGACTTCTTTATGGGCTTCGTGTTTGCGGCAATAGGGACAGTACTTCCTCAACTCAAGCCTCTCGGTATGCTTCTTCTTGTTCTTCGTTGAGGAATAAAGCCTGTTCTTGCAAACCGGGCATTCCAGAAGTATATGCTCTCTCATAGAGTACCGTCATTTTTCAAGCCCCCGACCGGAATTGAACCGGTGACCCCGTCCTTACCAAGGACGTGCTCTACCTACTGAGCTACAGGGGCATTAGTAAAGCAATAAGTTTATTAAAATAAAGCAATTCTGTCAAGGATTATTTTTAAAAAAATCGGATGGGGCCTAGACCTACAGACCGTAAGGACGTCAGTTTTTGGCTGAAATGAATTCGCACAGTGACTTATGTTCGCTGACGCTCCATCCCGATCGCCTAAGAACAGCGCAAATTTCACAGAAATTTGCTCGTAGGCGACGGGATTAATTCGCACAGTGACTTATGTTCGCTGACGCTCCATAAGTCACGTGCTCATTAAATCTCCCCTTGGCTAAAACCATGGAGTTTCTTTTCCGGATGACCCCGCATCGTAAGATATCGGAAAAATTTTTCCTCTACTCGCGGGGTTAACCCAGAAAGGGTAGGTCTCCGCATTCCCTGTAGAGGAGGACCTAACCCAGAAAGGGTAGGTCTCCGCATTCCCTGTAGAGGAGGACCTAGTCCAGAAAGGGCAGACCTTCCTCATTCCACATAAAGGAAGGGTCGGATTTCGCCGC
>CAYYFL010000035.1:0-7494 GCA_964471325.1 uncultured Planctomycetia bacterium
GTCCCGTTGTCGCCGTCCCGACCAGCTGTGGTTATGGGGCGAGCTTCGAAGGTTTGTCGGCGCTCTTGACGATGCTCAACAGCTGTTCTCCGGGGATCGCGGTCATGAATATCGACAACGGTTTCGGCGCCGGCTATTTTGCCGGATTGGTGGTCCGTAGATGAAGACGGTCTATTTCGATCTTTTGGGAGGAGTCAGCGGCGACATGACGGTCGCCGCTTTTATTGACATGGGCGTCAGCCTGGACTGCGTCCGCCGCGGACTCGCCAAGATCGCCTTGGACGGTTATGCCGTAAAAATCCATCGTGTCCAGAGAGGGCACGGAGACGCTTTGCGGTTCGATGTGGTTGTCCGCCGCGAGAAAAATTTTTCTTATCAGGAGATTATGCGTCTCATCAAGACGAGCCGTCTGGCTCGCGGCGTCCAGGAACGGATGGTCAAGATTTATGAGACGCTGAAGGCCGCCGAGGGGCGCGTCCACGGTCACGCTCATCGTGAGATGCGTTTTCATCAGCTCGGCGAGGTCGATTCTTTCGTGGATATTGCTGCCGCCTGTGTCTGCATGGATGCGTGCGGGGCATCGCGCCTGTTGTATTCCGCCATTCCTTTGGGGCTGAAGGTTGCCCCTGCCGTTTCGGTCATGCTGGAGGGGCAAGAGGTCTATTTTACGTCCTGGCCGCTTGAGAACGTGACGCCGACGGGCCTGGCGATCCTCAGGGCGCTGGGGACGCAGATATCGAGAGAGGTCCGTGAGAGTTTTATTTACGGCAGGTGCGGCTATGGCGCGGGCATGGCTGATCCGCCGGGCATGGCCAATGTCCTGCGCATGGCGGAGCTTGATGCCGCAAAGCGCTTCCTGGAGAGCGACACAGTGCTGGTCCTTGAGGCCAATATCGATGACACTCAGCCTCAGATATATCCTTATGTCTGCGAACGCCTGCTTGAAGCAGGGGCTCTCGATGTTTCCCTGCAGAACATCGTCATGAAGAAGTCTCGGCCGGGAATTTTACTGACGGTCTTGTCAGATGCGCGTAATTTCGATAAGATATCTGACATCGTCTTTCGTGAAACAACCACGATCGGGTTGCGCTATTATCCCGTCAACCGCATCAAGCTGCCGCGTTCCTGCGGCAAGGTGAAGGTGGCCGGCGAGACCTTGAAGATCAAAACCGTTGTCCTTCCGGATGGTTCGCGGCGCAGCCTGCCGGAATACGAAGACTGCCTTCGGGCGGCTAAAAAGACCGGACGGCCCCTGCAGGAGATCATGGAACTTGTCAAGAAGAGGATGTAGAGATGGCTTTGTCGGGATTGGATATTTATAAGCTTTTGCCCAAAACCAACTGCAAGAAGTGCGGTTTTCAGACGTGTCTGGCCTTTGCGATGCAGTTGGCCAAGAAAGCCGTCAGCTTGGATAAGTGTCCGTCTGTCGGCGAATCGGTGCGGCTTAAACTTGAGGAAGCTTCGCTGCCCGCCATCCGTCTCGTTGAGATCGGCACCGGCGAAAGGCGCGTGGCCGTAGGCCAGGAGACTGTTCTTTTCCGTCACGAGGAAAAATTTCACCACCCGACGGCGGTCGGGCTGATTGTGGAAGACGACTTGTCTGCGGCTGGGCTTGGCCGGACGCTGGAGCAGATACGGTCTTTAAGATTTGAGCGCGTCGGCCAACAGATCGGCGTCGAGTTGGTCGCGCTGCACAACAAGAGCGGCAAGACAGAGTGTTTTGTGGAACAGCTTCGCCGCATACGCGCGGCTGTTGATCTGCCCTTGGTGCTGATAGCTTCGTCCCTGGAGACATTGAAGGCCGCCCTCGGCGTTTGTGCGTCCGACCGGCCTCTGGTTTATTGCCCGGATGCGGCGGATCTTGAGGCTTTTGTTGCCGTCTGCAAGGAGTCCCATGTTCCTCTGGCGTTTCGGGCATCCAGTCTTGAGGAATTTTCTGCCGCGACAAAGAAAGCGGCCCAGGCCGGCTTTGCGGATCTTGTCCTGGACATTCCCGAGAATACAACGACAGGGCGGTTGTGGCAGTTGACCCAGATCAGGCGCTTGAGCCTGAAAAAAGGCGAACGGAGTCTTGGGTTTCCGACGATGGTGGTCGTGGATACCGCCGTCGAGAGCCAAGCCGTTTGTCAGGCGGCCGTCTACATCGCCAAATATGCCAGCATCTTGTTGGTGAGGACGACGAAGCCGGAGCATATCCTGCCTTTATTGACCTTGAGGCAGAATATTTTTACGGATCCGCAGAAGCCCCTCCAGGTCGAGCCGAACGTCTATCCTGTCGGGGCTGTCTCGCAGGATTCGCCTTTGCTGGTGACGACGAATTTCTCTCTGACCTATTATACGGTCTTGGGCGAGATCGAATCCAGCCGCCGGCCGTGTTATCTGTTGTGCATGGATACCGAGGGGATGTCCGTGTTGACGGCCTGGGCCGCGGAAAAATTCGGAGCCGAACAGATCGCCGATACGCTGACGAAATTCAAGCTGGCGGATACGGTGCCACACAAGAGCATCGTGATCCCGGGATATGTGGCCATGATGAGCGGGGACCTGGAAGATAAATCGGGATGGCGCGTCGTGGTCGGGCCGCGTGAGGCTTCGGGGTTGCCCGTGTTTTTAAAGAATTTACCGCAAGGCTAGGTCCTCCTCTGCAGGGAATGCGGAGACCTGTCCTTTCTGGACTAGACCCTCCGTTTTAGAGGAAGATGGAGGTCTATCCTTTCTGGGTTAGGTCCTCCTCTGCAGGGAATGCGGAGACCTGTCCTTTCTGGACGAGGGGTTTGACGATGGAAAAGTGCATCATTACATTTTTGCCGGACAACAAGAAGGTCGTCGTGGACCGGGGGACGAATCTTTTGTCTGCGGCCCTCAGTGCCCACATCCACCTAAATTCCAGCTGCGGCGGCGACGGGGTTTGCGGCAAGTGCCGCGTCTTGGTCAAGAGCGGCAAGGTCCATGCCGAGCCCTCGGGCCGCATTGCTCCGGAGGAGAGGAAGGCCGGCGTCTATCTGGCATGTCAGACATTGGCGGAATCCGATCTGACTGTCGAGATCTTTCCGGAATCGCGCCTGGATCTGAGCGCGTTGAGCCGGGAGGAGCTCGCCTTGCGCCTGCGGGGTATCTATGCCCCTGCAGAAGACGTCCAAGAGGCCAAACCGGGGCTGGCGCAAGAAGTATTTGTGTTCCGGCCTTTGGTGGAAAAATTTCATTTTGAGCTGCCTGCGCCGGATTTCAACGATAAGTTGAGCGATCTGGAGCGCGTCTGTCGGGCCGTCCAGGAGAAGATCGGCGAGGTACCTCTGCATACGGGTCTGGCGAACTTAAGGACGCTGGGAGAGTTATTGCGTACCAGTTCCTGGAGCGTGACCGTGGCTGTGGCCGCAAAAGGGCCGGTCTATGAGGTCCTCGCCATCGAGCCCGGGGACAGCTCGCAAAGGAATTTCGGCCTGGTCTTTGATATCGGCACAACGACGATCACCGGGCAGCTGGTTGATTTGACGCAGAAGAAGATCCTGGGGACAAAAGCGACCTACAACCGGCAGGCGACGTTCGGCTCGGATATCATCACGCGGATCATTTATGCCCAGGCGGCCGATGGTCTTGAGAAACTGCATCACGCGGTCGTCGATGTCCTTAATGAGATGACAGAATCTTTTATCGATGGGCATGATGTAGATTTGAACGACGTGACGTGCGTCTGCGTCTCCGGCAATACGACCATGATCCACCTGCTTTTGCGCATCGATCCGTCCCACATCCGCCAGGCGCCTTACGTGCCGACAGCGAATTATATCCCTGTGATCAGGGCGGCGGAAGCCGGCCTCAAGATCAATCCTCACGGCGTTCTCTATTGCCTGCCGGGAGTCTCCAGCTATGTGGGCGGCGATATCACCGCAGGGGTCCTGTCTTGCGAGATCTTCAAGTCCAAAGAGCTGGAGCTGTTGATCGATATCGGGACGAATGGAGAGATCGTCCTGGGGAATAACGAATGGCTGATCAGCTGTGCCGCCTCGGCTGGACCGGCTTTTGAGGGCAGCGGCATGACGTGCGGCCTGCGCGCCGTGCGCGGCGCCATCCAGGCGGTCCAAATCGATCCCAAGTCCCTCGATGTCGCCTATACGACGATCGGCGGCGATAAGCCCCGGGGGATCTGCGGCTCCGGCTATATCGATCTGGTGATGCAGTTGTTGCGCGCCGGTGTGGTTGATAAGAACGGTAAACTCAACAGAGAGAAGACCCATCCACGCCTGCGGCCGTCTTCAGCCGGTCATGAGTTTGTTGTGGTTTTCGGTTCCCAGACAGGACTTGACAATGACATCGTGGTGACCGACGCCGACCTGGATAATTTCAAAAGGGCCAAAGCGGCCATCTATTCGGCGGTATCGCTTCTGGTCAGGCATATGGAATTGAAGGCCGGCGATATCCGCAGGATTTTTGTCGCGGGCGGATTCGGCACGTCGCTGAACGTGGAGAGTGCCGTCTTTATCGGCCTGATCCCGGATCTGCCGCGCGAGAGATATGTCTTTGTGGGGAACAGTTCTCTGGCGGGCGCCAGGGAGGTCCTTTTGTCCCGCGACGCCGCCCAGGCCTGCGACAAGATCGCCGGCAATATCACCTATTTTGAGCTTTCGACCGACGCCGCTTATATGGACGAATATATGGCGGCTCTTTTCTTTCCGCACACGGATATGGCAAGATTTCCGAGCGTCAGGTTTTGAGGAACGCGGAGCAATGATGAGAAAGCCCCTCGTTTCTGACGAGTTTTCGAAGGAAACTCGGGGTGAAATTTTCTGGCAGCTGTGCCGAGGGAAAATTTCATGGGCGATGTGATCGTGATCGGCGGCAAAGGCGGGACGGGCAAGACGACGATCTCGGCCCTTCTGGTCCTCGATCTGGCCAAGAAGGCGCAAGGGGGCGTTCTGGCCGTTGACGCCGACCCCAACAGCAATCTATGCGACGCTTTGGGGTTGAAAGATGTCGGGACGGTCGCGGATATCGTCGATGAGATCGCAAAGAAACCGGAGTCCGTACCCCGGAATATGGGCAAGGACGCCTTTGTTGAATACAGGATCCATACAGGTATTACCGAGAGTGAAGGGTTTGATCTTCTGGTGATGGGCCGTCCCGAGGGGCCTGGCTGTTATTGTTATATCAACAATGTCCTGCGCAACTGCATGGCGAAGCTCATTGCCGATTACCGCTATATCATTATCGATAATGAAGCCGGTTTGGAACATTTTTCGAGAAAGACCACGCGGGCGTGCTCCGAGATGATCGTCGTGTCCGATGCCACGGCTGTCGGCCTGCGTTCCGCCAGGCGGATTTTTGAGTTGGCGGACGAGCTTGGGATTTTTTCCCAAAGGAGGTTTCTTTTTGTGAATAAAGTCGAAGGGCCGAAAGATGCGGGAAGCATGGAAAAAGACTGCAGACTGGACAAGGTTTTCTTTATTCCTTATGATGGTGCCGTTTCGGACCTATCCGCCAAGGGCGTTTCTTTGACATGTCTGGCGCAGGATTCGGCGATGAAACAGGCTGTTGTCAAAGCCGGAGAAATCATATGGCCGAAGAATTGAAGATGGTCACGACATGGTCCCAAGCCGTCTGTGAGATGCGGTTAGGCGCCGGACGACAGGAGGGCGGCAGCCGCAAGGTGACGTTGACGGTGGGCGGCGAAGAGACATTGCCGTTTTTATTCAAGGAAGGCGCTTTGCCGCATGCGCCGCTCGTAGCGGCTGAAATCTTCGATATTCCTCCGGACGACGATCCGGAGGCTTTGCGCTGCGATCTCAAGGGGATCAGTAAGGATCCGGCGGCATGGGCCAAGGCCATGGTCGAAGAGGTGGGGGCCGACTTGGTTTGTCTCAAGCTGGCAGGCATCCATCCGGACGGCGCCCATGCGCCGGCAGAACAAGCTGTAAATCTGGTCAAAAAGGTCCTCGATGCCGTGGACAGGCCTTTGATCGTTCTTGGGTGCGGAGAGGCGGGCCGCGATAACGAGGTCTTGCCGCTCGTCTCGGAGGCGACGAAGGGGGAGCGTCTCCTTTTCGGCGATGCCGTTCAGGAAAATTACAAGACATTGACGGCCGCCTGCATTGCCGACGGCCACAACATCATTGCCGAATCGCCGATCGACGTAAATATCGCCAAACAGCTGAATATCCTGATTTCCGATCTGGGGATGCCCCTGGACCGCATCATCATCAATCCGACCATCGGCGCTTTGGGATACGGCCTGGAATACGCCTATTCCATCATGGAACGCGCCAGGAACGCGGCGCTCTCGGGCGACAAGATGCTGGCTATGCCTTTTATTTGTTTTGTCGGCCAGGAAAGCTGGCGCGCCAAGGAGGCGAAAGTCCCCGCAAGCGAGTCCCCGGCGTGGGGAGATGAGAGAGATAGGGGCATTATGTGGGAGGTCGTTACAGCCATGTCTTGTCTGCAGGCGGGCGCAGACATCTTGACGATGAGGCACCCGCAGGCCATCAAGATCGTCAAGTCGGAAATCCAGGAATTGATGAAGAAGACCTAGTTTTAAAATTATAGTTTACGACTTACGGCTTATTTATGTATATCATCGGCGAATTGATCAACGGGATGTATCGTAACGTCAGGGAGGCCTTGGCTAGCCGGGATGCGTCTGCCATCAAGACGTTGGCCCGCCGTCAGGTCGAGGCAGGCGCGGATGCGCTGGATATCAACTGCGGCCCTTTGTCGAAGGACCCCGTAGAGGATATGCGCTGGCTTGTTGAGACGATCCAGTCCGAGGTCGCCGTGCCTCTATGTCTGGACAGTACAAAACAGGCCGTGATCGAAGAGGGATTGAAGGCCTGCCGCGGCAAGGCGATCATCAATTCCACGACGGCAGACGCCGACAAGCTCGACGCCTACCTGGCCCTGGCCTTGAAACACCGCGCATCTTTGATTGCGCTGACCATCGATAAGAAGGGCGTGCCTCAGGACAAGGAGAAGCGTCTGGAACTGGCGGCTTTTATCCTTGAGCGCGCCGCCGGCGCCGGTCTTGAGGCTGCCGAGCTATATCTGGACCCGGTTCTCCTGCCGGTCAATGTCGCCCAGAACCAACTTGAGGATATCCTGCGTGTCATCAGCGATTTCAAATTATTGACGACGCCTGCGGTCAAGAGCGTCGTGGGGTTGAGCAATATCTCCCAAGGGTCGAAGAACCGCTCGATCATCAACAGGACGTTTTTGGTCATGGCGCAGGCCGCCGGGCTTGAGGCGGCTATCCTTGATCCCCTGGACCAGGAGCTGATGCGGTCTTTGATCACGGGTGCGTTGATCCTCAACAAGGCGATCTACTGTGATTCCTATATCGAGGCATACCTGAAGAGCAAGCCCAAATCTTAGGCATGAGGAGCCGTTTTCCCAACCGCTCATCAAGATGGCCGACCCGGCAGCAGGACAGCGATGCACCCGTTCCGACAGAACTACCATTTTCGTGCTCTTGTCGCTCTTGGCCGTTCTGACTTTTATTTCTTTCCG
>CAYYFL010000036.1:0-7302 GCA_964471325.1 uncultured Planctomycetia bacterium
GCCCTCAAAAGCCTCGGGAGAAATCTGCTCCACATGATAGGCCTGACCGTCGACCGTGATGTCCCTTTCGCTGCGGGCCAGAACCTTCAAGGCCCCGACAGGAAAATTCCTCGATTTCAAAACCTTCAGCATCTCAATGCCGACAGCGCCTACGCCTACAACCGCAACATTATATGTTTTCATAAGAAAGCCTTTGGGATTTTGACATATTTATAAAATGATATATCCTTTCAGTTATGCCGATCAGCCCCTGCGGGACAGCTTCTTGCGAGCCGTCATTGTGGAGATAAAATCTTATGCACTTAATACCTTTGTCGCTCGCAATGGTAAGTTCGATATTAGTCCCCTGCCTGGAATAGGGAGGAAAACGATATTCTTCCTTAAAAGCATAAAAATCTACGCTCTCAATGTATCTTATCAACTCGTTCATCTGCGCAGGATCAATCTGCCCCGCTTTCCTTTCGTCCTCTTCTCTGCCGGCCCTCACGGTATAAGCGATATAACGGCCATCGCCCTTAATTTCAAGATAGGACCCCAGGGCCTCCCAGTTTGAGCTTTTCAGCTCGATAGATTCTATCTTCAGCTCCTCCGCCCTTACATAACGCGGAGACAAGAACACGAACAAAAACAATATGGCAGAATTCAATAACAGGCTTGCTCTTTTAGTCATTGTCCCTCTATGTAAAGACAAGACCGCGCAGCTAGCCGAACAAGGCATACATCAATAGCGTGAATAAAAATCCGGGCAGGTGCCAGGGACCCCATTACAACTGAGCAACCACGAGGTCTCCGACCTCGCCGGTCGAATACCCCATCTTTCCCGCCGCCAGGGATTTCAGTTTCGTCTGTACGATCTTGATGACGGCGTCCTCGATCGCCTTGGCCGCCTGGGCCTCCCCCAGGGAATCCATCATCATACCGGCTGCGCAGATAGCCGCCAGCGGATTGATCACATTCTTACCCGTGTATTTGGGGGCGGAACCTCCGATGGGCTCAAACATCGAGACCCCTGCGGGATTGATGTTACCCCCGGCCGCAATCCCCATGCCGCCCTGGATCATGGCGCCCAGGTCTGTGATGATGTCGCCGAATATATTGTCCGTGACGATGACATCGAACCATTCGGGATTCTTGACAAACCACATCGTCGTAGCATCCACATGGGCGTAATCGGTCTTGACGTCCGGGTATTCTTTAGCCACCTCGTTGAACGTCCTCTGCCACAAATCCCAGGCATACGTCAAAACATTGGTTTTACCGCAAAGGGTCAGCTGTTTGCGCTTGTTCCTTTTGCGCGTCAATTCAAACGCATAACGCACACAGCGCTCCACGCCGGCCCGCGTGTTATAGGAAATCTGGATGGCGACTTCGTCCTTTGTGTCCCTCTTCTGAAACTCCCCCATGCCCTTATAGAGGCCTTCACTGTTCTCACGAACGACGACAAAATCGATATCTTCCGGCTTCTTATCCTTCAGGGGACAAAAAGCGGAATTGTAAAGCTTCACCGGCCGCAGATTGATGTACTGGTCGAGGGCAAACCTGAGCTTCAGGAGGACGCCCGTCTCGATGATGCCGGGCTTGACTTCCGGGTCGCCGACAGCGCCCAGATAGATCGCGTGGTATTTCTTGAGTTCGGCGATATCGGCATCATCGACGAGCTTGCCCGTCTTCAAATATCTCTTGCCGCTGAAATCGAACTCTTTGGTTTCGAATTTGAAATTAAATTTTTTTGCGGCGGCATCCAAGACCTTCAACCCCTCGCGCACAACCTCCGGTCCCGTCCCGTCTCCAGGTATCACTGCGATCTTGTACATTGAATTTCACTCCTTTAAGCTCTTTCCTCTCGAAATTCACTCCGAAGCGTGCTCAATGAAATTTCACGAGCGTTTACGCGAGGAACTTTCTTTGCTTTTCGCCCAATTCACCAATCCGCCCTTTTCGACGATCTGGCATACAAAATCCGCAAAAGGGGCGGCATGATACGTCTTGCCCTGCGTGAGGTTCCTGACCGCGCCTTTTTCAAGCTCGACCTCCAGCTCATCGCCCGGCTGTATCTGGTCGGCCTCCCTGACTTCGATGATGGGCAGGCCGATATTGATGGCGTTACGATAAAAAATCCTGGCAAAGCTCTTGGCAATGACCAAGGACACACCGCACCCCTTGATGGCGATCGGGGCGTGCTCCCGTGACGAGCCGCAGCCGAAATTATTTCCCGCAACCACGATATCCCCTGCCTTCACCTTTTTGGGAAAATCATGGTCCAGGATCTCCATGCAATGGCCGGCCAGTTCTTTGGGATCGATCGTGTTCAAATACCGCGCGGAGATGATATCGTCGGTATTGACGTCATTGCCGAATTTATGGACTTTCCCTTTAATCACCATAATCACTAAAATTGGTTTTACTGACTACTGTCTACTATCTGTTGACTACTTCGTTTGGATGCGTGATGTATCCCGTGATCGCGCTCGCCGCCGCAACGGCAGGGTTCGCCAGATAGACATAGCTGCCTTTAGCGCCCATGCGGCCCATGAAATTTCTATTGGTCGTGGCCAGGCACGCCTCGCCTTCGGCAAGGATCCCCATATGCCCTCCCAGGCACGGCCCGCAGGTCGGCGTCGACACAACGCCGCCGGCCTTCACAAATGTCTCCAGAAGCCCTTCCTTCATGGCCTGCAGGTAAATCTCCTGTGTCGCAGGGATGACAACAAGGCGCACGCCGGAAGCGACCTTCCTGCCTTTCAAGATCTTTGCCGAAATCCTCAAATCTGAGATGCGGCCGTTCGTGCAGGAACCGATGACTACCTGGTCCACCTTGACACGGCCAACCTTGCTGACAGGCTTGATGTTGCTCGGCAGATGAGGGCACGCCACGACGGGCTCCCACGACGACACGTCGTATGTCCGCACGGCGGCGTAAGACGTGTCGGGATCGCTTTGCAGCGCCCTCCACGCCTTGATCTGCGCCGCGGAATACTTCCGGCCGGATGCCGCTTGCTGCACATAATCCAGCGTCGTCTCGTCGGGCGCAATGATGCCGTTTTTCCCTCCGGCCTCGATCGCCATATTGCACATGGCAAAACGGTCATCCATAGACAGCTTTCCGATGGCGGGACCGCAGAATTCCATGGCTCGATAAGCCGCCCCCTCTACGCCGATATCGCCGATGACGCTCAAAATAAAATCTTTTCCGCTCACCCACTTAGGGAGCTTGCCGTTAAAAACGAACTTCATGGATTCAGGAACCCTGAGCCAGACATGACCCGTCATCCAGGAAACAGCCAAATCCGTGGAACCGACACCGCTTGAAAAAGCGCCGAGGGCCCCATAGGTGCATGTGTGGGAATCCGCCCCGATCACCAGATCCCCCGTTTTGACAAGCCCCAGTTGCGGCAGGAGGGCGTGTTCAATGCCCATTCTGCCGACTTCATAGTAATGGGTGATCTTATGTCTGGAGGCGAAATCCTTGAGGCGCTTGGCCTGTTGGGCGCTCTTGATGTCCTTGGCAGGCGTGAAGTGGTCCGGGATCAATGCGATACGGTGACGGTCGAATACTTTTGTAAAACCGGATTTCTCAAACTCGTCGATGGCGATGGGCGCCGTGATATCGTTGCCCAGCGTAAAATCCACCTTGGCCCAGATAAACTCACCCGGCACAACTTCTTTCTTGCCGCAATGCCTCGCCAGTATTTTTTGTGTTATTGTCTGTCCCATAAGACAAAACGTAGTCGGTAGACAGTAGTCAGTAAAAACACCTGTGTATCTTTCCAGCACTCTCTTCTATCTACCGACTACTTAAATTCCTTAGCGACGACAGTCGCATTATGGCCGCCGAAACCCAGGGCGTTCGACATGGTTGTCTTGATCTTGAATCCCCTGGCCTTGTTGGGCGTATAATCCAGGTCGCAATCCGGATCCTTGCTCTCCAGGTTAATCGTCGGCGGCACAACGCTGTGCTTCATCGCCAGACAGCAGACGATGAACTCCACTCCGCCGGCAGCCCCCAAGAGGTGACCGGTCATCGATTTGGTCGAGCTGATGGCAACCTTGTGGACATGATCCCCGAACGCCTTTTTCATGGCCAGGGTCTCGATCTTATCATTCAACAGCGTGGATGTGCCGTGGGCATTGATATAATCGATGTCCTCCGGTTTCAACCCCGCATCTTTCAAAGACGCACGCATGGCTCGGACACAGCCGTCGCCCGAAGGATCCGGCGCCGTAATATGATAGGCGTCTCCTGACATGCCGTAACCCGCCACCTCGCAGTAAATCCTGGCGTTGCGCTTCAGGGCATGTTCCATCTCCTCTAAAATGACAAGGCCTGAACCCTCCCCCATGACAAACCCATCGCGTTCTTTGTCAAAAGGCCGAGAGGCCCTCCGGGGTTCGTCATTGCGGCACGAGAGACTCTTCAAAGCGCAAAAACCGCCGATCCCCATAGGCGTGACCGCACCTTCAGTCCCACCGGCGATCATAACGTCCGCATCGCCGTACTGAATGATCCGCATCGCATCGCCGATGGCATGGTTGCCTGTCGCACACGCGGTGGCAACACAGCTATTAGGCCCCTTAAAACCAAACTTCATAGAAACATGCCCCGACGCTTCATTGACAATCAGCATGGGGATCAGAAACGGCGTCAACCGGGAAGGCCCGCGTTCAAGCAAAATCTTATGCTGTTCCTCGATGATCCTCAAGGATCCGATGCCGGAACCGATCAAAACACCGCAACGCTCCAGATCCAGTTTCGCAAGATCAAACCCCGCGTCGACAACCGCCTCGACGGCGGCGGCCATGGCATAATGCACGAACTTTTCGGTATGCTTGACCTCTTTCTTGCCCATGAAAATCTCAGGATCAAAATTCTTCACCTGACCGGCGATCCTGGCATCATAATCGGTGGGGTCAAAATACGTAATCGTATCGACCCCGCTGACACCGGCCTCCAACCCCTTCCAGAATTCCGCAACGTTGTTTCCCAGGGGCGTTACAGCTCCCAAACCTGTCACAACGACTCTACGTCTCATTCATTTGCCCTCGGTGTCTGTGCATTAGCAAATCACCCGGACGCTCACGGCGTCCAGGCAAGGGGCCGCGCACCCCTCTGATGCGTCGTTACTTTCTGGTTTATGATATAGACCCATTCGCCGAGCTTTATCCTCTTTGGGCGCTGTGCCCCGACGGCCTCCTAACAAATACCCCGACCTTGAAGTGTCTAAGTCGGGGTATATGTTTCTTAATGAAGCCACCAAAAACCGCCCAGTTACTTTTTTGCGATTTTTTCTTCGATATATTTTACCGCATCCCCCACAGTTGTCATCTTCTCGGCGTCCTCGTCCGGGATCTCGATCCCGAACTCCTCTTCCAGGGCCATAACGAGTTCTACCGTATCAAGGGAATCTGCGCCGAGATCTTCGACAAAAGAAGCTTCCGGCGTCACCTCTTCAGGCTTAACGCCCAGCTGTTCTGCGATGATTGACTTTACCTTATTGACCGCATCTGTCATTCTTCTCCTCCTGTTTACCTGCAAAAATCTTTTCGTGTCGGCACTTCTGTCCCACTCCACCTACATGCTCATTCCCCCGTCCACCACAATCGTTTGGCCCGTGATATAATCCGCATCCGAAGACGCCAGAAAAAGACAGGCACACGCGACATCGCGGGGAACACCCAATCTATTTAAAGGGATGGTGGCCAGCATCGCCTTGCGCTGTTCTTCGCTGAGTTTATCCGTCATGGCCGTCTGGATAAAACCTGGCGCAACGGCGTTCGCATTGATGTTCCGGGATGCCAGTTCTCTGGCCACTGATTTAGTAAAGCTGATGATGCCGCCTTTAGAGGCTGCGTAATTGGCCTGACCGGCATTCCCCATGATGCCAATGATCGAAGCGATGCTGATGATCTTGCCGCTCCTCTGTTTGATCATCACCCTGGAGACGGCCTTCGTGCAGTTAAAAACACCCTTCAAGTTGACCGCCAGCACCTTGTCCCAGTCCTCTTCGCTCATCCGAAGCAGTAAATTGTCCTTCGTGATGCCGGCATTGTTAACTAATATATCAAGATGCTTAAAATTGTCAAGCACTAAATTCACCATACCTTCAACTTCTTTAAAGGCAGTGACATCCGTCGAAAAACTCATGCTTCTGACGCCTTTCGCCTCGATCTCCTTCTGGGTCGCCTGGGCTGATTCCAGGTTGACGTCGCAGATAACCACGTCCGCCCCTTCCTGGGCGAAAAGCATGGCAATCTCGCGGCCGATCCCCCTGGCCCCGCCCGTCACCAACGCCACTTTGCCTTGCAGCTTCATCTTGCTCCTCCATCCGCTTGGACCATGCCCCAGCAAAATGATCCCTGGCGAAGGTCCATCGTTAACCAGTCTCTCCTGATTCTGCAACCAGGGCTTTCATATCTTCCCAGGTCCCCGCGCTGACGACCTTGGCGCTTGAATCTATCTTTCTCATGAGTCCTTTTAAAACCGACCCGGGCCCCACCTCGTAGAACTCTGAAACGCCCCTTTCCAGAAGGTAGCGCATGGAGGCTTCCCAGTAAGTCGTAGAATTCACCTGATTCACCAGGTTCACCTTTATGATCACCGGATCCCTCTGTTCCTTGGCATCGACGTTGCTCACCAGGGGAACATCCGCAGACTTGAAAGGAATCTTCTCGATCTCTGGCGTCAAGCCGTCGCGCGCCCCATTCATCAATGAACAATGAAAAGCACCGCTGACATCCAGCGGGATCACGCGCTTGGCGCCCTGCGCCATGACCGCATCCGTCAATAATTGTGCACGCTGTTTTGTAACAGAGACAATCACCTGGCCCGGGCTGTTGAGGTTGGCGACCTCGCCGCCGGCAGACCTGCTGATCTGAGCGACAACGTCCTTCTCTAGACCAAGAACACAAAGCATGACGCCGGGGTTCTTTCTGGAGGCCTCTTCCATCAACTCTCCGCGGCGTCTCACCAGCCGGAGCGCTTCGGCAAAAACGATGACGTGCGCCGCGACCAACGCAGAGTATTCGCCGAGACTCAAGCCGGCCACATAATCCGGTTTGAGATCCGGCCGGAACGTCTGCATGACGGCAAGAGCGGCGACGCTGGCCGTCAAAATGGCCGGCTGGCAATTCTCCGTCTTCGTCAATTCCTCGAACGGTCCTTCGAAACAAAGCTGCGACAAAGGAAAACCCAAGACCTGATCCGCTTCATCAAAGACGGCACGGCCGACGTTGGAATTCTGATAAAGGTCGAGCCCCATGCCTACCAACTGGGCTCCCTGACCTGGAAAAAGAAAGGCTTTTTTC
>CAYYFL010000037.1:0-6740 GCA_964471325.1 uncultured Planctomycetia bacterium
GCGGGGGGAATCTTTTTACCAAAAGCAGTCTCTTTCGACTGCTGACCAACATCATCTATACGGGCAACATCAATTACAAAGGCACCGTCTACCCTGGAGAGCATGAGGGGATCGTGGCTCCGGAGCTCTGGCAGCAGGTCCAGGATACCCTTCGGCACAATGGCCGATCCGGCGGCAAGGAAATCCGAAACAAATATGGCGCGTTACTGAGGGGGCTGCTTTACTGTGCACCATGTGGAACCGCCATGGTGCATACCTACACCGCCAGAAAGGGGAAACACTATCGTTACTATGTCTGCCTGACCGCTCAGCAGCGGGGATGGGCGTCCTGCCCGACCAAGTCGCTCAATGCTTATGAAATTGAAAACGCAGTGGTGGACTATATTCGAGGCTTGGGCGCGAACCAGGAGGTCATTTCGAAAACGGCTTCTCAGATTCGGGTTCAAAGTGAAAAGCGTCTGGCGGAGCTCGAAGCCGAGCGCCGCGCTCACGAGCGGGAACTCAAACGGTTGGACGCCAGGCTCCGGTCTCTCGTGGGAGACCTGCCGGCATCGGGAACGGACCAGAGGTTGGCAACGGATCAGATGGCCGATCTCCAGGACCAAATTCGTTCTCTTGAACAAAGGATGACCGTGATCCGCGAGGAAACCATCGCCGTCCAAAGAGAAACACTCGAGGACGAAGACTTGGAAAACGCCCTCGCGGCATTCGACCCCATCTGGCAATCGCTTGCCCCGGGCGAACAGGCGCGGGTTATTAAAGCCCTTGTCGAGCGCGTCGCCTACGATGGCCGTGATGGCAAAGTGACCGTTACGTTCCGCTCCCCCGGCATCAAGGCCGTTTGCCTGGGGCAGGCAGCCCTTGGAAAGGAAAACCGCATATGAAACCGACCATGCATCACTTTGGGAGCAACGGGCGGCTGGAGGTAAGTTTCACGTTCCAGCCGCGCAACAAACGAGGGAACGTCAACCCACAATCGGACAGCCGACGCGGATCAACCGGCAAAGGGAACATCCCGCGGGTTGCCAAGCTCCTGGCTTTGGCGATCCGCTTTGAAAAACTGGTCAAGCGAGGGGATATCCAGGACTATGCGGACCTTGCCCGCCTGGGCTATGTAACCCGTGCGCGCATCACCCAGATCATGAACCTGCTCAACCTTGCCCCGGACATCCAGGAGGATATCCTCTTCCTTCCGAATACAATGAAGGGTCGAGACCCGATCCTGGAAAAAGACCTGCGGCCGGTCGCCGCCGTTTCTCACTGGAACCGGCAGCGGAAGATGTGGGCTCAAATGTGTAAAGACCGTCTTGGATAGCTCTTTCTTGCAACCACTTACCTCCTCGACCATTCTGGCCTTTGTCACCAATAATCCCTTTGCTTTCGGCGAGTTGATTCTAACCATCATTTTTTTAATTGACCTGATGCATATCAGGGTTATATAATGATCTTCTATAATGTGGCCTTGGTGCGTCCTCATCCGGCGCTACGGCGGAAGTAGTTTCGAGAGATTTTAAAGCTCCAAGAGCATTGAGGCATAGAAATGAAACATAAAAGCAGGGGTCGACCCCCTGTTAATGAGATAACTGATAGCCAGCTTAACACGTTAAAGGCGATTCGGCGTTTTACGAATCAGCGGGGTTTCCCACCGACGATGAAGGAGCTTGCCGATATTCTTGGCATTTCACATGCCAGCGCACACGGGCAGGTGAACCAACTCGTGCGAAAAGGGTACTTGAGGAGGGAACCTCGTAAGGCCCGGGGACTTGCTATTATTCGTGAGCCAGAAGATGAGGTTTTAGATATGGTTCCCGTTCCTATTGTCGGGGAAGTTGCCGCTGGGCAACCGATTTTCGCCCAGGAGAATATTATTGGAGAGGTCTTGATTGAAGGCAGACTTGCACGTTCTGGACGCTACTTCGCTCTCGAGATTAAGGGGGACAGCATGATCGATGCCGGCATCAACGACCGGGATTTGGTCGTGGTGCGCCAACAGCCTGTGGCAGAAAACGGAGATATTGTGGTAGCTCTGATCGGTGACGAAGCAACAGTAAAGCGCCTTCGTATCCAAGAGGAACAGATCGAGTTGAGGCCTGAGAACCGCAGACATCGACCGATTTCCATCGGACCCGAAGATGAGCTGCGCATTCTGGGAAAAGTGATAGCAACGAAACGGAATCCACGGAAATGTGTGCGGAGGTATACTAACCCAGAGGCCTGAAAAGATATTTATTGAGAGCTCCGGGAAGAGAAGGATGATAACTTGCGAAGCCATGAAATAAAAATCGATGAGATAGGTTATTGGTCAGAGGTTAAGCTGGACATCGTAAAAAAGTATGCTCAGGCATATTCCAAAATTCTCGCAAAAAAGAAAAAGCTTTCTCATGTCTATATCGATGGCTTTGCAGGACCTGGAGTTCATGTTGCAAAAAGTACTGGCGACTTTATCCCTGGGAGTCCGATAAATGCTTTGCTCATTGAACCGGGGTTCAAGGATTATTATCTGGTAGACCTCGACGGAGACAAAATAGATCACTTGCGAAAGGTGGTGGGGAAAAGAGCAAACGTACAAATCTTTGAAGGCGACTGTAACGAAATCCTCCTCAAGCAAATATTTCCAAATGTCCGCTACGAAAATTTCAGACGTGGGCTCTGTCTGCTCGATCCATATGGACTACACCTAAACTGGGAGGTAATCGAGACTGCGGGAACAATGGGCACAATTGATCTCTTCTTGAATTTTCCGATTATGGATATGAATCGAAACGCTTTGTGGCGAAACCCCGAGTGTGTGTCAACCGAGGGAATTGAGCGAATGACTGCCTTCTGGGGCGATGAATCATGGCGCGATGTTGCATATAAAAAGAATCCTCAACAGTGCCTTTTTGGCGAACCTGACCCTCTGAAAGCAAGCAACGACGATGTTGTCGCTGCCTTTCATCGACGGTTAAAGGAAGTGGCCAAATTCCGCTGTGTGCCCGAACCCATGCCGATGCGAAATTCAAGGAATGCTGTCGTATATTTCTTGTTTTTCGCCAGCCAACAGCCGGTCGCGCTCAAAATAGTGGAAGACATCTTCTCGAAGTACGAAAAACGAGGGGTGCAATAATGGCAAAGTCATCTATTGAGTGGACGGAATCCACATGGAACCCAATTACGGGTTGCACAAAAATAAGTCCGGGATGCAAGCATTGTTATGCCGAACGAATGGCCATACGGTTGAAGGCGATGGGACAGCCAAATTATGCCAATGGTTTTCGCCTCACAGTCCATGAACATGTGCTTGAGATGCCTTTGCGTTGGAAGCGCCCTCAGACGATCTTCGTGAACTCCATGAGCGATCTTTTTCATAAGTGTGTACCCTTCGAATTCGTATCAAAGATATTCGATGTAATGGGTCGGGCATCACATCATCGGTTTCAAGTACTGACAAAACGTTCGAAACGCCTGCTGGAAATGAACCCACAATTGGACTGGTCTCCCAATATATGGATGGGAGTCAGCGTTGAGAATTCTGACTACCAGTTCCGTATCGAACACCTTCGACAAAGCAACGCCATGGTCAAATTCGTTTCATTCGAGCCCTTGCTCGGACCTGTTCATGGTTTGAATTTAAAAGGTGTGGACTGGGTTATTGTTGGCGGTGAATCAGGTCCCAAGGCGCGCCGAATGGACCCCGCCTGGGCAAGGGAGATACGAGACCAATGCTTGTCGACCGGTGTCCCGTTCTTCTTCAAACAATGGGGGGGTGTCATGAAGAAGAGAACAGGTCGCGTATTGGACGGCAGAACATGGGACCAAATGCCTGATGAGGAACCGCATGTTATGGGCGCTATCGGGTAAATCTTTGGAGATCAGGAAAGGACAACGCAGAAAATATAATAGGAAAGGGACCGCACGGAAATGACAGAGGGCATTATGAAATCCTTGGAGGGATCTGGAGCGCCAGCGCGAGACTTCTGGGAGAGCGACTTAGAAATGGCGCTCGATCACATCCTCGAACAGTCTGGTCAAGATGGATTCATTGACGAATGGATCGGTCGACGCACCGGAAGGCAAATCAGCGTCTTGTGTAACAACATTGGCATAGACGGAGCCAGTTCCGTCAGGCAGAAAAAGGACGCTTTGCGGACCTTTGGTAATAGTGCCCTGTTACCCTATTTTCTCGTCGACCAATTCGCCAAGTACAAGTCAAAAGTGGCAATCGTCGATTTTGCAGCAGGCGTTCTGGCCGAAGACATACTGGAGCTCTGTCGCGTTGATGAAGAGGATTTCGACAAAATCGCCCTCCTTTTTTCCATATACCATAGCCGATCTTCATACCTGCGGCTCGTTTTTCATCTCGACAAGATACACAAGACCGGCTTTGCTCGGATGATACTCAAAGGGAAAGTTCGCCATCCCCAACAGGCCTTCAAGGATTTCTTAGCACCGAAAACCGTCAAGAATATTCTCGCCAGTTTTGACAAAACCAAGGGCGACGGGCGCATAAGTGATTTCAAGGACGTTATCGCCTATGACGATCATCACCTAGTTTTCATTCGTCGGGCAGAACGCCCCGATTTATTGTTGCATGCGGGTGGTGTGGTCCATGGCTACCGACCCGAATGGATCATCCTCGACTTCGCCGACGGCGCAAAGCGTGTAAATATCTCATCGGTGAGTGTAAGCGTTCCTCTTGAGATAGCCAACCGTCTCGCCTCGGGTTACTTTGGCAAACCGTGTGAATATGAGAATGAGAGCCAAGTCACGTACGCGAAACAATTGGCACGGTTTCTTGGAAAAATCAAAAACGGGGAAGAATTGGAAATTCCTCTTGTTGAAATTGTCGTTTGCAACTCTCCTTTAGACGGCTCCCCCAAAATAAAGATTACCGATCCGGATTCCAACCCTATCGGCAACGCCATCGGACACTTTGAAAAGGCTGTCGGCGGGATTCTCTCAGATCTGGAAAATATTGAAAGCATCAAGGTTCATTATAAAAAGAAGCGTGTCAGCTTGATTTTCGAGAGATTGGAAGATGCAGACGGCGAATACGTGGTGCGATATTCTGATCATAGATTGAACGCTCTTGAACGTCGTCCATTTGAAGATTATTTGAGGAATATTCATGGCATCCCCATCCTCTCGACGGAAAAACGATTTAAGCGTTAATCGCGAGCATGTTGTTCGACTCCTGCGGGATGGAGCGGTTATCTCGAATCCATCCCAGGACGTGCTCAAGACCGCGGCTCGCCTCGAAAAAGAAGGACTTGTCGAGACACGCGTCCGAGAATTTATTCTCTGCGCAGAACCACAGGATTTCGATTATCCACCAAAAAACCGGCATTGCAGGGGACGGCTCTATGTCGATGACGGATTGGACGAGGCCGGACATGAATTTCGGTGCCCGGATTGCGACAGACCGGTTTTTCCTGTTCGATACAACAAACTGAGGCACAAAGAACTTCGCACCAAGCTTCTTCCACAAGGCATAACTTCTTATATCCTTTCCGAGCTCGCTAATCTCAAATCGAGCGTCAAAGAAATATCTGCAGGGGTATACAGGATCGACATCGGCGATCTGGGGGTACTGGTGTGCATCGCTGACTACTGTTCCGATGAGAAATTCCTTACTCGCGACTGGGCCTGCACACAAACCACTTGCTACTTGGTCGTAAATCCCAAGAGTTTCGACGAGCGTTTCCTGGACGAGGACTGGATCATTCGCACTTCTCTGGCGGATATCATTTGCGGGCAGACCAAAATCAAAGACTGGGTGTGCAATGCGGCTGAATGTGGGCCGCCACAGTCTGTTCGCACCGCCTCAGTCCCTGTCTACACCAAGGGAGCCACGCCCATCGTCGCTGAGCCAGTCGCCCCGTATCAAGCAGGCCGTCGATTTGTGGTCGAGTGTGGACCCAACACCGTAGTCGTGGAGGGAGAGACGGTGGTGGCTCCCCAGGCCGGCACCCGGTTCGACGTTTTCCGCATTCTATGGGACCAGTTTCTTGATGATATGAGACAAGCGGTCTTACCCGAACAACACAGGCTCATCAACATCAAGGATATTATCAAAGAGATCGAGGCCCGGACTGAAAAGTACGTCGAAGATGAAACATCCATTCGCCGAACCATCAATCGACTCCAATCCGATATCGAAACAGCAATAAAGAAAAAACTCGGCCTGCCCATCGATAGGGAGGACATAGTCCAGACCTGCCGCTGGAAAGGCCAGGGCGAAGGCGACTTCGGATACCGGATTAACCCCTTCACAGTGGCTGCCAGACCCTTCCTATCCGACAGATTCTGAAACCTGTCTCATTTATTTTCAACCTGTCTTATCCTTTGACGCTCCTCTCGGGGGCAGGCTTTCTTGCGCCCAATTTCCTTCCTCATTTCCACAAAACCTGTCTCATTCCCTTTTTACCTGTCCTCTAAAAATACCTCTATAAGCGCGAAAATCACCTCAGTTCAAAGGGTTACGTGACCCTTCAACCCTTAGCAGTGGAGGTGAAATATGAAGCAAGAAGGTCGTGGCGGCGGACCCGATGGCGTTCTCAGCCCCGGGATTGGCCGCAGGGAAGCAGTCAAAAAGGGGGACCTATCCGCGCAGCGGAAACGCCTGGTTGAGCTGATGCAGGAGGTCAACTACGGACGGATTGAGGGACTGCGAGTCCAAAACGGCGAGCCGGTCTTCGATCCCCCTCCCACCGTGCTGCGGCTGTTTCTGTTCGGCAAGGACAACGGGCCGAACGAATCCC
>CAYYFL010000038.1:0-6539 GCA_964471325.1 uncultured Planctomycetia bacterium
TAAATCTATACTATAAAGGCAATAGCATAGGGAAAATATCCTATAAAGCTGGTCAGAAGGTTTATGAGATAAAAATACACCGCAAATTTGTGGACGATTCAATCGTTAAGCGTTTTTCGCCAGCGATTGTTAAGGATTACGCTGTTTTTATTTTACCCGGCAAGAAGTTGCATCCGCTTTTTAGTTCAAAGAATTTGGCGTCCATGGGGCAGAGGGTCAAGGCTGTTCAGTTCCAAGAAGAAATTGTTTTTGAGCAAATGCTTTTGACGGATAACGCAGGCCGGGAAGATTTAATAGTTATCGACAGACAGGTTGTTGATCGTGATCACGATACCAAAATGGACTTGCTGGGTCTCAAGCAAACAGAGCCGGGGAAATACCAGTTTTGCGTCATAGAGGTTAAGCTCGGCAATAATCCGGAATTACGAGAGGACGTCTTTCAACAGCTCAAAGGGTACGTTGAGCGTATCACAAGAAATTTTCCCCAATATAAAAAGAGCTACGAATTAAACTTCATTCAAAAGCAGGGGCTGGGGCTCATGCCGAGTGGATTGAAAATCGAAATCGTGGAAGGGGTGCTCGGGATAGTTGTGGTTGGTGGATATTCCGGTCTTGCGGAGAAAAGCATAGCCGAACTTAAGGCGAAGCATCCCGATATTAAAGTTTTACACATAAAGAATGAAATCAGGTTTAATAATTTAATATGAAGCTAATTATCCATAGAGGCACAGCCGAAATTGGCGGTACCTGCGTAGAGGTCTTTACGGAGAAAAGCCGGGTTGTAATCGACTTCGGACTGCCACTTGTTAACGCCCAAAAAGAACCGTTTGATTCAAAGGTTTTGATCGGTAAATCTCCAGAAGAATTGAGGAGATTAAAAATTCTTCCCAACGTGAGCGGCCTTTATAAAGATGAGGAGAGTTCGGTTGACGCAATTCTCATATCGCATTCTCACATGGATCACTACGGATTGCTTCGGTATGTGCATCCCGATATACCTATATATATGAGCGAGGGGGCAAAGACGTTGATTGAGGTTTCAGATATATTTACCCCGCACAAAATCGGCAAAATAAATACCAGAATTATAGACAAGCGTAAGAAGCTGATCATCGGTGATTTTGAAATCACGCCTTATCTGGTGGATCACTCCGCTTTTGACGCTCTCGCTTTCATGATTAAAGCTGATGGGGAGAAAGTTTTTTATTCGGGAGATTTTAGGGGACATGGTAGAAAAAGCGGACTTTATAGGCGCATGGTATCTAAGCCGCCGAAGGGGATCGATTGTTTGCTCTTGGAAGGTTCGATGATCGGAAGGGGAGAGCAATTATTCAAAGATGAGGATGCGGTGCAGGATCGCATGGAAAAAGTTTTAAAGGCGACTCCCAACATAAAGTTTTTGTTCGCATCATCGCAGAATATCGATCGAATTGTTTCGGCGTATAAGGCTTGTCTTAAAACAAATCATGTGTTCGTGATTGATATTTATACTGCGTATATTCTTGATTGTCTGCGGCAGGTTTCCAAGAATATCCCGCAATTTAACTGGAAGAATATGCGGGTTAAATTCTTAAAGAGCCACGCCGATTCTTTGGCGCAGAACGCCTCGGTAAAACTTCTCTATGCTTACAACACTCGGAAGATTGAGATTGATGAGATTAATGCGAAGAAGGACAGAATCTTGATGCTTGCCCGGGATAATTCTATTTTTCCGATATTGGTGAAGAATATTAAAGGCATAGATGGGGCGAAAATCATTTATTCAATGTGGGAAGGATATTTGACGGATAAATTTAAGGACTTTATCGCTCAGAAGAAATTGAGCATGGATGTTATTCATACGAGTGGTCATGCCACTGTAGCTGATTTGAAAGCATTTGCTTCTGCGATCAACCCAAAATCGCTTGTGCCAATCCATACTTTTTGTGCTGATCGCTACAGCGAAATGTTCAAGAACGTGCATGTCTTGAGCGATGGGGAGATGTGGGAGGTCGGTTCATGATAAGGCGTTTCCCATTCGACAAAGATTACGGGCGTGATGATATCAAGAAAAGATTAAATGCTTGGATTGAGAAGCAAAATCTAAGAGATGAGGACGCCACCAAGGCTTTGGAGATGATCCTTAATCAGCGGAAAAACATTTCTTTGATTCGGAAAAATGCCAAGAAGGCTGGGCTGAGAGTAGAGCGGTTTATTACTAACAGCGCATTGGAGATTTATTTTGATATCTTGAGGAAAAATAGGAATGTTGGGTACATTTCAAAAGGGTGGGAGGATCCCGGGTTTAGAATTGGTGAGTATTTCGAGATGGAGAAAAATGCACCATCTTTTAAGGAAAATTTTTACAAAGTATTTAAGCTATGCTCAGGGAATTTGATCAGCGTTGGCGTGTCTGAAAAGACACCGGGCAAGGTAGGGGTAAGTTTGGAAATAGGTATTTATAAGGACGGGTTTAGCAGTAAGGTGTTAAAGAGTGCTGTTGCCACGCTGGAAGAAACAATGTGCAGGATTAAGGAATTGGGGTAGGGAGAGCGGCCATTTTACTGGTTTTTTGCTTATATTGTGATAAAATACCTTTATTATACGGTTGGGTATTGTCGATTGGCTCCCCTAGAGATATAAGCGCCCCCATACTACGTCTACGGTAGATTTTTATAAGTAGGCTTGTTTCAAGGGGTTGTAGGGTTCGACTTCCGTCCACGACTACCCGCCAAACTTCGCCTTCATAGGCAAATTTTGGCTTCTCCGTCTCAGGCGAAGTTTGTGTCTGGGAGGGATTCGAAGCCGACCCGAGCGCCACTGGTCCGAGCGAGGGCGGCCGGCGACGGAGGAGTCGAGCGAATGCGAGACGGGGGAGGAGGAATCCCTCCCTCTCCGCCAGTTTTTTGCGACAGAACAAAAAATTGGCGGATGCCGATAAGGCCGTAGCGAGCCGACAAGGCGAGCAGGCCGAAGCGGCGCCGCCACCTCAGCGCGAACGGATGCCGGAGCCAATGGCTTCGGCGTTGCTTTTCATGGACGTTCCGATGTTTTTCTTCCGGCGAACGCCGGAAAGCCGCTGCTTGAATCTTACCGTTCCTCATTTATGGGAGTTTCTTTGGATTTTGCCAGGATCATAGCGATCATTGCGCTCGTCGTTATTTTTCTCGTCATCTTGAAATACGCCGTGCGCGCGGGGTGTTTGTTTTTTCTGATTGCCTTGGTTGCGCTCATCGCGTATTTATGGGCAGCGGGAATCGTCAGGCGCTTTGATTTTTTTAGAAAAAAGGATGGGCGTAAGACGGTGGTATCCCTGGCGGTCTCAAGCGAAGTCAATGGTGGATGCCGCTGCGGCTGTTGAGGGTGTCCTGGATGATCTTCAAGAGCGTCATCGCGTCAACCGGCTTGTTCACATAGCGATCGGCGCCTATCACGCGGCCGATGACGCGGTCTACATCCGAACATTTCGCCGTTACCATGATGATGGGGATGTTTTTGAATTTTTCGTTTTTTCTGATGATCTTGCAGACTATTTCGCCGGGGACCTCGGGAAGCCAGAGGTCGAGGATGATCAGATCGGGTTTCCTCTCGTCGATCCTCTCCAGCGCTTCTTTGCCGTCCATGGCGATGCAAGTCCGGCAGCCGTGCCGTTCCAGGATGGCCTTGAGCGCCTGGACGATGCCCGGATCGTCATCGACAATGAGGACCATCTTGCCTCCGGAAAACATACCTTCTCCTTTATTTTGTTTGTGCGCATAATAAAAAAACCTATTCTTCACCGTAGAATAGGTTATTGCGAAAAACGATCAACCATTTCTTTTACGACCCATCCTCACGAATGGTCCAACTGCCTCCCGTTTTTCCTTTAATAAAAATATACCTTATAAATGTAACTGTTTCAAGGTTATGGCCTTATGGTTGTTTTCAGCGAAGGGCATGCATTATCGAGACAGGAAGCGCAGATTTTAAGAGGTTGTTTGTTGATTTTTTGCGTTACGGCTGTTTTTCTGCTGATTTTTCCTGAGGGCTGCCTGGCAGGACAGAAGCGTTCCTTGAAAAATCTGTGGATTCCTGTATAATACAACTACGAAAGTGAAGCTCCGCCGGCAGGATCTGGCGACTTCTTTTCTTTCGGTGCATAGCGAAATCCTGCACCGAAAGTCCTTTGGGCTTTGCACCTTCATTCCCAGGTAAGAGTCTGGGGCTTTCCGGTGCAGAATAAAGGTGATATCGCGTCCTTTTCCGGTTTCAATCGATGGAAATGGATAGGCGAGAGTGGATGGTGCATGACGGAAAATAAGGCAGAATATTTGCAGCGTATCCTGGATGCCATCAGGCTCCCTTTTTATGTTATCGATGCCAATACGTATCGCATCAAATTCGCCAATAAAGCCTGCGGCTTCGGTGATCTGAAAGACGATGCCACGTGTCATCTTTTGACCCATAAATCCGCCGTCTCGTGTCAAGGACCGCATATTTGCCCTCTCCAGGAAGTTAAAAGGCTCAAGCAACCCGTCAAGACGGAACATATCCATTATGACAAAGAGGGTAAGCCGAGGAACATGGAGGTCTACGGCGATCCCGTCTTCGGCGATGACGGCGAGGTGGAGATGATGGTCGAGTACGCTATGGATGTTACCGATTGCAGGAGGGCGGAAGAAGAATTGCGGGCGGCCTACCTCAAGCTGAAAGATACCCAGGCTCAGTTGATACAGGCGGAGAAGATGGAGGCGGTCGGCAGGCTTGCCAGCGGCGTGGCCCATGAAGTTAAAAATCCGTTGGGTATCATTTTACAGAGTGTTGATTATCTCGAAGAAAAAATTTCTCCATCTCAAGGCTCCGTTTCCGATGTTCTCCAGATGATAAGAACGAATATTGACAGGGCCAATCGCATCATTACGACACTCGTCGATTTTTCCCGGGCGACCGCACTTGACTTGCGCCCTGAAAATATCAATGATATTGTTGAGACATCTTTGCTCCTGGTGCAGCACCGCATTAAACTGGAAAACGTTTCGGTTGTCAAAGACCTGGCCGGGAATCTGCCGGCCATTCTGGCCGACAAGACAAAAATAGAGCAGGTCTTTATCAATATCTTCCTGAATGCCGTGCAAGCCATGCCCGAAGGCGGGAAGCTATATATCCGTACATTCGTATCTCCGGCCAAAGGAAAGCAGTTGCAGGATGGGAGATTTGTCATTTCTGATGCTGCTGTTGTTGTTATTGAAATAGAAGATACGGGGAAAGGTATTTCTGCAAAGGATCTCGATAATATTTTTGATCTTTTTTTTACGACCAAGGGGCCACAGGAAGGGGCGGGGCTGGGGCTCCCTGTTTCAAAAAACATCATTGAGCTGCATAAAGGGGATATCCGCGTCGAGAGTTCGGAAGGCAAGGGCACGAAAGTCAGCGTCTTTTTAAAGGTTGCCGGGGGGCTTCATGGAAAAGAAAAGAATCCTGATCGTTGACGATGAGGAGGATTTCCTTAAGATAACGAAACTGAACCTGGAGGACACGGGACGTTACGAAACGTTGACTTTGTCTTCCGGAAAAGATATCATTTCCCGCGTCCATGAGTTTCGACCGGACATCATCGTGCTCGATATTCTGATGCCTGGGATCGGCGGAATAGAAGCATGCCAGATGTTGAACGATGACTCCCTGGGTGCTGAGATCCCGATCATCATCCTGTCGGCCTTGGATAAGGAGCAGGATAAGCAGAAGGCATATCGGCTGGGAGTCGTTGATTACGTGGTGAAACCTATTAAAAAGAGCGTCCTCATCGATAAGATAGAAAAGGCCTTACGTCTCAAAGAAGGCCGAGAATAAGATTGATTATGTCTTACCTTGTTTTTGCCAGGAAGTGGCGGCCGAAAAATTTTGACGAAGTCATCGGCCAGGACCATATCACCAAAACCCTCAAGAGCGCCATCCAATCCAACAAACTGGCGCACGCTTATCTCTTCTCGGGACCTCAGGGCGTCGGAAAGACCTCGTGCGCGCGCATCCTGGCCAAGGCCCTGAACTGCCAGCAGGGGCCGACACCGCACCCATGCGGCGTCTGCCCGGCCTGCCTGGAGATCGCCGAGGGCCGCAGCCTGGACGTCATTGAGATCGACGGCGCGTCCAACCGCGGCATCGACGAGATCCGTTCCCTGCGCGAGAACGTCAAATTTGCGCCCTTGAACGGCAAGTTCAAGGTCTATATCATCGATGAAGTCCACATGTTGACCGCGGAGGCCTTCAACGCGCTCCTGAAAACGCTCGAAGAGCCGCCGTCTTTCGTCACGTTCATTTTTGCCACGACCCAGCCCCAGAAAGTCCTGCCGACGATCCTGTCGCGCTGCCAGCGGTTCGATTTCGTCCGCATCCCGAATCTCAAGGTCATCGAGAAGCTCAAGGAGATCGCCGCCGACGAAAAACTCTCCATCGGCGAAGACGTCTTTTTGGCCGTTGCCAAGGCGGCCAACGGCTGCATGCGCGATGCCGAGTCTATCCTCGATCAGTTGATCGCCTTTTCGCAGAAGGAGATCAATCTTGGCGACGTCATCTCGATATTG
>CAYYFL010000039.1:0-6192 GCA_964471325.1 uncultured Planctomycetia bacterium
AGCTCCCTGTCGTCCGTCACGACGACGATATTGCGGGGGTTCTTGTCCGCTCGGACTATCTCCTTGATTTTCTCGTCGGCGGACTCTCCCGATGTAAAAATGATCTCAAATGTCCTGTTTTCCTTGAAACCAAACACCTGCGCAGACCCGTCAAAGACGACCGCCAGCCTGTTGCGCACCGAGCCGTGCGGCCGCCTGTTTTCCAAAAACATAAAAAAGCGTTCCCGTCCCTGCCGCAGGGGCAGATCGCAAAAAGGCGCCGAGCGCTTAATGGCGTTATACCCGTCGACGATATAGAATAAAGACATAACCGACGGCCCCCAAGAGGCCCAAAAGAAACGTATAGCCGAAATTCATCAGCGATATCGCAAAGGCCTTCTCGGCCGCAAGGCCGATCTTGGCGAAGACAAAAACGGAGGCCGCATCCCTGACCCCCAGTCCGCCGATGGAGACGGGCAAGGACGAAAAAGCCGTGATCATCGGCACAAAGATCAGAAAATAGATCAGGGAATAATCCAGGCCGAAGGCGCGCGCCGTCAGATAATAGGTGAACGCCAGCCCCACATGGGTAAGCGACGAAATGATCCACGATGTCCACAGAACGGCACGATGCCCTTTGTAAGCCTTTGTTTCCTCATGGATCTTCCCGAAATATCCGCGCACGCCGGCAAACGGAATGCATACGGCCAAGAGACCAAAGAAACGGCCGGAAAACATCATACCGCAGAAAATGAGGACAAAAAACAAGAGGATGCCCGTCGCCAGAAAGATGCTGGCGTCGTTAAAAACGTTATGACCGAACAAAAGGGAAAAGATAAGGACGGTCACGAGACCGAGGAAACCGCTGACACGATCCAAAACGACGCTCGCCAAAATGCCGCTCGAATGCCTCTGCGTATGCCGCGAGATGTCGAGCGTGCGTACCGCATCCCCGCCGATCGTCGAAGGAAATATCAGGTTGAAAAACAAAGAAACAAGATAGGACAAAAACAGGCGCGGGGGAAAAACATGGATGCCGCGGCCTCGCAGCAAAAGAAACCATCTCAGGAAGACAAGGACGTTGAGAAAGAAAAACAATAAGAAGGCTCCCAGGAGCCAGTAAAGATCGGCCTGCAGGACGATGGAGACGATTTTTTTGATGGGGATGCGGAAAAACAAAAGGATCAGCAAACCTGCGGTTATGCTGATCCTTAAAAATAAAGAAGCGGTTTTTTTCATGGGATCCCGCGGACCTGTTACGTTGCTTGCTCCAGGAATCTTGCGGCCGCATAAGCGGCGATGGCGCCTTCAGAACAGGCTGTAACAACCTGATTCAAAGGCCTCTTGCGGCAATCCCCGCAGACGAAAACCCCTTCGACCGATGCCATCATCCGTTCATCCGTCAGGATATATCCTTCCTCGGTGGTCTTCAGCATCCCCTCCAAAAACGCCGTTTCAGGATTGAAACCGATAAAGACAAAAACGCCGTCGCACGCCAACGACTCTTCGTGCTGGTCTGCAACGTGCCGGATCTTCAAGGCCTCCACGCGGGACGCCCCGGCCACCTCAACGGGAATAAATTCCAGTTTCAGCCGGATCTTCGGATCTTTGGCGACACGCTCCTGGATCAATGCCGTCGCCCTCAAACCCTGCCTGCGATGCAGGATGGTCACCGTTTTGACAAAACGGCTCAAGTACAATGCCTCTTCCAGGGCTGTTTCGCCTCCGCCGACAACCACGACATTTTTATCACGGAACAAAGGGCCGTCGCATGTAGCGCAATAAGAAACGCCCCGGCCCGTAAATTTGTTTTCACCGGGAATCCCCAACCTCCTGGGCCTGGCGCCCGTCGCCAGGATAACGCTTTTGGCCTCAAGGACCTGCGGCCCGCTTGCGGTATCGTTGTGCACATGAAGGCGAAAACTTTTTCCTATCTTTTCCAGCTTGTCGACACTTGCGCCTTCCTGCAGTTCCACCTGGTCCAGATCTGCCAGCTGTTTCTTAACGACCTCGACCCAGTCAAAAGAATTCATCCGATACACACCCGGAAAATTCTCGATCAGCTCCGTCAACAGGATCTGGCCGCCGACGGCCTCCTTCTCCAGAATCTTCGTTTTAAGCTTGGAACGGCCCGCATAAAGCGCGGCCGTCAGGCCGGCGGGACCGGCACCGATGATCACAACCTCATAAACCATAACAACCTATCCTGCTGATCGGCCCTTCTACTCCTGCTCGCGCAGGCATGCCGGCAATTGTTTATCCTTGCGATGATATGCGATACACTCGCAGCACGTCCCTTTTCTGGGACAATGCTTGTAGTCGCAAGGACACTCGGAAGTATTGCGTTCGCTGTTGGGACAATCCATGTTGAGATACCTCCTTTGATGCGCTTTTCTGTTGTTGTCGTCTCAAAAAACCGGCTCCTTCTTGTCCGTGCGGCAGGCGTCAAGCAGGGGTCCGCGATCCCGCCCTCGCCTGTCTCAGTTTGGCTTTCAGTCTTAATTTTTCAAACAAATTGGCATAATCAAAGATCAGTCTTCCCCGCAAATGATCGATCTCATGCTGGAGGGCGCGCGCCAAAAAATCCGCCGCGACAATGACAACCTTCTCGTTCTTTTCATTCAAACCCGCGACCTTGACCTTCTTGGCGCGTTTCACCTTGACGTAAATACCGGGAAGGCTCAGACATCCTTCTTCCATGACGGCCGATCCCCACTTTTTCAGTATCCTCGGATTGGCCAGGGCCACCGGCCCTTCCCCGACGTCCACGACCACGAGCTGCCTGTTCAAACCTACCTGCGGCGCCGCCAACCCCACCCCTCCGGCGCAACGCATCACTTCTTCCATCTGGACAAAAATAGTCTTTTCCTCCGGACCAACAGCGGCCACCGGTCTAGATCTCCGGCGCAAAACCGGATCACCGTAGAAATGTATTTTTAATCTTGTTTGAAGAATCGACATGCACAACCTTCATCTTGAGGTTCTTCGCCTCGTTCTCCGGCACCATCGCGTAAGCCAGGACGATGATTTCGTCTCCCTCGCAGCCGGACCTTGCCGCAGGACCATTCAGGCACATCTCGCCCGACCCTTTCTTGCCGGCAATCACATACGTCTCGATCCGCGAGCCGTTGTTCACATTGAGAACTTCGACCTTTTCACCGGGAAGGATATCCGCGGCCTCCAGAAGGTCCGTATCAATGGCGATGCTGCCCTCATAATACAGGAGCGCCCCTGTAATCCTGGCCCGATGAATCTTCGACTTACACATGATCCTATGCATTTCCGCCTCTCTTCCAGCACTCTGCCGCAACCGTCACAAGCTGACCACATGAAATGTCTGCTTGGCGATCATCAACTCTTCATTGGTGGGGACCACCAACACCCGGACTTTCTTGTCATCCAGGAAATCGAAAAGCCCTTTGGTGATCCGGTTGCGGACGTGCGCTTCGTTCTCGCCGATCCCCGCCGTAAATACAATAGCGTCCACCCCGCCCATCGCGGCGATATAACTGCCGATATACTTTTTGATCCGGTACGTAAAGATATCGAAGGCAAGTTTCGCCCTGTGGTGGCCTTCTTTTGCCGCCTCCCAGATCTCCCTCATATCGTTGCTTAAGCCCGAAACGCCCTTCAGGCCGCTCTTATAATTCAGGACGCGGTCGATCTCTTCCAGGCTGATCTTTTCTTTTTCCGCCAGGAAGATAACGGATGCCGGGTCGATATCCCCGCATCGTGTCCCCATCACCAGGCCTTCCAGCGGCGTAAAGCCCATGCTTGTATCGATGGACTGGCCGTGTTTGACGGCCGCGATGCTGCAGCCGTTGCCCAAATGGCAAGTGATAAGCTTTAATTTCCTTAGAGGCCTCTCCAGGATGCGGGCGGCCTCGTGGGCCACGTACTGATGGCTCGTGCCGTGAAAACCGTACTTCCTGAGATTATATTTTTCGTAATATTCATAAGGCAGGCCGTAAATATAGGCGTGTTCCGGCAACGACTGATGAAAGGCTGTGTCAAACACGGCGACCTGCTTGACGTTCGGAAGGATCGCCTGACAGGCTTCGACGCCCGCATAATTGGCCGGATTGTGCAGGGGGGCCAGCTCAAAACACTCACGGATCTTGGTCATGACTTCCGGAGTGATCAGCGTCGGCTTTTTGAACGTCACGCCGCCGTGAACGATGCGATGACCGATGGCGCATATCTCGTTCAAATCCTTGATTTTGGCGCTTTGCCCCTGGGTGAGGGTATTCAGAAGAAGCTGGATGCCCTCCCTGTGGTCATGGACATTGGAATCCTTATGGCCGATCTTCTCGATCAGGCCTTTGGTGACCAGGGCAAAACGCGCCCCGCCTCCCCCATTCTTGGCGGCGCGAAACAAACGATACTTGATCGAAGAACTTCCCGAGTTGATAACGAGGATTTTGCAGGATGTCATATGCCCTCGCCTTCAACTTCATACTGGCAGCGGATCGCCGTAACGGCCGTGCAATCGACGACATCTTCCCAGCTGCAGCCGCGAGACAGATCGCTGCAAGGTTTGACCAATCCCATCAATAAAGGGCCGAGGGCGCGGCCTTTAGAAAGACGCTCGACGAGCTTATAGGCAATATTGCCCGCCTCCAGATTCGGAAACAAGAGAATGTTAGCGTCTCCTTGGATCGAACTCCCAGGATTCTTATGCCTGGCGACCTCCGGCACGATGGCCGCGTCCACCTGAAGCTCTCCATCAACGGCAAGATCCGGCGCCATCTCGTGCAGCATGGCCGTGGCTTCCCGGATCCTCTCAATGAAACGGCCGCTTGCCGATCCTTTGGTGGAATAGCTCAACATCGCCACCTTCGGCGTGATCCCCAGGACCTTGCGGCCCAAGTCTGCCGTCGACAGTGCGATCTGCGCCAACTGCCGCGTCGTCGGGTCCGGAATGATGCCGCAATCGGCAAAAAGGAACGTCCCCCCTTCGCCGTAAGGACAATCCGGGACCGTCATGATAAAACAACTCGATATCGTGGCGATCCTGCGATCCACGCCCAAACAATACAGACCTGCCTTGGCGACATCCGATGTCGTCGTATCCGCTCCGGCGACAAAACCATCCGCCAATCCCTGACGCACCAGCATCGCGCCGTAAAAAACAGGATTCAAGACCGTCTGCTGGGCCTCTTCCCTGGCTATCCCTTTATGCTGACGAAGCTGATAATATAATTCCGTGTATTCTTCGATCTTTTTAGGATCGAGCTTTCCCTTCTCCAGCAAAATGACCTTGGCAATACCTTCCTGCTGAATAAACTCCGCCGCTTTCCTGACGCGGGGATCGTGCCCTTCCGGCAAAACAATCGTCTTTGATTGTTTCTTCGCCTTCTCTCTGATCAACGTTATAGCATCCATTGGTCCTGAGCCTCCGATAAATAATAGGCACTTTGGCTGCGACGATTTTGGAGCGAGACAAGAAGCGAGGACGCCGGCGTAGTCGCAGCACTACGCCAAGGACGAGCGACGCAGTCGCAGCCCAAAAGCGGCCAGCCCCCGATGCAAGAAATCATCATCATCATATTTCCAACATAAAACTATGTCACAACAAAAAATATTCCGACTTAAACTCTTTGGCGATATTTTTTTAACTGGCTGGCCCAACGGGGAGGCCCATCTTTGGCCTGCTGTCTGCGTTGCTCCTCCTCGACGTGTCACTGAAGGACACGCCATCGTCGTCGCGCTCGCCTGTCCATGCGGACAGGCAGGAATCAGCCTCAAACCTGGGCCTCCAAATGCCTATTATTTATCGGAGGCTCAGGACAACAACTCCTCACATTTGGCCACAAGTTCCTGCTTGGCGACGGCCCCGACGATCTGCTCGACGACCTTACCATCCTTGAAGAACATCAATGTCGGGATGGACATAACGCCATAAGCCGATGCCGTCTTGGACCCTTCGTCCACATTAAGCTTTGCGACCTTGACCCGCCCCTGAAATTCATCCGCTATCTCTTCAACGACCGGCGCGACCCGGCGACAAGGCCCGCACCACTCGGCCCAGAAATCGACCAGGCATGGGGTCTTGGATTCCAAGACCTCCTTCTTAAAATTCTCGTCACTCAGATGAACCGCTCCCATAAGACCTCCTTAATCTCGCCTCCGGCGAGATTAGACCCTCCGCTATGTGGAATGCGGAGGTCTACCCTTTCTGGGTTAACTCCGAGTGTAGCTGAAAAATTTCTG
>CAYYFL010000040.1:0-6028 GCA_964471325.1 uncultured Planctomycetia bacterium
TTCATTTTCGAGCAACTAAAAACACGGAACCTTAGGGGCTATTTCTGCCACTGGATGACGACCGCCCCCCAAACAAGACCGGCACCGAATGCATCCAGGACAACAATATTGCCTCCTTTGATACGGCCAGACTGATACGCCTCGCACAATGCCACGGCCGTCGAAGCGCTAGACATGTTGCCGTATTTAGCCACGTTGAAATAAATCTTTTCCAAAGGCAGCTTCATCTTGCGCGCCACGGCATCCAAGATACGCAGATTCGCCTGATGGGGAATAAAACAATCAATGTCGTCAACACCCAGCTTGCATTTCTTGAGCGCGCGGCAGGCAGCATCCGACATGATCTTGACGGCGAGTTTAAAGACCTCATTGCCGCGCATCTTGATAAAATGCATTCTCTTGTCTACGGTTTCGCGGGACGCCGGCATCCTGCTGCCGCCGGCGGGCTGCATCAATAATTCCGTCATCGAGCCGTCGCACCCCATATAACTGGCCAGGATCCCGCCATTGTCAACGGGCGCCAGCACCGCCGCACCTGCGCCGTCGCCAAAAAGAACGCATGTGTTGCGGTCCTGCCAATCGGTAACACTGGACAGTTTCTCGGCGCCGATCACCAGGGCGTTTTTATAGGCCCCGCTTCTCAAGAATTGCTGGGCGATCACAAGGCCATAGACAAATCCGGCGCAGGCCGCGCTCACATCAAAACAAGCGGCGTTCTTGGCCCCCAACATTTCCTGGAGAAAACAGGCTGTCGCCGGAAATGGCATATCCGGCGTAATCGTCGCCACAATGATCAGCTCAAGGTCTAGCGGTTCCAGGCTGGCATTTTTAAGCGCTTCTTTTGCGGCATTAAAGGCGAGCGTACTCGTCGATTCTGTCGAAGATGAAATCCTGCGTTCCTTGATCCCGGTGCGGGTGGTGATCCACTCGTCGCTCGTCTCCACCATCCCCTCCAGGTCCTTGTTGGTCAAAACCTTTTTGGGCACATAGAAACCGAGGCCGATGATACCGATGTTTTTTTTGGATTTTTTCATGAGATCAGGCTTTCACCAGGAGTTTTTTGGCCTGTTCGGTGATGCTCTCGTTGATGTGGCGCTCCACTTCCTCTTTGGCGAAACGGATGGCGTTCATGACGGCCTTGGCGTTCGACCGGCCGTGACCGATGATCACGACGCCGTCCACGCCGAGAAGGGGCGCCCCGCCGTATTCCGAATAATCGATCTGCTTCTTAAAGCGCTTAAAACAAGGACGGGCCAAAAGATAGCCCAATTTACCCCAGATGCTCGACAAAAGCTCTTTCCTCAAAAAATATGCGATCGTCTCCGAGATACTCTCGGAAACTTTCAATGTCACGTTGCCGACAAATCCGTCACAGACGATCACATCGCAATTGCCGGAAAAAATATCCTTGCCTTCAACGTTCCCGATGAAATTGACCGAACTCTGCTCCAGAAGCTGGTAGGCTTCCTTCATGAATTCCGTGCCTTTTGACTCCTCTTCGCCGACATTAAGGAGCCCGACACTCGGCCTGGCCTTGCCAAGGATCTGCTCGTAATAGGCGCTGCCCATCAGGCCGTACTGAAACAGATGCATCGGCTTAGGATCGATATTGGCGCCCGCATCGATGATCAGGGACACGCCGACCAAATTCGGCAAGACGATGGCGATGCCGGGACGCTCGATCCCTTCGAGCAATCCCAGCTTCAGCGTCGCGCCGCACACGGCAGCGCCGGTATTGCCTGCGCTAAAGAAAGCGTCGGCCTTGCCCTCTTTGCAAAGGCTGATGCCGATATTGATCGAGGAATTCCTTTTTTTGCGGATCGCGGCGGCCGGCGACTCGTGCATCTCCACAATCTCGTCGGCGTGAACAATCTCAACCCTGGAGTGATCGAATTTCTTACGTTGGGCGAGCTCGGCTTTCAAAAGATCGGACGGGCCGACAAGATAAACAAAAACATCAAACCTGCGGATCGCTTCGATCACGCCTTCAATAACGACCTTGGGGGCATAATCGCCGCCCATGGCATCTACGGCAATCTTGACCATCGCCTACCTTTCCGTCGGTTTCTTCTTGGCTTCTTTTTTGGCCCGTTTGGCCTCGAAATCAATTACCAGCCGACCGTCGTAATAACCGCAAGTCGGACAAATACGATGAGGAAGCTTGGGAGACTTGCACTGAGGACACGTCATCAACTCGACCGCCTCCAGCTTCCAGTGCATCCTTCTCAAACGTCCCCGGGTCTTCGAATGTCTACGTCTTGGATTAGGCATACCCTCGCTCCTTACTTTTGTCTATAATCAGGTAATTTCCTTGCAAAAGTAATCCCGAAGCCTGCGAAGGTAATTTTCTCGAATGCTTCCTGAGAAAATTACCGAGCGTTCAGACAAGGGATCTTTTGCCATTCAGCTTCACTTACACTTGCATCTTTCTTTATTCAAATTCGCCCCGCACCTGGGACATATGCCCCGGCAATCCTCGCAGCACAACACCTTCTGGGGATAGGTCAAGATCAATTCCTGGCGGATATCGTCGTCCAGCTCAACGACGGACTCTGAAATATCCAGCGCATAGGCCAGCCTAAAAGACCTCTCGATATTGGCGGCGAAATCGCGCAGGCAGCGTGCGCATGTCATCGTCGCCCTGGACCTGACGTCCACCTGCGCCACGGCCAGGCCGCTGTCGCGTTTTGCCGACACCGCAATCCTGACCGGTTCCTCAAAACGGATGCCCGGGGCATCCAACTCTCGGCTTTTAGCGTCCCAGGAGGCGGAAAGCAGCAGGGGCCGCTCTTCCGAAAGCCTGGCGAGATCGATCCTCATCATAAGAACGGGTCAAAAAGGCCTTGGTGTTACCGGGCCTTAAATTTTTTCTTCAATGCCTTTTCCACGCACGGCGGCACAAATACCCCGAGGTCTGCACCGAGGCTGCCGGCTTCTTTCAAAAGCTTGGACGAAACGTAACTGTAAGATTCGGACGGCATCAGAAAAATGGTCTCAATACTATCATCAAGCTTCCTGTTCGTCAAGGCCATTTGGAATTCATACTCGAAGTCTGAAAGCATGCGCAGGCCGCGAATAACGATAGCGGCCTTCTGGCGGCGGGCGAACGTCACAAACAAGCCGCTGAAGGCCACGACTTCCACTTCGGCAGCATCCTTCAACGCTTCCTTGAGCAGCGCCACCCTCTCCTTGCTGGAAAAAAGGGTGTCTTTGGAAGGATTCTGCGCCACCGCCACAACAACTTGCCCAAAAAGCCGGACCGCCCTTTTGATCACGTCAATATGGCCGTATGTGACGGGGTCGAATGTCCCGGGATAGATGGCTTTTTGACACATTATTCCGCCTCTGCCTAAAATCACAATTTCCGACTTATCATCTGCGGCCCAACTTCATGCGAGACTGTAAGTTATGGCCTCATGATCCACCCGCCACTAAAGCGTCGGCCACTAATACTCCGGCGGACGCCCGCAGATGCAGTGATGGCGGGCGTCGGCGGGTCTCCCGCTAACCGCGGGATTTCTCTCGATTGAATGCTTTGGTGCTCAAAAATTCGGCCGGATAACTTACATCGCTATGTCCTTCAAGAAAATCAGGACAGCTCCGTAAGTTATGGCCTCATTTGAAAATAGGAGACTTTAATGTCTCCGTAATCGGCTTCTTTGAACCTGGCTATATTCTCCGGGGCATCCCCCAGGTCATCCGTCCCGGCATGCTCGACAATCACAAAACTACGAGGTGCTAATATACCACTTGACGCAATCGTTTTCAAGGCTTTTTTTGCCAAGCCCTTATGGTACGGAGGGTCCAGAAAAACGAGATCAAACCGTTCCCCTTTCTTCTCAAGGATCTTCAGGGCCCGGAAGGCATCGTTGGTGTAGACCCTGACGGCCCCCCGGCCTTCCTCACTAAGCCCCAGGGCCTCCAGATTCCGCATGATGGCATTCGTGGAGCGTCTATCGGAATCGATGAGGCATACCGAGGCGGCGCCGCGGGAAAGGCTTTCAAACCCCAAGGCGCCGCTTCCGGCAAAGAGCTCCAAAACCCGTGTCTTGGCCACGACCCCAGCCAAGACGTCAAAGATCGCCTGGCGCACCTTGTCCTGCGTAGGCCTGATATTGGCCGGAAACAATATTCGCCTTCCCTTGTATTTCCCTGCTATTATTCGCACAGGATTATGATATTATTCTGCAATGTCTTGACCGGTGTTAAAGATCTTAAAGCGCTCGGAAGACTCCTTTATATCCGACTGGGCCATAATGATGCCGCCATAAGCATTGCCGTAAGTATTAGCTAAAATACAGGCTGAGGACAAGAACTCAATCACCTTTTCTCCATAGACTTTCCCATCACCCATGCCTCCATAATTTGTTACTTATTTCTCAACGTGGCTTATCCTGCCTGCCAACGCTTCATACAAACCCTCTGCATGATGCCCGTATTCCACACAAGACTCCAGCTACTCTCGGCCGGTTTCGACGCTCTCATCCTTATGTTTTTTGTCTCTGCAGTCCTGTCAAAGCGCTTACTAAGCCCCCCTCTCAAATCTTTAGACAATTCAGATAACGACTCATTGACAGCACCAGTTTCCAATGTTCTATCCGCCTTCTGAATAAAAGAATCAACAGAGCCAGACGGCTTTAAACCTGTGAAA
This sequence comes from uncultured Planctomycetia bacterium, assembly GCA_964471325.1. GTDB lineage: Bacteria > Omnitrophota > Gorgyraeia > Velamenicoccales > Velamenicoccaceae > Velamenicoccus. The sequence goes on from CAYYFL010000040.1 coordinate 4,652, forward strand.
GACGCCATACGCCTACGCGATGAACACGCGCCAAGGTTTCAAAAAATCTCCTGCCAGCATCGTCTTTATTGATTTTTCAGTCCGCCAGAGCCTTCACAAAAGCAGCGCGGGTTTCCGGTTCGCCATCCTGCTTGACCCATTTAAGCAGAGGAGTTACATCCCCTTTTTCAAAGCTATCCTCGCATCCTAGATCACGGACCTGTCCAACGTATCACAATGAGCATAGACAAGTGCTGAAAGCAAAACCGACGCTCCGAAACAAATAAAAATCGCCAATAATATTCCCTTGTTTCAATCTTTCATATCACACCCCCTATGCCTCACTTTCCCGAATAGATTAAAAAGAGTTTCAGTATCGGTTATTTCTCATGTTTTTTCATCTTTTTGTTACTTTATAAATTGAAAATTTTTTACCATCTTTTTTATGGTAATAAAGTATTTTGCCATCTGTGGTTATTGATGGCGCCTCAACAAATATGCCATCATTTTCTTCTGCAATTGCGCTTATGATTTCCGGTTTCCCAAACGGCTCCGAAATGCTATTCCTTTTAGCTAGGTAGATTTTTGCCTTGGCATGTTTGCTCGCTGCCTCAATGAGTGAAACCGCATTTACTCTGGTGAAAAAAAGCTCTAACCCGTCACTGGAAATCGCAGGGGCATACTCCATTTTGCCTGTATTTATGTTCTGTAAAATGTAATCTGAATTATCGGCAATCGTGAATCCCTCTTCTCTTTTAACTGCAATCTTTAAGTCCTCATCATCAAGAAATTTTCGCTTAGCGGCAAAATAAAGTATTTCGCCATCAGGGCTAAGCTCCGGGTCCCTGGCCCTATTTATGTTGACGTTGCCCGAAACCAATCCAGCATTAGATACTTTAACTGTTATGTCTCTAACAAGCAGACTGCCCGAGCATATTTTAGCTTCACCGCCGCCTGCCCGGTCAGAGGCAAAATAAAAATTATTTTTGTTGTCCATGGCCGGAGTCATTGAATAGCAGCCCCCTATTTTTACTCCATCCAGCTCTCCCATAAACTGGAATCCCCCTCTGTCTTCTCTGACGGCATAAAATATTTTAGTCTCTTTGGGTTTTTGGTAGCCGTTATTAAAAAAGAGATACTGACCATCTCTGGTGATAAACGGCTCCAGCGCATCTCCATCATAACCCTGAATTTCTACTTTTTGCGGGTTTTGAAATCCGGATATTGCCGGCATATTATCAACAATTCTTTCTTTTGTACTGTAAATAGTAAAACACTCTCTGACAGCGGCGGAGTCCGACTGAGCCATAATGATACCGCCGTAAGTATTCTGCTCGTGATATTCGCTCTGTCCGCCGCCGATACTCCTGGTCGAGAGCGGTGGGAGATACTTCTGGA
>CAYYFL010000041.1:0-5967 GCA_964471325.1 uncultured Planctomycetia bacterium
ATGTCCCCGCAGGCTTGAAGGTGATGGCGGATGTGGACCTTTTGCAGATCGTCGTCAATAACCTGGTCGGCAACGCCGTCAAATATGGACAGCGGGGCGGTATTTTGCGCGTGAGCGCCGAGAACCGCAACGGCAGGGTGCGCGTCGAGGTCTATAACGACGGCAAGCCTCTTGCGCCGGACGAGATAGATAAGCTTTTCCGCAGGTTCTCGCGGTTGAAATCCGAGGAGACGCGCGCCGTGCAGGGGACAGGCCTGGGGCTGTTTGTCAGTAAGGAGATCGTCGAAAAACACGGCGGTCGGATATGGGTAGAGGCCCGGCCAAAAGGAAATGCATTTGTGTTTGAAATAGGATGAGGACATAGGTATTCACCCCTTGCTCAAGCGTCCACCACTAGTTCTTCGGCGGACGCCCGCCGATGCAGTGGTGGCGGGCGCTTGTAAATTTTACCAGGGTGAGCCGGGAAAATTTACGGCGCGAGCTTCGGGGTTGTTTTTGCAAGGAAAAGGCCTGGTTATAGGCAAAATTAAGGAGGGGTTTGTGACGACGCCACTGGATATGATCAAAAAGAAAAGGGCCGAGGCGATCAACCGCATCCTCGGCAAGGGATATTTGTCGACAAAACGCGTCTATGTCGGCATGGCGACATGCGAGATTGCGGCGGGCTCCAAGGATGTCATGGAGGTTTTCGAGAGCGCTATCAAGAATGAAGGATTGACCGACGTGTATCTGAGTCAGAAGGGCTGCGCTGGCCGTTGTAACCTGGAGCCGACCGTCGAAGTTGTGGAGGAAGGCAAGATCCCTGTCAAATACGGCAAGGTAACCAGAGAAATGGCGCGCCAGATCATCGACCAGCATTTGAAAAAAGGCGAAGTGATCAAGGAGTGGATGATCAAATAGACGGCTGTCCTTTGCAGGGAGAACAAAATAACCATCATAGAGAAATGGAAAGGTAGAACCTCGTTAGAGAACTGGTTCTCCGGCGGGGTAAAGGGAAACCATCATGCCAAGGAAATATGTTATTACATTATGCGACGGGCCGACATGCATCCATAAGAGGTCCAAAGAATTGGAAACGGCGATCGAGACGGAGCTGGCCAGGCACGAGCTTACCGGCAGGGTGAGCGTCAACCTTTCGGGGTGTCTGGGGATGTGTGCCCAGGGGCCTGTCATGGCGATCAACCCTCAGTATACCGTCTACGGCAATGTGACGGCGGCCGATATCCCGGAGATCGTCTCAAGCCATATCCTGAAGAAAAAACCTGTGGCGCGTCTCGCCATCGACGAGGATCATCTCTATAACAGGTTTTTCCGTGTTTTCGGCGATATAAATTTTTTCGGCAAGCAGATGCGCATTGTGCTGCGTAATTGCGGTATCATCGACCCGGAGAATATCGACGATTATTTATCCGTGCGCGGCTATGAGGCCCTGGCCAAGGTTTTGACCGATATGGAGCCCGCAGATGTTATTGTTCAGGTGAAGACGTCCGGCCTCAGAGGCCGCGGCGGCGCCGGTTTCCCTACGGGGATCAAATGGGAGTTGGCGGCCAGGCAGAAGACGGATGAAAAATTCCTTATCTGCAATGCCGACGAAGGGGATCCCGGCGCTTTCATGGACAGGAGCACGATTGAAGGCGACCCGCATACCGTTTTGGAAGGCATGATCATCGGGGCTTATGCCGTCGGTGCCAGCAAAGGTTTTGTGTATATCCGTGCGGAATACCCCTTGGCGATCAAGCGACTGGAAAGGGCCATCGCCGACGCCCGCAGGGAAGGTTTCTTGGGCAAGAACATCCTGGGCTCCGATTTCTCTTTCGATATCGAGATACGGCTCGGCGCCGGCGCTTTTGTCTGCGGCGAGGAAACGGCGTTGATCCATTCGATCGAAGGACACCGCGGCATGCCGAGACCTCGTCCGCCTTATCCGTCGGTCCAGGGGCTTTTCGATAAGCCGACCTTGATCAACAACGTCGAGACGTGGGCGAACATTCCCGTCATCATTTTGGACGGAGCGGACTGGTTTAGCTCGATCGGAACCGAGAAGAGCAAGGGGACGAAGGTCTTTGCGCTTGCCGGAAAGATCAAGAACACGGGCTTGATCGAGGTGCCCATGGGTGTGACGCTGAGGTCCATTATTTACGATATCGGCGGAGGCATCCCGAACAACAAGAAATTCAAGGCGCTCCAGACAGGCGGGCCTTCGGGCGGATGCATCACCGAGGATTATCTGGATACCGAGATCGATTATGAGTCGCTGGCCGCGGCAGGTTCCATCATGGGATCCGGCGGCATGATCGTCATGGACGAAGACGCATGCATGGTGAACATCGCGCGGTTCTTCCTGGAATTCACGCAAAACGAGTCCTGCGGCAAATGCACGCCTTGCCGCGAAGGGACCAAGCGCATGCTGGAGATCCTGACCCGTATCACGGAAGGCAAGGGCCAGGAGGGCGATATCGAGAGGCTGGAGCGCCTGGGGAACCTGATCAAGAAAGCGTCCCTCTGCGGGCTGGGACAGTCGGCCCCTAATCCGGTCTTAAGCACGATCAAGAATTTCCGTCATGAATATGAAGAGCATATCAAGCAGAAAAAATGCCGCGCCGGTGCGTGCACGGCCTTGACCGGCTATGAGATCACCGATAAATGCGTCGGTTGTACGGCCTGCAGGAAGGTTTGCCCTGTCGGCGCAATCACCGGAAATCCCAAGAGCCGGCATTTCATCGATCAAGGCAAATGCGTCAAGTGCGGTTTGTGTTTCGACACGTGCAAATTCAGCGCGATCAAGAAAGGGTAGATGCGATGGAAAGTAAGGCCATAACGATCACCATTGACGGCAAGACATACCAAACGCAGGAGGGGTTGACCATCATGCAGGCGGCAGACCAGCTGGGTTTCCATATCCCGCGGCTCTGCTATCACCCGAAGCTCTCGATCGAAGGTGCCTGCCGCGTCTGTATTGTGGAGGTCGAGGGTGCCAAGACATATGTGGCGTCCTGCGCTTATCCCGTGATGGACGGCATGAAGATCCGCACCAACACCCAGGAGATCCGCCGCGCCCGGCGCGATATCGTCGAGCTCATCCTGGACAATCATCCTCAGGATTGTCACACCTGTGAACGCGATTCCAACTGTGAATTGCAGCGTCTGGCCGCCTCCATGGGTATCCGCAAGAGGCATTTTGAAGGCGAACGCAAGAAATACGACAAAGACCTGACGTCGACCTCCGTCATCAGGGACCCGAACAAGTGCATTCTCTGCGGCCGTTGTGTGCGTATCTGTTCGGAAGTCCAGAAGGTGACGGCCCTGGGCCACGCGCACCGGGGTTTCCAGACGGTCGTCATGCCGGCATATAACATGCCGTTCCGCGACAGCGTCTGCACGACCTGCGGCCAGTGCATCAACGTTTGTCCGACGGCGGCTTTTGTCGAGAAGGTCTACACACAGGACCTTTTTGCCAAACTGAACGATCCAAGCATTATCAAGGTGGCGCAGGTCGCTCCGTCTGTCAGGGCCGCCATCGGCGAGGCCTTCGGGCTGGAGCCGGGGCGCGCCATGGAACGCGAAATTGCCGCAGCCTTAAGGAGGTTGGGGTTCGACTATGTTTTCGATACGCAATTCTCCGCCGACCTGACGATCATGGAAGAGGCGAGCGAGTTTCTGGAGAGGTTGCAAGGCAAGGGGAAACTGCCCATGATCACATCGTGTTCCAGCGCCTGGATGAAGTGCGTGGAGCAATTTCATCCCGATCTGCTTGAAAATATCTCAACCTGCAAGTCGCCGATGTCCATGATGGGCGCGCTCGTGCGTACCTATTTTGCCGATAGGATCAAGAAAGATCCTAAGGAGATCTTGAGCGTCGCGGTCATGTGCTGCACGGCCAAAAAATACGAGGCCTCGCGGCCGGAGTTGATGGTAAACGGCCTGCCTGCCGTCGACATGGTGGTGACGACCCGCGAGATTGCTTGGATGTTTAAATCCGCAGGGATCGATTTGTTGCACATCAAGGGAGAGGATTTTGACGAGCCCCTCGGTTTGTCGTCGGGTGCCGGCGCCATCTTCGGCGCCACCGGCGGCGTCATGGAGGCGGCCATCCGCACGGCTTATGAATTGTATACGGGGGAGACGCTCATGGATATCGAGCTTGAATCCCTCAGGGGCCTGACGGGTATCAAGGAAGGCAAGGTGACGATCGACGGCAAGGAGATCCGCGTCGCTGTGGCCCACGGCTTGGGCCATGCCGCGACCGTCCTGGACATGGTGCGCAAAGACCCCGATCGTTTCCACTTCATCGAGATCATGGGATGTCCCGGCGGCTGCATCGGCGGCGGCGGACAGCCTTATGCCGGCATCAATTCGATGCCTCTGGACGAGGAATGTCTCAAAAAAAGGGCGGAAGCGCTTTACGGTATCGACCGCCGCAAGACGATCCGCCGGAGCCATGAGAACCCCGATGTGCAGAGACTGTATAAAGATTTCCTGGGACGGCCCTTGAGCGCCAAGTCCCATCAGCTTTTGCACACGCATTACAAGGCCAGAGAGCCGAGAGGCATCATTCCGCAGGAGCTAAAAGTCAGATAGGACGGACCACTCAGGAGAGACAAAACAATGATCGCAGCAGAAGATAAGAAGACGGCATTAAAGGAATTTATGGAGAGGGCTAAAAGCGGCGAGCATCCGGAGTCGCAGCTGATCGCCATCCTTCATCGCGCCCAGGAGCTCTACGGGCATCTCGATCAGGCGGTGATGGACGAGATCGCCTTGACCATGAATATCCCGACGGCCCATATATGGGGCGTGGCGACTTTCTACCACTATTTCAATCTCAAGCCGAAGGGGAAGCATTCGATCTCCGTCTGTCTGGGGACGGCCTGTTACGTCAAGGGCGCCGCCCAGGTTTTGGAAACGGTCAAGAAAGAGCTCAAGGTGAACATCGGCGAAACGACACAGGACGGAATGTTCACGCTGGCCGAAACGCGGTGCCTGGGGACATGCGGCCTGGCCCCTGTCATGATGATCGATGACAAGGTGTACGGGACCCTGACGCCCAAAAAGACGGTGGAGATCCTTCAGAGTTTTTATCCGCCTTCGTGCAGAAAACCACGGGAGTAAATCCATGAATGCCCGCCTCGCCACTCTGTGGCGGGCGAGGTCTCGCCAACGGCGGAAATGCAGAAGAGGCACCCTCGGCGAGATGTCACTGGAGAATATGGAAGGCGGACCTCGACGCCGAGAAGCGGCGGCGGGTTTTACAGGAACCACGGATCGCCTGTTGAAGGCGAGCAGGCCTTGGTTCCATAAAAAATAAGCGATGAGTGCAGGGCACAGAAAAACGTGATATATATCGACGAACAAAAAATATTCAATGTTCTGGCGGATGCCCAAAAGGCGCCGGCCGCGGATGCGGAGGCGGCCCTCGCCAGGAGCCGCGCGCTCAAGGGGTTGACGTTAAAAGAGGTTGCCGTCCTCTTGTCGGTTTCAGACCCGGCGCTTTTGAAAAAAATCCTTGAGACCGCCGCCTGGGTGAAGAACGAGATTTACGGCAGCCGTATCGTTCTGTTTGCGCCGCTCTACACGAGCAATTTCTGTATGAACGGCTGCCTTTATTGCGGGTTCAAGGCAGACAACAAAAGCGTCAAGAGAAAGGCCTTGGCCCCGCAGGAGATCGCGCAGGAAGTCGCCTGGCTCCTTGGCTGCGGCCACAAGCGCATCCTTCTTGTCGCCGGGGAATCCCGCGGTCCCCGCCGGCCCGTCGTAGAAGATTATGTCGAGGCGATCGAGACGGTGTATCGTGTTCGCGTGGGGGCGCATCAGATCCGCAGGGTCAACATCAACTGTGCGCCCTTGAGCGTTGAAGATTTCCGCAAGCTTAAAAAGGCGGGTATCGGGACGTATCAGCTTTTTCAGGAGACATATCATGATGTCACCTATCGCCGCCTGCACCCCTACGGCCCGATACCCGCCTTTTTA
>CAYYFL010000042.1:0-5606 GCA_964471325.1 uncultured Planctomycetia bacterium
ATCCAGGGAGGTGATGAACTCCTCCAAGAGGGAGGCGTTGGTGGCGGGGCTGGAGACGGGATCTTCAACAACAACCCCTTCCACCGCCTCGCCAAGATCCTGCGTTAACACCGAGGCATCGCTCTCAAGGATCATGATGTCCCGGACGCTCAACACATGCAATCGGCTCAAAAGACCGACGACAGCCGCAGCCAAATCTTGCGGCGTCATCTGCTGGTCTGTCAACGCGCTCAACCCGGCGATCAACGCCGCTGCGAACGCGACGCTCATGGCCAAAGGTGCCCCTTCGGCCGCAGTTCCTGCTTCAACGGTGATTTCCAATCCGCCACCGCCCAAATCATTGAGGGCAAAGAAAGGATGCCTGTAGTCATCTTCCTGAATCAAACCGGTCTGGAACAAAGCGGCCTTGACTGCCCGATGGCCGTCGCTGCGATCGAAATAATTCAAGTGATCGGGTTGTGTAAGCTCCTCTGTCTGGCGCGCAGATCCGGAAACGATACGCAGTGCTATCTCGCTTAACGGATGCAGCAAGATACTGGCTGCGGCGCCTTCATGAGCCGGGACCGTCACCCTGACGGCGTCCATGGACGCCCTCCACCCGGGCCTTGCGGCCGGGGCCTTGCTGAAATATTGACGGACCGCATCAGAGGCCTGTTGGCCGTATTCTGCGGCCGACAACGCATCATCCAGCCGCTCGGCATAGAGCCAGGAAATCGCGGCATACACTCTGGCTTTGGCCAGGCGGCCCAGGATTTCATGGCGGGCCTGGCGGATCAAACCGGAGGCAACTTCTGCTGCTTCCTCACGGCGGACATTTTCGACAAGCGACATCAGTTCCTGTGCGTGGCCTTCGGCGGCGGCGCGAACGATGGCCGCAATCTCCCGGGCCGCCGCAGGCGCAACAGCCGCCCCATGCGCCATCATGAGATCACACTCAGTGAAGTAAGCAAACACTCTCTCCTGTTCCTGCCTGATCCTCTCCTGACCGAAGATGGCCGCCGTCAATGCGCGGACATCGCCGGCAAAATCGGGACCGTAATACCTGGAGACGTAGGCCAGGAGATCTTCCATGATGAAGTTCCTGGAGAATTGCGTCGAGGCGATCAAGAAGATACAGACGATCTGATCCTGAACGCGGCGGGAAATACCCTTGTGGAAGACGGCGTAAACAGGCTCCCACTCTGCGCCGACGCCCGGATTAAATTTCCTGATGATGTCGACTCTGTGAGCATTGAGGAACTTCTCTTCGGACTGGGCGCGCATCGCCTCCCATATATCCTGGTTCATCAGGGCGCGCTCCCTGAACGACCCGATCGGCAGATAGATTTCGTCGCCGTCCTCTTTTTCGGTGGTCTTGAAGACGCCGTCAGGGGAAATGAATAAATACGTGTGGTCGTAATCGTTGGGAGCGAATGTCACGACGAAACCGGCGCGGGCCCTGAACGCCTCCTGCACTCTCTGCATGACGGACTGCGCCGTCTGGCGGCCCAGCGTCATGCCGCGCTGGTTCTCCATCATGGAGATCTTGTTGAAATGGAACGGATAGAGCCTCCACGTAAAATCTCTGATGCCGCGGCTGGCCGCATAAACCGCCTCGCCGATCTCCATGATCCTTGCGACGGTGCGCTCATCGTCGCTGTAAGCCCCACCCTCTCTGATCCTGCCCACGGCGGTAAAGACCTGCGTGCGCAGGGAAGGAAACGCTTCGGCGATATGACGCAGCATCTCGCCGACCAGCGCGAGGTACGGCGTGGGCGCGGCATACGCGCTCTTGAAACCGTAGCTGTGGTAATAATCCGCCGAGAAGCTGACAAAATCGACATAAGGCAGGATACTATCCATCAGTTCCCTGTTGAGCCTGCCGCCGGCGATGAAAGGAACGCCGTTGGTGTAAAGGTAGGCCTTCATGCCGCGCCGACGGATGTGCTTCATGATCTCAACGATATCTTCTCTGGCCAGAGGCTCGCCGCCGGTCAGGGTCACGACCCTCACGCCGTGCGCCGCCAGGAAATCAATGAGCTGTTTGGCCTCGGGGAGATCGAGTTCGCGGACCCCTCCGCGCACCTTCGACGTCACATAACCCAGGTTGATGCAGTGCGGGCAGCGCAGCGGGCACCTGAACGTAACCATCCAATCGACGACCAACGGGAACCTCAGATGGCCAAATCCGTCATGCGACGCCCCGACCGTTACCGACGCAGGGGCGCTCAACGTCGCTTCCGGCGCCCCCCTGGTCTGATTGACATTTCCCACGCCGGCTGTCTTCTGTAAATCTTCTTTTGTGCGGTTGACGGCAGGCGACGAGATCTCTTCAGCCTGAGGGCCTGCTGTATTGTTGTTGCCGTTGACCAGGAGCTTGACGACCTTGGCCGCCTTCCAGACGCCGGAGGTCACCTCCAGCTCCCCTTCCATGGGCAGGGGCAGGTCTGTGGGGATCTTGGTGTAGAACTCCACGTGGTTGTCCACGCGGCGCTTGAGGCACAGAGGCACGCGGATGCCGAAGTCGTTGACCAGCTCGGCACGCACCATGTCGAATGGGATGATGCCGCTCTTGCCGTAGTTGACGGTGTCCCAGCCTGTGAGGTCGATCTTGGCCGTCAGCTCCAGCTCCTCGCGGGTGTCTGCATCCAGGTTGAAGACATCGCCGTTGCGCGCGACGTCCTCCGCCCCTTCGGCGCTGTAGGCCAGAAGTGTCACATCCTCGATGGCCGCCTCGCCGCAGACGCGCGGCTTGGCCAGGCTCTTCTGGTGGTTGAAGATCACGCTGTTCCACAGGCGCAGGTATTCGGCGCCTGTGATGAGCGCGCCCAGGTAGCGGCTCAGCCGGATCGACTGGGCCTGGTAGATGCTGAGTGTGCCCTTTTGGAACTCTTCGTTGGCCCAGAAGACGATTTTGCGGTAGGCCTTGTCGCTGGTCGCCGCCGGGATCAGGGTGTTGCCGGTCTGGGTGCGGGTGTTGACGGCCAGGCCCTGGCGCTGGATGATGCCCTCCCAGAAGGGCGCGCCCATCTGCAGGCCTGCATTGGCCGAGACATCGGCCTCGGTGTATTCGGAGGCGCCGGTGTAGCGGTCGGAATCCTGGATCTGGATGTCTGAGGCGGCGAGCAAGCGCCTCTGGTCGTCGATATTGAACTTGCCTCTGAAGATGAACTGGCCGGCATAACCCGCCTTGGACAACCTCTCCTGGAGGTGCTCGAGGTCATGGCCGATCCGGCGCGACTCCTCATAGGGCTGGACGTTGCCGAAGATGACGACCTGGATGCCGGCCTTGACCCAGGCCTCGATGTTGGCATCCGTGAAGGCCCTGAAGCGGCCTGCCTTTTCAGCCACGAGGCGGCCTGAGTAGGAGATGACCATTTGATCGGCCTTGAGCCCGAAGCCTGAATCTTCCTTGGCCTGGCGCTTGCCGACGGCCACCTGCTCGGCCGTCAGGTACTCGTATTCATCGATGTCGTGCTTCTCCAAGGCGGCGCGCAAGAACTCCGAGGAATAGGGGCGGTTGTCGCCGTTGGTGACGCCATAAAGCCGCACGCCCGGGTCGCGGCTGTTCATCTCAAAGCCGTGGATGGCGCTGACGGCCTTGGCGACATCGGCGCAGCGCACGCCGGCCGAGGTGAAGTCCCAGATCTTGGTGCCGAACTCATCTCTTAGGAAGACCCAGAGCCATTCATCTGGAACGCCGGCAGCCTTGAGGTAACGTTTACCGTATTCGAAGTCCGAGAGCATGACGCGGTTGCGGTAGGTGTGGGTCGTGCCGCAGAAGACGGCGTCCTTGAAGATCTCGTAGGTCTCCAGAAGGTTGTTGTCATCGACATCCGCGCGCATGATCGCGGAGGCGTCGCTGTAGAAGATCTTCCTCCAGGCGGCCAGAGGCAGGACCTGGCCGTCGTTGCAGTCGACTAAGGGCGCCTTGTAGCCAGGACCCAGCCTGTGCTTCTTCTCAAGCTCCAGGTAACGGATGAGCTCGAGGGCGGCCTTGGTGAAGAATTCGGTGAACTCGTAGTTGGAGGCCGGGGAATCGTCCGTGCCGTATTCATAGAGGATGTTGACGAAGCGGCCGTCGGTGTCGCGGATGAGGTAGGTCAAGACGCCGATGCCGTTGACGGCCGTGTAGACCTCAAAGGTCACGTACTGGCCCTGGACAAAGGTGTTGAAGGTCTTCTCGAGCTTCTGGAGGTCCCGGACAGGCAGCGGCACGGCCTGAGGATCGGTGTAATCCAGAGGGTGCACGGCGCCTGTCTTGTCGCGGTGCTTGCGGTAGAAAGGCTCCATGCAGATGATGTCGGCGCCCAACTGGTGCATGCCGGTGCCGTGGTACTGCATGACGCGGCCCAGGCCGCCGGCGAGCAATGAGATCTCGGCGGCAACAAAATAGATGCTGCGGTGCAGGAGCTGCGGCGCCTGCGAGGCCAGCCAGTCGACCGTGGCCGTCTGGGGATCAAGCATCAAGAGCACCGCGTCGATCAAGGGCAGCCTCTCCCACTGGCTGCGGCTCAACAGGTAAGAGACCATCTGCTCGTGCTCTCTCTTGCTCATGAGGGCGACCGCGCGAAGGACAGGATAATTGGCTTCCACGGGATAGATGCTCCAGCCTTGAGCGAATTGGGCGTACATGTCTATCGTGCTCAGGAATTCGCGGCGGCCGGCCTTCAAGGCTTTTTTCAAGTCGTGCTGGATGTATTCGGTGTCATCGGCCCAGGTGGCAACCAGGCGCGGATTCAGGTCGAAGACAACCTGGGTCCCTGTGATCGTTTCGATGTCGAAGGCGCCGTTGACGGCATTGCGGACCAGGCCCCTGCGGCGCAGGCCTTCCAGGAGGTCCACAAGCCTGCCCTGGTCAAACGGCAGCATGTGGTCCTTGAAGGCCTCTTCGGCGGCGTTGTAGATGTCGTTGACGGCGATCACGTGGTCCTCGTTGCGGTTCAGGCGCAAGAGGACACCGGCCAGGACATAAGACTCCAGCCACTCCGGCCGGTTGACCCCGCGGCCGCGCATCATGTCCGGGAACGGGAACGGGATGGTGTAGCAGCGCATGTTCAGGGCGATGGTGGGGGAGGAGAGACCAGTCTGGCCGTATTCCAAAACAACCTGGGCTACAGAGATGATCTCATACTGCTCTGTCTTGTCGACGATGCCGCGGCTTTCGAAGAAGTTGACGATAAACGGCGTGTGCTCCCTGACCCAGTCTGTCTCATGGCTGGACTTCAGGCTGTAGCGGGTGGCGTAATCCGAAAGCTGTTTAAGCACGGCTTCTCTGGAACCGAATTCCTTCACAAGGATATCGGAGAGTTGCCGGCCCTGAGCCATAATCTCATCAAAAGAATTCCTCGCCCCCGAGCTCACCCCCCTCGCTGCCGATGAGACGCTCACCTCTCCTGCCCTGTTGATGGTGATGGTGGTGTTGTCGAGGATGAGAGGCTGGAGGCCGGAGCCGGAATTTTCAGGTTCGTTTCCTTCGGAGGCCGACGTCCTGAGCCTGGCCGAAGGCCGTGCGAAGGGATTGTCTGTGGTCTGGCCGAGCGCCTGTCTGGCCTCAGGCGAGTTCAAATCGAAGATGCCGGCGTAGTCAGAGGTGATGGTGACGGTGTTCTTGAGGACCGTGTTGT
>CAYYFL010000043.1:0-5553 GCA_964471325.1 uncultured Planctomycetia bacterium
AGACCCTTCGCTTATTTGGTATGGCGAAGGTCTACCCCCTTGTGGGGTTAACTCCTCGTGTATCTTGAGAATTTATGGATGCACCTGGCCCCATCTGAACGGGCCAGTGTTCCGCTTTCTGCGGAACCCGCCTGAGCTCTGCGAAGGCTGGTCGCAGACATAAATTGTCAAGATGCTTACGCGAGGAGTAACGTTTATTTCCTCAACCCTTTCGCCTCTGGCGAAATTAGACCCTTCGCTTATTTGGTATTACCTGGCTCAATCGGATGAGCCATGCGAAGGCCTACCCTCTTGTGGGGTTAATGTTTACTCTTCCTCAAATCACCGTCCCGTCCGGGATCGTCGCGTTCTTATACACGATGACAATCCCGTCCCGGATCATATACTGCTGAGTGGCGTGCTCCTGGACGCCGGCTTCGTTGGCAATCCGGACATGGCGGCCGACACGGGCATTCTTATCCAGGATCGCATGGCGCACGACGCTGTCTTCCCCGATGCCGATCGGGATCGTCCCTCTTTTTTGCTGACGGATCTCCTCGGCTGTCTCATAGTAATCCGCACCCATAATGATGGAATCTTCGATGACGGCGTTTTTGCCGATCCTGGAGCGCAGGCCGATGATGGAATTCCTGACCACCGCCTCGCCCACGATCGAACCGTCGGCAACGATGCTGTTCTCGATCTGCGCGGCCGCATATTTGGCCGGCGGCAGGGACCGCGAACGCGTATAAAGCTGCCATTCTTCATCAAACAAATCCAACGGCGCGTCCGCCCGGGTCAACAGCAGGTTCTCGGTGTAGAAAGATTTGATCGTCCCGATGTCCCGCCAATATCCATCGAACTCATAGGCATAGACGGCCTTATCGGTAATCGCCTCAGGGATAATCTCTTTGCCGAAATCGGCCTTGTTGCTGCGCGATAAGAGATCGTGCAATGTCTCTTTGTTGAAAAAATAGATCCCCATTGAACAAAGGTATTTCGGCCGGCCGCCGCGCATCACGCGCAGATGTCTGACAAGATCCTCTTGGGATGGCTTTTCCACAAACTCTCCGACCTTCAATGCTTCATCCGTACCCATGATCCCATAAGAAGAGATCTCTCCGGGGTCGACCAGGTTGCAGGCAACGGACACCTGCGCTTCCTTTTGGACGTGGAAATCATAGAAGGCGCGCAGGTCCATCTTATAGAGCTGGTCGCCGGAAAGGATGCAGACATATTTGATCTTGGGATTATTGAAATGCTTCAACGTCTTGCGCACGGCATCCGCCGGCCCTTCAAACCAGTCCGTCCGGTCCATGGTCTGATCGGCGGCGATGACTTCGATAAAACCATGAGAAAAAGCCTCGAACTTGTAGGTGCGCGAGATGTGCTTGTTCAGCGATTCGGAATTGAACTGCGTCAGGATCTTGATCTTGTTGAGGCCTGAATTAAGACAATTGCTGATGGGGATATCGATGAGACGGTATTTGCCGAAGAGGGGAACGGCGGGCTTGGCCCTGTCTTTGGTCAGAGGGTAGAGGCGTGTGCCCCTGCCCCCGCCGAGAATGACACACAGGACATCATTGACCATGCAAACCCTCCCTGCCGGCACAATTACAAAACGAACCTGACGTCGCTCTTCACAGGATGCTTCTCGATCTCCTGCGCGATCTTTTCCGGGATACCGGGCTTGCGAAGCTTATAATACATGTAATTCTTGTAACTTTCCACACCCGGCTGATCGAAGGCGTTGACGTTCAAGAGCTCGCCTTCGAAGGCGGTCGCCATCTCGAAAAAGTACAGAAGCCCGCCCCATGTCCAGGGGGACAATTGCGAAAGCGTGATCGTACAATTCGGCCGCTTGGCCGATGTCAGGGCCCATGCCGTCGCTTCCTGAGCCAACGCCAGGAGTTCCGAAAATCTTTTCTGCGAAAGAAAGCCCTTGCCGGCCGGAACGGTCATGTCGTCGGCAAAAGAAGCGATGCGGATCATCGTGACCGCCTTGTCGTTCGGACCTTCCACGTTGTTCTGTTGGATGGAATGAAGGTCCGTCGTTCCCCGGGTCGCCACGGGCGTCCGTCCGGCATGCACCGGCCGGCGGGTATCCGCCTCCCAAACCTCGCTTGAGTCTCCAAGCGCCTTGATCCGCCGCGGATATTTCTTTCCGATGCTTTCGGCCAAAAGCTGGCAATACCAGTCAGCCGTAGATTTCAAGCCTTCCGAGAAAGGCATCATGATGGCGATCGATTTGCCTTTCCTGAGATGCGCCAAATGATGAAGGCTTGCATACATATAAGCCGGGTTCTTAAAAATATCTTCCGAGGAACATCGTCGCGCCATGGCCTGTGCGCCGCTAAAGACCTCTGTGATATCAACACCCACGATCGCCAAATGCAGGAGTCCCATATTGAATTCGGAGAATCGCCCTCCCACGCCCGGCAGCAAAGGCAGGCTGCGGAAGCTCGACGGGTCTTTAGCTTGCTCCTCCAGGACTTTCTTGCGCAACGTGCCCGACTTGGGATCTGTGATCGCGATGATCTGGCGTCCGTAGTGCGCGCCGACGCCGGCCTTCAGCCACTCCTCGACGACATCGAAAACCGCCTTGGTCTCCGTCGTCTCGCCGGACTTGGAGATCACCGTCACGAACGTTTTTTTGGGATCGAGCTGGCGCAAGAGGACGGCCAACGGCGCCGGGTCAAGGTTGTTGCCTTCGAAATAGACACGGCTGCGCTTCTGGCGCAGTTGAAGGAATTCATTATAATACGGCACGCACAACGCTTCCTGGGCCGACTTGAGACCCAGATAGGAACCGCCTATCCCCAGAGACAGGACGTTCTCATACTGGCGGCCGATCTCATCCCCAAGCCTTTGGATCTCTTCGACGGCCTTTTTGTCCTGAAACGGCAGCATCAGCCACTCCAGGCTCAGACGCACGCGGCTGGCCGGATTTTCCGAAAGGCGGCGGAAGTGCCTATGGCATTTGTTCACACGCGGCATCAAACGCCTCAAATCGTATTCCGTGACGCCGTCGCGGCTGCCGACATTAAAACTCATCATGTTGTTGAAATCAAACTTAATGTCGTTCATTTGCTGGCCTCTTTCGGATATTCTCCTTCTCAAAACGAACCCATGTCCGGCCGGAAAAAGACGGACGAGTCCCGGCAGGACAAGGTTCTGCCGGGACTCGGCGGTCGGGCCCTACTTCACAAAAAGCATGTCCCTGTACTTCGGCAGGTCCCAATGCTCGTCGGAAATGACGCCTTCGAGAAGATCGGCATGTTTACGGATATGCTCCATGATGGGCTTGAGGTCCGTAAAATATCTGTGGGCCTTCTCGTCTTCCTCAAGACCCTTGGTTTCTTCCAGGAACTGCATCATGGCCTTGGCGTTCTTGCGGACATAATAGATCATCTCCGTCACTTCGGAAAGATGCACCTTCATGTCGGCCACGGACTCCTCAAGGAATTTCAGGCCGGCCGCACTCTCCAGATGGACGATATGCTCCAGGTTCTGCGAAAGCAGACCCTGATAATCGAAGGCATTGGGCACGATGCAGGAATTGACCATCTCGTTCAAGGTCTTGGCCTCAATTTCCAAGAGCTTGATATACATCTCCAACCATATCTTCTCACGCGCCTTCAGTTCCTCGCGGTTAAAGACCTTATACTTCTCAAAAAGGGCGACATTCTCCTCTTCCACAAGCGCCTTGAGGGCCTCGGAGGTCGACGGCTCGTTGGGCAACCCTCTCTTGGCCGCCTCTCTCTTCCACTCCTCGGAATAATTATTCCCTTCAAAGCGGATCTTTTTGGTCTCGCGGATCACCTCGGCCAAAACGGCCAGGGTCGCAGTGTTGAAATCCTTGGATTTCTGCGCCGCTTCGATCTTGGCGCGCACATAATCCATGGAGTCCGCAACAATCGTATTGATGACCGTAATGGCGGTCGAGATATTCTGCGACGAACCCACGGCGCGGAACTCGAACTTATTGCCGGTAAAGGCAAAGGGCGACGTGCGGTTCCTGTCGGTCATGTCCTTGTTGACCAAGGGCAGGCGGGCGACACCCAGGTCCATGATGTCCTGGCGGCTGATCTGGGTCTTCTTGCCCTTCTCAACGGTATCGAGGATCTGCGTCAACTGGTCGCCCAGAAAGACGGAGATGATCGCCGGCGGCGCTTCATTGGCGCCCAGACGGTGCTCGTTGCCTGCGGAGGCCACGCTGGCGCGCAGGAGATCCGCGTGCGTATCGACGGCGCGCAGGACGGCGACCAGGATCGCCAGAAACTGCAGGTTATCCTCGGGCGTTTTGCCGGGATTCAGCAGGTTATTGCCTTTATCGTCGGACATGGACCAGTTGAGATGCTTTCCCGAGCCGTTGATGCCGGCAAACGGCTTCTCGTGGAGCAGGCAGACCATATCATGGCGCAAGGCCACTTTTTTCATGATCTCCATCAGAAGCTGATTATGGTCCGCGGCCAGGTTCGACTCTTCGAAGATCGGCGCAAACTCATACTGATGAGGCGCGACTTCATTATGGCGCGTCATGACCGGGATGCCCAGTCTATAGGCCTCCTCGCCGACCTCGTACATGTAATTCACGACCCTCTCCTTGATCGAGCCGAAGTACTGGTCTTCCATCTGCTGGTCTTTGGGTGAAGGGGCGCCGACAAGGGTCCGTCCAGTCAACAAGAGGTCCTGGCGCAACCTGTAAAAATTCTTGTCGATCAGGAAATATTCCTGCTCCGGGCCGCACGTGGAAAAAACCTTGCGTGTGTTCTTGCTGCCGAAAAGTTTGAGAAAACGGACGGCAGACGTGCTCAAGGCCTCGATGGAACGCAAATGAGGCAGTTTCTTATCCAGCGCATAACCATGGTAAGCGACAAAGATCGTCGGGATACACAAGGTCTTGCCCAGCTGGCTTTCGATGATGAACGCCGGGCTCGTCGGGTCCCACGCGGTATAACCGCGCGCCTCAAACGTCGTACGGATGCCGCCCGAAGGAAAGCTTGAGGCGTCGGGTTCGCCCTTGATGAGCTTGCTGCCGGAGAACGTCTCGATCACCTTGCCCGGGCCGTCGAAAGAGATGAAACTGTCGTGCTTCTCGGCCGTCATGCCCGTCATAGGCTGAAACCAGTGCGTGTAATAGGTGGCCCCCCGTTCCACCGCCCACCTTTTCATGGCATCTGCGATCTCGTTGGCCTGGGCGAGCGATATCTGCTTACCCTCTTCCATCCACGCCTCGAAGGCCTCAAAGGTCTTCTTGGAAATATGCTTCTTCATCGTCGGGACGCTGAAGGTGTTCTCGCCGAAGTAGCTGGAGACCTTCTTGAATTTCTTGACCTCGGGAAAAGACTTCGTCTCGATCGACTTAAGTATCTCTTGTCTGATGTTCATGTTTGATTCTCCTTCATTTTTCCTATACCGAGGTAATTTTCCTTACAAAATGAACTCCGAGCTTACGCAGGAAATTTTTTCCCTCTGGCGGAATTAAACCCTTCGCTTATCGGAATTGCGAAGGTCTCCCCTTTCTGGGTTAGACCCTCCGCTTATTTGGTATTACCCGGCTCAATCGGATGA
>CAYYFL010000044.1:0-5090 GCA_964471325.1 uncultured Planctomycetia bacterium
GCAGCTAAACTTTTGGTGTCGAGAACAAAGCCGCTGGTCGGCCGAATAAGGCCGATATGAAACGGAGGATTGGTCGTAATGTCATAAAAAACCAGCCCGGTTTTCCGGGCTGGTTTTTTGTTCTCTATCGATGATAAACTAGGATTCGCTGCGGCTGTCCGTTCTTCTGTCTTTGATATAGCTGGAGCGATCGATGCGTTTGGCGGCTTCCTTGAGTTCTGCGCCGATCTCGGCGATCTGGGCCACGTGCGTCAGCTGCCGGTTTTCATTGGTAACGATCCCCATGGAGATGGAGAGGAGCCCGAATTTTTGCTCGACCCCCTTACGGTCTTTTCCCATGATGTATCCGGCCCGTCGGTCTTCTTCCGTATAGAAGGACGGCGAGATCTTTTCGAATTCCTCGATCACTTTTGTCGAGATCGCTTCGCACTTGTCCGGCGTGGTCATGACGACAAAGTCGTCTCCGCCGATGTGGCCGATGAAATCATCGGCATTACCGCATTCCTGTGTCGCGCGGATGAGGAGCCTTGCCGTTTCCCGGATGACTTCGTCGCCGCGGGTGAATCCGTATTTATCGTTGTAGACCTTGAATTTGTCCAAGTCGGCATAGATGACGGCGATGGGGCCTTTTTTGTCGATCCGGTCCTGGAGTTCGTTCAGGATGGAGACGTTGCCGGGGAGCCTCGTGAGAGGATTGGCGTCGAGATCGCGTTCGGATCGCCGCAGGATCATTTTGATGCGCGCCAGGAGTTCCTGGGGCTCGAAGGGTTTGACGAGATAATCGTCGGCGCCGGCGTTGATGCCGGAGACCTTGTCGGAGACGTCGCTCTTGCCCGTCAGCATGATGATGGGCAGATGGCTCAGCAGGATGTCTTTCTTGATGATCGCGCACAGCTGCGGCCCTGTCATTTTCGGCATGTTGTAGTCGACAATGACGAGGTTCGGCGCCTTGTTTTTGATGATTTCAACGCCCTCCAGGCCGTTTTCCGCCTCCAGGACGTCGTAGCCTTCTTCAGTCAAGGTCAGACTCAGGACATCCCGGATGTCCGGGTCGTCGTCGACGACAATGATGCGCGTTTTAGGCATGGAGCGAACCCTTGATTTCTTTGACGAGATCGTCGGCGGAAAAAGGTTTGGTGAGATATTTTGCGACTCCCAGCGTCAGGCCATGCCGCTTGTCTTCATCGGAGATGTAGGTGCCGGTAAGGACCACGACAGGGATATCGCAAGTTGCGGGGTCGAGCTTCAAGTGCTTGATGACTTCGAAGCCGTTCATGCCGGGCATGTTGATGTCCAGCAGGATGAGGTCGACCTTGTTTGCCTTGACCTTTTGCAGGGCCTCTTGGCCGTTATATGCTTTTTCGGGATTGAGATTGTTGTCTTTGAGGCAGATGGCGATGATGTCGACAATGTCCGGGTCGTCGTCGACGACAAGGATGGTTTTTTTCGGGCTCTTGCCGTTCACTTTGGAAAAAATGCGTCTGACGGTAGCCACGAGCTCCTCCTGACGGAAAGGTTTTGAGATATAATCCAGGATGCCCTGGCGGTACTGGGAGTCCTGGGCTAATACGGACAGGATGATGACGGGGATGTCCTGGGTGTTCGGGTCGTCTTTGAGGTGCTTGGCCACTTCGAAACCGTTGATTCCGGGCAGCATGATATCGAGCACGATCAGGTCCGGTTTTTCGCTCTGGGCCTTTAAAATGCCTTCCTGGCCGTTGGAGGCCTCAATCACTTCACAACCTTCCTCTTCAAGGTAAATCCGGACGATCTCCCTGATGTCCGCCTCGTCATCGATCACGAGGATTTTCTTTTTTGTAGTCATATGCACTCCTGAGGGTAGCCGCAGTTGTTCTTACGGGATCTATAAAATATCATAGCATATTTTTGGCGTTTTTTGACACAATTCTGTAGTATGCCACGAGTTGCCGCGGCGGCGGCAGAAGGAGCCGTAAACGGCAAGCCCTTTGATCCTTCGCGCCTGCCTGCCTTGGCCGAGGCCAAGGCAGGGGCAAGACCAGGGAGGCTTCACGTCTTGGGCAGCGTGAAAGAGAATGTGCTGCCGTGATTGAGCTGACTTGAAATGGAAAAGGTCCCCTTGTGGGCCTCGATGATGCGCTTGACTAAAGAAAGTCCCAGGCCTGTGCCCTTGACTTTGGCGTTGACGTCGTTGTCGACGCGGAAAAATTCTTCGCCGAGCTTCTTGAGGTCGTGTTCACTGATGCCGATGCCTGTGTCGCTGACGCCGACCTGGATCATGGTATTGTCTACGGGCCTCGCCGCTACCGTGATCCTGCCGCCCGGCGGCGTGAATTTGATGGCGTTGCCGATGAGGTTGATAAAGACGCGTTCCAGCTGTCCTTTATCGGCCCTGACCTGCGGCAGCCCCTCGGGAATATCGACGACGAATTCGACATTCTTGTCCTTCATGGGCGGCGCCAGCATGTCTGCGAGCGACTGCGCCATGCTCAGGAGATCGAGAGGCTCCAGCTTCATTTCCACACGGCCGGATTCGATGCGGGAGATGTCCAGGAGTCCGTTGATAAGCTCGGAAAGATTGTCGGAATGTTTGTTGATTTTTTCAACCCTTTCCTTGGCCGCGGCAGGCAATTCACCCAGCTTGCCTGCGGCAAGGATCGAGGCGTAACCTTTGATGGATGTCAGGGGCGTGCGCAGTTCATGGGAAACCGCATTGATGAAATCCGATTTTCTTTTACTGACGATTTTGATCTCTTCCAGGGCCGCAGACAGTTCCTTTGTCCTCAGCTGGATCTTATTTTCGAGCTCCTGCTGGGCGTGCCACTGTTCTTCAAAAAGCTTGGCATTCTCGATGGACTGGCCGATTTGCGTCGCCAGGATGTAGACAAGGTCTTTATCGCCTTCGGTCATATGTGTGTAGGGGGATTCGCTGCCCATCAGGAGAAGGCCGATAGCGCCTTCTTTCTGCATCATGGGGGCGCAGACAAAAGAAGAGAGTCCCAGCATGGAGAGCAGGTGCGGCGTTTCCTTGGCGGCGCGGTCCATCTCCAGGGTCGAGAGGACCTTGTGCTTGTTCATGACGGTGTCCATGAGCAGGGGCATGCCTGTCATGAGTTTCATGATGCGGTCCGCCTCCTCGGCCGTATAGCCGATTGCGGCCTTCAACAGGTAGCCTTTTGTTTCATCCCGGCAGAAGACGACGGCCCGGTCGAACCCCAGTTCAGTGATGTGTTTCTCGTCGAGCTTCTGGAATATCTCTTCTTCGTCGAGGGTCGTCGAGATCAGGCGGCTGAGTTTCTGCAGGGTCACAAGGCTGGAGATTTTTTTGTCCAGCTCTTCCTGGGCCTTGTGGAGTTCGACGTCCGTCTGGACGATCAGTTTGGCCTGGCCGTCGAGTTCTTCAAAGGCCCGCCTGAGTTTGGCAAGCTCCGTCTTCAGCTCCTTGATCTTTTCCATCTTGAAGACCAGGATGATGACCAAGACGATGACGGCGATCATCCCGAACATGCCCATGTAGCTGATGAGGATTTCCAGGGAAGTGGGGGCGTTAAATGTGCTTGTCGGCGGCATGCGATTCTCCAATGGCCAGGATGGCCAGGGTTTCGTTGTGGAAGTAGGTCTCCCCGTAATGTTCCAGCGATTTCAGCGGCGCCTGTTCGCCGTAAGTGCAGATGCCCAGGATCGGGACGTTGCCCAATACCTTTTTTATACGCGATAACTCTCTTTCTGTCAATCGTCCCAGGAGTTTGTTGCGGGAGATGGATTCGAACACAAGGGCCCCCTTGACTTCTTTGCCCTTGAGAGAATCTTTGGCCTCCTGGGCAGCCTGTGTCGCGGCATTGAGCGCCCATTCCTTCGTTCCCATCATCAGGCGGACTTCGCTTCCGACGGAAGCATCGCCCTGACAGACGAGCCCGCCGTCTTCGTCAATCCTCAGGACGTTGCGCAGGAGGTATTCCGTTTCCCCGGGCACATAGAGCCCGAGGGGATAGTAGATGCTCATCTCGATGAGGGTCTTTTCGATCTCTTTCCTGGACTTCCCGAAGTATTCTTCATAGATGATCACGGCCGGTTTTTCTTCAATGGTCTTGATCACATTGCCTTTGACGCCGGTGATGGTGTGCGGCCTGCCGAGAGGCTTCCAGCCATGCCGTACCCCCATGCCGAAAATATTCTCGCCGGAAAAAATGAGGCCTGCGACGCCGTCCGTCAGCAATTCCTTGTCAAAATACTGGTATGTCTGGTGGAAACGGAAGTTGTCGGCCGCGGAAGCGCCGAAGATAGGGAAACTCAATCCCAAAATGTCCTTGATGCCCTTGAGGAGATCGGATCCGTTCTCGACGATGCCGTCGCAGAAGATGAGGGCCAGGTCCCGCTGGGGCGTGCTCAGGTTCTTGAGGGCCTGGCGCGCGAATTCTTCTCCGATTTGGCGCGCCCCTTTGGTCTTGATGCCGACGCTATGGGCCTGCCCGAACGTGACGTGGTCCATGCTGATGAGCATGAGGCCGACGCCGTATTTGTTGATCGCTTCGGGCCAGATAACGCTTGAACCTGTGCATCCCAGGAGCTTGATATGCCCCAAGGCGTAATAGATGCCCTCGAGAAGACGCTGGTGTGCAAAGTGGATGGTGGAAAACAGGAAGGCGACGGTGATAGGCCGGTGGTGGATCTGGTAAAGGGCCATCTTGGCGGCCTCGGAGGCGGCCAAGAAAGGGTCTTTTTTTTCGCTGAACCCAACCCCGATCAATGTGCTCATGGTAATGAATCTCCGTCTTCCTCTAAAACGGAGGGTCTAGTCCAAAAAGGGCAAACCCTTCTCCTTCCGCATAAAGGAAGAGTCTAATCTTCGCCGCATTTCCGTCAGAGGCGCCTGCCTTTGGCCTCGGCCTGCCCTTCGGGCAAGGCCAGGGGCAAGGTCAGGACCGCGGCGGGGATTTCCGCATCTTGATTAAAAATATCAAAAAAAGACATCCGGTGCAACTAAATAAGTTAAATTGATTTGTCTTGACAGGGGGATTGTTCCTAATGTACAATTTCCGCACTGCGGCCAAAATTGACTCTGCGCGGCCTAAAGCTCCGCCCTTTAGGGCGCAAGAGTGTTGTGGCCGCTT
>CAYYFL010000045.1:0-5057 GCA_964471325.1 uncultured Planctomycetia bacterium
CGATGATTTATATGACCATTTGTATATCGATATGTTGCGAGTTGTGTTTACTTCCGAAGTTAAACGCGGGAAATTGCAGGAATTTGTTGCGTTGCTCTCTGGACGTAAGTTTGAAACTAAGCAGTATGAAGAAACTATCGTCGAAGAGAGCTTTAACCGTTTGCGGCAGGGTATCGTTAGATTCATGAACGAGACGCACTTCAAACGCTTCATTATGATCATCCGCTCGGCCGGGTTTATCGATTCTTCGATGATTGGATCGCAGAACGCACTTAATTTTGCCTATATCCTATACCTGACATTACGGGCGCAGGATGTTCCGGATGCTGATATCGAGCGGTATGTCCGCAGGTGGTTTGTTTTATCGGTTCTAACAGGACGATATTCAAGCTCTCCTGAATCGGCGTTTGACTACGATATTCGACAAGTCAATGCGCAAGGGATACAGAAATTTAGCGAATCCGTTATAAAAGGCGAGCTTTCTGATGCGTTTTGGGATGCTTTGTTGCCTCAGGAGATGGATACATCAGTTGCATCAAGTCCGTACTTTTGCATCTTTCTTGCCGCTCAAATCAAGCTTGGAGACCGCGGGTTTTTGTCCAGTGACATCTCGACGAGGGAGTTGGTGGAGGTCAAGTCTGATGTGCATCATCTTTTCCCGCGTGACTATCTGAAAAAGAACGGGATGAGCAGGGGGCAGTATAACCAGATTGCCAATTATGTCATTGCCCAGAGCGAGATCAATATCGCGATCGGCAATAAGGAGCCAAAGACGTACTTTGGGCAAATCATGGAGCAATGCCGGGGAGGAAAGAAGAAATACGGCAACATCTGTGATCCGGCGAAACTCAAGGAAAACTTCAAGATGAATTGTATCCCGGATGGGATCGAGGATATGACTGTGGATGATTATTCGCAGTTTTTGGTTGAACGGCGCAAGCTGATGGCTCAAAAGATGAAAATATATTTTATGGGATTGTGAGGAGGGAATGGTAAAGGCTTATCCAAAATATCAAAATACCCGATTGCCTTGGCTTGAGAAAATGCCAGACGGCTGGCAGATAAAACGTGGCAAAGCAGTCTTCCGTTGTATTGATGTCCGTTCAAAAGACGGCGCTGAGGAGTTGTTGACAGTTTCGTCGAAAGACGGCGTGGTGCCTCGATCGTCAAAAAAGATAACCATGTTTATGGCCGAATCCTACGTGGGGTATAAACTGTGCTGGCCGGGGGATTTGGTAATAAACAGCTTGTGGGCGTGGATGTTCGGTCTCGGCTTTTCTCGGCACCACGGAATTGTAAGTTCGGCATATGGGGTTTATAGGCCTCTTACCGAATATGTCAATTATTGGAAATACTTTGACTATCTTTTTCGATCAAAAGCCTACGATTGGGAGCTTCGGGTAAGGTCGCAAGGTATTTGGACATCAAGATTGCAACTGACCGACGAACGTTTCCTTGATATGCCTGTTCTTATTCCTCCCAAAGAGGAGGCTGGACTGATAGTCAACTTTCTTTCAGTTATTGATTCACAGATTCGACGCTATATCAGGGCAAAGCAACAGGTTATTAAACTTTTAAATGAGCAGAAGCAGGCAATTATTAATAAGGCTATGACACGAGGTCTTGATTTTAATGCGCGGCTAAAGCCATCTGGTATTGATTGGATAGGCGAAATTCCTGCTCATTGGAGAGTGAAAAGACTCAAATTTATTGTTGATAATGTTAATGAGCAGACGTCATCAAAGAAGGATCATGAGGTCTATATCGCGTTGGATCAGATCGAAAGCTGGACGGGGAAGATTAATTTTCCGGATGAAGAAGTATTATTTGAGAGTCAGGTTAAGCGTTTTCACGAGGGTGACATTTTATTTTGTAAATTGCGCCCATATTTGGCTAAGGTGACGCGTCCAGCCAAAGATGGGGTATGTGTTGGGGAGCTTCTTGTCTTAAGATTAAAGAGAGATGATTTGCTTCCTGAATTTCTTGAGCAAAAACTACGCTCATCTCAAGTAATTAATATTGTTAACAGCTCTACTTTCGGGGCAAAAATGCCGCGCGCTGATTGGTCTTTCATTGGCAATTTGATGATGGCGTATCCTGAGTCAACTCAAGAGCAAAAAGATTTGATTGATTACATTGAATCTAGTACGCGACAGTTAACTTTCGCAATAAATCAAATTCATGATGAAATTAAATTTCTCACAGAATATCGCACGCGGATTGTTTTCGATGTTGTGACCGGCAAGATTGATGTTCGTGATGTCAAATTGCCGGATTTAGGAGAAGAAGCTTTGCAGAAACCAATTGATGAAGAAGAAATATCAGAGGACGTTGAAGATAGTGAGGAGGTAGTGAATGCCGACGAGTGATACAAGCGAGAAAGGGCTTGAGAAATTGATTTGTATGGCGCTCACGGGCCTCTCATGTGATCCTTTGAAAGGTGGAGTTGCTGAACCTGCCGCGCCATATGGCGGCGAGGGATATGCGCCCGGGTATGCCGAAGATTACGACCGGGATCACGCGGTAGATTTAAAGAAGCTGATTTCTTTTGTAAAAGCTACTCAGCCCAAAATGGTCGATGCTTTGGGGCTGGATTCGGATTCACCGAAACGCCAGCAGTTTTTGGCGCGGCTTCAGGGAGAAATTGCCAAGCGCGGAGTTATCGATGTATTGCGAAAAGGCGTTAAGCATGGGCCTCATGCGCTTGATCTCTTCTATGGCACGCCAACGCCCGGTAATAAAGAGGCCGTGAAAAGATTTGATCAGAACCTTTTCAGCGTTACGCGTCAGTTACGCTACAGCAAGGATGAGACTCAGCTTTCCTTGGATCTGTGTCTGTTTATAAATGGCCTTCCGATCGCGACGTTTGAATTGAAGAACAGTTTAACCAAACAGACGGTGGAAGATGCTGTCCAACAGTACAAGCGGGACAGGGATCCGCGGGAGCTTTTGTTCCAGTTTGGGCGGTGCATGGTGCATTTCGCTGTGGATGATCATGAGATTCGGATGTGCACCGATCTAAAAGGTAAGGGATCGTGGTTTCTGCCGTTTAATAAGGGATGGAATGACGGAGCAGGCAACCCGCCGAATCCTAACGGCCTTAAAACCGATTACCTTTGGAAGGAAATTCTGACCAAGAGGGGCTTAACCGACATCATCGAGAATTATGCGCAGATTGTAGAGGAGAAGGACGAGCGTACCGGCCGCAAAAAACAGCGGCAAATATTCCCTCGGTACCATCAGCTTGATGTGGTGAGGACGCTGTTAGCCGCGGCATGCAAATCCGATATCGGCAGACGATACCTTATTCAGCATTCGGCCGGGAGCGGTAAATCAAATTCTATTGCGTGGCTATCGCATCAGCTCATCGGTGTCGAGAAAAGCGCGAAGCCGGTATTCGATTCCATTATCGTTGTGACTGACCGGAAAGTGCTGGATAAGCAGATCAAGGATACGATCAAGCAGTTCGCTCAGGTGGCTTCGACCGTCGGACATGCCGAGAACGCCGGGGATCTCAGGAAGTTTCTGACTTCTGGCAAGAAAATCATCATATCGACGGTTCAAAAGTTTCCGTTTATCCTCGATGAGATTGGGGATGAGCACCGCACCCGCAAGTTTGCGATTATCATCGATGAGGCGCACTCAAGTCAGGGCGGCCGGACAACCGCCAAGATGCATCGGGCGCTTGCTGAGGACGGCAAGGAAGAGGAGCAGGAGTCATACGAGGATACCGTGAACCGGATCATGGAATCCCGCAAGATGCTGAAAAACGCCAGTTATTTCGCTTTTACCGCGACTCCGAAGAACAAGACGCTTGAAATATTTGGTGAGCCCTATAAAGAGGGCGAGAAGGTCAAGCATCGTCCGTTTCATTCCTACACGATGAAGCAGGCTATTCAAGAAGGTTTCATTCTGGATGTTTTGAAGAATTACACGCCGGTCGAGAGCTATTATCGGCTGATGAAGACGGTTCCGGATGACCCGCAGTTTGATGTCAAGAAGGCGCGCAAGAAGTTGCGCCGGTATGTCGAATCGCACGATCATGCCGTGCGGCAGAAGGCCGAGATCATGGTCGATCACTTCCACGAGCAGGTGGTCGCGCATCGTAAAATTAATGGTCAGGCGCGCGCCATGGTGGTCACCGGTAGTATTGAACGAGCTATTCAATACTTTCATGCGATTAAGGACTATTTGAAGGAGGTCAAGAGCCGCTATAAGGCAATCGTTGCCTTTTCAGGTGAATATGAATACGGCGGCAAGAAGCTCAGTGAGTCGTCGCTGAATGGCTTCCCAAGCAATCAAATAACGGAGAAGTTCAAGGAAGAGCCGTACCGTTTCCTTGTATGCGCCGAGAAATTCCAAACCGGTTATGACGAGCCGTTGCTTCATACTATGTATGTCGACAAGCAGTTGACCAGCATCAAGGCGGTTCAGACGTTATCGAGACTCAACCGCGCTCATCCACAGAAATACGATACGTTTGTTCTCGACTTTTATAACACCGTTGATGATATCAGGGATGCCTTTGAGCCGTATTACCGTACCACGATCCTCAGCGAAGAGACGGATCCCAACAAATTACATGACCTGCAGGCGGCTTTGGATGGGTATCAGGTCTATTCATGGGAGCAGGTCGACGAGTTTGTGCAGTTATACCTGTCTGGTGCCGACCGTGATCGACTTGATCCGATATTGGATGTATGTGTTGCCGCCTATAAAGAAAGCCTTGATGAGGACGGACAAGTGGATTTTAAGGGTAAATCGAAGGCTTTCGTGAGAACGTACAGCTTTTTAGCCTCGATTCTGCCATATACGAACGCGGCATGGGAGAAATTATCGATATTTTTGAACTTTCTTAATCCTAAGCTTCCGGCTCCGATCGATGAGGATTTGTCCAAGGGTGTTCTGGAAACGATCGATATGGACAGCTACCGCGTGGAGGCAAAAGCAACTATTGATATTGCCTTGCCGGATAAGGACGGCCAGGTCGATGCGTTTTCCACCATGGGTGGCGGCCGCAAGGCTGAGCAAGAACTTGATCTCTTGAGAATATTGCT
>CAYYFL010000046.1:0-4513 GCA_964471325.1 uncultured Planctomycetia bacterium
CGGATTTGTGAATTGGGACGACAATGTCTCCTTGACACAGAACCCACGCGCGAAGAATTTTACCCCCGAGAAGATCCCCCAGATATTTACTTCGTTCGAGAGAGTCCAGTATAAACCGCTATCTTTTCTTGCCTTTGCCCTGGAAAACCGTTTTTTCCGCCTGGATCCCAGAGGTTATCACGCTGTCAGTCTTCTGCTGCATTTCATCAATGCCTTTTTTGTTTTCTGGTTCTTTTTTCTCCTGCGCAGGGATGTTTTTCTTGCCTGGTTCGTGGCTGTGTTGTTCGCTATCCATCCCCTCCGGGTGGAATCGGTCGCATGGGTGACGGAGCAAAAAGACCTGCTCTACGGCTTTTTCTTTCTCGCGGCCGCCGTCACATATGTGCTTTACCGTCTGGGGCGTCCCCGCGTCCTATATTATGCGTCCCTGATTTTTTTCACTCTCTCTTTGATGGCCAAGCCCATGATGATCGTTTTCCCGCTGCTTTTGTTTTTTTTCGACGCCGCGCTCGAAAAGAAACCGCTCCTTTCCTGGTGGGACAAGATACCGTTTTTTGTCATATCATTCTTGATGGTCCTGCTTAATTATGCCGCCCTGTGCTGGTTCCATGTCCAGTACAGCGTATCCTCTATGCCGCTGGAATGGCTCCAGCGGATCCTGATTTATATTTTTATGATCCTCTGGCCTGCCCGCCTGTCGTGTTTTTATCCCTATGCACAGGGTTTTCTTTTCACCATCTGGCCATGTCTTATATCGCTGTTTTTTCTGGGATATTTTTATCTGGCTCTGCGCCGCGATGGGGGGCGAGGCATTTTTGTATTCTCGCTCGGCTTTTTTATTTTAAGCCTGATCCCTGTGCTTGCCGCACGGGCGTCCTATGCCGTCAGCGACCGTTATGTGTATATCGCAGCCCTCGGTATATTCTATCTTGGGGCTGCATATGTCCGGAGGTTATGGGTGTCGAGGTTGAGCGGCTATCAGGTCCTTAGGGTCATCGCGGTGTTGACAGGGATCTGTTTTATCTGCCTGCTTTCAGCTCTGACTTTTCAGCGCGCGCTTGTCTGGCATGACAGTATCTCTCTCTGGGAAGACGTATTGGCAAAATACCCGCGGGTCTCTGCCGCGCACCTCAATGTCGCTTATGCCTACGCCGAAAGAGGTGATGATGCCCTGGCCAGACAACATGCCTTGGAGGCTTTACGGCTGGAACCCGGCGCCTGGGATGCGCTTCTTTTGCTCGGCAATATCCATTATGCGCAGCGCCGGATGGACAAGGCTGAAGAGTGTTATCGTCTGGTCCTGCGTATAAATCCCGGCGCCTTTCAGGCATATAATAATCTCGGCTTGGTGCAGATGGCGCGCGGCCGCCTTACGGACGCGGTTGCCTTATTTCGAGAGGCGCTCCAGATCAATGCGTATTCCGATGAAGCATTTTTTAATCTCGGCAAGGCCTCTCTCGGACTGGGGCGGATTGAAGATGCTGTCTCCTGTTTCAGGAAGGCGTCTGTTTTGAACCCGGATTCGGCGCTGGCATATACCGCTCTCCTGGATATTTTTATCAGCGAGAAGCGCTTCGACGAGGCCCTGGGCATCTTGCGGCCTTTGCTGGTTCTCAATCCTGATGATGAGGGTGTCCTTCTGAAAGGCGGTGTCGTTCTGGCTACGCTGGACTATTTTGATGAGGCGCGCCTCTTGTTTGAAAGGGTCCTTGCTTTGGATCCCGGTTGTGCGGAGGCGCTGGAGAATCTGGGGGCCCTTTACGGTAATCACGGAGACCGGGCGAGGGCCGAGCAGTATTTTCAAAGGGCCAGGGAGCTTAAGTCAGGGGCCGGAAGATGAGGTTTGATTTGGTCTGGTTTTCTTTGTTGCGGCCTGTCGTTGATCGTCTCCGGCGTCTTTTTGAATTTTCTTGTCAAATACAGGGTTTCAGTATAATATAATCGGGTGTTGGAAAGGTATCCCCGAGAATTTTTGAAAATATTGGCGGAGTAGCTCAGCCTGATAGAGCACGCGGCTCATACCCGCTTGGTCGGTGGTTTAAATCCACTCTCCGCCACCAAATTTGTCCTATATTATTTTCTTCGCGCAAATTTTGTCCCGAGTTTCTGTCTGATTTTTTTGGGAAACGAGGGGCGGGTTTGCCGGGAGAGTGGTCGAAGGTTTTCCCTCGCGGCAAGAATCGCAGACGGCCGCTCGGGATCAATTCCGGCATGAAAGTTATGTTCTCTTTGTTCCATAACTTTCGCCGTCATTGTGAATCCACTCTCCGCCGCCAAAATTTGTATTTGAGAGTTTTCCTGTGAATTTTGTCCCGATGACGGCGCATTTTTTTGCCGCAATAGGCAAAAACGCAGACGTTAAATCGATGGGCTAAGGACGAGGCTCTCAACCATCCCGTCAGAGACCTTGGGTCCTGACGGGATTTTGCTATTAGCCGTACACAAAGAAGGCGCACGGAGACTAGGATGAGAATGAGACGCGGCGCGTTTGTCCTCTTTCTTCTTCTGTGTTTGGTTTCTGCGGCATCTCCTTCGGAATATAAAGGAGAAGAGATCACGTATGCGATTTCTCCCATCGGCCGGGCGGAGTATCGTGACCTGGGACCGGTTGATCTTGAGGGGCGTACGCTTAATTTTATCACTTTCAGGACCATTATTCCCGGCTTCGACGACATGGAGAAGATCTACGCGGATCCGGAAACCGGGCTGCCGGTCAGGGTGGAGCGGAATATCTCGTGGGTCTTTTCTAAAGAAAATCTTACGGAAGAATATTCGGCGGCGCAGCATACCCTGGTCATCCGGAAATTCATCGGCGGAAAACAGGTCAAGGAGTATAAGTTTACGGCTGACGGTCCGATCCATAATGCGGTCCTGTTGCCTTTTTATCTGCGCCGCGTAGAGAATTTGGCGCCGGGATGGAGTTGTGTGATCCGGCTCCCTCAAGAGTTTAAGGTTTCTTTGGTGTCGCTGGATGACATCGACGTTTCCGGAAAAAAATACAAGGCCTATCATTTTATCAGCGAACCGCGTAAGTTTGAGATATGGATTTCCAGCGATGCTTCAAGGATCCCCCTGGTGATCAAGGACATCGGGGGCCTGGGTTACACCTTGCGGATGAAAGACCGTGTGTTTCCTCTTGCGGCCGGCGCAGAAACCAGCTGAAAGAGGGGGCGCTTCAGGCAGGCGTTCATATTTTCGGCGTTGCTCTTTTTTTTAGAATGTGATAAAATTTCTCCATAATGGAGGAGACGGCGCACAAGTCCATAGTCATAGAGCCCAAAGGTTTTACGTTAATCGAGTTCGTCGCGATCATCATCCTTATGACTATTCTGGCCAGCATCGCCTTGCCTTTATTGATCAAAGGGGCTGAGCGGGCGAGAGTGAATGAGGCCAAGGTGATACTGGGTGCCTTGCGTCGCGCACAATTGAGGTATGCTGTCAGTTACGCCATCTATGCCAGCGACAGCAGCCGTTTGGATATCAATCTCCCGCCGGCAAAGTATTTTTCCTATTCGATCCTTGGAGGGACAGACCTTAGCGGCGCCACCGTCCCCGTTGCCACTGCAGTAAGGACGACCTTGGAAAGCTTTCAGGCCGTCAGCTGCCGTTTCAATATTACGGCCGGAGGTAATTTCACGGCCAATACGACCCAGTGTGTGCAGTTGCTTTGAACTCCGCTGTTTTTTGGAAGCGGCCTCAATGAGGAGAGTTCGTGGTTTATAAATTCATCACACGTTCCAGGGGAGTTGTTGTCTTTTCGATTTCCCTCATCGCCTTCGGCGCTTTTAACGCTTTTCTCATGATCCTTTCCATGGCGCTGATGAGCCTGAGGAACCTTCCGGAGGTGGCGGCCGTCTTGCCGGTGGGAATGATCTCCCTGCCTGTCTTTTGGCTATCGTCTATCTTGAATCTTTTGATCTTTTTGGCGTGGGTGGTCTGCGGGATCGGCGCTCTTCATCTGAAGGACTGGGCGCGTCAGACCTTGCGTGTCGTCATGTCCGTTTATCTCATCAATCTTTTGGTCAATATCTGTCTCAACGTTTTCCTGGCGCAGGAAGTCATGACAGATGTCCCTGTCGTTTTTCTGATCATAGGGATTGTTTTGTCTTTTTCTTATTATCTCGGCCTGATTTATTTTTTTTCCCATCCCAACATTGTCCGCCAATTCAAATACGGTGTCCCTCCGGCTTGACCTCTGCTTGGAATAACGGGGATGCAACCATGTACGCATGCGTTAGGAAGACCGTAGAAACCTATCGGATGTTTGTGCCGCAAGATAAGGTGCTGGCGGCTGTTTCCGGCGGGCCGGATTCTGTTGCGCTCCTGAGCGTTCTGAAACGCCTCCAGGCGGCCCTTGGTTTGGAAATTTCCGTCGCTTCCTTCGACCACGGCATCCGCAAGAACTCCAGGCGCGATGTGGCATTTGTCGGGAATTTGGCTGAGGCCATGGGATATCCTTTTTTCACGGAGCGGTTGAGACATAGAGGGCGGGGCCGCCTTTCGGAGGATTTTT
>CAYYFL010000047.1:0-4473 GCA_964471325.1 uncultured Planctomycetia bacterium
CGTCAAGAATATCTCCAAGACATATCGTATGGGCGAGATCGAGGTCAAGGCCCTGCAGGGAGTTTCTTTGTCCGTCCCGGCGGGCGAGTTCATCGCGATCATGGGGGCGTCCGGCTCGGGCAAATCCACGCTCATGCACGTTTTGGGGCTGCTTGACCGTCCGGACAGCGGCGAATATTATCTCGGCACAAAGCGCATCAACGATCTTAAAGATGAAGAGCTGTCGGCCATCCGCAACCGTATTGCAGGGTTCGTCTTCCAGCAGTTCCATCTTCTGCCGCGCCTTTCTGCGCTTGAGAACACAGAGCTGCCGTTGATCTACGCCGGCAAAAGGCACTTGAAAGAGTTGGCGCAGGAACGGATCAAACAGGTCGGTCTGGCAGAGCGTGCCCATCACAGGCCCAATGAGCTTTCAGGAGGCCAACAGCAGCGCGTGGCCATTGCGCGCTCTTTGGTCAACGATCCGTTTATTATCCTTGCGGATGAGCCGACGGGAAACCTGGACACGAAAAGCCAGGCTGAGATCATGGGTCTGCTCAAGGATTTGAATAAGCAGGGCAAGACCATCGTGCTCGTCACCCATGAATACGATGTGGCGCAATATGCCGACCGTATCATCACGATGCGCGACGGCCGTATTATTTCTGATGAAAAACGCAAGACGTCTGCGGCTGTCCGGCCCGACAGCGGCGCCGATAGCGTCGTGGAAGAGGCCCTGGCCCATGGTCTGGCCGCATCCCG
Source organism: uncultured Planctomycetia bacterium (assembly GCA_964471325.1). Taxonomy (GTDB): domain Bacteria; phylum Omnitrophota; class Gorgyraeia; order Velamenicoccales; family Velamenicoccaceae; genus Velamenicoccus. The sequence goes on from CAYYFL010000047.1 coordinate 742, forward strand.
GAAGACAAAATTTTTTGAATATCTGCAACAGGCGTCTTCTGCGATGTTCTCCCATAAGATGCGCTCGTTTTTGTCCATCCTGGGGATCTTGATTGGCGTGGCCGCCGTCATCGCCATGCTCGCTCTCGGGACAGGCGCCAAGGAGTCTATAGAAAAGCAGTTGGCGACATTGGGGTCGAATCTTTTGATGGTGCGTCCCGGCTCTCCCAAACTGGGCCCTGTGGCGCTTGAATCCGGAACGGTGACACGTTTTACATTCCAGGATGTGGAGGCGATCAAACGTTTGACGGACGTGGTCAGCCGTATCAGCCCTTCGGTGACCGGCAGGGGTCAGCTTGTATACGGCAGCAAGAACTGGAACACCCAGATCGAGGGCGTTGACGTGGCTTACGAGGAGGTGCGTTCTTCAAAGCCCCAGATCGGCCGTTTTTTCAGCTCCGGCGAGGTTACGTCCCGCGACAAGGTCGTCCTGTTGGGTTCGACGGTCGCCAGGGAGCTTTTCGGGAATGCCGACCCGGTGGGCCGGACGATCAAGATCAACCTGCAGAATTTCAAGGTGATCGGCGTCCTGGCGCCCAAAGGGGGAGGAGGGTTCCACGACCCCGACGATACGGTGCTGATCCCCATCACGACCGCCATGTACCGCCTTCTCGGCAAGGATTATATCGATTCCATGTATGTGGAGGCAAAAAGCTCCGACGTCATCGATGAAGCCGAGGAAGCCATCAAGCGCGAGATCATCAAGAGGCATCATTTGGGCAAGGACGAAGAGGACACGTTTCAGATCCGCAATATGAGCGATATCCGCCAGACGCTGGAGGCGACGACCAAGACCATGTCCATGCTTTTGGGTTCCATTGCCGCCATCTCGCTGTTGGTCGGCGGCATCGGCATCATGAACATCATGCTTGTATCCGTGACGGAGCGCACGCGCGAGATCGGCCTGCGCAAGGCCATCGGCGCCAACAACAGGGACATCATGGTGCAGTTTTTGATCGAGGCGGTCCTGATGGCGATCATCGGCGGTGTTGTCGGCATCCTTTTGGGCAGCGGGATCGCCATGCTCATGGTCGTTTTTGCCGGCTGGGCCGTCCGGGTCTCCGCGTTCTCCATTGTTTTGGCGACGACGTTTTCCCTCGGCGTGGGCATCATCTTCGGCCTCTGGCCTGCGCAAAAAGCCTCGGAACTCGATCCTATCGAAGCGCTGCGATACGAGTAATCCTTTTTCGGCAGACTCAGACTTCCGGCCCCATCGAAAAGACTTCAGACACACCTTGTCCGAAACACGGCAGGGCGGTAAAGGTCCATTGCCGTCAGGCTATCGCATGGGTTTTGTGGGGCGCTTGTTTTTCGTTCATCGAGACCAGGATTTGCCTGATTTCTTTTTCGTCTTTCGCCTCGAGTAGTTTTTGTCTGAACTTTTCATTCTTTAGGGAACGGGACAGCAGCCCCAGGACCTGGAGATAACCCCTGATTTCGAACTTCGGTATCCCCAACAGGAAGATCAGCCGGGCCGGTTTCTTGTCTATCGCCCCGAAATCGATGCCATTGCCGGAGCGGCCGAAAACGACGACGAATTTGTTGACACTGTCCGTTCGGGCGTGCGGAAAGGCTGTTTCATGACCGATCCCCGTAGGTTGGCGCCTTTCACGCTCAAGGACGTCGGTTACAAACTTTTCAAAATTATTGATTTGCGGTGATTCTTTCAGGAAAGCCGCCAATTCACGCACAGCTGCTTCTTTTTTTGCGGCCGAAAGAGAGACTGAAACCATTTTAATATGGGAAAAATTCCAATTTTTCATACGGAGACCTGTGTTTTTCGCCCGGAATCCGTCTTTGAGTTCGGCTTGATACCTTTCGCAAAAGATGAAAGGAAGCGGATTTTTAAAGGCGGCGGTTGAGTGGTTTTGTCTTGGATGCTGTCAACTGAAGAAAACCGGCGGGGCGTGAATACAGAAACTCTGAGGAAGGAATACGCAGTAGAATGGTCCTTTGCTGCAGTTTTTACAGGGGAAAGAGGCGATGGCGGAAATAGGATCGGCTTGCACCTCTGTGTTTAACCCGTCAAGGAATACCGGCAGAGGGGTTTTCCCTTCGGCGTCCGTTGTCTTCAAGATGGACCGGTTGGTTTCTTTCTCCGTTACCTCAAGGATGCCTTGCGGCATGAGGAGGCCGGCCTGGAGGAGCGCCATTAATGCCAGAAAGGAGATTGCAAGACAGAAAAACTTTTTTCGTCTCATAGGGGTATCCAAAAAAATGTCTTGCCTTCATGGGCAAGACGTCGTTGTTGCCGTTGGATCACGCGAGTAGCTTGCCACAGAATCCCATATTTGTCAAGGCAGCCGACGGAAGTGCGGCTCGGCCTTCTTTCTCGGCTGCAGGATCTATGCATGCGGTCTTTCTTTTTTGCGCGCCGGATCTTTATTGTTTTTTCTCATCATACCGCGTCCTCGGCGAGAGGTAGCGTTTGCGAAAATGCCGCCTCTGAGGTATGATAAATAAAATAGCCTGTTTTGGTCGTTTGAGTCCGTGCCCCGCGGAAGATAATATGAAGATTGCCGTTTTGGGTATTCGAGGGTTTCCGAATATCAAGGGAAAAATCGAGTCTTATTGCGAGAACCTCTATCCGCGTCTGGCCGGCAGAGGATGCGAGGCCGTTGTTTTCACGCGTCAGCCTTACGTGATAGAGCCCCAGAAGGAATACAGGGGTGTTTCTTTGGTTCCTTTGGACTGTCCGAGAGATCAGTATGCTGAAGCCTTTATTCATACGCTGAAGGGTGTGCTGGCCGCTCGCAAGCTGAAGCCGAACCTCTTGCATTTTCATTCCATCGGGCCGTCGTTATGCCTGCCTTTGGCGCGTCTCTTCGGTATGAAGACCGTTATGACACACCACGGCCAGGATTACCAGAGCATGAAATGCGGGAGGTTCGCCAGGATGTTTTTGAAGACGGGGGAGTACCTGGGGTGCAGATTTGCCGATGAGATCATTGCCGTTTCAGGGGTGATCGCAGCGGATATCCTCAAGCATTACGGCCGGACGGCAACGGTCATCCCCTATGGCGTCGCGGTCCCGCAGGTTTTCCCCGGAGAAACGACACTGGCACATTTCGCTGTGATGAAACGCAGGTACATTCTCTGCGCAGGCAGATTTGTCCCGGAGGATGGATTTCATCATGCGATCGAGGCCTTTGCGAGGTTCCAGTCTGCGAACGCCTCGTCTTTTTATCAGGAATGGAAACTTGTGATCGCCGGTTGGGCCGACCATGAGACGCCGTACAGTCAGGCATTGATAAAGAAGGCCAGGGAGAACAAGAACGTTGTCCTCGCGGGGTATCTTTCGGGCGCGCGTCTATGGGAATTATATGCCCATGCCGGCCTTTTTCTTTTGCCGTCTTATTATGAAGGTCTGCCGCTGGCCTTGCTCGAGGCTATGAGTTACGGCCTTTCATGTCTGGTTTCGGATATCCCGGCCAATAAAGAGTTTGGATTGTCTGAAGACCGCTTTTTTAAGCCGTGGGATGTGGAGATCCTTGTCGAAAAGATCAAGGAATTCGTTGATAGGCCCATGCCGCAGGAAGCAAGGGATGCACAGGCAAGGCAGGTGATGGAGCGTTATCATTGGGATAAGGTCGTAGAGGAGACTCTTCGTGTTTACGAGAAGACCTTGTAAACATGACACATACCGTCCCCTTTGGGGGAGTGGGGTTTGTATGGGGTTTTTCTCTTGAGGCA
>CAYYFL010000048.1:0-4304 GCA_964471325.1 uncultured Planctomycetia bacterium
AAAGGGTAGACCTTCCTCATTCCACATAAAGGAAGGGTCTAATCTTCGCCGCATTTCCACCACCACAACTTAGGCGGACCCGCCGATCTTTAGGGACGGGCATCCCCGGCTCTGGCCCTGGCCTCGGCCCTGGCCGTAGGCCGAGCCAGAGCCGGGGATTTCTGCGTCTTGATTAAAATTTAAACTTCTTTACCGTAACATACGTGACGGTAAAAATCCCCGCCTCTATCAAGATCGTAGATAAAGCGGCGCCGACATAAGAAAAGGAATATATCAAAAGGAACATGAGCGGCAGGCCTATCATGGCCATAACCACGTGTATCCTTGAATAGATATGCGTCTTGCCGCACACCAAAAGAAACTGGACACGGAAGGCATTTGCGCTTATGAAAAATACGGCAATAAGCAGCATCCTGAATGAGAATACCGACGCATGATAATCTCCCCCGCAGACTATCCTCACGAAAAAATGCGCGAATATAAATATCAAAGGCAGTGTTATCAAAGAGATGTTGATGGTTATCTGCTGCACGTGCCACATTATCTCATACGCCTTTCTTTTGTTCCGGTTGAATATCTTGCTTAAGCGCGGAAAAAGCGCCTGAGAAAAGGAAGATAGCGGGAATGTCTGAACAAAGTTAGCCATTTTCTCGGCGATGGAATAGAACCCTGTGATCGTGTTGTTTGTGAGAAGGCCGATACAAAAAATACGCGTTGTCGTGTAGGCATTTATCGCTACATTGGAAATAAAGATGTCCCACCCTGCTCTCATCTGTTGCCGAAAATTTGCATATTTCGGAAAATGGAACGACACGCCGAAATGCCTGAAAACCCTGTATTGTCCAAGTATGCCTGTCGTCAGAAACACTGCGGAATTAATGAGCGGGACCATAAGATAGTCCTGCGGCTCGACGACGAACGAGAATATGAGAACGGTGTATAATATGCCGCCGAGGATATTCAAATCAGCGATGTGCTTCATTCTTTCCGTGCCCTGGAAGAACCATAAGGGAAAAAGCGTGCTGCCGGCTACGGTGCCGAAACTGAACACATAGACCATCCAGTCGCTTCTGAACTTAGGCACGGCGAATACGATAGCTGTCATCAATAACAAGCTTAAAAAGGCCAAGGCTATCTTCGCCGTCATCACGGACGAGAAAACCGAACTTATCTTTGCGTGCTCGTCGTGGCAGAGCGAGATCTCTTTCGTCGCCGAGATGCTGAACCCGTAATCCGTCAAGATCATGAAGTACTGGACAAAGGCCTGCGCAAAAGAAATCAAGCCGAACTTTGCCGGCCCTATGGCCCTAAAAAGGTAGGGAAAAATAATGACAGGCAAAAGATATGTCACGGCCTGAAGGACGGATAAGGAAGTAAAATTTCTCATGACCAGCATGAATTCTTCCGGGTCCACCAATTTAGCCGCCTTCTTGATCATCCTTATTATGAAAAACATAGGTCTAACCTACCACCATTGACCAGCGATGGCCAACATATTGTGATATAATCTTGCCATGATCAAATTTCCTAAGAACTTCTTATGGGGCGCTGCGGCATCGGCCTATCAGGTCGAGGGCGGCAATATACATTCCGACTGGTGGCAATGGGAAAAAGATGCCGGCAAAGAAAATTCCGGGCATGCCTGCCGCCACTATGAATTTTATGAAAGGGACTTCGACTTAGCACAAAGCCTCGGACACAATGCCCACCGTTTCTCTATAGAATGGGGCCGCATCGAACCCAGACGCTCGGAGTTCTCGAAAGAAGCCCTGCAGCATTATATCGACGTCGCGCTTTCTTTGAGGGCGCGCAATATCGAGCCGATTGCAACGCTTCACCATTTTACCAACCCCCTATGGTTTGCCGATTTAGGGGGATGGGAAAACAAGCGGTCTGTCGAGCTCTTCCTGCGATATTGTGAAGTTGTCGTGCGCGCCCTGGCCGATAGCGTGCATTATTGGATCACAATCAATGAACCCACGATATATGCATCCCACGCCTATATTTTTGGCGCATGGCCGCCGCAGGTAAAGTCAACCTTGAGGGCTAAAAGAGTTTACGACAACCTCTCGCTTGCGCATATCAAGGCCTACCAGCTTATACATAAAGTATATAAAGAATCTGAGCGCGCAGATCCGGCCGTAGGCATCTCGCAATATACGCAGGCATTTGTACCGTGTAAGCCGGACTTAAAAAACAGGTTTGCGGCATACCTGAGAAATAAAATATTCAATTTTAACTTTCTTGACAGGCTGGCAAAGCATAAGGCCATGGATTTTATAGGAGTCAATTATTATTTACGCCAATTGGTGGAGCTTAAAAGACCGGGTATCCCTAACCTTTTTATGGACACCTGTGAGAACAACCATCATCCAGTCAAAAAAAATTCCCTCGGCTGGGATATTTACCCGCAGGGATTAGCGGACATTTTGCTAAAGCTTAAAAGATACCGCCTCCCTCTTATGATCACGGAGAACGGCATATGCACACAAGACGACGGGCTGCGCTGGGAATTCATACATTCTCATCTGGAAAGCATGCACCAGGCCATGAAAAAAGGTGCGCCTGTCATCGGCTATCTTTACTGGTCGCTTATGGATAATTTTGAATGGGACAAAGGTTTTGCGCCCCGCTTCGGGTTGGTCGAGATAGACTACAATTCATCCAAAAGGAGTGTCAGGGAAAGCGCAAAAAAACTCGCCGAGGTCTATAAGACAGGCATCTTAGAGTGAGTCCTCTCGGCGCCAAAAAGCCGGCTTTATATCTCCCGGCGCCCCTCCATGGCCCGCGCCAGGGTCGCGGGGTCTGCGTATTCCAGGTTGGAACCCACAGGCAGGCCGATGCCGATGCGCATCACCTTGACGCCCAGGGGACGCAGGAGTTTCGTCAGAAAGATCGCCGTGGCCTCGCCTTCCGTGTCGGAATCCGTGGCGATAACGACTTCGCGGACCTCTCCCTTTTTGACGCGAGCGATCAGGCCGTCCACTTTAAGGTCGTGCGGCCCCCGGCCTTCCAAAGGAGAGATCGCGCCCAAGAGCACATGATACATGCCGTGGAAATTCGCGCTGCGCTCGATGTTCTCGACGTCCTTGGGGCTTTCGACAACGCAGACAATTGCCTTGTCGCGCCTTAAGTCGCCGCAGATACTGCAGACGTCCGTCTCGCTGAAATTATTGCAGACGCTGCAGAACCGCACGCTCTCCTTGACCTTCGTGATCGCCTCTGTCAGGAGCGCCACCTCTTCTTTGGAGGTATCCAGCATGTGGTAGACAATCCTCTGGGCGCTGCGGCGGCCGATGCCCGGCAGTTTCATCAGCTCCTCGATCAGCTTCTCGATTGTGGCAAGGCTGTATCCGGCCATGATTATTTTCCGACGACCTTTCCTTTAAACAAGTCCATCGCCGATTTGAAAAACGGCGTCTCTTCAAAATGCGCTTCCTCTTTGGCCGCGGCCGCCAATCCCTGCACGATCTCCAGCTTCAAGCGCAGGCGCGCGCCGCAGACGCCCGCAATCGCGTCTTCAAGGACTTTCAGGTTGTCCTTGTGTTCCAATGTCTCTTTGAAAAATACGGCGCTCTTGGGAAAACCGATCGTCAACAAACCGTCCTCGCACCGCACAGGCGAGGCCTCGCGCAGATATGTCGAGACAGACATCTTGACGCCTGCCAAGTGGCGGATCAACCTGTCCCAGCTGTTTTGCACGTCCTGCAGACTGCAGGATTTTTCGGAGGAGACTTCGCCGGCGTCTCCTGAAGACAACCGCAGACGAGGATCAGCGGGTTTCTCTGGGGAGGCAAATGAACTCAAGCGGTTATCCGCCGAGCCCCTCTCTTCCCTCAAAACAGAAAGAGGCTTTTTGGCAGGCGGGACCGCGGTCTTGACGACAGACGGGCCGGCATTTTCTTTAATCGGCTGCGGCAAAGAATGTTCCTTTTTGGCGCTGCCGCCGGACAGCTTGACGGCCAGTATCTCCAGCGGGATACGCGTCGTGCTGAGTTTTCTCGACATCTCCTGCGCCGCAAAGATCTGGTTGACGGCCACCATGATATCCGCCAGTTCCATGCGCTGCGCCTGTGAAGAGACCTGCGCAATCAGGTCCGCGGGCAGATCCACAAGCTCCTCGCGGCCCTCCTTCATGATCTTGGCGACCATCAGATTCCTGTAATGCTCCAGGAGGCCCTCAAGAAAATAATTCATGTCCTTGCCTTTGGCGCTGATCTCCGCGATCAGGCGCAGCGCCGTCGGCGCGTCGCCGGCGCGGCAGGCGTCCACGAACCTCAAAAAGACGTCCTCTTCGATGATAC
>CAYYFL010000049.1:0-4037 GCA_964471325.1 uncultured Planctomycetia bacterium
ATGGCAGACTATCACCCACCTTATTGCTCTGTCCAGTTTTTGGGGAGTATTATAAACCTTCTAACCCTCCAAACCTCCAATCTTCTAATCTTCTAACCCTCCAACCTTCCAACCCTCCAACCCTCTAACCTTCCAACCCTCCAAACCTCCAATCTTCTAATCTTCTAATCTTCCAACCCTCTTTCTCCCTATCTACATTTTTTCCACGATGTCACGAAGGCGGCCGCTTTCGACCAGCTCCAGGAATTCCTCCCCCAGCGGGGCGGAAAGTGAAGCGACCCTGTTCCAGTTTTCGATCCGGCGGTTTGGATCGTCGATGTGCGTCAGGAAATCGTCGCGGTCGGGAATCTTGCCGTCCGGCAGCCGGTCCACAAAACTCTGCGACGGGAAAATCATCACGACGTTGTTCAGTGTCTGTTCATCCGGCGCGCGCTTCGTGATTTTTTTGTCCAGCCAGCCGGGCACGATCCTTTCTTCATGATGGAAGAAGAGGACCAGATCGTCTTCCTTCCCGGCAAACTGGTGCGACAAATGATAATCGATCAGTCCGCCGTCGCGGTACACGCCTTCCGGCGCTCCGAAAATATTCTTCACGCCCGCGACGACCAGCGGAATCGCGCCGGAGGCCATACCCTGGGACAGCTGGATAATCCCGTTGGTCGCCTCCTGCTGGGTCGCCCCGGAGATGACCATGGCCTTGTTGAGGGTTTCGGTGATGCGGAGAAGGTCGCTTTGGCTTGTGCCCATGGTCTCCGTCGCCTTGGCGAACCGGGCATAGAGATCGACCGAGGAGGAATAAGAGCTGTGAGATCTCAGGGACTGCTGGTAGAGCCCTTCCTGAACCGCCTTCAAATTGTCCGAGGACGTCGTGACGAGTTTCAGCTTGTTGTCCAGCAGCGTGTAGTCATCGGCTATACTGAGAACGGTTTTGGCCAGCATCCCGGTCACCGTCGCCGCGGCGAGGGCCTTGACCCGGAAAGACATCAAACCGGCCGTGCCGCCATTGAACGACTTCTTTGCGGTTTCCATCCCCTTTGCCATGCCCTGGGCGTTGGTGACCACGGCGTCGCGGGCCTTTTTCATGTCTGAAGCGAACTGGGCGTGCCCGGCGGAAAGCTCCGCTCGAAGCGCCCCTATGGATTCTGCCATTGTCTCTTACCCATGTTTCTTAAGGCGTTCTTCATGCGGGCTTCCATATCCGCGTGATCGATTTCACGCTTGACCAATAGGCTTTCCAATTTCGGCATCTTCTTGGCCCTCGACAGGTTCGCCGTGAGCCATGCTGATGTGCTCCGGCCATCGGCCAGGGCGGCGACGGCCTGGCGGGTCAGATAGGGTGTCAGCCCCCAGAACTCTCCCGGAGAAACGCCGGACATAACCGCGTTATGAAACGCCGCCATGACCCACCCGCTTTTTGGTTTTTTTTTACGCTTCGACCGTCGTCGTTCGGTATTCCCTCTGGCCCGAAATACGCCCACTGAATCGCTGTCTGAACGGCCTTGGCAAACGGGACCAAGGGAGGAGAGATGTCCATTATGCGCTCGGCCGTCATCTCCGGGTGCCTGTCCCTTAAACCGATGGCGGCGATCACGGCGATCACGTCCGGGTCAAACAGGTTCGGGCTGTCGCCGTATTTTTGTTCGATTTCCGACAATGCCCGCCAGGTGAATTTCAGGACGTGTTCGTGCCCGCCTATATGGACGATTTTCTCTCCAGTCAGAATGTTCATGTTATGCCCAGGTGACCTCGTCCGTGATTCTGATCGTGATCGAACCGTCGATCTTGCCGTCCACCGCCCCGGAAGAACTGAGCCCGAGGACGTAACCCTTGAAGGTGGCCGTCGAGGAGTCCGAGTAGGTGATCTTGAAATCCTTCTCCGTCCGCGCCTTGCGTGCCGCAATGACCGCCTGCTGCCCGTTATCCGACGGTTCCCAGTTGATGGACAGGGAAATGGATCCTTCATCGGGCAGCCCCATCAGGAATTCCTTCGCCGTCGACCCGAGATGGGTCGTGTCGATCTCGGAGGCCGTGCCGTCCGGGCCGCCGAAGTCGGTGACCTCACCGATTTCCGTCCACGTGACAGGTGTGGCCAAGGCCGCGTCTGTATTATCTGTAATCGTTTTTCCGGTCGAGTCGAAGTTCACGGCAAACGTGTCCGTGGTGACGTGACTGACGATGCACACCTGGCCGTTGATATCGCCCGCGTCATCCCCCCCGAAATTGGACAGGGTCACGATGTCGCCGTTTGCCAGGGCGTGAGCCGCCGATGTCAGGATCGTGGGGTTGCCCAGTGCAATGGCCGTGATCGTTTCGGCCCCGCCGGATCCGGTCCCCATTTCGATTTTTGTTCCTTGAGATTCAATAGCCATGCTGCGTTTCCTCCTTTGTTCTATTCGTCATGCCATATCGAGAAATCCATGATGATCCTGTGACAGGCCACCGCCGGCTCGTAGACATCCCGTTCCGATTGAATCAGAAACGATCCTATCCGGACCGACCCGCTTGTCCCACGGTACCCGTTCAGGGCGTTCCTTACCGCCTTGGCCAGAGCCTTTGCTGCGGCATATGTCTTTGCCCATGCCTCGATCTGAAAGTGAGGGTTCGCCATCCCCACAGGCCCTTCCAGGGCATTTTCCCCGGCGCCGTACACCCGCATGTAGAGAATGAGCGGATAGGTCGGATCCTGTGGCAGTGTCGAGGGGTAGCACCTGGTGGTCAAAGCCTGCACGGTCGCGTCGGCAACGAGGATGTCATGTATCGCCTCTTCGATATTTTCAGCGCTCATTTGCTCAATCCTCTCACCTGCGCCGCCGTCAGCTTGCCCGCCGCCGCCCGTTTCGCCAGTCTCCCGGCCGATTTGTAGAGTTCGTTCTTCATCTCGTCGGCGAAGATCCCCAAGGCGGGCATTTTCATCGCGTGCCAGGCCCTCCGGAGGAATGGGTTCGGAGAGACGAAGCCGGTCGTCGTGATCCTGATCCAGCGATCTCCGAGTTTGACGAGCCGAGGTTCGTCAAGGATCCTCTCGACGGTCCCGAATTCCACGAGGTGGGCGACGGGGGACGACGAGCCGACATAGACGGTCACCACCGAGCGGTCCTGTCTTCCCTTCCTCTGTGAAGGTTTTAGACTCGGGGACACCTTGATCGAGTCCCGCAGACCGCCCGTCACCACCGGCACGTTCGCCTTGGCCGCTTCGGCGATCGGGTTCCCCGCCTTCTTCAACGCGTTTCTGAGAACCGTCTTCTTCATGGCCACAGTCGGCAGCTGGTCCAGAAGCCTTGTCAATTCCTTCACACCCTTCAGCTCAAACGAAAACGAGCCATGCCCATTCATCACTCCGCCCTCACTTTTGAATAGATTTCAAGCCCTTCACGGCGTCCGATTTCCATAACCCCCGTGACGTCATATATTCTTCCCGCGTAACTCAGCCGGTCGATCGGGGTCAGGTCCGCTCTGTACCGGATCCGCCATCTCGTGTCGGCTTCGGCCACCATCTGTGTGGCGGCATATCGTTCGACGCCCCCGGCCGGCAGGTGTTCCGCCCACACCGTCGCCAGGTCCATCCACGTTTCGATCGGCTCGCCATAGCTGTTTTCAACGACCGTTTTGCGCTGCAGCGTGATGCGCCTGTCCAGTCTGCCGGATCTCAAAACTCCTCCCAAAGCCTGAAACTGGCCAGCAGCCGGGGGACCGATTTGTCCTCGGTGACCGTCTGTCCCACCACCGGCTCGCCTCTCATTGCATAAAGGTCGGCGCAGATCATCTTGATCGCCGTTTTGATCCGTTTGGGTACGACCAAGGCGGAAGCCCACCCGCAGGTGAACCGGATCGTTATCGGGTTCGCCGGATAGAGTGCAGCGGAAGGCCAGGAACTCCCGTAGGCAAGGACAACCCGACCGATTAGCTCGCCGTTTGGCTCGATGATGTAGTCGCCGGCAGGAAGTGTGTTGATCGTTCCGTCGGTATCCTTATAGGTGATCGTTTCCACCGATTGCAGGTTCCCGAAGGGAAGCTCGATGCAGTCGCCGTCAGGCCAT
>CAYYFL010000050.1:0-3841 GCA_964471325.1 uncultured Planctomycetia bacterium
CGACGATGCGCAAGACGACCCTGACGTTCGCTCCCGAGGCCGGCAGCCAGAGATTGAGGGATGTCCTTGGGAAAAAGGTCAGGCCCGAGGATATCTTTGATGCGGCCCGCCAGGCCTTCCGCGCAGGCTACAGGACGCTCAAGCTGTATTTCATGATCGGCCTGCCGACGGAGACAGAAGAGGACCTGCGCGCCATCGTCTTTTTCTGCCTGGCCATCTCCGCTTTAAAAAAAGAAGTGGACGGCCATCCGGCGCGCCTCAATGTGACCATATCGAATTTTGTGCCCAAACCCCACACGCCGTTCGAGAGAGCGGCTATGTGCGGCGTCGAGGACCTGTCCGCCAAGCAGGAGTTTTTAAAGAAGGCCCTGGGACACAAGAGGGGATTGATCCAGTTGAAATTCTATGATCCGCGCATGAGCTGGCTTGAAGCGGTCTTGGCCCGGGGCGGCAGGGAATGCGGCCGGGCCGTCGCCGCCGCCCATGCCGCCGGAGCCAAGTTCGACGCTTGGAGCGATCATTTTAATCCCGCCATCTGGAGAGAGGCCCTGGCCGCAAATAACATCAATACGGCTTTTTTGACGGCAGGCAAGGAAGAATTCTTCGTTTTGCCATGGGCTTTTATCGAAACCGGCGTTCCCGTCTCGCATAAACGGACCTCGCCCGTCTCTTTGGTTCCCTGAGGCCCGGCCGCAAGTCCTCCTTTTAGGTTGTCCGGCGCAGGAAAACGTTGACGTGCCGTGTCAATTATGTTACTTTATATTACATAAATATTTACAGCAAGAAGACAGGATCTTGCCGGTTAAAATGGAGAGAGGCCATGGCCAATTTATCTAAAAAATTGTCGATCGCATCCAGGTCCCTCAGGCCGCAGCTCATCATCGCATTTTGCCTCATGTCCATCATTCCCATCCTTGCGCTTCTGAATTTTGTTTTTCCCAGCCTCCTGCCGAAGAATTATCTTCTCGTCATCATTTTTTCTGTTGTGATCATGTCTCTTTTGGGTTTTATCGTTGTCAAGCGCATCGTTGATCCCATCATAGAAATTAACTCTGAAGTCAAGGTCATCGCGTCCGGAGAACTCAGCCACCAGATCAACATTGCCCGCGAGGACGAGATCGGCGAATTGAGCCATTCTTTGAATCAGCTGACGCAGCGCATCAAAAGCAACATGGACGAGCTCAAGATCTACGGCGAGCGCACCAAGGATATCAATCTCCAGATCAACCGCCAGGTGATCGCCTTGAACGGCCTGTTGCAGATCAGCAACCTGATCACCAAAAATGCTCACCTCAAAGACGTCTATGAGGTCACGATTTCCAAGCTTGCCCAGATGGCGGATTCGGCTTTGGCGATCCTGATTTTTAAGAAAGACGAGAGCTTTGAAGTTTCGGCGCAGTACGGTCTCGGGGAAGAGACGATCAATTGTCTGATGACGGCCTCCAGCAGCGGCCTTTTGTTCCATCTCTTGGCGGCCTCCAAGCCGTTCTTGAAGGTGGACGACACGACCCAGGGCGGTATCAGTGAGGAGTTCATGAAAATCCTCGGGGCGCGCAACCTCCTGGTGTATCCGGTCTTGATGCAGGGCAAGCCCCATGGGATCATTGCGATCGGCAACTTGATGGATAAATTCAAGTATTCCAATGACGACATCGAGCTGATGGGTATTTTTGCCAAGCAATTGTCGATCGCCGTCGAGAATGACTACCTGACGCATAAGGTCCGGGACCTGGAGGTGAAGGATGCCCTGACAGGGCTTTTCAACAAGCGTTATATCACGGTCAGGTTCGAAGAAGAGATTCTGCGCGCCATCTCCCTGCAGGAGCCGTGTTCTTTTGTGGCTGTCGCGGTGAATAATATGCCGGATTACCGCCGGGCTTATGGCGACGCGGCAGCAGATGATGTCCAGGCGAGGATCGCGGTATTGTTGAAGTCTTCGATCCGGGAGATCGACCGCGCGGGGCGGCTGGAGGATGGCGTGTTCGGCGTCGTCCTGCCCCAAAAGAACAAACGGCAGGCGGAACACGTGGCCGAACAGTTCAAGGATAAGCTCCGGGCGGCGTTCCAGAATGCCGACGTCAAAAGGAAAATACAATTCAGTCTCAGCATTGTCGAGAACCCCATCGACGGCGCCGATTCCATCAAGTTGTTGCACAGGGCGATGGAACTGGCAGGGGCAGAGATTGCGCTGTAACCTTTCCGGCGGATCTTCCCCTGTCTTTTGCTGAAAGCAGGGGGGTTCCGAGAAGAGGAAAGAATGTCATCTTTTAAAAGAGTCACAACGAAACAGCTGGGTGAGCTTCTTATAGAGAGGAAGATCATCACCGCCGAGCAGCTGCAGAAAGCGCTGGAATATCAGCGTGTCAACGGCGGCCTTGTCGGTGAGATCCTCGTCCAGCTTGGTTTTTCGAGAGAGGAAGATATCGCCCAGGTCTTGACGGCGCAATATGGATTCCCTTATCTGCCCCTGGCCAATTACGATATTGATGCGGAGGTCGCGCGCGTCATTCCCGAGCAGGTCGCGCGCCAGTATTGTCTTATCCCGATCGACAAAATTGCCAACAATCTTACTGTTGCCATGTCGAACCCTCTCAACACGCAGGCCATTGAAGACGTGGAAATGATCACTCAGTGTGTGGTTCAGGCGTTCGTCAGCACCACGACTGACATCAAGAAGGCCATTGAGAGGAGCTACGCCAAAAGATAGGCCTTTGCAGAGATGATTTCTTTCAAGAGACCGGTCCTGAGTTTCACGGTTCCACGCCGAGGCTTCGTCCCAATCTCCTTCCACAGGAAAGACCAATGAGTTCCCTAAGAGAACGCCTGCAGGATATTCTCATCAAGAATAAGCTGATATCCGAAGACGACCTTAAGCTGGCCCTGCAGGTCCAGAAAGAGCATGGCGGCCGGCTGAGCGATTGTCTGGTGAAATTGAATCTCATCAGCGAGAAAGACCTTCTTGCGGCGCTCAGCGAAGGCCTCGGATTCCCGCCTATTTCCCTGGCGCGTTTTAAGATCGACCCTGAAATCATCAAACTTATCCCCAAAGACATGGCCAAGCATTACCTGATCGTCCCCGTTGCCAAAATGGGGCATGCGCTGACCGTGGCCATGGCCGACCCCTTGAATGTGTTCGCCATTGATGACGTCAAGGCCTTGACGGGTTTTGAGATCAATCCCATTATCGCCGAGCAGAAAGAGATCCTGATGGCCATTGAGAAGTATTACGAAGAGCCGGCGACCCAGGTTTTGGATGAGATCATCAAGGACATTTCGGATATGGATATCGAGGTGGTCCGGGCCGCACACGAAGGCGGCCCCGACACCCAGGAACTCGTGCGTCTGACAAAAGAAGCGCCGGTCATTAAGATCACGAACCTGCTCTTGGAAAAAGGCATCGAGATGAATGCCAGCGATATCCTGATCGAGCCCTGGGAGCATTCCATGCGCGTGCGGGTGCGGGTGGACGGCATGCTGCGCGAGATTGAAGGTCCGCCCCTAAAGTTCCATGCCCCGATTGTTTCGCGTATCAAGGTCATGTCGGAATTGGACATTGCCGAACACCGCCTGCCGCAGGACGGCCGCTTCAAAGTCAAGATACAGGACCGTTTTATCGATTTCCGCGTCTCGATCCTTCCGTCGTTTTTCGGCGAGAAGGTGGCGCTGCGTATTTTGGACAAGAGCATGGCGACCCTCGATCTGGACCGTCTGGGATTCGACACCGAGACGCTGGCCACCGTCAAGTCGGGTGCCGACCGGCCTCACGGCATGATCCTCGTCTGCGGCCCGACGAGATCGGAAGAGCGTCGTGTAGGGAAAGAGTGTCTCTACTCGTGTAGAT
>CAYYFL010000051.1:0-3672 GCA_964471325.1 uncultured Planctomycetia bacterium
ATGGAGGAAATAACCGCGCCGGCAGTCACGCGCGAGTTTTTCAGAAATGAGGGACAGGGGGTAAATGATAGAAATCGAGAACGTCAGCATCAGAAAACTGAAGCCCGCCGCGTACAATCCGAGAAAAATCGACGGCGCCACCCTGGATCGTCTGGCCAGGGGAATGGAGGAGTTCGGGATCGTCGATCCGATCATCATCAACAAGGACGGGACCGTGATCGGCGGGCATCAACGAATCAAGGCGGCGGAAAAACTGGGACTGTCGGAGGTCCCCTGTGTGCGTCTCGACCTGGACAAAACAAAAGAGAAGACCCTCAACCTGGCCCTCAACAAAATAAGCGGCGAATGGGATATGGGTCTCTTGAAAGACCTTCTGATCGAACTCGATTCCGGCGCTTTTGATATCGAATTGACCGGCTTTTCGGCGAAGGAACTCGAGAAACTCATGGTCCGCAATACCGTCGAGGACGACTTCGACGCTGAGGCGGAGGCCGGGAAGATCAAGAAGGCCGTCGCCAAGCCGGGCGACGTCTGGGTCATGGACCGCCATAGACTCTGCTGCGGGGATGCCACCAACCCACAGGATTACGAAAAACTGATGGCGGGCGCCACGGCCGATCTCGTCTGGACGGACCCGCCTTACGGTGTCAGCTATACCGACAAGACCGATTGGATCAACAACAAAAGGAAGGGCACGAGCCACAAGCCCATCGCCGGCGACAACCTGCGGGGCGGAGGCCTCCAGACCCTGCTTGAGGACGCCTTCAAGAACACGGCGGCCCACAGCAAGCCCGGAGCGTGCGTGTATGTGGCCCACGCCGATATCAACACGGCCGAATTCCGGGGTGCCCTCACAAGGGCCGGTATCTACGTCAGCCAGACCCTGGTGTGGGTAAAAAGCGGCGCCGTGCTGTCGAGGAACGATTACAACTGGAAGCACGAGCCGATCCTCTATGGCTGGAACGAGGGGGCGGGCCATTATTTTTCGCAGAACTTCACAGAAACATCCGTGATCGACGATGATCTCGACCTCGACAAAATGAAAAAGGAGGACCTTATCGCCCTTCTGAAGGAGCTGCGATCGGCACAACCGGAGACGGTCCTGCGCGAGGATCGCCCGACAAAGAACGCCCTGCACCCGACGATGAAGCCCATCGCCCTGGTCGCGAGGATGATCCGCAACAGCACGCGGCCAGACCCCTCGCAGATCGTCCTGGACCCGTTCATGGGATCCGGGACGACACTCATGGCAGCCGAGCAGACCGGCAGGACAGCATACGGCATCGAACTGGATCCCGTTTATTGCGACGTCATCTGCAAACGATGGGAGGCCTTTACGGGAAAGGTGGCGAAGAGAGAAAACGATGCCAGGACGTAAACCGAAACCGGCGAACCTCCTGACGCTGGAAAAAGGCACCCTTTACGGCGTTCAGAGGGAACGCGTCGAGAATGAACCCAGGGCCGAACGCCATATCGTCCCCAAGTGTCCGGCGAGATTCTCCAGGGAGGAAAGACGGGAATGGCGATTTTTCGCCTCCATCTTGAAAAACTACGGTCTGCTGACCATAGCCAATGCACCGATTCTCGAGCTGCTGGCGACCGACATGGCCCAGTACAAGGAATGCGCCGCCAAGGTGGCGGAAACCGGCATCATTATCAGGAGTCCCCAGAACTTCCCGATCTACAACCCCTACTGGACCGCGGTGAACAAACTGGAGGAAAAAATACACAAATGCCTGGCGGAACTCGGACTCTCGAGTTCGTCGCTGGCCAGGATAGGCGCCCTGATCGTGAAGAGCAACAAGGAAAAAGACGGATACTTCGAGGATTGACGATAATGGTGAACACGATCATCAAAAAAGTGAAATTGTCGGAGCTCAAGCCCCATCCCGACAACCCAAGAAAAATCAGCCGGGAGAACATGGATCGTCTCGTCAAATCGCTCCAGGAATTTCCGGAGATGCTCGAAATCAAGGAAATCGTTGTGGACGAAACCATGACGATCATCGGCGGGAACATGCGTTACGCCGCCCTCAAGAAAATGGGCCGGGAGCAATGCAAGGCGAAGATCGTCACAGGGCTCACGGAGGATCAGAAACGCGAGTATATCATCAAAGACAACATAGCCCTGGGGGAGTGGGAAAAAACCATCATCGCCAAAAAATACAGCGATCTCGACCTTAAAACCTGGGGCATTGACCTGCTTGGCGCCTCGATGGGAAAAGAGGAGCTGAGGGCTGCGATTTTGACGGAAAAGGAGCGCAAAGAGGCAGCCAAAACGGTTGATGCGATTTCGAAAGCCCTGTCCGAGAAGATCAAGACGATAACCGCCGAGGACCCGAAGCGGATAAACAGCGCCATCTGCATCGTCGTCCAGAACGGCCGAGGCAATGATGTCATGGTCCTGGCGGATCCGAACGCCAAAGACATCATCGCCGAGTTGAAACGATACGCCGACGCCGGTGAACATTCGCCTCTCGAATGTTTAATGAGGGCGCTGACATGAGAACGGCGCTCCGCATCATCAACGAGGCCATGGCCGCCCATAAGAAAGCATGTCTGGCATTCTCCGGCGGGTCGGACAGCGTTTTGTTGATGGATCTCATTTTCAGACACACGGAACACCGGCCGGTCGTCGTGTTCGCCGACTCCCAGATGGAATACCCGGAAACGGAGGCCTTCTGCCGGAAGGTATGTGGGCATTACGGCGCCGAGCTCCATGTCGCCAAGGCAACCCATACCCCGGAGCAGCAATGGAGACGATACGGATGGCCGATGATGGGGAAGATCGCGGCGAGGAAATGGATGCAGCGGCATAAGCACCGGCCGCTCGGGTTCAAGATCGATGTCTCGACGTGCTGCCGGATGATGAAGATCGCGCCGGCCAGGAGGTTGGCGAAGAAGCTTGGCTGCACTCTTCAGTTCACCGGGGTCCGGGGAGCGAGCGACGACATCCTCCGCGGACTCCGGGCCATAAAAGACGGTGCCACCCACTACGTCAAAGCCGACGACCTGACGATCTGCAACCCGCTTACCGGCTGGACGGACACCATGGGCCGTCGCTACCGGGACAAGTACGATCTCCCGATTCATCCGTCCAAGGCCCGAGGAGCCGTCACGATCGGCTGCGTCTGCTGCGGAGGCGGATCCCAATTCACTATCAGCGCCTTTCGACTGCTCAGGCGCACATGGCCGGAGGCATGGTGGAAATATATCGTCGAGACAGGCATGGGCGAGATCATCCTTGCCATCAAATACGACACCCATATCGATACGGTAAGAGAATCCATCGATTCCCTGGGAGGCTTGGAAACGGTCGCTAGGGAGCGCCCGTGGATTTTTGATTATACTGCAGCGGACCCGCTGCCGGGATATGAAAAATGAGAAGGTCCGTAAATTGAAATCAACAGGATCAATGATGTTCACAGCTAAACTATTTCCGACGATACTGATTATTTTGGATGTTCTGGCGGCGGTCATGTATGTACCGTCCGGTGATTGGCGGCATGTCGTTTACTGGCTGGCCGCGGCGATTTTGACTTTTACGGTGACGTATTGACGGGATACGAGAAATGGGAAAAAACGAATTTTTGTACTTTGGCACCCTGACCCCAAGGCAGCAACTGAACGACCTGATGCATAAGTACGCGCAGAGAAATCATATTCCTTATG
>CAYYFL010000052.1:0-3546 GCA_964471325.1 uncultured Planctomycetia bacterium
TCCGGCCTCCCAAGAACCTGATCATCTTTTCAGTGACCATCTTGAACGGGACGGCGAAGGCACAGGGGCGGTGAGATGGATGTTTGGGGCGGCGCGTACAAGCGATTCATGATGGTTTCCGGACCGGAAACGGAGCCGGTCTCCCTGGCCGAACTCAAACTGCATCTGCGGCTCGATTCGGGGAGCTTCGCCGAAAATATAGACAGCACCCAGAGCATCGCCCCGGGAAGTCACGCGACGACGTCAGGATACGGGCTGACCGGAACCACTGTAGAGATTCTCGGGTATCAAACTGTTGTCTATCTGAAAGCCGGGGAAAATGGAATGGGCGGGACCGTTGACGTCAAAGTCCAGGAATCCGACGACAACAGCGCCTGGGTTGACTGGACAAACGGCGCTTTCACCCAGGTAACGACCGCGAACGACCATGCAACCTATGAAAAAGCCTACACCGGCTCGAAACGGTATATCCGCACCGTCGCCCGGATTCTTGTCGCGGCCTGCGACTTCGGTGTCGACATCGTCCGGCTCGCCCCAACAACGGCGGAGGACGCACTGTTGAATGACCTCATCACGACGGCACGGGAACGCGTCGAAGAAATAACAAAAAGAGCGTTGATCACGCAGACCTGGGACTACTGCCTGCCGCGATGGCCTGACGGCGACTGCATCGAGCTCCCCTTCGGGAACCTGCAATCGGTGGAATCGATCACCTATAAGGATACCGACGGAACGATCAACACACTTCCGGCCGGCGATTACATCATCGAGCCAAACGGCGAGCTAATCGGGCGGATCGTCCTTGTCTACGGGAGTTCCTGGCCTTCCGCTGCGCTCTACCCGGCGAACCCGATAACGATCAGGTTCGCCTGCGGGTGGGCTTCCGCCTTGGTCGTGCCCAAGCGGATCAAAACAGCGATCAAGATGATCTGCGCGGACCTGTACGCGATGAGAGGCGAGCCGGTGGTGGGACAGACGGTCACCGAGGACAAATCGGTGCAACGGCTGCTGGCGAGCATGAGGCTCTGGGAGGAGTTTTGAGATCCGGCAGACTGGACAGGCGCATCACGCTGCAGCGCAAAACGGTCGTTGAAAACAGCTATGGCGAGCCGATCGAAACGTGGATGGACCTGGCGACGGTGTGGGCGGAACACCTGCCGGCCGGGGGCGTCGAACGATATGCCGCCACACAGATGGTGGCCGAAGCCGACACGAGATGGCGGATCCGGTACAGAGCGGACCTGACCCCGATCGACCGGCTGAGTTACGCGGGAAGAATATATGACGTCACGGGGGTTATGGAAATCGGACGCCGTGAAGGGCTTGAAATCTATTCAAAAGTGAGGGCGGAGTGATGAATGGGCATGGCTCGTTTTCGTTTGAGCTGAAGGGTGTGAAGGAATTGACAAGGCTTCTGGACCAGCTGCCGACTGTGGCCATGAAGAAGACGGTTCTCAGAAACGCGTTGAAGAAGGCGGGGAACCCGATCGCCGAAGCGGCCAAGGCGAACGTGCCGGTGGTGACGGGCGGTCTGCGGGACTCGATCAAGGTGTCCCCGAGTCTAAAACCTTCACAGAGGAAGGGAAGACAGGACCGCTCGGTGGTGACCGTCTATGTCGGCTCGTCGTCCCCCGTCGCCCACCTCGTGGAATTCGGGACCGTCGAGAGGATCCTTGACGAACCTCGGCTCGTCAAACTCGGAGATCGCTGGATCAGGATCACGACGACCGGCTTCGTCTCTCCGAACCCATTCCTCCGGAGGGCCTGGCACGCGATGAAAATGCCCGCCTTGGGGATCTTCGCCGACGAGATGAAGAACGAACTCTACAAATCGGCCGGGAGACTGGCGAAACGGGCGGCGGCGGGCAAACTTTCGAAGGCGCAGGTGAGAGGACTGAGCAAGTGAGCGCGGAAAATATCGAAGAGGCGATACATGAGATCCTCGTTGCCGACGCGACCGTGCAGGATCTCACTACCAGGTGCTACCCCTCGACGCTGCCGCAGGATCCCACCTATCCGCTCATTCTCTACATGCGGGTGTACGGCGCCCGGGAAAACGCCCTGGAAGGGCCGGTGGGGATGGCGAACCCACACTTTCAGATCGAGGCATGGGCAAAGACATATGCCGCAGCCAAAGCTCTAGCCAAGGCGGTGAGGAGTGCCCTGAACGGGTACCGTGGGACAAGCGGGTCGGTCCGGATAGGATCGTTTCTGATTCAATCGGAACGGGATGTCTACGAGCCGGCGGTGGCCTGTCACAGGATCATCATGGATTTCTCGATATGGCATGACGAATAGAACAAAGGAGGAAACGCAGCATGGCTATTGAATCTCAAGGAACAAAAATCGAAATGGGGACCGGATCCGGCGGGGCCGAAACGATCACGGCCATTGCACTGGGCAACCCCACGATCCTGACATCGGCGGCTCACGCCCTGGCAAACGGCGACATCGTGACCCTGTCCAATTTCGGGGGGGATGACGCGGGCGATATCAACGGCCAGGTGTGCATCGTCAGTCACGTCACCACGGACACGTTTGCCGTGAACTTCGACTCGACCGGAAAAACGATTACAGATAATACAGACGCGGCCTTGGCCACACCTGTCACGTGGACGGAAATCGGTGAGGTCACCGACTTCGGCGGCCCGGACGGCACGGCCTCCGAGATCGACACGACCCATCTCGGGTCGACGGCGAAGGAATTCCTGATGGGGCTGCCCGATGAAGGATCCATTTCCCTGTCCATCAACTGGGAACCGTCGGATAACGGGCAGCAGGCGGTCATTGCGGCACGCAAGGCGCGGACGGAGAAGGATTTCAAGATCACCTACTCGGACTCCTCGACGGCCACCTTCAAGGGTTACGTCCTCGGGCTCAGTTCTTCCGGGGCGGTGGACGGCAAGATCGACGGTTCGATCACGATCAGAATCACGGACGAGGTCACCTGGGCATAACATGAACATTCTGACTGGAGAGAAAATCGTCCATATAGGCGGGCACGAACACGTCCTGAAATTCACCTGGCGGGCATTGTCGGAAATCGAACAAAAATACGGCGACAGCCCGAACCTGTTTGACCCGGACGTGATCGCCGTGATCGCCGCCATCGGTTTAAGGGACAGGCACCCGGAAATGGCCGCCGAGCGCATCATGGACCTCTCCCCACCGCTCGTTCCATTCGCCAAGGCGGTTCAGACGGCGATTCAGTGGGCGTATTTCGGACCCGAGGGAATACCGAACGAGGAAGGTCGCAGCGTAAAAAAAAACCAAAAAGCGGGTGGGTCATGGCGGCGTTTCATAATGCGGTTATGTCCGGCGTTTCTCCGGGAGAATTCTGGAGACTGACACCCTATCTGACCCGCCAGGCCGTCTCCGCCTTGGCCGATGGACGGAGCGCATCGGCGTGGCTCACGGCGAACCTGTCGCGGGCCAAGAAGATGCCGAAATTGGAGAGCCTGCTTGTCAGGCGTGAAGTCGATCACGCGGACATGGAAGCCCGTATGAAGAACGCCTTAAAAAACATGGGTAAGAGACAATGGCAGA
>CAYYFL010000053.1:0-2168 GCA_964471325.1 uncultured Planctomycetia bacterium
TTTCAAGATCCGCTCCCTTGAGGCCGGCTACCCATGCGTTAATTTCTGCTTGCGTTGTCAATCCTTGCGTCGCGTAGACCTCCGCCAAGACGGCTGCCCAGGTGAATTGAGAGCTGGAAGTAAAACTCCAGACGGTTGTTTTTTCGACGCCGGCAACGCCTTGGACAGATTCCTCTGACGCGCTAATGCTCCAGGATATTGCGCCGTCCGCCGACTGATAACTGAAACTGTTGCCGTCTTCATAGCTCACGCGAAGCGTATAGGTATCGTCATCCGTAAGGGTAACGCCTTCCTTCTCTTCGTTATAAAGGTCCAGCGCCTGTCCGCTTAAATTCTGCGTTTGCTCCAGGAACACAGCTTTTGTCGTTTCGACATTCTCCGAAAAATTCCAGACGCCGGCACGGAAAACCTGATTGCCAACCATAAAAAATCCAGCGGCCTCGCCCGCTTCGGTAAGGATCTTGACACCTCCCGTTTCATCCACAAAATCGGGGTCAAGCCCGGCAACTTCATCCCAATCGTAAAGCGTTGGTATCGTCGACTGGCTTAGACTGAAACTCCTGCCCGACTGTTTGTCGCGAAAGCTGTAGTTCATGGTGTCGCCTGATATTGAGACCATGAAGCTATCATCTTCATCCATGAGACCTTGGGCTTCTTTATATTGTCTTTCCGCTTCCGAGCCCACGGTAAGTTTGGCGCCATATTCCTCAAACGCCGCTTGTGTCATTTCAACGATTTCCGAGAAACTCCATGTTTTGATGCGATAGACTTTTCCGTCTTCTACCTTATATCCAGCTGCAATACCGGCAGCTGTAAGGTCGTTTAAAACTCCCGTCGTTGTCACGTAGGCCGCGTCCAGTTCCGACCATTCGCATTGAACATGGCTTGCCGCCGAGCCAAGACTAAAACTCCTCCCGGTCTCCTTGTCCCGGAAACTGTAACTCCTCGTCCCGCCCTGGGAAATTGTCATTGAAAACGTGTCGCCGGCGCTCATCGAAAGCTTCGCTTCCTGGTACTCTAAATACGAGTTCGAACCTTCAATTAAATAAGAAGCTAAATCTTCGAAGGCCGCCCGCGTCATCTGGCGCGTTTCGACAAAGCTCCAGCCATCGACGCGGTAGATCTTGCCGGCATCGGCTATGTAAGCGTCGGTCGCTTGGCCGTTTTTGAGGACCTCCCCGCCTACCACGGTAAGGCCTAAGGCCTGGATGTCTTGGTCCCCTAAAAGTGTGAGGCTCGGCGACTCGCTTAAAGAGAAGCTGTGGCCGGAGGCCGTCCGCCAGTTGTAGCTAATGTCGGTGCCTGAGACGGTCATGGAGAAGGTGTCACCTGAGGCGAAGGCATTGTTGAGTTTGGCCGCGTTATAGGCGGTAAGAGCGTCGCCTGTGAGGTTCACCGCAGCGTCTTCAAAAGCGGCGCGGGTCAGACGCACCGTCTGGATAAAGCTCCAGCCTTCGATCTGGTAGGCCTTCCCCTCCAAGACCACATAACCGGACTGTGCGACATTGTTTTTTACCACCTGGCCGTTGACGATGCTTAAATTGTTATTGATCAGGTCCTGGTCCCCTAAGAGCGTAAGGTTGGGGGAATTCGCCATCGAGAAACTGTAGCCGGAGGCCGTGCGCCAGCTGTAACTGACCTCGCTGCCTGAGACCGACATCGAGAAGGTGTCATCGGCGGTGAAAGCATGCGCGGCCTTGGCCGTGTTGTAATTGATAAGGGCCTGGCCCGTGAGGTTCTTGGCCGCGTCCTCAAAGGCGGCCTGCGTCATCTTGCGGGTCTCGCTGAAGCTGCTTGTCTTTAAGCGGTAGACTTCCCCAGAGATCACCTCATAGCCGGATTGTGCCACGCCGGCACCGTTAAGGACCGCGTTGCCTGAGACATGAAGATCAAGGGCTGAAAGGTCGGTGGTGCCTAAAAGGACATAACTTGGGGAGAGGCTCATGGAAAAACTCCGGCCCCCCACCGTGCGCCAGTTGTAGCTGACGTCACTGCCGGCGATCGTCATGGAAAAATTGTCGCCGGTCGTAAAGCCGTTGGCGGTGACGGCGGCATCGTAATAAGTCTTCGCATCGCCGGTGAGTTTGGTGCCGGCCTCGATAAAGGCGGCCTTCGTCATCTGGCGCGTTTCGACAAAGCTCCAGCCATCGACGCGGTAGATCTTGCCG
>CAYYFL010000053.1:2268-3378 GCA_964471325.1 uncultured Planctomycetia bacterium
CGGTAAGAGCGTCGCCTGTGAGGTTCACCGCAGCGTCTTCAAAAGCGGCGCGGGTTAACTTCTTGGTTTCCGAAAAGCTGCCCACATATTCATGTGTTACTTCCTGACCGTTTACCACATCAACCACAAGACTTTTTACATCGCTATAACCAAACCTGCGGCCTGATTCTTTATCCGTCCAGCTGAAGCTTGTTTGGCCGCCGGAGATGCTCATCGTAAACGTGTCCGAGTCGCTCAACATTTCATCGACGGCGTTATAAGCTATAACATCTTCGGGAGGAAGAGTGCCGGAAGCGACTTTCGCGGCGAATGCGGCGCGAGTCATCTCGACAGATTCGGAAAAACTGCCCTCGTATAAACAAGTGATCGTTTGACCGTCGGCGGACACCTCATAATTTGAAAGTTTTACCCCATTCGCATCTTGGACTTCATAGATCTCTCCGACCTTCACTACCACCGCTCCGGCCGGAAGCTCATTGGCCGCAATCACTATAGGATTAATGCCCGTACTGTAACCAAACCTTCGTCCGGTCTCTTTATCGGTCCAGCTGAAGCTGGTCTGGCCGCCTGAAATGGACATCGTAAAGGTGTCGGAGTCACTTAATTGATTTTTGACGGCGTTATAGGCCTCAAGATCTTTCGGAGAGAGAGCGCCCGCTGCGACTTTTGCCTCAAAAGCAGCTTTGGCCATTTCGATGGTCTCTGAAAAGCTACCCTCGTACTCGCGAGTCACTTCCTGGCCGTCTGCCACATCAACCACAAGGTGCTTTCCGGCGCTGTAACCGAACCGCCGGCCGGTCTCGCGATCCGTCCAGCTGTAACTGGTTTGGCCGCCTGAGATGCTCATCGTAAACGTATCTGAGTCACTCAACATTTCATCAACGGCGTTATAAGCTTCAAGATCTTCGGGAGAAAGAGCGCCGGAAGCGACTTTGGCGGCGAAAGCCGCACGGGTCATTTCGATGGTCTCAGAGAAACTGCCGCGATAAGTCGTGATAATTTCGTTGCCTTGGTTATCCCAACCGGTCACGACAGGATTAAGGGCGTCGCTGTAGCCGAACCGCCGGCCGGTCTCGCGATCCGTCCAGCTGTAACTGGTTTGGCCGCCTG
>CAYYFL010000054.1:0-3041 GCA_964471325.1 uncultured Planctomycetia bacterium
AGATTCATGACCTGGGTTATCCGAGCCCGGGTTACATAGCCGAGACGGGCAAGATCTGCATAGTCCTGAACCTCGCCTCGTCTAACCAGATCCTCGAAGCGAATCGCTAAAGCGAGCAGCCTGGATACACGGGGAATGTTCCCCTTGCCGATGACATCAATGGTCCTTTCAGGGCGTGTATCGCCGTTCTTCCGTCTGTTCCTCGGTTGGAAGGTAAAACTCGCTTCGAGGTGTTCTGTGTTATTGTTATAACTTTTCCTTGAGTTCATGTTCCTCCAGCATCCGGACTTCGTCACCCATGCACAATGCCTTGATGCCCGGAGAGCGAAAGGTCACTGTGACCTTGCCGTCGCGCCCATCGTAGGCGACACGTTCGATAAGGGTCTTGAGGATCCTTGCCTGCTCGCGTGGTGCGAGTGATTCCCAGACGGGATCGAAAGCGTTGAGCGCTTTCTTCAGGTCTTCCTCATCCAGAGTCTTCCTCTGGATGAGGATAATCTCCTCCCGAATGACGGTCATCCTCTGTTCCAGAAAACTTATCCGGTCCTGCAGGTCGGCCATTTGATCCGTAACCAGCCGACTATCGGTGCGTAAGGCCGAATTGTCGCTTACGAGGGCGTGAAGTCTGTCATCCAACCTTTTGAGCTCGCGCTCGTTCGCCCGGCGTTCAGTTTCGAGGTCATGCAACCGATTTTCGTTCTGATCTCTCACCGCTGATACCGTTTCCGAAAAGATGTCAATGTTTGAGCCAAGACCGCGGATGTAGTCGATCACCGCAACCTCCATCTCATGGGCATTGACGGATTTTGTCGGGCAGGCTGTCCATCCCCGCTGCTGGGCGGTCAAACAGACATAGTAACGATAGCACTTGCCGTTTCTCACGGTGTAGGAATGCACCATGGCGGCTCTGCACGGTGCGCAGTAAAGCAATCCTCTCAACAATGCCCCATATTTATTGCGTACATCCTTGGCCCCGGAACGGCCGTTGTGTCTCAGAATATCCTGGACTTGCTGCCAAAGATCGGGATCCACAATTCCCTCGTGCTCTCCCTTGTAAATCGTTCCCTTGTAGTCGACGTTGCCCGTGTAGACAACGCCTGTGAGCAATCGATAGAGGCTGTTTTTCGTGAACGGATTCCCGCCGCGGATATCACCTCGCTTGGTGGTCCACTGTTTTTTCCCCCATTTGCGCCGTTCGAGTTCAGAAACGACAGGCATCAAGGCCTTGCGATCCATGTAGAGATCGAAAATAGCACGCACTCGGGCGGCCTCATCTTCATTGACGATCAGACGTCCCCCTTTGGGATCCAAGTCGTAGCCCAGAACCGGCGTGCCGCCGATCCATTTCCCTTTTTTGCGGGCGGCGGACATCTTGTCTCTGGTGCGCTCCGAGATAATCTCCCGTTCGAATTGGGCGAAGGAGAACAGAATGTTTAGCGTGAGGCGACCCATGGAACTGGTTGTGTTGAACTGCTGTGTGACCGAGACGAAACTCACGGCGTGCTTGTCGAAAAGCTCCATGAGGCGTGAGAAGTCCAAGAGGGACCGGCTAAGACGGTCCACCTTGTAAACCACCACACAATCTATGCCGCCGGATTCGATGTCCGCAATGAGTCGCTTGAGGGCCGGCCGCTCCATATTGCCGCCGGTGAATCCGCCGTCATCGTAGCGTTCGGAGATGCACAGCCACTTTTCATGTCGTTGGCTCGCTATGTAGGCCTCCGCGGATTCCCTCTGGGCGTCGAGGCTGTTGAAGTCCTGGTCCAGGCCCTCGTCTGTTGATTTCCGGGTATAGATGGCACACCGTATAGTGGCCTTGAGATCCTCCACCGATTGCATGGCGGATGCACTGGTTCTGCTCATTCATTGCTCCCTTTCGACTCATGGTTCTGATTTCGCGGCCGCTTGGATTTTTTCAGCCCGAAAAAGAGGAACCCGTTCCATTTAGTACCCGTCGCCTCCTTAGCGATGGCGGACAAAGACTTGAAGTGGCGGCCCTCATACTCGAAGCCCTTGTCGAGAACCTTGACCACGATATCCCGGCCCTGAAATTCTCTGACCAGCAGAGTCCCGGGCAAGGGCAACCTGGTATCCATTAATTGGAGAAGCCGTCCAGTCACAGAACGCCGCCTCACTTCCATCAACCCTGGTTTGACGGGATCGCGCGGTATACGGATCCGAAGGTCGGCGTCATTTGCTATTTCCTCGGCCCTTCGTTTTGCTCGTTCCGAAAGGCCGCCTTCAGCCAAGGCCTGAATACGCCAGGCGATCCGCTTGAGAAGAAAATCCTTGTGATGCGACCTCGTTTCCTCACCGAAGACATCGATATACCTTTCCCGCAGTTCGCCGACAGTCATCCGGGAAAGGGCCTGCACCTGCTGGTAAGTCGCTTTATCCACTGGAACCTCCACACTTCCTAAAATCTTTCTTAGATGCTCTATGTAACAAGGCCTATATCGCCTGAAGAATCAAGTGAAATAGTCTCAATAAAATCAGAATGTTGTGAATTATTTTCCTGCCCGATAATATCCGGATCAGGTGCGGGCAGACGGCGTCTATTCCGATAGCGAAGGTATCCTTCCGCCAATATCGATGCGATTTCTGAAATTGTTTTTTCGAGTAAAGGTACTGCAGGTTCTCCGGCTTCCATCATGTCCTCCTTGCGGCAGCCATTGGAGAAACATCGTGGATGCAGCCAGAGCGAGATGGGCTCGATTTTCGGGTCGGAAATCATGGAGCCCATCTGTCAGCCTTAGAAGGCTGTCATGGCGTCACCCACAACGATTTCCGTCTCTCCGGCCGCCCCGCTGTCTGGTAATTTTTCCTGGCACTCGTGCCCGGCTTTTGATAGATACTTACCGGATTCTCTTTCGGGGTGTCGGGGATTGAATGTCGAAGGGGGAGCTGTTAACCCCATAATTGGTGAGAAACGGAGAATTGGAGATTTTGAGGCGTTTTTCTGGGGCTTCGGACGCAATCGTCCGCGTTACATTCGGTTCCCCGAAAACAACCGGTGAAATGGAGAATATGGGGAAATTCGT
>CAYYFL010000055.1:0-2982 GCA_964471325.1 uncultured Planctomycetia bacterium
AAGGATCTGTCGTTGTAGGATAGGCGTAGAAATGAGCGTATTCGGAACCGCCGGAGCCCAAGACAAAGGAGCCCTGGGGGATGTAGACCATTTCGATGGCCATGACTTTAACCTGGACGCTTGAACTGCTGCTGACATTATCACCGGTGGTCCCGAAATTCCATCTTAAAGTCTGACTGGGTCCGGCCTTGCAAAACGCCCCCTTGCCGTCAGAAGTGATGCCGATGGCGGTGGAGGTCGAATAGCTGCCCAAGGAGCCGCCGGAGACAAGCGTGGCGTGGTACCAAGCCCCTGTGCCGCCGATCTGGTATTTGACGAAGACCCATGCCCGGTCAAAGTACGCCTGGCCGTTTGAGTCCGTGCGGGTGAAGCTGTTGTCCCAGCTGACGTCGAACTTGATGTCCACCGTGCCCGCGGTAGAATCCAGGTTCTGGAGGCTGACGTCGGAGACCTTGATGTTGTTGGCGAAGACTATCGGAGAAAACAAAAGACAGAAAACAGACAACAGCAAGAAACAAAAGAGACTTTTCATGGCAGGTCTAAAATATTCCTCTTGCTTCAGCATGGAGATCGCCGTCGCCAAAAACGTTGAGGTGTTTTTAAGATATGTCTTTCCCATCGTCTTGTCCATGTTGACCTGTTTTATCGGTTCGCCCGTCCGCTTCCCGGCCGGTGTCTCTATTCTTTAGCTCCCTGATGAATCCTGCAACTTTTCTTGAAAACATATCGCTCGCAAGATTGCGCAAGCGGGACTGACCTACGCTGACAACTGACAATCCCCCCCCGCGGGTCTTCAGCACCCGATCGGGAACAAACCGCCTTGCGCTAACGACGCGGACAACTAAGCTCTTGCGCATCACTTCGCTCCTTTAACTTAGCCGCTTCCCGGGCTCGCTCGTCATCCCTTCGCCCGCCGGCCGGCAACAATATATCCTTAAGACCCTTTCCGAAATGTGCGTCTTTTTGCATCAAATCAACGAGCAATCTCGACCGCAGGCCATGCGTGTCGGCATAAAGGCTGTGCGCCGTCCAGCACCTGACCGAATCGCGGATTTTTTCTTTATCCGCTTCGCCTTTTTCAAACAGATAATGGAACCGCTTAAGCCGTCTTTTGAAACGTTTGACATTGCCCGTCGTCAACCTTCTGAAATCCTTATAGATCCTGAACCCCAGGAATTTGATTCCTCTTCTGGTGCTATAGACCTGGGATTTCCCCTCGTGAAGCGTAACATTCAATTTATCCCTTAAAAACTCCCTGATCCGGTCCTTGATCTCTTCAAGCGCGGCCCTGTCGTTGCCAAAAACAAGAAAGTCGTCCATATATCTCAGATAATAACGGCACCCCAGGGAAAACTTCACGTAATAATCCAGCTCGTTGAGATAAAGATTTGCGAAGAACTGGGACGTCAGGTTCCCGATCGGCAAACCGGCGATCCTGTTTGCCACAGAGATATCGGCCAAATAGGCCGATGAATCAATGATGGTGTCCAGGAGCGAAAGGGTTTTGGCGTCAGCGATGCAGCGTGCCAACACCCCCTTTAATATTCCGTGGTCGATGGACTGGAAATACTTTTTGACGTCGCAATGCAGGCAGAATTTATTCAGCCTCAGGAAAGATTGCGCCCTGTCAACGGCCTTGTGGGTCCCTTTTGTCTTGCGGCAGGCGTAAGAATCATAAATGAACGTCCTGTCCAGGAGCGGTTCAATAACGTCATGGACGGCGTGATGCACGACCCTGTCGCGGAAGGGCGCCGCCGAGATCAACCGTTCCTTAGGGTCGTGAATGACAAAAACACGGTAAGCCCCATGCCTGTATGTCCCGTTTTCCATCTCCTTCTTCAGACGGTTGATCTCCGCCTCGAGACGGAAGGTAAAGTCGGCTGTCGAATCGCGATACCTTCTGCCCTTGGCCGCCATGGATGCGGCGGCATACAGGTTCTCGACAGAACAGATTTTTTTGTAGATATTCTCAATCTTCTTCATCTTTTCCTCACCCGCCCATCATCCAAACCATCCTTTAAGAACCTGCCGAACCCATGATCTTCGAACATTCAGCAGGTGAAAGTAAGGGGTCTTGGCGAACCGACCTCCGTTATTGTTGTTCCGATTCGAATTCGTGTTCGCCGCGTTGTTGCGGTCTGATACGCGGGCGTTCGATGTGTCATTATTCCAATTGCCGCCGCGGAAACCGCCGGACAACGCTTTACGACCTCGCACCTTTTTACTACCCCTCACCGCGCCGGAAGCATTTCGCTTTGAAACCCGCGCGGCAGGTCACCCTCTTTTTGCCTCGACCTTATACAGGAGTCAAGGACAGGTGACGACGTCTGGACCCCTTTCTTTCGGTGACCGCTCCTTGTATCCGTGAACACAAGGATTCTGGTTTTGTTTATCCTCCTCGGATTTTCTCCAGCCCCCTATCATTCTGCCTATCTCAAGAAGCGAAACGCAGAAAAAGTCATAGCCCTTGATATTCACGTATTCCATGTCCTTGGCGATGCGCATCATGAACCTCGTCTGCTCGACTTTCAAATTGGCCTTCTTTAATGTCTCTCTTTTCTCCGCCGAATACGTCGCCTCGATCAACAACGAAAGCACATCCAAAAGCAGCATCTCGATCCTGTCGGCAAGCAGGAATCTTTGGTCTTTTGGAAAGTTGGCAATTTTGGGCAATGTCCATAAAATCAACCTGTAGTGCTTCTCCACAACCGGGGTTACCTTTCCCATACCTTCTTTTCCGGCTTATTCATTTAATCCATTCCCTGGCTAACCACTCACCCCCTCACCAAAACCCCAAAGGGTAAAAGGACAAAAAATCAAGGGGTCCTGGCGAACCGACCTCCGTAATCGCTGCACCGATTCGAAACCGTGTACGCCGCGCAGTAGCGGTCCGATACGCGGGCGATCGATGTGTCACTATACCAACCGCCGCCGCGGAAACCGCTACCAGTGGCGCCTGTTCCAGGCCAGTTTGTAACATCG
>CAYYFL010000056.1:0-2973 GCA_964471325.1 uncultured Planctomycetia bacterium
CGTCCGAGCTCAGAAAGGCCAAACGGCTGTCTTTTTAATTTGGAAGACAGCGACAAATACTGGGAGAATGTACCTAACAGAAGACAATCGGAATGCCTATCGGTGCCGGTGATCGAGCCGCGGCTCAAGGCGGCATCTCCACCGAGAGAAAGCATCGCCTGTTTGAGGATATTGGCACAGAAACCGGGGAGGCGCGAGACTTTGACGATACGCAGGAAGGCCTTGGGGCGCATGATCTTCATACCGCCCCCATCGACGCCGATACGCTTGAATTCCTTCAGGAGATCGGCGGAATTTTTCAAGGCGAGAACGCGTGGAACCATAGGTGGCTTACAGCGCGAAGCCCAGCAGTTTTTTGACTTCTTCGGCATCCATGACTTCGCGTTCCCGCAAAGTATTGGCCAGAAGCGTCAACTTGTCTTTATTCTGCTCCAAAAGGAGTCTTGCCCGATCGTAGCATGAATCGATGATCGCCTTGATCTCATCATCTATGATCTTAGCGGTCTCGTCGCTATAATTGCGTTCTTCCGAAAGGTTTTTGCCCAGGAAAATCAACCCCTGACGATGGCCGAGGGTCAGATAGCCGATCTTCTCAGACATGCCGAATTCACACACCATGCGCCGGGCCATTTGCGTCGCGACTTCGATATCGTTCTCGGAACCCGTCGTGATGTCCTGAAAATAAAGGTTCTCGGAAGCGCGGCCGGCCAACAGAACCGTGATGCGGCCGATCAGTTCGCTTTTCATCATGATGTAACGGTCCTGCAAAGGCAGCTGAAGCGTATAACCGAGGGCTGCCACGCCACGGGGAATGATGGAAACCTTGTGCAGCGGATCAACCTCCGGCGTCAAAAGGGAGACAAGCGTATGCCCTGCCTCGTGAAAAGCCACTATCTCTTTTTCTTTAGGGCTGATCACACGGCTCTTGCGTTCAGGTCCGGCGACGACACGTTCTATGGCCGCCTCCATCTCTTTTTTGCCTACGGCCTCCTTGTCATAACGCGCGGCAAGCAGAGCAGCTTCGTTACAAAGGTTGGCCAAGTCTGCCCCGGAAAAACCCGGCGTCTGCCTGGCGATGGCCTCGAGACTGACATCAGCCGCCAGCTTGATGTTCGCGGAATGCACCTTCAGGATCGCCTCACGTCCTTTGATGTCGGGCCGGTCAATGACCACATGCCGATCGAAACGGCCGGGCCTCAATAAGGCGGGATCAAGCGTATCGGGCCTGTTGGTCGCGGCAATAAGGATAATGCCCTCCTGCGGATCAAATCCGTCCATCTCCACAAGAAGCTGATTCAGGGTCTGCTCCCTCTCATCGTGGCCGCCGCCGATCCCGGAAAACCGCAAACGGCCGACGGCATCGATCTCGTCTATGAAAATAATCGCGCCCCGGCCGAAGGTCTTTGCGGCCTTGCGGGCCTGCTCGAAAAGATCTCTGACGCGCGACGCGCCGACGCCGACAAACATCTCGACAAAATCGGACCCGCTGATATTAAAGAAAGGAACATTGGCTTCTCCGGCGACAGCCTTGGCGATCAATGTCTTGCCGCAACCAGGAGGACCCACAAGAAGCACGCCTTTGGGAATCTTGCCCCCAAGACGCTGGAATTTCTTAGGATCCTTGAGGAACTCGATGACCTCCTGGAGCTCTTCTTTGGCCTCGTCGACCCCGGCCACATCGGCAAAAGTCACCTTTTCCTTGGACTCCGTCCCTAAACGCGCCTTCACTTTGCCGAAAGACCAGATCCTGTTGCCTACCTCAGCCCCGCGATAGCTGAAATACCACAAGAAGGCGATAAAAAGGACCACGGGGCCCAGAGAGAACAAAAGATTCGTCCAAATCGTCCGAGCCGGCTTGACTTGAAAATCAGGCGCATGAGTACGCAGGAGCGCCAAGAGGTCTTTGTCATCAGGGGGGATATTGACGAAAAAACGCGAGCCATTCACGAACTCCCCCTGCAGGATGTCTTCGGACATCGTGACAACCTTGAGCCGCGACGGTTCCTCTGTCAAGACACGACAGAACTCGGTATATGAAAGCTCTTTGCGGGCCGCCCCGTTATTCTGCAAAAGCCCCATCAGATAAAGGGTGCCGACAATAAAAAGGATCCACACGAAAACAGAAAGGTTGTTCTTCTTAAATCTTTGTGCGGGAGACTGTTTCATTTTACGGGAATTGGATTTATTCATGGTTTTCCTATTATAACCTAACGCGTCTTAAAAGCAAATCATCTTTTGGCACAAACTTTTCTCCGGGGAAGGCGGCGAGGCTTGCGGCAAACGAAAGAAAGCGTACGAGCCTCCTTGGATATAACCACGCCTCCCGGCAGATGGACCTCGGATCCGGCAGGACGCCCGAACAGCAACTCTTCCAATTCGAGAGAATGCCGGAATCCGAGCAGGCCGGAAATCCCCGTCAACGACGAAATCGCCATCCGCATAACCATGCGTCTCAACGCTATATCCAGCGACTTCAGCGGTTCTTCTGCTATCATCAACCGTCCGGCGACCGAGCGGCCGTGGTTCTTGAGGAAACCCCGGGCATGCTGTTCCAGATAATCATAATCGGCGCCCACGGACAAGGCCGTATTCACAAGCACCCCCCTGACATTGGCATTGAATTCTTTCTCAAGCAAAGGAAGAAGCTTGAGCCGGATTTTATTGCGTAGGTAAACTTCTTCTTCGTTCGTTTCATCCACCCGGTAATCCAGTCCCTCTTTCTTGAGATATCGAAGGACGTCTTTCCTGGAAACACCGATCAACGGCCGGACAATCTTCAGTGCCCCCAGCCGCCTCACCGGCAAGACGGCCATCAACCCCCACAACCCGCTGCCGCGCAAAAGGCGCATCAAAACCGTTTCCGCCTGGTCGTCGCGCGTATGCCCCAATGCCATCGTATCCGCGCCCGTGTCCGCAGCAACCCTCGTCAGAAAATCATAGCGTGCCTGGCGCAAAAAATCCTCCGAAAGGCGG
>CAYYFL010000057.1:0-2775 GCA_964471325.1 uncultured Planctomycetia bacterium
CAGCAACTGAACGACCTGATGCATAAGTACGCGCAGAGAAATCATATTCCTTATGCCGAAAGCTGGGTCGAACTCGAGCATCGCTACTACAGGCGCCATAACATCGCGATTTTCGTAGAACGCAAAAAACACAGGGAAAAGACGAATACGCGTCTGAGCATCACGGAATTTCTCGAGTTAACAGGAAGGCTCACCGCGGCGATAGAGATCGGGCATGAGATGACTGACGGGATACTGGTGGAGAAACACCATGCCCTTTAATTTAGAAAAAGCGCAGTGGGTGAAAAACTTTATTGAAACCTACTGCACCTATTCAAAAGGTGAATGGGCCGGCAAGCCATTCAGACTTTTGCCGTGGCAATGGGACGACCTCTTGAAACCTCTCTTCGGAACGCTGAATGACGACGGGACCAGGCAATACCGCACCGCCTACGTCGAGATCCCCAAGAAAAACGGCAAATCGGAATTCTGCGCCGCCATAGGCCTTTACATGCTGACCAACGACGGGGAAAAGGGCGCCGAGGTCTACTGTGCGGCCGCAGACCGCGAACAGGCGAGCATCGTCTACCAGGCAGCCTCGGCCATGGTCCGCAACTCTGCCGGCCTCTCCAGGCATCTCAAATGCCTGGATTCACGCAAGCGGATCATCTACCGGAAGAACAACAGCTATTTCCAGGTCCTCTCCTCCGAATCGTACACAAAGCACGGACTTAACCCGTCATGCGTCATCGTCGACGAAATCCACGCGCACCCCAACGATGAACTCTGGAACGTCTTGACGGCGGGGACGGATTATGCCCGCAGGCAGCAGATCGTCTTGGTCATCACCACGGCCGGCATATACGACAAAAACTCCATCTGGTGGCGTCTGCGCTCGAAAGCGATTCAGGTCGGAAAAGGCATCATACAGGATCCCCGGTTCCTGCCGGTCCTATATCTGGCGGACCCGGAAAAGGACGATCCGGATGACGAGGACCTCTGGAAGCGGGTGAACCCGTCCTTGGGACAGATCTTCACTCTCGACAAGATCCGGCAGGACTACAACGAGGCCAAGCAAAACCCGGTGGACTTCCAGAATTTCCTTCGCTTCCGGCTGAACATCCCCGTCAAGCAGCTCTCGCGGTGGATGCCCATGGACAAGTGGGACAAGTGCAACGCCAAACCCGACCTTGAGTTCCTCCGAGGCCGCAAGTGCTTCGGGGGCTTGGACCTGTCATCCAAGATCGACCTGGCGGCCTTCGTCCTGGTTTTCCCGCCGGATGACAAGGACGGTGTTTTTGACATCCTGTGCCGCTTCTACTGCCCGGAAGAAGGAATCCTCAAGCGCTCTCAAACCGACCGCATCCACTATGACATTTGGCAAAATCAGGGTTTTTTAACCGCGACGCCGGGCAACGTCATCGACTACGCGTGGATCGAGAAGGACATCCTGGATGCCGCGAAGGAATATCAGCTCTGCCAGATCGGGTTCGACTCGTGGAACGCCCAGGCGACGGCTACCCGGATCATGGATGAATTGAATCCGACGGGCAACGAAGACGGCTTTCAGATGGTCGAGGTGCGTCAGGGAGCGAAGTCATTCAACGAACCCGCCAAGGACCTGCTCGTTCATGTCATGACGGAAAAGGTGCGGCACGGGGGCCATCCGGTGCTCCGGTGGTGCGCCGACAACCTTGTCATGAGGTCCGATCCCAACGGTAATGTAGCCCCGGACAAGGAAAAGGCGACGGAGAAGATAGACGGCATGGTTGCGCTGATCATGGCCTGGGGACGGGCGATGTTTGGAAACGACGAAACACAATCGGTGTACGAGACGAGGGGGGTTGTATGCTTATGAGTAAAGAGGGTTCTGATAAGAGATCCGTATCTGACCCACCGACCAAGCCACTGCTGCGGATTGATGAAGTGGCGGCATATTTTGATGTCCACCCGCGCACAATCCGTCTGTGGATCGAGCATGGACATTTAAGCGCCGAACGGCTTGCCGGATCCATACGCGTAACGCGCGAGTCAATCATCAATTTTCGCCTCAAAGGACGAGAAGACTGAAAAAAGTGTGAAATATCTGAACATTTGTAAAAATCCTGCAGTGTCAATACTTTTTAAAACCTGACATACTTCCACCATGGATTCATAACTGATTAATAAGATAGCGGCTCAAAGTGAGAATATTACAGCGGCTCAAAAAAACAGCTCAGTATTTCCGCAACCTCGGCGTCGACGATCCCAAGGCTTGGGATCCTTCGCTTTGGAATCTCTACGGCGCGCAATCCCTCTCGGGTGAAACCGTCACTGAGCAGTCCGCCCTCACCTATTCCGCTGTCTGGAATGCGGTCACCCTGATAGCCGGAACCATCGCCAGCCTTCCTCTTCACCTCATGCAAATGAAAGCGGAAAAAAAGAGGATCGCCTCTGACAGGGTCATGTATAGGGTCCTGCACGACCAGGCCAACCCGTTTATGACAGCCAAGACATTACGGGAAACACTGATGGGCCACATCCTGCTCTGGGGTAACGGCTACGCGGAAAAGGTCGTCAACGGATACGGGGAGCTCGTGCAGCTCTGGCCGATTACGCCGAATCTGGTGACGCCCATGTGGCAGGACGGCGAGATTGTATACCGAGTACAGGTCGGCAAAGAAGACAAGTACTTCACCAGGGACAAGATACTGCACATCCCCGGCATCGGATTCGACGGCCTCATGGGATATTCGGTGGTCGCCATGGCCAGGAAGTCGATCGGGCTCGGCATGGCCATGGAAACGTTCGGATCCC
>CAYYFL010000058.1:0-2569 GCA_964471325.1 uncultured Planctomycetia bacterium
GCATTTTTTAATGATTCTACCTATTCGCTAAACCATTTTATCAAATCAAATTTACTAAAAAAAGCCCTATTAAAAAATTTCTGTTTTTCAACTTTGCATACCTCCTTCATGAAAAGAGGATATATGATTATCTCGTTATAGATTCTCCAATAAGAATACAAAAACGCTTTAAGCCTCGTCCTAAAAGTTGACCCAGTTTCCCAAATTTTTACTTTTTTGATGAGTTATTTATCCTAAATTTGTAGAAACGGTGAAAGATAGTTAGATAATCTACTTAATTATCATGAAAAAATTTCTTACAACCCTAGCAATTGTACTTGTAGTTATTGCTTCGATGGGACAGACCAAAAATTTTGCCGATAGCCTCCGGAAAATGTTACCCTACCAAAAGGTTGAAGCAGCCCGAATGCAAATTAAAATTCAGCTTGGCGATTACTTCGAAAAAATTCAACCCGACAGCGCGCTGCATTGGTACAAATCGGCAATCCCCAATAGCCTAACAGATTCCACATCAACACTTACATGGTTTAACAATGCAAGCGATCCCGAAAAATACTTACTATCGCTTGGGTTGGCTCGGTTCAACGTATTATCGCTAAAAACAAAATCCGATCTAAAAGCCATCGACAATATCAAATTAGCATTGCAACTGTCTACATCAATCAATCAACCTTCAATTGCAGTTTATTGTTCCAATAACTTGGCCCTATACTATGCCAACGCCAAAGACTTCAAACATGCAATTGCCTTCTCTGAAAAATCGCTTGAGTTCTACCGTGCTCTTAACAATGCTGGCGGCATTAATTACTGTTTATCGAATCTTGGTGCGCTGAATGCGCAGGAAGGGAGCACTACATCGGCATACTGTGCCGTTTCCGTAAGGAAGATATCCTGCACAACCAGGAATTCAAGCGCCTCAAGCGCCTCTATGATATGATGCTGGTTCGGGTCAGACATGACCGGGTTTTCGCCCATCCCGTAGACTGCCTTTAACTGTCCTCCAATGGCCGCGTTGAACATCTCAACGATCGTCAGCCCAGGCTTGGCCGAGAGCCCGTTCACGCCCCATGCCTTTTCAAACTTTGCCTTGTTCTCCTCGTTCGCCACGGGTTGAT
The DNA here is from genome assembly GCA_964471325.1 of uncultured Planctomycetia bacterium. Lineage (GTDB taxonomy): Bacteria > Omnitrophota > Gorgyraeia > Velamenicoccales > Velamenicoccaceae > Velamenicoccus. Next base: position 1,116 of record CAYYFL010000058.1, read on the forward strand.
ATGCCGGGTATGATACGGGGAGCGCGCCCATATCACATGCGCCCTGCACATTGTTCTGGCCCCGAAGCGGGTTTACCCCGCCGCCGGGAACCCCCATATTGCCAAGGAGCATCTGGAGGTTTGCCGTTGACTTGACGTTATTCACCCCGGACACAAACTGAGTGATGCCCATTGAGTAATAAAGCGCCATCGGCTTCAATTCTGCCATGAGCCGGACCGCCTTCGGAATGTCTTCCGGGTTATTCAGCCCGCAGATCTCTGCCACATATTCAGGGGTATATTTTTCAAGGGTCTTGGCAAGCTCCTGAAAACCTTCGGTCCTTGTCTCGACGAACGCCTTGTCATAGAGGCCTTCTTTTATAAGGATGTGCATAAAGCCATTGAGTATCGCTATGTTCGTGCCCGGCTTGATCTGGAAATAATAATCGGCGTACCGTGAAAGCTCTATCTCTCTTGGGTCTACAACGATCAGTTTTTTACCGTTATTAATGACGGCATTTTTGATCATCGACCCCATGACAGGGTGGTTCTCGGTAGTATTTGACCCTATAACAAAGAAGCCTGCGCTTAAGGGAATCTCCCGTATGGAATTTGTCATTGCCCCTGAGCCGAACACAGCCGCCAGACCGGCGACGGTTGAGCTGTGTCAGAGACGGGCGCAGTGATCGACGTTATTCGTTCCGATCACCGCGCGCATAAATTTCTGCATCAGGTAGTTCTCTTCGTTGGTGCACTTTGCCGAAGACAGCGCGGCTATCGAATCGGGACCATATTTTTCTTTTATCTCGGTAAACTTAGCGGCAACAAGATCGAGCGCCTCGTCCCAGGTTGCCTCCTCGAAGGCGCCGTTCCGCTTGATCAGGGGCTTTGACAACCTCTTCGGGCTCTGCACAAAATCAAAACCAAACCTCCCCTTCACGCAGAGGTGGCCGTTGTTGGGCCCTTCGTAATTGCCAAGCGCCTTAACCAGCATGCCTTCCCTGTTCTTGTAGAAATCGACCTTGCAGCCTACTCCGCAATAGATGCATATGCTCGACTCTTTTGTCAATTCCCAGTTGGCGCCCCTGCCGAGTACCGTCTGGTATGTGAGGGCGCCCGTGGGACACACCTGAACGCACTGGCCGCACATAACGCAATTTGACTCACCGATCTTTTGATCATCATCGGCAATAAGCCGGGTTTCAAAACCCCGTTCTGAAAAACCCCATACATTCGATACCTGTATCTCTCTGCAGGTCTTGACACAACGTTGACAGAGTATGCATCTGTACTCGTTCCTTTTAATGCCACGGCTCGATTCATTATCAACGGTCCGCTCTCTTTTCGGCTCTTCTTTTTTCGACTCTTGCACCCCATAGCGCTTCACAAGGCTCTGGAGTTCGCAGTCACCGTCTGCATCACAATAAAGGCAGTTGTGGTCGCCATCGGAGAGAAGCAATTCCAGGATCCATTTC
>CAYYFL010000059.1:0-2511 GCA_964471325.1 uncultured Planctomycetia bacterium
TCGAGTTTGACCCGACGCTGGACGGGACGCCTTCGGCAACAACCTACACGGTCGAAATGACGCGCCTGGACGGTGACTATTTTTTGGGCGGATACGGTACAGGCGCGGGTGCATGGCGGCAGAACGTGACCATGACGCTCCTCATCCTAAGCGAGGTGTTCTGATGCCCTTGACCCTCGATGCCGCATTGGCCGCCGCCCAAGAAAACCCCTCCCGGCGCCCCCTGGTGGAGATCATCTCTTCACAGCGTAGTGATGACATCCCCTTCGACGGATCATTTCTCACATCCGAGACGTTCAACGAGTTTGGCGTCAATCTCATCCCCCACTCGTCAGGCCGGCTCTGCATCGCCTATTGCTATGGCCCCGATACGGACGGAGACTGCGGAATAAAATATGTCTACACCGATACCGAACGCCGGGAATTCACGCCTGTCACCATCGAGCTCTACACGGACACCTCCCGCGTCATGGTGAGCGTGTCGATCTGCGAGCTGACCGGCGGCAATATCGGACTGATCTATCTCATCAACGACACTGTCTCTCACCTCTATCGGCTTATGCGTCGGATCGTCACCGTAACGGGCGCGGCCGTCGGCAATGCCGAGATCGCCACCTGGAGTCACGACACCTTCACGTCCGACCCCTGGGTGCAGACCCTTGGGGCGAATTCCTACCTGCTGGTTTACGGGAAGAAAAGCGGCTCGAATTATTATCTGTACAAGAGGACCTCCATCGATTTCGTCACCTGGTCAGCGGAAGCGGCCCTGAGCATCGCAGGCCTGACATCCACCTGGCGCCTGAGCAACCCATCCATCATCAAGATCACGACCGGCGATCTCTGGCTGTGGTTCGATGTCCTCGAGAGCACCGGCCCTGGGGGCGAGCAACTGACCAACATTTACTACTCGGTAAGCACAAACGGAGGAACGACGTGGACCGCCGCGGTCAGGGTCACGAATTACGACGGCTACGGCGAAGTCGGCGGCCATCCCGTCGCGGTCCAAAAAGCGGCGAATCAGATGAATCTGATCTTCACCAGGAAGGTCGGGGCCCTCCACATGGACGACACGGCAACGGGCTGGCCGACCGGCGACACGACCGTTGAGCTGTCCTGGGACTCAACGAGCAGGAAGCTGTACGCGGTCAATATTCACAATGGCGGTGGCACAAAAGGTCTGCAATGTGTCGTAAAGATCGACGTGGACACCTGGACCGTCGATCAGTACTGGGACGCCACAACAACGCCGGGATTTCCGTCAGTCATCTGCGGCGGAATATCGGCCACCGAGCACGTATGGTACTGCAACCATGTACATGACGGGCACATCATCGTCATCACGGCGGCCCACGTTGGAAGCTCGGGGAGGTGGCTGTGGGTTCTCGACGGAGAGGCGAACACGATCACCAACTACTACTGCGACACGAACGTCGCGTACGGGTTCACGCAGAATGTAACTCACAGCATTTCGGCACACTACGGATCCTTTCATCATTGTCAGGTCGATGCCGCGAATTTGCGGGTTTACCTCTGTCTGGTAGATACCTATGTATGGCATCCCAAGGTCAGTGTCGGCTATATCGATCTCACGGAATCGTCGCCGGAGTTTCACGAAATTTTCAATTATACGGATATCGATGATACGGAAGCATACGGGGTTAGTTACAGCCTGCATGGGGGGATGTGGGTCGATGTAGACGGCGGCTACATCGTTTTGAGCTGTTCGACCGGCATGTGGCCCGGCGCCATGCTGGTATTCGATCTTGAAACCGGCGCCTTGATCGTTAAATGGACGAGCGGCGACATCGATTTCCCCTATTACGGGCTGACGAAGCCGTTTGTCTACAACAGGAAAATCTACGCGGGCATGTGCAAGTACACGAGCGGATATGACCAAGGCGGTTTCCGTGGTCTGGCCGAAATAGACATTTCGGCGGAAACGATAACCCTGCACCGTCCTTCCTATTGCAGCAATGACGACCATTATTCCGGGCGGCCTTCTTTATTGCAGGACGGACGGATCGCCATGACACACAACGCTTACGGGGTTGCCGTTTTTGACACGATCTCGAAAACCTGGAGCCTGTTCTCCAATAACAATATCGCCGGGTTCACAGCTGACGGCAAGGAGCTGGCTTCACCATCACAGATCGCTTACGATGACACCAACGACATGATCATGGTCGGAGATGCTGGAGTTTACGGGGGTAAAAATCCGCAAGGCGTCATCATGTTTTCAGCAAACGGCTACATTCGGCAGGCATCTTACTCGATCGGAACGAATCCCGGCGGCGGCTGGTCGTTTTCCGCGGCTGGAACACTCGTGCAAGGATTCCTCGATTACGACGCGGCTGCTGCAGTCGAGCCCGGGACATCGACGGCCGTCTTTGTATTCTGGACGCACGAGGGCACAAATGGCGAGAAGAGCATCAAGTGGGACAAGGACGGCTCCACTATAGATCTGTCCCCCTACATCGCAGGCGAGGTTGCAACGGAACAGACGATCAGCGG
>CAYYFL010000060.1:0-2313 GCA_964471325.1 uncultured Planctomycetia bacterium
TTGCCGAAGGCGTCCCGTCCAGCGTCGGGTCAAACTCGAGGGGTGCGTCGGCCGTGAAGAATGTCTCGAGCTGCGACCACATGGCGGCGGGCATGGCGTTCCAGGACAGCGAGAGTTCCTTTCCGACGATGGAAGTGCCCCAGGAAAAATACGCCACTCCTTCGTAAGTCTGCACCGAAGCGCAGGACTTGTCTTCGCGGATCACCGTCATGTTCCCCGGCAGAAGACTGAAGGTATAGGATGTCACGCCGTCGTTCAGGATCATGAGTGCCTCCGTATCACCCGTTCGCAGGTCTGCTCGATTTCGCGGCGCAACTCCGCAGCCAGCATTTTGTCCGTGTCTCCACTGATGGTGAGAGGAACGCTGATCGACACGTTCCCGCGGCCCACGACACCGGTATCGTCTTCCACGGGCGTCACGCTGCCGCCGCGACCGGCCATCATGAGGAACTGCCTATTGCCGATCGACAAGAGTTCCGGGATGCCGCGCTCGTTGACCTCGTACATTCTGCCGGGGGACACGGCGCCGCCTTGCGCCTTGCCGCCGCCGAAGAGCGAGAAACCGCCCAGATATGAACTGATGCCGCTGAAGATCGGACCGGTGATGTTCTGATAGATCATCATGCGCAGGAGGTCCTTGATCATGCTGTTGATCATGTCGCTGAAGGACGCCTTTCCCTCCAGGGCGAAGTCGGTTATGGCGTCCGCCGAATCACGGCCCCACCCTTCGATTGTCTGCTGCAGCTTCTTGAAGTTGTCTTCGCCGTCCTTGAGGGTACTGTCCAGATCCTCTTTTGCCTTCTTCATCGCCTTCCCGTACTGCTCCTGCGACAGTGTGCCCCGATCCAGCAGGCCGTTCAGCCGTTGCACCGTTTCGGCATATCGGTCGTGCGGGGTTTTTATGTCCTCGAGGATCTGCTTGAGTTGCTCCTTGGCGTCTATGTCGCCGAGGAGGGCCTCGGCGGATGCGAGTTGATCGGCGGTCGCCCCCTGCAGGGTCAGGCGGTACAGGGAGGCCTCCGTCGCCGTCATGTTGAAGGTCTCGGCCTGGAGTTTCAGCGCTTCGATCTCGGCGTCGATGGATTTTTGGTTTGCCTTTCTTTCCTCTTCCTGCTCGATCAGGCTGCGGGTTGCATCGAGTTCCCGCGCCAGAGCGATCAGTTTTTCCTTTTGCGCATCTGAAAAGTTCCTGTATGCGCCTTTCTCAACTTCCCATCGGACCTTTTCCTCTTCGGTAGCGGCCCTGATTAGGTCGCGCTCCTTCGTCATGGAATCGACGGCCTGCCCGCCCTCGGTTTGCTGCTTGCTGAGTTCGGACAGCGAATCTATTTCCCGGGCCAGCAAGATAATCTTTTCCTTTTGTTTGGTCGTAAAATGCTTGTATGAACCCTTTGCGATCTCCCACCGCGCCTTTTCTTCTTCCGTGACGGCGCCGATCAGGTCGCGCTCGCGGGTCAGGGACGCTATGGCTTCCGTGGCCGGATCTTTCTTCGCTGGTTGAGGCGTTTTCGTCGTGGTTTTTGTGGGAGGCTTCGCCGGCAGCAAATGGGATTCAGCCTTCGGCGCCTGCAATTCGGCGAGTTCGTCTTCGAGTCTCTTTTTTTCTTTCGTCGCGTTGTCGATGAGACGCTGATAGTATTTCTGGTTACCGCTGAACGGATAATCTCGTTTCTGTTCCAGATCGAATATTTCTCCGGCCTTTTTCGTGATCCTCTCTTGCAGATTTTGCATCCGGGCCGCTTCCGTATTGTTCTTTTTCAGCCAGGCGTTCAGCTCTTCGGCGTTCATCGTGGCGAATTCGAAGAAGTCGAGACGCCCGCTTTTCACGGCGGCCCAGCCCTGGAGCGACTGGCCGATGTTCCCGATGGCTTTGGTCGCCCGGGCGGCCAGAGAAATGATCTGCGTGAAGAGCTCGACGATGCCGGAACGGTTCTGATCGATCGTCTGGGCGAGGTTGGCGATCTCACCCGCGATGGATTTCGTGCCCTCGGCGGAGCGATCGGAGTCGCTCACGAGGCGGCCGAAAACGGTCTTGAGGTCCGTCATCGCCTGCTGAATCGTCGGCTGCATCTTCGAGAATTCCTCGTCGATTTTTCCTGCCGACGCGGCGAAGGCCTTGACCATGATTTCAGAGGTGATTTTTCCTTCAGTGGCCATTTGGCGCAGGCCGCCGACATCCGTGTGGAGGTAGTCGGCCAGCATCTTGGCGATGCGGGAGCCGTTCTCCATGATGGAATTGAATTCCTCGCCCCTGAGCACGCCGGAGGCCATACCCTGGGACAGCTGGATAATCCCGTTGGTCGCCTCCTGCTG
>CAYYFL010000061.1:0-2216 GCA_964471325.1 uncultured Planctomycetia bacterium
ACCGGTTTCCTCACCCGGGAATTCGGCGAAGAGGCCTTCAAGGTGGAGCGCGTTGGCGGCGTTCCATCCGTGGGTCCTGAGCTCAACACTTCGGGGGCTGCGTGATGGAAGCGAAGACAACAACCACCTATTCGATGTGGAGCCTGTTCCGTAACTGCCGCAAGGCGTGCGAGTGGCGCTACATCCATGAACTTGTTCCCTTGGAACAGGACGGCAATCTGGTCTTCGGCACGGTGATCCACAAGTGCCTGGAGATCTGGCACGGCGGTAGGGAACTGGCGCCTGTCCTCGACTTCATCGACCGTACATACGTCGAACGTGCACATAATGAAGATGCGAAACGGAACTGGCACATGGCCACCGCGATGATGATGGGCTACGCCGCCTGTTATCCTGTCGAAGAATTCGAAATCGTCGTCCTCGAGAAGACCTTTGAGGGAGGCATCGTAAACCCCGCCACCGGCGCGTTGTCCAGAAGTTTCGTGTTGGCCTGCCGTGTCGACGGTGTCGTCCGGATCGGCGATGAGCATTTCCTGCTCGAACACAAGACCGCCTCGCAGGTGGATGCCGACTACCTGGAACGACTCTGGACCGATTTCCAGATCATCCTCTACTCCAGCTATGTGGAGCAGGCGCTCGGCATCCGCATCGCGGGTATCCTCTACAACATCCTGGTCAAGGCCCGCCTTCAGCAGGGGCGCGGCGAGACCGAGGCCGAGTTTGAGTCTCGGCGGGCTGATTTGATCGCCAAGTCCAAGACAGGCAAAAGCGGCGCCAAGAGACGGCTCCCGGAAAGTGATGACGAGTTTCAAGGTCGGCTGCTGGACAAGCACGCCGAGCCCGGCATGTTCCACCGGGAGATGCTCTATCTTTCCCGCGATCGGTTCGAGACCCTGCAGTCCGAACTCTGGGAACTGACCCAGGCTTTCCTCGACGCTCGCCGCCGTGGCGTTTTCTATCAGAACACCGCCTTCTGTTTCCACTACCGCAGGCCCTGCGCCTATTTCCCACTCTGCCGCGCCGACGGCAGCACCAATGTCATCGATAATTTGTACCAAAAAGTCCCCCCGCACGAAGAGTTGCGGGACGAGGCCTCGTTCGAAGAGGTTTCGGCTTTTTGAGGACCCCATAAAAAAGGAGAACCGTCATGTTGCCTACGAAGAAAAGTCCCCCGAAGCAAGATCTCGCCGATCTCACGGTGCTGGTGTACGGCCCGAGTAAAATCGGTAAATCGACCTGGTGTTCGCGGTCCGAAAAAGCTCTGTTTCTCGCCACCGAACCCGGGCTCAACTCGTTGGAAGTCTTCCACATCCCCATCCGGACATGGGAGGAGCTTCTCGCCGCCTGCGGTGAAATCGCCGAAGGCAAGCACCCGTTCAAGACTGTCATTCTCGACACGGTCGACAACGCCTACCGCATGTGCAGCGATTATATCTGCACGAGGTTCAAGATCGAGCACGAATCCGATCTCGGTTACGGCAAGGGCTGGGCACTGATCAACAACGAGTTTCAGCGCGTCCTGACCAAGTTGGCCTTCCTGCCTTACGGTCTTTTTCTGGTCTCACACTCCCAGGAGAAAGAAATCGAGACCAGGACCGGCAAGTACATCCGCATCGTCCCTACGCTCCCCGACAAAGCTCGAAAGATCGTACTGGGCATGGTCGACCTGATCCTCTTCTGCGACTTGGAGGTGACGAGCGACGAGAGCGGCAAACCGGTCTACCGCCGGGTCATGCGCACGAAGCCCAATCCCCATTACGAGGCGGGCGACCGCACGGGCAGACTGCCCGAAACCATCGATCTCAATTTCCAGGCTTTTATAGAAGCTTTCAACAAGCCGGCGGCCGCGCCGAGGGTGAGTGCCCCGCGGTCGGTTCCGGCGCCGGGGGACGGGCAGGACGAGAAACCTGCGCCGACCGGTAAATAAAACCCATAAATGGAGGAAGAAACAATGCAGAACGAAGACTATGGACAATTCGATCAGCACCGCGGCCCCGAGGACATCGACCTCGCTCAATTCGATGACGATTTCGCTCACGCCGAAGTCGAAGAGCGCGAGTTTGAGACGATCCCGGACGGTAAGTACCAGGTGAACGTCGAGCGGGTGGAACTGACCCGGGCTCAGACATCGGGAAACCCCATGCTCAAGTGGACGCTGCGCATCCTCGCCCCGAAGTTCCGGGGCAGGCTCCTGTGGCGCAACAACGTCATGGCCA
>CAYYFL010000062.1:0-1884 GCA_964471325.1 uncultured Planctomycetia bacterium
AAGCCCCCGCACCCTTTTTGAGGAGTTTCTCTCTCGGCCTGTCATCCGCAGGCCAAGTCTTTATGCCTGATATTTTTCTTTCCTTCACCATTCTTCTCTTCTCTGTTCTTCACTTAAAATACTGAGCCCATTGTGAGCCATTAATGAGCCAATTGAGCCATTTATGAGCCAACCGCCCCTTTTGCCCCATTACCGCATCTATGTCCCGTTTGTCCCCTTTGTGTCCCCTTAGGCTAATCGCGCACTAATCGCGCAATGTCCGATATGTCCGATAAATGTCCGAAACCTGTCCCAAATGTTCCATATCTTTGTGGACATTTTTAGAGACATTTCCCGGTTTTTAGGGACATTTCTTTTAGAGACATTTTTAGGGACATTTTTCACTTTTTAGGGACATTCTCTGTTGCACAGAAATAAGCCCCTTTCTTATACCCAACCTTTCTCACCAAACCACTTTCAGTCAACTGTTTTAAATCTCTCAAGGCAGTCTTTTTAACGATATCCTTAAATAATTCTAGGTATGCCGCAATCGTCATTTGCTTTTTCTCGTTAACCATCAACCGGAGGGCTTCAATCTGGCGTTCATTCAAACCAAGCTTTTTAAGATCAGTCTGTCTATGCTCAGGAATGCTTGGCGCAAGATCCAAAATCTTATCCCCGGGACCATAAAATTTAACGACAAAGAAATCCCCTTCCTCCGAGAACTCCGGGGCTGAAAGGCCATGCTCTTTCATAAGTTTCTTCATCTTTTCTATACCAGTACCAAAGCGCTCCATATCTAAAGTTTCATGAAAGATGCCACAGATGGCCTTATTGCGTGTCGCATGAGTGCCTTCCAGCTTCTTAATATTTAGACCGGGTAAAAGACCGCCGGGATTGCGAACCTCCACGCGATCATCAAAAACAGCTACCATAATTGGCGCACCTTGACGGTTGTAGTTACGATGAGCTATTGCATTAATGACCGCTTCACGAATAGCCTCGAAAGGGTATTCAGGAATATCTACCCGTTTAAACTCGACGATCTTGTTCGCCAAGCGAGTATTCCGCACGAAAAATGCTTGCACCTGAGCAAGCATTTTATAAATAGGCCCTTTGATCTCTTGCGAATCTATAAACTCTGAACGCGTTGTCCCTTTGAATCGGGCAATACGAATCTCATGGTTTGTGATGATGTCGGAAGGATTTTTACCGAAGAATAGAATTCCTGTATTCGTAGGCCAAAGCCCGCCATCTTCTTTTTTAACAACTTTAAGGACGTTGGTCAGGATATCCTTGATTGATGTCTTAGGAACTTTAACATTAAGCTTGGTAGCGCGATTCTGCAGAAAATCTTTCACGCACTGCTCGTCGATTGCTTCATAGCCCACTTCACGAGGGATCGCCTCATCAAAAGGCCCTTTACTAACTTCGCCTTTATCATCCAAAAATGAAATCAAACTATTGAGAACTTGAACCTTTAAGTCATCAACATTGCGGAATCGTTTGTATATAAATACAGCTTTTATGGATTTAAAGAAGGTCTGCTCATCCTTATCCCGCTTTGCGTCATCTCCGGACGCTCCCTTTACAAAAACAAGAATTTCTCCGCGCGGGCATTCTTTTTGAAACTTCCTGAATTCTCGCTCTGTCGCCGAGAAGCCATCTTTGCCTTTGTCTCCATAATCCTTACCAAGAATCCCAAGATAAATATCGCTGTCGCAAACATGCTTCAAGTATGTCGCCGCGGGCGACTTACCCTTTGCGGGAAGATCCTCAAAAAGGAATACATCAAAGCACTGCCGCAAAGTCGAGTTACCGTTGATCAAATCCTTGATCGCGAACCTCTCCTCACGAAGCTCTTTTTGATTAGCACTAACAAATAGTTTGTATTTCATCTTACTT